>JBBQHK010000044.1:0-21273 GCA_038323895.1 Lysobacterales bacterium | reverse complement strand
CAGGACGGGCTGGCCGCGCTCCACGCACTCGATGATGTCCTTGACCACCGCGCGGTACTTGCCCGCGCGGTTGAGGAACACCAGGTCGGAATGATCCTTGCGGATCATCGGACGGTGGGTCGGCACCACGGTCACTTCCAGGCTGTAGATGTTCTGGAACTCATAGGCCTCGGTGTCGGCGGTGCCGGTCATGCCGGCCAGCTTCCCGTACATGCGGAACAGGTTCTGGAAGGTCACCGACGCCAGGGTCTGGTTCTCGCGCTGGACCTGCACGCCCTCTTTCGCTTCGACCGCCTGGTGCAGGCCATCGGACCAGCGCCGGCCCGGCAAGGTGCGACCGGTGAATTCATCGACGATGATCACTTCGTCGTCGCGCACGATGTAGTCCACGTCGCGCTGGTAGATTGAATGCGCGCGCATCGCGGCGTTGAGGTGGTGCACCACGTGGATGTTCTGCGGGGCGTACAGGCTGTCGTCGCCTTCGAGGATGCCGGCCTCGCGCAGCAGGCGCTCGGCGTGTTCCTGGCCTTCCTCGGACATGTGGACCTGCTTGCCCTTCTCGTCGACCCAGAAGTCGCCTTCGCCTTCCTCGGTCTTCTGGCGGACCAGCGTGGGCACGATCTTGTTGACGCTCAGGTACAGGTCCGGCGAGTCGTCCGACGGACCGGAAATGATCAGCGGTGTGCGCGCCTCGTCGATCAGGATCGAATCGACCTCATCGATGATCGCGTAGTGCAGGCTGCGCTGGAAGCGGTCTTCCTTGGCCAGCGCCATGTTGTCGCGCAGGTAGTCGAAGCCGATCTCGTTGTTGGTCGCGTAGGTGATGTCCGTCGCGTAGGCCGCGTGCTTGTCCGAATGCGGCATGCCCGGGTAGACCACGCCCACGCTCAGGCCCAGCCAGTTGTAGAGCTTGCCCATCCAGGCGGCGTCGCGACGGGCCAGGTAGTCGTTGACGGTGATGACGTGGACGCCATTGCCCTCCAGCGCGTTGAGGTACACCGCCAGCGTGCCCATCAGGGTCTTGCCTTCACCGGTGCGCATTTCGGCGATCTTGCCCAGGTGCAACACCATGCCGCCGACCAGCTGCACGTCGAAATGGCGCATGCCGAACACGCGGACGGAGGCCTCACGGCAGGTTGCGAAGGCTTCCGGCAGTAATTTGTCCAGCGATTCGCCGTTCGCGAAGCGCGCCTTGAACTCCTCGGTCCTGGCTTTCAGGGCCTCGTCCGACAACGCCTGCATCTGCGGTTCCAGCGCATTGATCTTCTTGACCTGGCCGCGGAGTTGCTTGAGCAGGCGTTCATTGCGGCTGCCGAAGACGCTGGTGAGCAGGTTGTTGAGCATGATGCGTGGGATCCGGGTTGGGGCGACGCGCGCATCCTGAAATGCAGCGGCATCCTGGGGCCATCAATGATGGCGGACGAAAGCGGGCGATTGAAAACGGGCGCCATGCGCCCGTTTTGGCAGTCGGATAGTGTAGCTGGAGGCGACGGCCGGTGTTTGCAAGGTCAGGTGTGACCTGAAACAAAAAAGCAAACAAAAAAGGGGACGGAGGGAATTAAGTCTGCTTAATTCCCTCCGTCCCCTTTTTTTCTTTTCCTTTTTTTACTTGCTGCGCCAAAGGGCGGGAGCCATCCCTCAGCCCCGCCGGCCCTGCGATGCGTTGGCCAGGAACTGGCGTGGATTGATCACACGACCGTCCTGCCAGACTTCCAGGTGGACATGGGCGCCAGTGGAACGGCCAGTGGAGCCGGCCTTGGCGATTTCCTGGCCGCTGCGTACCAGGTCGCCGACCTGCCGCTGCAAACGCGAGTTGTGCGCGTAGCGAGTCACATAGCCGTTGCCATGGTCGATTTCGATCACGTTGCCGTAGCCCGAGCGCTCCCCGGAAAAGCTGACCACGCCATCGGCCACGGCCAACACTGGATCGCCGATGTTGGCCTCGAAATCGACGCCCTTGTGGAACTGCTGGCCGCCGCCGAACGGATCGGCACGACCGCCGAACGCCGAGGTGATGTAGCTGTTGGCAATTGGATCGCCGGAGGGAATCCCGCTGCGGTCCAGTTCGCGATTGAACAGCAGGCTCTCCAGCACCGACAGCTGGGTGTCTGCGTGACGGAACTGGCCTTCAAGGCGTGCCAGCCCTGTGCGCAATTCGCCCGGTGGCATGTCGATGGCGCGTCCCGGGCCACCCTGGCCCACGGGTTTGTCGAATTCGAACTCGCCGTCCTGCAGCTTGCCCGCCTGGGTCAGGCGCGCGCCGAGCGCATTGAGCCGGTTGGCCTGGGCCTGCAGCTCTGCCAGCCGTGCGGCCAGTGCGTTGACCTCATGCTGGGCACTGCGGCGTACCTGCTGCAGCTCGGCCTGGCGTGCGGCGTCGGCTGTCTGGATCGCTTCGACTTGGGCCATGCCTGCCGCGCTACGCACGCCGGCGCCGGCCAGCATGCCAACGGCCAGCAGCAGGCCGGCAGCGGCCAGGGGATGCTGCATCGACCAGAACCGCAGCCGATAGGCCAATGTGCGGACCTGGATCATGACGCGCGGCAGAGCCGAGGCGGTATGGTGTTGCCTGGTTGTGTCGGTCATAGAATCATGTCTCGTTCGCGGTCCTCGCCCGGCTCCGTGTCATTCGACAAGGAAGCCAAGCCGCCTGCCGGTCCCCGCGCCGCGCTGGATGCGCTGTTCGCTGGAAGCGCCGGAGACCCGTTGCGCCGCGCCCTGTGGCTCGATGCAGTGGACCAGCTGTTGCGTTCATGCCTGCCGCCTTCACTGGCTGCCCACGCGCGATTGGCGAATGTGCGTGGCGACAAGCTCGTTTATATCGTCGATGCGCCGGTCTGGCATGCCAAGTTGCGGCTTGCCGCGCCCGAGCTGCTCATCGCCGCCCGCTCCATCGGGCTCGATGTGGCGGTGCTGAGCGTCAAGACAACGCTGCAGCCGTTGCGCCCGCAAATGCCGGCCGCACGCTCCGCTCCACCGATATCGGCGGCCACCCAATCCGGATTGGCGACTGCCTTGGCTTTGCTGCGGTCCGACGCGCCCGAAGACGCGCTCCTTGGCGCCAGGAAAGGTAGCGCCGTGGAAGACCGCTGACTGGATCAGGCGGGCACGACAAACATGCGCCCAGCCGGCCAGCGGGGCATCCTAACGTCACAAGTGTGTGATTTTGTTAAATAAACCGTAATCAGGAACCTGAATACGTGCGCCTGGTCACAGTTCGCGTCAGCCCGCCAAGGCTTGGTTCACGCGTGGCTCAAGCCATCGAGCCGGCCGGGGTGGCCGTTGAATACAGCAGCGGCGGGGCATCTTCGAGGTCGGAATAGCTCACTTCTTCCCAGGCACTGGCATCGGCCAGCAAGGCGCGCACCAGTCGGTTGTTCAGCGCGTGGCCCGATTTGAAGCCCTCATAGGCGCCGATGATCGCGTGGCCCGCTAGGTACAGGTCGCCCACCGCGTCGAGGATCTTGTGGCGTACGAACTCGTCGACATAGCGCAGGCCGTCCTCGTTCAATACCCGGAATTCGTCGAGCACGATCGCATTGTCCATTGACCCGCCAAGCCCGAGATTGCGCTCGCGCATGTATTCCAGGTCGTGCATGAAACCGAATGTGCGGGCGCGGCTGACTTCATTGATATAGGCGGTGGTGGAAAAATCGACTTCCGCGCGTGATCGTGAGCTTGGGATCGCCGGATGATTGAACTCGACCGTGAAGCCGATCCGGAAGCCCTGGTGCGGGGTGAAGCGGGCGAATTTGTCGCCTTCGCGCACCTCCACCGAATGCACGATGCGAATGAACTTCTTGGCGGCATTCTGTTCGATGATGCCGGCCGACTGCAGCAGGAACACGAAGGGTCCGGCCGAGCCATCCATGATCGGGACTTCGGGCGCGGTCAACTCCACATAGGCATTGTCGATGCCCAGTCCCGCAAACGCCGACATCAGGTGTTCGACCGTCATCACCTTGCCGCCATCACGCGACAGGCCGGTGCACAGCACTGTTTCAGTGACCAGTCCGGCGTTCGCCGGGATTTCGACGACCGGGTCAAGGTCGATGCGGCGGAACACGATGCCGGTGTCCACCGGTGCCGGGCGCAAGGTAAGGAACACCTTCTCGCCACTGTGCAGGCCCACGCCGGTGGCGCGGATCAGATTCTGGAGGGTGCGTTGGCGCAGCATCTTAGGGCGGGGGGTCCTGCAGAAGGCTCGGGGTCGATTCGGGACGATCTGATTCGCGACGGTCGTTTCGAAACTGGATCGATCCCGGAAAATGACGGCCGGGCGCGGTTTGCGAGCCTAGCATGCACCTTGCTGAACGAGAGTGGAAGTCATCGTGCTGCAATGGTGCGGAACGAAAATCGGCCGACTGGCGATGATGGCCAGCCGACCGCAAGACCGTCCGGGCTGGCGTGCCCGGATGGGGACATGGCGTTGGTTCTCCTCTCCCGCTGGCGGGAGAGGGCGCGTGACAACTCCTGGATGTCGGATCGGCCTCAATCAGCCTGGCGACGCAGGAACGCGGGAATGTCGAGGTAACCGCCATCCTGCGGGAGCTCCGCGATTGCCGGAGCGGACGGCGCAGCCGCTTCGGCACTGCGGCGCAGGCCACTGACGAAGCTGCCACCCGCGCCCGGCACGAACGGGTCGGTCACGTCGTCGATCATCAGGCCGGTGGTGCCATCACGCTTGCCCTGGGTGCTGACCAGCTGCACCTGGGGACGACGCGGCGCGTCAAAACCGGTTTCGAAGCGAACCTCGGTGCGGTCGCGACCTGCGGTCTGGCGGGCTGGGACGCGGTTCAGGCCGGTGGCAACCACAGTGACGCGGACTTCATCCTGCATGTCCGGATCCAGCACGGTGCCGATGACCACGGTCGCGTCTTCGGAGGCGAACTGCTCCACGGTGCGGCCGACCTCGTCGAACTCGGCCATGGTGAAGTCCGGGCCGGCGGTGATGTTGACCAGGATGCCGTTCGCGCCTTGCAGGTTGACGTCGTCCAGCAGCGGGTTCTGGATCGCCGCCTCGGACGCAGCCTGTGCACGGTCGTCGCCGCGGGCACTGCCGGTGCCCATCATCGCCAGGCCCATTTCGGACATGACGGTGCGCACGTCGGCGAAGTCGACGTTGATCAGGCCTGGACGCACGATCAGGTCGGCGATGCCCTGCACCGCTCCCAGCAGCACGTCATTGGCGGCGCGGAAGGCCTGGATCATGGTCGCGTTGCGGCCAAGCACGGTGATCAGTTTTTCGTTCGGGATGGTGATCAGCGAGTCGCAGTGCTGGCTCAGTTCCTCGATGCCCTTCAGCGCGACCTGCATGCGCCGGCGACCTTCGAACGGAAATGGCTTGGTGACCACGGCCACGGTCAGGATGCCCATTTCCTTGGCCAGCTGCGCGATCACCGGCGCTGCGCCAGTGCCGGTGCCGCCACCCATGCCAGCGGTGATGAACACCATGTCGGCGCCCTGCAGCGCGTCCATGATCACTTCACGATCTTCCAGCGCGGCCTGGCGGCCCACTTCCGGATTTGCGCCCGCGCCCAGGCCCTTGGTGACATTGCCACCAAGCTGCAGCTGCAGCTTCGCGCCGCAGTTCTTGATCGCCTGCGAGTCGGTGTTGGCGGTGATGAACTCCACCCCGTCAACGCTGCTGCTGACCATGTGCGCGACCGCATTGCCGCCGCCGCCGCCCACGCCCACCACCTTGATGACCGCATTGGGGGCCATCTTTTCAACCAGTTCGAAGTGCGCCATGTCCGTGTCCTTTTGTTATGAGGTATTTCTTTTGAAAAGCATGTTGAATCGGATTTGTTGGATGCCCTGGTGTCACATCACCGTCTTCGCCGCCCTGCGTGCTGCCCGCTCGTCTGCATTGACTAGAACTCACCCCGGAACCATTTCGACAACTTGCCGAACAGGCCGCCGACCTTGCCGGACGGCACCATCGAGCGTCGCGGGTTCTCGATCTGGCTGCCCATCAGCAACAGGCCCACGCCGGTCGCATGCACCGGATTGCCGGTGACTTCGCCAAGCCCGCTGACGTGCTGCGGGATGCCGATGCGCACCGGCATCTGCAGCATTTCCTCGGCCAGTTCGACCACGCCTTCCATCTTCGAAGCGCCGCCGGTCAGCACCATGCCGGCACGCACGTGCTGTTCGAAGCCGCTGCGGCGCAGTTCGGCCTGCACCATTTCGAAGATTTCCTCGTAGCGCGCCTGCACCGCCTGCGCCAATGCATGCCGTGGCAACCGCCGCGGCGGTCGGTCACCCACGCTTGGCACCTGGATCGATTCCTCGGCACGCGCCATTTGCGCCAATGCACAGGCGTAGCGGACCTTGATCTGCTCGGCCTCCGGCGTGGGCGTGCGCAGCATGTGCGCGATGTCCTCGGTGACCTTGTCGCCGGCCACCGGCAACGACGCGGTATGGCTGATCGCGCCATGCACGTAGACCGCAAGATCGGTAGTGCCTGCGCCCATGTCGACCAGCACCACGCCCAGTTCGCGCTCGTCCGGGGTCAGCACGGCGGTGCTCGACGCCAGCGACGACAGCACCAGGTCGTCCACCTGCAGGCCGCAGCGTTGCACGCATTTGGTGATGTTGGCCGCCGCCGACTGCGCGCACACCACCAGGTGCGCGTGCACTTCCAGGCGCACGCCGCTCATGCCGACCGGGTTGCGGATGCCCTCCTGCGAATCGTCCAATACATAATCGCGGGGGATCGCATGCAGGATGCGTTGATCCGCCGGGATCGCGACGGCCCTGGCGGCATCCAGCACGCGGTCCAGGTCGGCATAGGTCACTTCGCCATCGCGGATCGGGACGATGCCCTGGGAATTGCGGCACTGAACGTGGTTGCCGGAGATCGAGGCGTACACGCTGCGCACTTCGCAGCCAGCCATCAGCTCGGCCTCTTCCACGGCGCGCTGGATCGACTGCACGGTGGAGTCGATGTCGACCACGACGCCTCGGCGTAGGCCCCGAGATTCATGACTGCCGATGCCGATCACTTCGATCGGCTCGCCCGGGGAATATTCACCGACCAGTGCGGTGACCTTGGAGGTGCCGATGTCGAGGCCGACGATCAGCGATTTGTCGCCCTTGCGGTTCATGTGATTGCTTCCTGCAGACGGCTCCCTCTCCCGCTCGCGGAAGAGAGTTTGGGTGAGGGCGGGCCGCGCAACGATGCTGCGATGGGCTGGGGGAGAGGAACGGCTTGCGGCGCGGGCGGGTCCTGCTTCGGCAATTCGGCCCAGACCAGCGCAAATCCATTGGTGTAGCGCAGGTCGGCGCGCGCCAGGCGTTGCCCAGGATGCTGTGCAACCAGCCGCGGAAGCAGGTGCGCGAAGCGCTGCAGGCGTGCCTCGGCATCGTGGCGGCCGAGCACCACGTCGGTGCCGTTGGCCAGGGTGAGCGACCAGCTCCCGCGCCGGTCCACCGCTACAGCGCGCACGCCACCGGCATTGACCAGTCGTTCGCGTGCCTGGTTGTAAAGCGCCACGACCTCGGGCACCCGTGCGTCGGGACCCTCCAGCAACGGCAGGCCCTTGGGCATGTCCACGGCGCTGCCAGCCGCGAACAATTTGCCTTGTTCCGACAGCAGCCGATCCTTGCCCCAGCGCGCATACGGGCGATGCTCGCGAATGCGCACTTCCAGCACGTCCGGCCAGTGCTTGCGCACTTCCGCGCGCTCGACCCAGGGCAGCACGTTCACCGCCGCCTGGATGCGATCCAGGTGCACCGCGAAGAAACCGCGCTTGACGAACGGCAGTACCGTGGCGCGCAATCTGGCCTCGTCCACGCGCTGCAGGTCACCTTGCACGCGCAGGGTGCGCAGTGGCCAGCGCTCGCCGCCAACCCAGCCGTTGACCAACGCCACGACCGGCAAGGCCACCAGCGCGAGCGCCAGGATCCAGCCCATCAGGCGCAGCATCGCGCTCATGCGCCAGCCTCATTGGTCGATGTCGGCAAGCTCTGTTCGAGAATGCGCCAGCACAGCTCCTCGAATCCGACGCCCACCTGCGCGGCGGCCTTGGGCACCAGCGAATGGCTGGTCATGCCCGGCGCGGTGTTCACTTCCATCAGCATGAAGCGGCCATCCGCGTGGCGCATGACATCCACTCGACTCCACCCGCTGCAGCCGGCGCTGCGAAAACCTTCCAACGCCAGCGTGCGGACCGCGTCCTCATCCGCGCCGTCCAGGCCAGGACACAGGTATTGCGTGTCGTCGGCCACGTACTTTGCGTGGTAGTCATACCAGTCGCCGGCAGGAACGATGCGCACGGATGGAAGCACCACGTCGCCGACGACGCCCACGGTGAATTCGCCCCCGGACAACATCTGCTCGGCCAGCAACTCGCCCGGATACGTGGCGGCGAAGTCCAATGCGGGCTGCAGACCGGCGTTGTCCACCACGCGGAACACGCCCACGCTGGAGCCTTCCGTGGAAGGCTTGATGAAGACCGGCATGCCAAGCTCGCGCACCGCGGCCGCAAGGTCGCCACCTGCCGCCACCCGCACGAACCGTGCAGTCGGCAGGCCGGCGGATTGCCACACCTGCTTGGTGCGAATCTTGTCCAGGGTCAACGCGCTACCCAGCACGCCGGGGCCGGTGTACGGCACCTCGAACCCCTCCAGCAGGCCTTGCAGCACGCCATTCTCGCCGTCGCCACCATGCAGGATGTTGAACACGCGATCGAACTTGCCGTGCACCAATGCATCGACGAGTTCCGGGATGCCATCGACAGCATGCGCATCCACGCCGCGTGCCTGCAGCGCGGCCAATACATTACGCCCCGAATCCAGTGATACCGCGCGCTCGGCGCTGCTGCCGCCCATCAACACGGCAACCCGGCCGAACGCACGCGGATCAGTGGTGCGCAGCGGCGGGAACAGGTTGTCCTGGGCTGCGGTCATGACGCCTCTCCCTGCAAACCTTCGCGGGCCAGCAATTGCGCGACATGGCCAATGTCACCGGCGCCCATCATCAGCAACAGGTCGCCGTCGCGCAGCAGGCTGGTCAAGGCATCCGGCAGTTCCGACGCGCTGCCGACCACGACCGGATCGACCCGGCCACGCGTTCGGATCGAACGCGCGAGATCCTTGGCATCGGCGCCGGCGATCGGTGCCTCACCCGCGGGATAGACCTCGGTCAGCACCAACGCATCGACGCTGGACAGCACCGCCGCAAAGTCGTCGAACAGGTCGCGTGTGCGCGAATAGCGATGCGGCTGGAACGCCACCACCAGTCGGTGGTCGTCCCAGCCGCCGCGGGCGGCCTCGAACACCGCCGCGAGTTCCTTCGGGTGGTGGCCGTAGTCATCGACCAGGATCGCGTGGCCACCGCTGGGCAGCGAGAGCTTCGCGAGCTGGTTGAAGCGCCTGCCAATCCCTGCGAAGTTTTCAAGTGCGCGCGCGATGGCATCGTTGCCTACGCCCAACTGCCATGCCACTGCCGAGGCGGCCAGGGCGTTCTGCACGTTGTGCCGACCCGGCAGCGCCAAGGTCACCTGTGTGCGCGAGCCATCCGGCAGGCACAGGGTGAACTGCATGCGTCCGCCCAGCTGGCTCACGTGTTCGGCACGCACGTCGGCCTCGGCGGCGAAACCATAGGTCACCAGGTGGCGAGGCGTGCCCGCCGCCAGCATGGCGACTTCGGGATCATCGATGCACAGCACCGCCATTCCGTAGAACGGCAGGCGGTGCAGGAATTCGGAGAATGCCTGCTTGAGCCGTTCGAAATCGCCGCCGTAGTTCTCAAGATGGTCGGCATCGATATTGGTGACGATGGCCACCGCCGGATTCAGGCGCAGGAAACTGCCGTCGCTTTCGTCGGCCTCTGCCACCAGCCACTTGCCGCTGCCCAACCGCGCGTTGGCACCGGCCGCGAGCAACTGCCCGCCGATCACGAAGGTCGGATCCATGCCGCCTTCGGCCAGCACGCTGGCGAGCAGCGAGGTGGTTGTGGTCTTGCCATGGGTGCCGGCAACGGCGATCCCGTGGCGGAAGCGCATCAGTTCGGCCAGCATGTCCGCGCGCGGCACCACCGGAATCCGCTGCGAGCGTGCTTCCAGCAATTCCGGGTTGTCGGACTTGATTGCACTGGACACCACCACGCAATCGGCATCCAGCACATTGGCGGCGGCATGCCCCTTGCACACAGTGATGCCGAGGCCGGCCAGCCGGCGGGTCACCGCATTGTCGGCGCTGTCCGACCCACTGACCTGGTAGCCGAGCGTGCACAGCACTTCGGCAATACCACTCATGCCGACGCCGCCGATACCGACGAAATGCACGCGCGGGAACGCCTTGGCGAGGTCGCCGATCTGCTGCAGTCGCAGGCTGTGCACGGCCATCAGGCAGCCCTCTGGACTGAGGCCGAGATGGCGGACAGCACGGCATCGGCGACGTGCTGCGCGGCATTTGGCCTGGCCAGCGCGCGCGCGGCATCGGCCATCGCGAAGCGCTTGCCTGGGTCCATGGCGAGTTCGTGCAGCACTGCGCGCAGGCGAGTGGCGAGGGTGTCGTCCTGCCTGAGCAGCAAGGCCGCGCCGCGCTCGACCAGGTATTCGGCGTTGCGGGTCTGATGGTCGTCGACCGCTTGCGGGAACGGCACCAGCACGCTGCCAACGCCCACCGCGCACAGTTCGGCCAGGGTCAACGCACCTGCCCGGCACACCACCAGGTCCGCCCAAGCATAGGCGCCGGCCATGTCGGCGATGAAAGGTTCCACATGCGCGGCAACACCGGCATCGCCATAGGCAAGGCGCGCTTCTTCAAGCATCTTCTCACCGCACTGGTGGACGATCTCCAAAGGCAGCCCCAGCGCGGCAGCGGCCTGCGGCACCGCATTGTTCAATGCGCGTGCGCCCTGGCTGCCGCCCAGCACCAGCACACGCAGCGCGCCGCCGTGGTGGAAGTCGCGTTGGGCCGGCGGCGCGACGGCGGCGATCGCCTCGCGCACCGGATTGCCGACCACGACCTCATGCGCGAAGGTCTGCGGGAAACCGGTCATCACCACCCGCGCGGCTTTCGCCAGCACCTTGTTGGTGAGGCCGGCGGCGCGATTCTGCTCGTGCACCAGCAGCGGAATCCCCGCGATGCGCGCGGCAATGCCGCCCGGCCCTGCGGCATAACCGCCGAAACTCACCACCGCCGCCGGACGCCGGTTGCGCAACACGCGCGCGGCATCGCGCACTGCTCGCAGCACACGTAACGGCGCGGTGATCAGTGCACCCACGCCCTTGCCGCGCAGACCCTTGACCGCAATGGTGTCGATGTCGATGTCATGCGGCGGCACCAACCGGGTTTCCATGCCGCCATCGGCGCCCAGCCAACCCACCCGCACGCCACGCGCGCGCAGGGCATGCGCGACCGCCAGGCCGGGGAAAATATGCCCCCCGGTGCCACCGGCCAGGATCATGACCAGCGGTTCTGGCACGGATGCTGTCATGGGTGCGGGCGCGCTCAACGCTGCCTCCGCAAGGTGGCGATGGCATCGACCACTTCACGCGAACCCAGGCTCGGCTCGACCCGTTGGCGCAGGCGGCTGGTGCCGCGCGGCGGCGAATCGTTCGATGACGGCTTGGGCGGCTGGGAGGTCTCTGGTGGCGTGCCATGTGGCACGCCGTTGGCCACGCCACGCAGCTTCGCGACCTGCCGCGCGGCGCGCTCGTACTCGTAGGACACCCGCAGCAGCAGCCCCAGCGCAGCACACGTCATCAGCACGCTGGAACCACCGGAGGAGATTAGCGGCAAGGTCAAGCCCTTGGTCGGCAGCAGGCCCAGGTTCACGCCGATCGAGACCACGCTTTGCAACGCCATCCACAAGGCGATCCCGAACGCGCAGTAGCCGGCGAAGTGGCGTTTCATTTCCACGCATTTCAGGCCCAGCCAGAACGCGCGCCCGGCCAGCAACGCGTAAAGGCCGACCACCAGGCACGCACCCGCGAAACCGAGCTCCTCGGAAATCACCGAGAAGATGAAATCGGTATGCGCTTCGGGCAGGTAACTGAGCTTCTGCACCGAGGCGCCCAGGCCAACCCCGAACCATTCGCCGCGGCCAATCGCCATCAGCGCATTGCTCAGCTGGTAACCAGCGCCAAGCTGGTCCTGCCAGGGATCCATGAAGGATGTGACCCGGCGCAAGCGGTACGGCTCGAACACCACCAACGCCACCAGCGCTGGCACCAACAGCAACAGCGGCAGGATGATCCGCTGGATCGGGGCGCCGCCCAACAGCAGCATGCAGGTGGTGATGCCCAGCAGCAGCACCGAGGAACCGAAGTCCGGCTGCAACAACAGCAGGATGACCAGCATGCCCACCACGCCTACCGGCTTGAGCATCGCCATCCATGTCACCGCCACGTCTTCGCTGTAGCGCTTGAGGTAACTGGCCAGCCAGACGATGTAGAGCAGCTTGACCGCTTCCACCACCTGGAATTTCGATACGCCCAGGTTGATCCAGCGACGTGCGCCATTCACCGAGCTGCCCAACTTGGGCACGAACACCGCGATCAACACCACGAAGCAGGCCAGCAGCAACAGGCGGCTGTGCTGCTCGATGAACTTGAGCTCGGTGCGCATCACCGCGCCCGCCAGCATCAGGCCGACCGCCAGGAACATCACGTGGCGGGTCAGGAAGTACCACGGCCCGACATCCATTCCGGCGCCGGCCACCGCGGCCGAGCCCACCATCACCACGCCAAGGCACGCCAGCACGATGCTGCTGCCGAGCAACCACGGATCAAAGCGACCGCCGATGTCGTCGACGCGCGTTGCTTGTCGGCCGAGGTACCCGTTGGCGACGGCGCTCATGCTCAGCGCACCTTCAACGTGGCCAGGCCAACCAGCACCAGCACCACCGAGATGATCCAGAAGCGCACGATCACGCGTGGCTCGGGCCAGCCCTTGAGCTCGAAGTGGTGGTGGATCGGCGCCATCCGGAACACGCGCTTGCCGGTCAGCTTGAAACTGGCGACCTGGATCATCACCGACAGGGTTTCGATCACGAAGATCCCGCCCATGATCACCAGTACCAGTTCCTGGCGCACGATCACCGCGACCGTGTCGAGCACCGCGCCCAGCGCCAGCGCACCGATGTCGCCCATGAACACCATCGCCGGGTACGTGTTGAACCACAGGAAGCCCAGGCCGGCCCCGGCAATGGCCGCGCAGAAGACCACCAGTTCACCCGCGCCGGGAACGCGCGGGATCTGCAGGTATTCAGCAAACACCGCGTTGCCGGACGCGTAGGCAAACACGCCAAGCGCACAGGCGACCAGCACTGTCGGCATGATCGCCAATCCATCCAGGCCGTCGGTCAGGTTGACCGCGTTGGAAAATCCGACGATCCAGAAATACGCGATCGCCACAAAACTGATGCCGGCCAAAGGCAACGCCACCGATTTGAAGAACGGCACGTAGAAGGTGGTGGCTGCGGGGACATCGGCATAGGCATACAGGTAGATACCGGCGACCAAGCCCAGCACTGACTGCAGCGCGTATTTTGTGCGCGAACGCATGCCGTTCGGATCGCGCTTGACGATCTTGATCCAGTCGTCCCACCAGCCAATCGCGCCGAATCCCACCATCACCGCCATCACGACCCAGACGTATTTGTTACGCAGGTCCGCCCACAACAGCACCGATGCGGCAATCGTGATCAGGATCAACGCGCCGCCCATGGTCGGCGTGCCAGCCTTCACGAAATGCGACTGCGGGCCATCGCTGCGGATTGGCTGGCCGCCCTTGAGCGTGGCCAGCTTGCGGATGGTGGCCGGCCCCCACCACAACGACAGCGCAAGCGCGGTCAACGCACCCAGGATGGCGCGGAAGGTCAGGTAGTTGAACAGGCTGAAAAAGCCCTGCAACTGTTCCAGCCAGCGCGTGAGTTCAAGCAGCATCGACCTCTCCCTTCGCGTTGCCTGCGTCGTGCTGCAACAGCTGTTTGACGATGCGATCCATCGCACTGCCACGTGAGCCCTTGACCAGCACGCGCGTGCCCATGCCCGTAACCGTGCCGAGCCGGGTGATCAGTGCCTTCGCGAGTTCGCCATGGGTATTGAAATGGCGCGCGCCATCACCGAAGCCTGCCGCGGCCGCTGCACTCAGCGGCCCGAGTGCATACAGATGCGCAATGCCGGCACCCTTCGCGTGCTGGCCGGCGCGCAGGTGCAGCGCCACTTCGTCCGCACCCAGTTCACGCATGTCGCCAAGCACCAGCCAGGCTTCGTCACCATCTTTTGTCGAGGTTGACGTTGCCAACGATTCGATCGCCGCATCCAGCGAACCGGGATTGGCGTTGTAGCTGTCGTCGATCAGCAACACGCCGCTGCGCAGGCGATGATTGACCAGGCGACCGGCGACCGGTTGCGCCGCGTCCAGGCCATCGCGGATCTGCTGCAGGCTGGCGCCAACCGCGAGTGCCATGCTGGCGGCAGCCAGCGCATTGCCCAGGTTGTGGCGGCCCGGCATCGACAGGGCAATGGCGATGTCGCCCTGCGGCGCGACCAGCACGAAACGCGTGCCATCGCCGTCGCGCTGGATATCACGCGCCGTGACGTCAGCGCTGGCATCCAGTCCGAAACGCAACACGGCGCGTCCGGCCGCGCGCTCGATGAAATACGGCGCGAATGCATCGTCTGCATTCACCACCGCCACGCCCGGACTCTCATCGGCGGATCCGTGCAGCGCGTCGTATATCGCGGCCTTGGTGTCGGCCACGCCGAGCAGGCTGCCCAGGCGCTCCAGGTGCGCGGGCGCAATGTTGTTGACCAGCGCGACGTCCGGCTGCGCGATCGCGGTGAGGTAGGCGATGTCGCCGGGTTTGCCCGCACCCATTTCGTAGATGGCGAAATCGGCGTCTTCCGGCGCATCGATCACCGCCAACGGCAGGCCAATCTCATTGTTGCGGTTGCCGGGGTTCGCATACGCCAGGCCGCAACGTCCGAGGATCGACAGCAGCATGTTCTTGACGCTGGTCTTGCCGTTGCTGCCGGTGATCGCAAGCACCTTGGCACAGCGCCCGCCTTGCATCGCCACAGCAATCGCGGCGAGCGCGCGCTCGGTATCGGCGACCAGAATCTGCGGAAACTCGGCATCGACATGACGTGACAACAGCACGGCGACGCAACCACCGTTCGCCGCGGCGGCGACATGATCATGGCCGTCAAAATTTTCGCCCTTCAGCGCAACAAAGAGCGCGTGGCTGCCATGCGGCAAGTCGCGGCTATCGATGGCGATCGCATCGACACATTGATCCCCGTCGGCGCCATGCAGGCGGCCGCCGGTGGCCTGAGCGATCCATGCCAACGTGCGCGGGATCATGGCTGCTTCTCCGCGTCCTTCTGACGCAGCACTTGCACATCCATGTGCTGCGCGCGCCTTCGCAGTACATCGCGCGCAACTGCGGTATCCGCGAACGGATGGCGGACATCATTGATTTCCTGGAAGGGCTCGTGGCCCTTGCCGGCAATCAGCACCACATCGTCGCTGCCGGACATGTCGATCGCTTCGCAGATCGCCACTGCCCGATCGCGCCGCACGATGGCACGCGTTGCATCGGAAAAGCCCGCCAGGATGTCGCTGACAATGGCATCACCGTCTTCACCGCGCGGGTTGTCGTCGGTGATGATCGCCACGTCGGCGCCACGTTCGGCAATCGCCGCCATTAGCGGGCGTTTGCCGGTGTCGCGCTCGCCGCCGCAACCGAACACACACACCAGCTTGCCGGCGGTGTGCGCGCGCAAGGAAGACAACGCCTGTTCCAGTGCGTCCGGCGTGTGCGCGTAATCCACCACCACCAATGGCAGTGCGATGCCGTTCTCCGACACTTCGCCACCCAGCCGGTTCATGCGGCCATCGATGGGATGCAGCTGCGACAGGATCTCGGCGGCCATTGCCGGGGCCATGCCGAGTGCGGACAGGGTCGCGGCGACCGCTAGCAGGTTGTCGACGTTGAACCGGCCCAGCAATGGCGAGCGCACCAGGTGCGCCTGGCCACTGGCATGCAGCATGAAGCGGATACCGCGTGCGTCCAGGGTCACCTCTTCGGCGCGGATGCTTGCACCGTGGGCACCACGCGAACTGAACCCGACTACGCGCAGGCGCGGGCTGACGGCGTTGAACAGTTCACGGCCGTAGGCATCGTCCAGGTTCACTGCCGCTGCGCGCAGGCCCGGCCAGTCGAATAACCGCGCCTTGGCCGCACCGTAGTTGGCCATGTCACCGTGGTAATCGAGATGATCCCGGGTCAGGTTGGTGAACACGGCCACGTCAAAATGCACGCCGTCCACGCGGCCCTGGTCGAGCGCGTGCGAGGACACTTCCATCGCCACGGTCGATGCGCCTTCGTCACGCAGCTCAGCCAGCAATTCGTGCAAACGCAGCACCAGCGGCGTGGTGAAACCGGTTGGCACGATATTGGGGTAAATGCCGGCGCCGAGCGTGCCTATGGTGCCGCAGCGGTCGCCGCGCAGCGTCCAGGCCTGGGCCAGCAACTGCACGGTGGAGGTCTTGCCGTTGGTGCCGGTGACACCGACCGTGGTCATCGCCGCGCTGGGTTGGCCGTGGAAGGCATCGGCCATCGCGCCCATGCGTGCGCGCAGGTTGACCACCGGGATCGCATCATCAGGCGCTTGCAGCTCATCCGGAACCGGCGGCTCAAACAGGATGGCCGCGGCACCCGCAGCGCGCGCGGTCTCGGTGAAGGCCAGCCCATGCGTGCCGAACCCACCGATCGCCACGAAGGCATCGCCGGTACGTATCTTGCGGCTGTCCTGCACCAGGCCGGTGATGGCGAGGTCCCTGGACAGGCCCTCAAGCTCCGGCAGCAACTCGCTCAGCAACATGGCGCGGGTCATTGCGACGCTCTCGCGGCAATGGCGGCAGTGGCGGCAGGTGGAATCGACGGGTTGGTGCTGGCCAGCGGCGCGGCGGGTGCCTGGCCAGCAGCCTTGCGGCGCTTGGCCTCGGCTTCGGCCTGCACGGCCAGCCACGCATCCAGGTCGTCGGGGGCGACGTCCATCAGGCGCAGCGCGCCTTCCATGACGTTGCGGAATACCGGCGCGGACACCGTGCCACCCACATAGCCCTTCACGGGGTCCGGATCGTTGACCATCACCACCATTGAGAACCGCGGGTTCTCCACCGGCACCAGGCCGGCGAAGTAACCGATGTACCGCCGCGAATAGCCGCCTGCGCTCGCCTTGCGCGAGGTGCCGGTCTTGCCAGCCACGTGGTAGCCCAGGATTGCCGCACGGGTCGCGGTGCCGCCGGCTTCGGTCACGGTCTGCATCATGTGCAGGACTTCGTTGGAGATGGCCGGATCCAGCACCTGTTGCGACGGTGCGTGCTGGCCCTTGATGAAACTGGGCGGGGTGAGCTTGCCGCCATTGCCCAGCGCGGCATAGGCCGTGGCGATCTGCAGCGGGGTGACCGACAGCGCGTAGCCATAGCTCATGGTCTGCTTGCTGGTCCCGTCCCAGCGGTCCGGCGCCGGGAAGACCCCGGAGGATTCGCCGGGGAAACCGCTACCGGTCTTGTGCCCGTATCCGAAGCGGCGCATGAAGTCGTAGAACTGCTGGTTGCTCAGCTGGCGGGCGATCAGCGCCGCGCCGACGTTCGAGCTCTGGCGGATCACCCCGGTGGTATCCAGTACACCGTAGTTGTGGGTGTCGGTGGTACGGTACCTGCCGTTGGCAATGGAGCCGGGGTTGGTATTGAACAACGATCCCGACGTGATCACGCCTGCCTCCAGACCGGCAGCAACCGTCAGCGGCTTCATCGTCGAACCGGGTTCGAACAGGTCGGTGACCGCGCGGTTGCGATGCGCGTCGCGCGGACTGCTGCCCACTGCGTTCGGGTTGAACGTCGGCAGGTTGACCATCGCCAGCACTTCGCCGCTGGCGACGTCCAGCACCACCGCCGAGCCGCTGCTGGCGTCGAACTGGTTGATCGCGTTACGCAGTTCGCGATGGGCCAGGTACTGGATACGACGATCGATGCTGAGTGCGAGGTCGCGGCCCGGCTGCGCGGCGCGCACCAGGTCGACGTTCTCGACGATCCGGCCACGACGATCGCGAATGACCCGCTTGGCGCCCGGCGTGCCGCGCAACCACTCGTCGAACGCCAGTTCGAGTCCTTCCTGGCCACGGTCGTCGATGTTGGTGAAGCCCAACACATGCGCCATCGCCTCGCCCTGTGGGTAGAAGCGGCGGTACTCGCGCTGCGACGCCACGCCGGGGATGTCCAGCGACAGGATCCTGTAAGCCTCGTCCGGGTTGATCCGGCGCTTCAGGTAAACGAATTCCTTGTCCGCGCGCTGGCTCAGGCGACGGCTCAATTCTTCCAGTGGCATGCCCAGCGCTTCGGCCAGCTGCGGCAGCCGTTGCGGTGATTTCAGCAGTTCCTGCGGATTGCCCCAGATCGATTCCACCGGTGAGCTGACCGCGAGTGGCTCGCCATTGCGGTCGGTGATCATCCCGCGCGAGGTGGCGATCGGGATCTCGCGCAGGAAGCGCGCCGCGCCCTGTCGCTGGTAGAACTCGTTGTTCACCACCTGCAGGTCAAGCGCGCGCGCCAGCAATGCCACCGAGCACAACGCCAGGGTCCCGCCAACCAGCATCAATCGGCGGCGCAAGTCGAACTGCACGCTGCGTGCGCGCGGGCGGTTACCGATCACGCGTGAAGCCTCGCGGCGATTGCGCTCGCGCTGATCGCTCAGAGCGGCGTGCTGGCGGGTACCGGAGACGTGGCGGCCGAAGATGTTCATGGGCGCAGCACCACGATGTCTTCGGTGCGCGGGAACAGCATGTCCAGGCGCGCCCGCGCGACCTGGTCAACGCGGTTGCTTTCTGCCCAGGTCGCCTGCTCCAGCTGCAGGCGTCCGAACTCGATGTTCAATTCATCGCGCGCCTTCTCCAGCTTGCTCAGTGCCGTGAACTGCAGGCGATGCTCATGGCGATCGCGCACCAGGACCAGCGCCGTGGTGACATTGGCCACCACCAATGCGGCGATCAGCACATAACGGCTCATGCGACCACCGCCCGGCTTGTTGCAGACAACGTGTGGGGTGGCAGCTTCTCGGCTACGCGCAGCACCGCGCTGCGCGCACGCGGATTGGTGGCGAGCTCGGCATCGCCGGCTTTCTGCGCGCCGCCCAGCAATCTCAGGGTCGGGGTGAACGCGATTTCCACTGGCATGCGCCGGTTGGCCGGCGGCGCCTTCGCAAGGCGTGCCATGAACTGCTTGACGATTCGGTCTTCCAGCGAATGAAAGCTGATTACCACCAATCGGCCAGCGGGCTTGAGGCAGGCCAGCGCGGCATCCAGGCCTGCTTCCAGGTCAAGCAATTCGCGATTGATGTGGATGCGGATGCCCTGGAAGCTGCGGGTCGCCGGATGCGTCTTCCTGTCGCCACGCGGCATCAGCCGGGCGATCAGTCCGGCGAGCTGCGCGGTGCGGGTGAAGGGCTGGTCGACACGGTCCTGCACGATCGCGCGGGCGATACGGCGCGAATGCCTTTCCTCGCCCCACGTCCACAGCACGTCGGCAATTTCTTTTTCATCAGCGCGCGCCAGCCACTGCGCCGCGCTTTCGCCACTGTCCGGATCCATCCGCATGTCCAGCGGACCGTCCTTGGCGAACGAGAACCCGCGCTCGGCCACATCCAGCTGCGGCGATGACACGCCCAGGTCGAGTAGCACCCCATCCAACCCGCCATCCATCCCGTCATCCAGAGCGGCATTGACCGCCGGCCAGGCGGCAAGGTCGGCGAAGCTGCCGCGGCGCAGGGACACGCGCGCGTCATCGCCAACCAGCGTTTCGGCCACGGCGATTGCCTCGGGGTCCTTGTCCATCACCAGCAAGCGGCCTTCCGGCCCCAGATTGTCCAAGACGCCACGGGCATGTCCGCCTCGCCCGAAGGTACCATCCAGATAACTTCCATCCGCCTTCACTGCCAGGCCCTCCATGACCTCGGCGAACATCACCGGGAGGTGGGCAGGCACCGGGCCCGCGCCACCGGCGGTCACAACGCCAGGCCCAGCAGGTCCTCGCCCAGGTCGGCATCGCCAAGCGTCTGCCGGATCTGTGCGTGGTGGGCCTGCTCGCTCCACAATTCAAACTTGTCGCCCATCCCCAGCAGCACGGCTTTCTTCTCGATACCGACCGCGTTGCGGTGACTGGCAGGGATGGAAATGCGGCCGTTGCCGTCGGGCTCCACGAAGGTCGCCGCGCCTACCAACTTCAGCTGCAATTGCCGACTGGTCCGGTTGACACGCGGCAGCGCATTGACCTGGTCACGCAGCGTTTCCCAGACTGGCATCGGGTACAGGTACAGGCAGCCAACCTCAAATGGGTTGTAGGTCACCACCAGACGGCTACCACATTCCCGCGCGACAAGGTCCCGGTAACTGGTCGGAATCGCCAGCCGGCCCTTGTCGTCGATTGTGATGGCGGTTTCGCCCTGGAACATGCCCTGCCTCGCCCGTCTACGCGGGTTTCAAAAGAGAGGGAAAACCACACATTCCCCGGTTTTCCCACGAGGCCCCACATTAGGCACCGCTCTGATGGTTGTCAACAACTCGCCAACGGAACTTTCACTTTGCAGGTCAATGACTTGCAACGAACTTCAGAGACTTGTTCAAGCTTTATCCACAAGCTACTGTTTCGTCTCAAATTTTGAGATTATGTGATGTCTGACTCATTTCTGATGGGTTGTCAGACAGCACCCCGAATGTCGTGCTGCAGCGCAACGAAACCCGAGATCGGCGCCAAGGGGAAGCGGTCTCTCCGGAATGCACCGATGGGCTGATGACGAGCGAGGCCTGTTTGCCAGAGTCGCTGAAACTCCAAAGCCCCCTTTAGTAAAGGGGGCGCCGCGAAGCGGCGGGGATTTGGAGGCGTCGCATCGGGGCACAAGGTTTGCGCAGCAACACTTGGGAGCTTGTCCATGCCTCGCATGGACAAGCTAGTGGCGGAGCCGGCCGATAAGGCGGGTCTTGTCGTGGACAGTCATTCCTCTAGGCGCATCGTCGCCGATACGCTCAAGCAACCTACCCGGACCTGACGCGGGCAACGTCATGGGGTCCCTATTCGGTCGTGCTCCCGGTGGGGTTTGCCGTACCGGCCTGGTGCCAGGCTCGCGGTGCGCTCTTACCGCACCATTTCACCCTTACCTGATCCCGCCACACCCGAAGGTGCGATGGGCCATCGGCGGTATCTTTCTGTTGCACTTTCCGTCGACTCGCGCCGCCCAGGCATTACCTGGCACCG
>JBBQHK010000043.1:0-21294 GCA_038323895.1 Lysobacterales bacterium | reverse complement strand
ACCGGCGGTGATGGTGCGCATACCTTCAACATCTCCACCGCCTCGATGTTCGTGGCCGCAGCAGCCGGCGCCAAGGTCGCCAAGCATGGCAACCGCAGCGTGTCCTCGAAGTCCGGCAGTGCTGACGTGCTGGAGGCGCTGGGTGCGAACATTGACCTGCAGCCGGAACAGGTTGCGGCCTGCATCGAGCGATGCGGCATCGGCTTCATGTTCGCGCCGGTGCATCATCCGGCTATGAAAGTCGTGGCGCCGGTGCGCAAGGAAATGGGCGTGCGCACGCTGTTCAACATCCTCGGTCCGCTGACCAATCCGGCCGGCGCGCCGAACATCCTGATGGGCGTGTTCCACCCGGACCTGGTCGGCATCCAGGTACGCGTATTGCAGGAATTGGGCGCGCAGCGCGCGCTGGTGGTCTGGGGCCGCGACGGCATGGACGAGTTGTCGCTGGGCGCCGGCACCCTGGTCGGCGAACTGCGGGATGGCAAGGTCCGCGAATACGAATTGCACCCGGAGGATTTCGGCATCCCGATGGCGCATAGCCGCAACCTGCGCGTGTCCGATCCCGCACAATCGATGGCAATGCTGTTCGAGGCGCTGGACGACCATGACGGCCTGCCGCGCAAGATCGTGGCCTACAACGCCGGTGCGGCGCTGTATGTCAGTGGCGTTGCCGACACGATTGCCCATGGCATCGAACTCGCTCGCTCGACGATCAGCTCCGGCAAAGCGCGCGCCAAGCTCGACGAGTTTGTCGCTGCAACGCAAGCGCTGGCGGGCGCTTGACGCCCTCTCGCGGCCATCCCAGGCTTCGGCGATGACCACAACACACCCGATGCTCCTGCTGCGCAACGCAAACGTTTATTCCCCGGATGCGCTTGGCATCCGCCACTTGCTGCTGGGCGGCGGCAAGATCCTGTGGATGGGCCAGGACCTTCCGGTAATGCCGGCTGCGCTCGGGGTCGAAGACATCGACCTCGAAGGCGCACGCCTGATTCCAGGACTGGTCGATGGCCATGTTCACGTCAGCGGCGGCGGTGGCGAAGCCGGTTTTGCGACCCGTGTGCCTGCCCCCTTGCTGTCGCGCTACACCAGCGCCGGCGTCACCACCGTCATCGGCTTGCTTGGCACCGATGACGCCTCGCGCAGCACTGCCGAACTGCTGTCGCACATCTATGCGCTGCGCGAGCAGGGCATGAGCGCCTGGGGCTATTGCGGCGGTTACCACGTGCCGCCGACCACATTGACTGGCAGCGTACGCGGCGACATCGCTTTCGCCGAACCGTTGATCGGCATCGGCGAGCTTGCGGTCAGTGACCATCGCTCCAGCCAGCCAACCCTGGATGAACTGCTGCGGCTGGCCTCGGAAGCGCATGTGTCGGGCCTGATGACCGGCAAGGCCGGCATTGTCCACCTGCACCTCGGCGATGGCGCGCGCGGGCTTGACCTGGTCCGGCAGGCGCTTGATGGCAGCGAGTTGCCGCCGCGGGTGTTCCAGCCCACCCACGTCAACCGGCGCAAGACGCTTTTCACCGAAGCGCTCGAGCTCGCCAAGCGCGGCTGCCATGTCGACATCACCGCGTTTCCGGTCCACGAGGGCGAGGACGCCTGGCCCGCGGCCGAGGCGCTCATCCGCTACCTGGACAGTGGTGCACCGGCCGAGCGGGTCAGCATCAGTTCGGACGCCGGCGGCTGCCTGCCATGTTTCGATGCGGATGGCCGGGTCTGCGGCATGGACGTGGGGCATTCGGGCGCGCTGCTCGAAACCTTGAAGGAGCTGCTGGCGCGTGGCCTGCCCCTGGAGCGCGCGTTGCCCGCCTTCACCAGCAATCCGGCAAGCCTGCTGCGGCTGGGCAGGAAGGGGCGAATCGAGGTGGGCGTCGATGCCGACCTGGTCGCGCTGGACGCCGAAACTGCGGCGCATCACGTCTGGATGGGCGGCGTGGCTCACGTCGTGGCGGGCGTGCCCGTGCGCCGTGGTATGTTCGAGCGTTAATCGAAAAAATCGGTCCGGAGCCCATCACGTATGTGTCCAAGCAGGATCCCCGACGGCGAGCAGCGGGGCTGGATCATTCCCATCGGCGGTGCCGAGGACAAGGAAAGCCGACGCCGGATCCTCAAGCGATTCGTGGAAATCAGCGGCGGGCGGGACGCGCGGATCGCGATCATTCCCACCGCCAGCCGCCTGGCCGATACCGGACGTCGCTACGTGGATCTGTTCGATCGCCTGGAAGCTGGCAGCGCGACCAGCCTGGAGATCGACACGCGCGAAGATTGCGAGCGGGACGAAGTCCTGCACACGCTTGAAAACGCCACTGGCGTGTTCTTCACTGGCGGCAACCAGCTGCGCATCACCACGATCCTTGGCGGAACAAGCGCGGCCAAGGCGATCCGCACCGGTAATGCGCGCGGGGTGCACGTGGCAGGCACCAGCGCCGGCGCCAGCATTCTGTCTGAACACATGATTGCGTTCGGCAAGGAGGGCAGTTCGCCGCGCGGCGGCAGCGTGCGGCTTGCGCCCGGCCTGGGGCTGACCAACCGCTTCATCATCGACCAGCACTTCCGCCAGCGTGACCGGCTTGGCCGGTTGGTGGCTGCACTGGCCTACAACCCGTTCGCGATCGGCATCGGGCTGGACGAGGACACCGCTGCTTTCATCGGCCCCGACAACACGCTGGAAGTCGAGGGCACCGGGGCGATCACCGTGGTTGATGCCGGCGGGCTGAGTTTTTCGTCAATGGCCGAGGCGCGCCAGACCGAAGGTGTGTGCCTGCTTGGCCTGACCGTGCATATCCTGGTTGCCGGCGCCACCTTCAACCTGCACACCCGCCAGGCCTCGCCCGGTGCATTACAGACAGGCAAGCACTGATCATGCGGTAGACACACACTGCAAAAAACGAAGAGATCCCGGCAACTTGAAGAATTGAGCGGAGGCTCGATGCGCATCCTGAATCGCAATGTCTATGTCGGGCCTTCGCAATACGCGAAGTTTCCGGTCATCCGCCTGGAACTCGATCTCGGCGAACTTGAGCAGTGGCCAACGGCAAGACTCGGCGCCGGCTTCATCGATGCGCTGGTCGCGGCATTGCCCGGGCTGGCCGAGCACGGTTGTTCGTATCGCGAAGCCGGTGGCTTCATCCGGCGCATGCGCGAGGACGGCGGCACCTGGCTGGGCCACGTGCTGGAACACGTCGCCATCGAACTGCAGAACATCGCCGGCGAGGATGTCACCTTCGGCCGCACCCGCAGCATTTCCGATGACCGCCCCGGGGTGTATTCGGTGGTGTACGAATACATCCAGCGCGAGGAAGGCATCGCCGCCGGCGAGCTCGCGCTGAAACTGCTCGAGTCCTTGCTGCCTGCCGAATTGCGCACCGCGACAGACGAGCAATGGGACTGGGCCAGCGAGCGCGACGACTTCATCCGCTACGCCCAGCGCCGCGCGTTGGGTCCATCGACTGCATCGCTGGTGCGCGCCGCCGAGGAACGCGGGATCCCGTGGCTGCGGCTGAACCAGCAATCGCTGGTGCAACTCGGCCACGGCAAGTATCAACAGCGCATCCAGGCCACCATTACCGGCCGCACGCCGCATATCGCGGTGGAGCTGGCCAGCGACAAGGAAGAAACCAACAAGATCCTGGGTTCGCTGGGCCTGCCGGTGCCACGCCAGCAACTGGTGGTGAGTCAGACCGATGCGCTCAAGGCCGCACGTCACCTCGCAGGGCCGGTGGTGCTGAAGCCTTACAACGGCAACCACGGTCGCGGCATCACCATCAATATCACCGCGGACGACGATATACGTGCCGCCTTCCAGGCCGCTCAGGAGCATTCGCTTTCGGTCATCGTGGAAACCTTCCAGGTCGGCGACGACCACCGCCTGCTGGTGGTCAATGGCGAGTTGATCGCCGCGACCAAACGCACGCCTGGCCACGTGACAGGCGATGGTAAATCGACGGTGGCGCAGTTGATCGATGTGGTGAACAGCGACCCGCGCCGCGGGGTAGGCCATGAGAAAGTGCTGACCCGGATCGAACTCGATCGCGAAGCCAGGATGATGCTGGAGCGCGTCGGCATGACCGCCGACTCGGTGCCGCCCGCGGGCGATGTCGTCTACCTGCGTTCCACCGCGAATCTCTCTACCGGCGGCACCGCCACCGACGTCACCGACATCATCCATCCCGACAACCGCGACATGGCGGTGCGCGCGGTGCGCGCGATCGGCCTGGACGTGGGCGGCGTGGATTTCATCACCCCCAACATCGCCGAGAGCTACAAATCAATCGGCGGCGCGATCTGCGAAGTCAATGCCGCCCCAGGCTTCCGCATGCACATTGCGCCCAGCGAAGGCACGCCGCGTGATGCAGCAGCGCCGGTCGTGGACATGCTGTTTCCGCCGGGCACGCCGTCGCGCGTGCCCATTGCAGCCGTCACCGGCACCAATGGCAAGACCACCACCGCGCGCATGCTGGCGCACATCGCCAAGATGGCCGGCTACACGCCGGGCCTGACCACCACCGATGGCGTCTACATCGACGGCCAGCGCACGGTCGAAGGCGACATGACCGGGCCGGTGTCGGCACGGATGGTGCTCTCCGATCCGCAGATCGACCTGGCCGTGCTTGAGACTGCACGTGGTGGCTTGCTGCGCTCGGGCATGGGCGTCAACGAAGTGGACGTGGGCGCAGTGATCAATGTCGCATCCGACCACCTGGGCCTGAAGGGCATCGAGACCCTGGAGCAATTGGCCGAAATCAAGCGAATCGTGGTCGAGGTCGCGCGCGACTGCGCCGTGCTCAATGCCGATGATCCCAACGTGCTGAAGATGTCGGCCTATACCGATGCCAGCGTGATCTGCTACGTGACCATGAATCCATCGCACCCGCTGGTGCGCGAACATATCCGCGCGGGTGGTCGCGCGTGCGCGCTGGAGCAGGGTGTCAACGGTCACATGATTACCCTGTACGACAAGGGCAGCCATATTCCGTTGATGTGGACGCACCTCATCCCAGCCACGATGGAAGGCCGCGCGTTGCACAACGTGCAGAACGCGATGATCGCCGCGGCCATGGCGTTTTCGCTGGGAATGAAGCTGGACGCGATCCGCCACGGCCTGCGCACTTTCGACACCACATTCTTCCAGGCCCCTGGCCGGATGAACGTCTACAACGAACATCCGTTCAAGGTGCTGATGGACTACGGCCACAATGCGCATGCGGTCGGGGTAATGGCCGAGCTTGCCCAACGGCTGGACGTCAGTGGTCGCCGCATCGTGGTGCTGGCCGGTCCGGGCGATCGCCGCGATGAGGACCTGCGCGCGATTGCCGGTGCGGTCGCAGGCAAGTTCGATCATTACATCTGTCGCCGGGACGACAGCCTCCGTGGCCGCGACGGCGATGAAGTGCCGCGGATCATGGCCAAGGCCCTGCAGGCCGCGGGCGTGGCGGAGGAGGCGATCAGCCAGATTCCCGACGAACAGATGGCGGTGGACACCGCGCTGAAAATGGGCCTCACCGGTGACCTCGTGCTGGTGTTCGCTGACGCGCTGACCCGCACCTGGAAGCAGATCATCCGCTTCACCCCGGATGGCGACATGCCCAGGCCCACGCCTCGGACGGAAGTCCCGGAATTGCAGACCTCGATGGACGAGCGCCTGGTGGCGGCTATGGAAGGCGTGGTCCGCGACGAGCGCGGCTTGCGCTTTGAGCGGGAGGAAAGCGATTGAGCACTGGCGGGGATGCACCATTCGAGGAGTCGCGCCGGCTGACCGGAAGCAACCTGTATTTCAACGGCCCTGGCGCGGCTCTGGAGACTGCGCGCGGCATACCCGTGGATGCGGCCCTGCTGCAGCGCTGGCGCGACAACATCGCGCGACTGCGCGGCGCGTTGGGGTGGACCGATGGTGCGGTGCTCGTGCGCGAACACCGCAGCGGTGCATCACTGGCGTTCGCTGCGCCAATTGACCAGTTGTACACCGCCGCTGAAGCCAACGAATGGGCGTTGTATGCCGCGCTCGGACGGCAGGCTGATGGCACGCCCGTCGACGACGAAGGCGCGTCACCGCGTCCGCACGTCGCACATTTCGAAGACGACGAGGCACTACGGCAATTGCGCGCGCTTGCTCAAGCAGAAGCCAGGCCTGCATTGATCGCCTTGCTCGACGCGGCGCGTGCACGCGGGATACCCGCGCACGCGGACGACAATGACGTGTCGATCGGCGAAGGCGAACACGCACGGGTGTGGCCGATGCCTGAGCTGCCCGACATTGATGCAGTGCCATGGACAACGCTGCATGCCATCCCGAAGGCCGTGGTCACCGGCTCCAACGGCAAGACCACCAGCGTGCGCTTGCTCGCGGCGATGCTCCGCGCGCATGGCTTGACGCCCGGCTACAGCAGCACCGACGGCTTGATGGTGGACGGCGAATGCATTGATGCCGGCGACTACTCCGGCCCGGTCGGTGCGCGCACCGTGCTGCGCCATCCACGGGTGCAGGCGGCGGTGTTGGAAACCGCGCGCGGCGGGCTGCTGCGGCGTGGCCTGGCCGCGCGCGATGCGCGCGTCGCGCTGGTCACCAATGTCAGCGCCGATCATTTCGGCGAATACGGCATCCACACGCTGGACGACATCGCCGCGGTCAAGCTGACCGTGGCCAATTCGCTGGCCGACGACGGGGTGCTGGTGCTCAACGCCGACGATGCGGTGTTGATGCGCGGTGCCCGGACATTGCGTGCACGCCATCGGATGGCCTGCTTCGCAATGACGCTCGTAGCCGCACGCGCGGGATCGGATGGACTTGCGTGCGGCGTCGAAGACGGGCACCTGTTGTTGGCCGATGGTGACGTCGTGCACGAACTGGGCGAAGTCCGCGACATGCCGCTGACCCTGCGTGGCAGTGCCGGCTACAACATCGCCAACATCGCCGGCGCGGCGCTGGCGGCGTTCGTGCTCGGCATCGCGCCTGCGGAGATTGCCGGCGTGCTGGTGCGGTTTGGTAACGACAGCCGCGATAACCCCGGCCGCCTGCAGCAATGGCGTTTCGGTGAGGATTCGCATGCTCTCCGCGTCCTGCTGGACTACGCGCACAACCCCGATGGCCTGCGCGGGCTGTTGCAGGTGGCGCAGGGCCAGCGTGGGCATGGCCGGCTGGCACTGATCCTGGGCCAGGCCGGCAATCGCGGTGACGCGGACATTCGTGCGCTTGCCGAGGTCGCCGCAGATGCAAGCCCGGACCGGGTCTGGCTCAAGGATATCGGCGGCGAGTACCTGCGCGGGCGTGCACCGGGCGAGGTCGCTGCGATCCTGTTCGCCGGACTGCGATCGCGCGGCATCGCCGCCGAAGCATTGCCGGTCTGCCTGGATGAAGCGCAAGCGTCGCGCGAAGCATTGGCGTGGGCGCGCGCCGGCGACACGTTGGTCTTGCCGGTCCACGAACTCTCCGCGCGTGACGCCGTAGTGGCCCTGCTGGAGCGCCTGCGCAGTGATGGTTGGCATCCGGGTCGGCGCCTGCCTGAGCCGTGAACGCGGCCGGGTAGAATCGCTCCTTCGCAATCGCCATCGAACCAAAGCCACCTATGCATGACATCCTGAAGCGCATCCTCGCCCGCAAGGCTGAAGAAGTCGCCGAGCGCGCCATGCGCTTGCCGCTGGCCGAATTGCAGGCACGCACCGCCGATGCCTCGCCGCCGCGTGGTTTCGCCGATGCCATTGCAGCGCACATCGCGCGTGGCGAGTCCGCGGTCATTGCCGAGGTGAAGAAGGCCAGTCCGTCGAAGGGCGTGATTCGCGCCGACTTCGACCCCGCAGCCATCGCCCGCAGTTATGAAATCGGCGGCGCGGCCTGCCTGTCGGTGTTGACCGATGTCGATTTTTTCCAGGGAAGCGATGCCTACCTGCAACAGGCGCGCGCGGCCTGTGCATTGCCGGTGCTGCGCAAGGACTTCGTGGTCGATGCCTACCAGTTGCATGAGGCACGCCTGCTCGGCGCGGATTGCGTGCTGCTGATCGCCGCCGCGCTCGACGATGGCCAACTGTCCGAATTCGCCTTCATTGCCGAAGACCTTGGCATGGACGTGCTGGTGGAAGTGCATGACCTGGAAGAGCTCGAGCGCAGCCTGCCGGTTCCAGCGCGTCTGCTTGGCATCAACAACCGCAACCTGCGTACGTTCGAGGTCTCGCTGGACAACACGCTCGCGCTCAAGGATGCGGTGCCGGCCGATCGCGTGCTGGTCACCGAAAGCGGCATCCTGGCGCCGGCCGATGTCGCGTTGATGCGCGACGCCGGCGTCAATGCATTCCTGGTCGGCGAGGCATTCATGCGCGCGCCGGATCCGGGCAGTGCGCTGCGCCAGCTTTTTTTCGCCCCATGACGGATCGTTTTCCCGCGATCAAACCGGATGCGCCGCTGGTGGTGTTCGACTTCGACCACACCTTGTATGACGGCGACTCTGGCAGCCATCTGTTCAAATGGCTGATCGAGCGCGACTGGTGGCGGCGCCTGCTCGCGCTGTTGATCGCACCCGTGGCCGGGCCGATGGTCGCGTGGTTGCCAGCTCGGCGCCGCGGCATTTCCGCCTTCGTCTGGGTCGGCACCATCGGATTGCACCGGACGCGCGACCTGAATGTGGTGATCGACGCATACGTGACGCTGCATGCCACAAGTATCCGTAGGCGACTGTTGCCGATCGCGCTGGAGGTGCTGCATCGGCATCGCCAAGCGGGCGATCGTGTAGTGGTCGCGACCGGCGCGCCTCCGGAACTGGCGCGGGCGATCCTGGCTTTCGTCGCGCACGAGGACGTGCCGGTGATCGGCACGTTGATTGGACCGAAGTTCGGCGCGGTCGGCGCCATCCGCCACTGCCACAGCCAGATGAAAATGACGATGTTGCGCGATGCCGGTTACACCCGGCCGGTGGCGATTGCGTACTCCGACAGCAGCGCCGACCTGCCGCTGTTGCAGGCTGCGCAGAATCCCGTCGTGGTCAACCCGAAAGCCTCTAGTGTCGCGATGTTCCAGTGCGTGTTGCCGGCCGGCACACCGATTCTCAACTGGGGATGCCCCGGAAGGGCGGGCGATCCTGTGCAAACGCCTGAAGGCGGCGAGACCGGCCGGTGAACGCGAAGCGGCATTTGGAGCCGCGTAGCGGACGGCTGCCGGTAGCCACCGCCTGAGCCCGCAGCGCCGCTTCAGACCTACGTCGCGCCAAGCTGCTTGACGAACCTGACCGAACTGTCCTTGTAGCCGCAGGCGCGATAGAACGCGTGCGCCTCGGTGCGCTGTGCACCGCTGGTCAGTTCGATGCGCGAGGCACCGCCGGTGCGGGCGCGGCGTTCAGCCTCCTTCAGCAGTTGTCGGCCGATGCCGAGTCCCTGCGAAGTCGGGGTAACCACCAGCGCGGTGACCCGGCAGGTAGTGGTGCCAAGTGGCAGGTAATACATGAAATCCAGCGCGATCAATCCACAGACTGCGCCATCGCGTCGCGCCACCACCAGCACCTGGCGCTCATTGGCAGCAATCACGTTGATGCGTTCAACCGCTTCATGCAGTTCGCAGGGATAGCCCAGTTCGCACAGCAGGCCCGCAACATCATCGGCATCGGCGTGCACGGCACTGCGCAAATCGGTGCCTAACGGGTCATGACCGGCGGCGAACGCCCGGCTCATGAATTTCGCGGATCCTCAGCGAGTGCCATAAACCACCACCGTCTTGCCGCGCGCGTGCAACTTGCCGTCTTCCTGCAACTTCTTCAGCACGCGGCCGGCCATTTCGCGCGAACATCCGACCAGCCGTGCAAGCTCCTGCCGCGAGACCCGCAACTGGGTGCCATCCGGGTGGCTCATCGCCTCCGGTTCGCGGGCCAGGTCGAACAAGGTGCGGTAAATGCGATCGCTGACGTCCAGGAACGCCAGCTGCCCGGCCTTGCGGCTGGTGTAGAGCAGGCGCTGGCTGATCTGCGCGCCGATCGAGTACAGCAGTCTGACTGCGTCGTTGGCCTGCGCCGTCAGCAGCCCCTGCAGGCGCTCATAGCTGATCTCGGCCAGTTCGCAGGCGGTACGGGTGCGCAGGGCGACGCCGCGGCGCTCGGTTTCCACGAACAGGCCCATCTCGCCGACGAACTCGCCGGGACCGATGTAGCCCAGCACCAGTTCGCGCCCGTCTTCTTCACCAGCAATGATGCTGACCGAGCCCGACAGGATGTAGTACAGGGTGCCGGCCGGGTCACCCGGGCGGAACACATCGGTGCGCGCCGGGTAGCGGCGCCGGTGGCAATGCGCGATGAAGCGCTCGATCGTCGCCGCGTCCGCATCCAACGGACTGGGGACTTTCGCAAGTGCCGGCTTGGCGAAGGTGGAACTCCGGGCAACATTTTGTGCAAGACGCTCTGCCATGCCATCAAGCTTAGGCGGTACCGCTGCTGCCGGCAAACTGCGTCGATGCGCAGCGTCGACACGTCCGCACGCGCTTTGCCGCATAATCACGGGCCAACCGTGTTTCCGGAACCGCCCGAAGTGGTCAAGCCTTTGCCGCGACTGAAGCTCCAGGGCTTCAACAACCTCACCAAGTCGCTCTCCTTCAACATCTACGACGTGAGCTACGCCGCGTCGGCAGACGAGCGCCAGCGCTACATCGAATACATCGACGAGGAATACAACGCCGATCGGCTCACCCAGATCCTCACTGACGTGGCGGAGATCATCGGCGCCAACATCCTCAACATCGCGCGCCAGGACTACGACCCGCAAGGCGCGTCGGTGACGATCCTGATCTCCGAGCAACCCGTCATCGACAGGGCCGATGCCAAGGGCGTGATCTCCGAGGCGGTGGTCGCGCACCTGGACAAGTCGCACATCACCGTGCACACGTATCCGGAAACCCATCCGGACAACGGCATCGCGACGTTCCGTGCGGACATCGACGTGTCGACCTGCGGCGTGATCTCGCCGCTGAAGGCATTGAACTACCTGATCGAAAGCCTGGAATCGGACATCGTGGTGATGGACTACCGCGTGCGCGGCTTCACCCGCGACGTGAAAGGCCGCAAGCACTACATCGACCACAAGATCAATTCGATCCAGGACTACCTGGCCAAGAACATCAAGGCGCGCTACGAGATGCTCGACGTCAACGTGTACCAGGAGAGCCTGTTCCACACCAAGATGCACATGAAGGAATTCGACCTCGACACCTACCTGTTCGAGGAACGGGCGAAGAACCTGTCGTTCAAGGAACGCATGAAGATCGAAACGCGCCTGCGCCGCGAGATCGAGGAGCTGTACCAGGGCCGCAACCTGATCGAGTGATGCACGCCCCGCGGTCGCGCCTGAAAGCAAGAAAAAGCCGGCGAAAGCCGGCTTTTCCATTTTCGTGCCTCAGCCAACGCCAACACGCGCATGCATGCCCAATGCGCCGGCAACAAGCTGCATCGCCTCCTCGTCGCGCTCGCGGATGATCCAGCCGGCAAGTTCATGCTCGCCGGTTTCCACCGTCCACAGGCTGTAATGGCGCGCACGCAATTGGGTATAGGCCGACTGCAGGAGGTCGACGGGTTCCTGATCGCCCACGTCGTCGTCCTCGTCCAGGCCCCAGTCGATCCGCAACTGCCAGCGCGACACCAGCTCGTCCACGACCTCCATCAGCGCCTGCGCGTCGTCCTCCTGCACGCAGAAGCCGGCTTTCCAGTCGATTGCCTCGCGCAGCAGCGCGGCGGCATCGGTGTCGTCGCCCTGGTCTTCGAGTGCCTGCCGGAAGCTGGCGAACTGCGCCTGCGCGGCATCTTCGTCGCCTGGATTGGTCAGCATCAGGAATTGCCAGGCCACCACTTCAAGCGCGGCCTCGTCATCCAGGCCGACCTGTGCATGGAAGGCGTGGTCGAAATTGTCGTCGGGGTCGTATTCGTGCGCGGCCATGGTCGCCTCGTGGTGTCCAGGCGCGCAGGATACGTCGCCGGCAGTGACGGCATCGAGCAAACGTCGACACGTGTCGCTGCACGTAGAATGTGCCACCGTCGATCCGGCCGCAGGGCCAGGAACTGCCCATGGCTGCCAAGGCCACCATTCTCAAGGCCGAGCTGCAGGTCACCGACCTGGATCGCCATTACTACGCCAGCCACGCGCTGACCCTGGCCCAGCACCCGTCTGAAACCGATGCCCGCCTGTTGGTGCGCCTGCTGGCGTTCGCGCTGCATGCCGATGAGCGGCTCGAATTCGGCCGTGGCCTGAGCGACGAGGACGAACCTGCGCTGTGGCGCCGCGACTACACCGGCGCGATCGAGCAATGGATCGAGCTCGGCCAACCGGACGAAACCCGCCTGCGCAAAGCCAGCGCCCGCGCGCAACAGCTGGTGGTGGTCGGCTATGGCGGCCAGGCGGCCGAAGCCTGGTGGAAGCGCAACGCCGCGGCGCTGGGGCGGCTGCGCAACCTCAGCGTGCTGGAATTCGACGACAGCGAGGCCGCCGCCGCCGCCGAACTGCTGGGACGCGGGATGCGGGTGACCGCGATGATCCAGGACGGCGAACTGCAACTGATGGACGCCGAGCGCAGCGTGACCCTGCGGCCACGCTGGCGGATGCGCGATGGGATCGCCGTCGACGCCTGAGGTGGGCTCAGACGCGGTAAGCGACCGTCTTCATCAGCTTCGATGCCGCTGCCATCAGGGTCGGGATCGGTGCCGGCAACAGCTTCGCGCCCGCCGCCTCGGCATGTTCGGCGTGGCGGGCCTCATCGACCTGCATCACCCGCAGGATCGCGCGGCTGCGCTGGTCGGCCTCCGGCAGCGACTGCAGGTGCTCGCCGATATGTGCCTCGACCTGGCGCTCGGTCTCGACCACGAAGCCGAGGTTCCAGCCATCGCCGCGCAGGCCGGCCAGCGCCCCGATCGCATAGCTGCCGGCGTACCACAGCGGATTGAGCAGACTGGGCCGACTGTCCAGTTCGCGCAGGCGGTCGCCGCACCAGGCCAGGTGGTCGGTTTCTTCCTGCGCGGCGGCCAGCAGCTGGTCGCGGGTGGCCGGATCGCGGGCGACCGCGGCCTGGCCGATATAGAGCGCCTGCGCGCAGACTTCGCCGACGTGGTTGATCCGCATCAGGCCTGCGGCATGGCGGCGTTCGGCATCGTCCAAGACCATGTCCGCCTCGGCGCCCCCCGGGTTGGGGCGTCCGGCACGCACGCCGCCCACCAACGTCGACAGCGCGTTCTGCGCCGAGTCCAGCAGGCGGTCGATCGAGTCCAGTGTGCGGGAAGTCGTCATGCCCCATTCTAGGCGGGCAGGCGGCGGCGTGCGGTCAGCTTGCGCGGGACCGGACTGCGGGCTATCATTCCGCTTCTGTCTTGCCCATTGCTTTTCCGGATCGGCGTGGCACACCAAAACGCGAGGCAACGTTCCGTCGGCAAATCGCCGGCTGGTGGAATCAGCCCGACCATGCATCCCTGTAGAAGAGTTCCCATGAAGACTTTCATCGCCAAGAACGAGACCGTCCAGCGCGACTGGTACGTCGTTGACGCCGAGGGCAAGACCCTAGGCCGCCTGGCCGCAGCACTGGCCTACCGCCTGCGCGGCAAGCACAAGCCCGTTTTCACCACCCACGTCGATTGTGGCGATTACCTCGTCGTGATCAACGCCGAGAAGATCGTGGTGACCGGCAAGAAGCTCCAGGACAAGCTGTACCACCGGTTCACCGGTTACGTCGGCAACCTGAAGACCGAGAACCTGGCACAGGCGCTGGATCGCCACCCGGAGCGCGTGATCGAGATCGCGGTCAAGGGCATGTTGCCGAAGAACACCCTGGGTCGCGCGATGTATCGCAAGCTCAAGGTGTACAAGGGTTCCGAACATCCGCACGCGGCGCAGCAGCCGCAGCAGCTGGACATCTGATCATGGCAAACGCATCCAATAAAAGCTTGGCCCAGAATTACGGCACCGGCCGCCGCAAGTCCTCCATCGCCCGCGTGTTCCTGCGCAAGGGTTCCGGCAACATCACCGTCAACGACCGTCCGCTGGACGAGTTCTTCGGCCGTGAGACCGCGCGCATGATCGTGCGCCAGCCGTTGACACTTACCAAGCACACAGAGACCTTTGACATCGTCGCCACCACCACTGGCGGTGGCACCACCGGCCAGGCCGGTGCGATCCGTCTGGGTATCTCCCGTGCGCTGGTGGAATACGACGAAACCCTGAAGCTCGACCTGCGCAAGGCCGGCTTCATGACCCGCGATGCGCGCGAAGTCGAGCGCAAGAAGGTCGGTCTGGCTAAAGCCCGTCGCGCCAAGCAGTTCTCGAAGCGCTAATCCGAGTCGCCCTCTGGCGTTGTCGTGGCGACTTGCCTGTACATTCAGTACAGGTGGCGACACCACTTCTAGCCAGAGAACGATCGGTTACGCGCCTAATGGTGAATTTCCTCCGTTCGGCGCGTTTGGTTTTACAATTCGCTTTATAGCCCCGTCGCCAAGCGGTAAGGCATCTGCCTCTGACGCAGACATTCGGTGGTTCGAATCCATCCGGGGCTGCCATGTAAAGGATCGCGAAGCAGCAAGAGCGATCCCGACGACCCGCCGCAAGGCGGGTTTCGTTTTTGTGGCGGGCATCTTTCGATCCGCAGCCACGATGCGACAATGGCGGCCCAGCTTGGAGCCGCGCATGGTCGCCAGTTTCACCGCACCGAAGACATTGCCGGAAGGCGTGGCGGACGCATTGCACAGCCGCGGTTACGCGGTACTGGCGCCCACCGATGTCGCCGCGCTGGCCGATGTGAGCCTGGCCGGACTGGATGCGCTGACGCCGAGCTGGGACGGCCTGCAGCTCGATCTTTACTTGAAGGATGGCGGCAACTACCGCAAACGCCGCCATTCCTGTTTCATTGCCGAAGGCGCGAGCTTGCAGCAGGTCCCGCATCGCATGCACTGGCAGTCCGAGGACTACAACGCCCTGCATGGCGGGATGGAGCGCTGGTTCGAGCCAATCGAACCGTCGATTGCGGCGAACCGCGCCTGGACCAACTTGTTGCTGGGATTGTCCGGAGTGTTCTCGGCAGCGATGCCGGTGCCAAGATGGCATATCGAAGCCCACCAGTTCCGCATCGATACCAGCGATGGCCTGGGCCGTCCGACGCCGGAAGGCGCGCATCGGGATGGCGTTGATTTTGTGGCAGTGCTGCTGGTCGCCCGCCACGCGATCAAGGGCGGCGAAACCCGGGTATTCCAGGCCAACGGCCCTGATGGACAGCGTTTTACGCTGGAAAAACCATGGTCGATGCTGTTGCTGGATGATGCGCGCGTGATCCACGAGTCGACCCCGATCCAGCCGCTCGACGATTACGGGCATCGCGACACCCTGGTGCTCACCTTCCGCGCAGCAGGATTTCAGGGTGATAGCGAAGGATGATCGTGTGGGGTTCGTGGTGGGGTGTGATGGCGCGCGACCTTCGGCGACATGGATGTCGCCGATGAGCCTCCACGGATGGATTCATGGCGTGTCGCGCGTAGCTCACCCCGCCGCGCACCCCACATCATTACAATCGAAACTATCGCGTCACGGCGCAGCAGAAGCGAGGTCACCATGAAACTGGGTTCACTGAAGGAAGGCGGGCGCGACGGCACCCTGGTCGTGGTATCGCGTGACCTCACCAAGGCGGTGCGCGCCAGCGGTATCGTGCCGAACCTGCAGCGCGCGCTGGAAGACTGGTCCAACATCGCCCCGCGTTTGAACGCATTGTCCGAGGCGCTCAACGACGGCAGTGCCGACGGCGTATTCGATCTCGACGTTCGCGCCCTTGCAGCGCCGTTGCCGCGTGCCTATGAATTCGTGGATGGCAGCGCCTACCTGCCGCACGTCGAACGCGTGCGCCGCGCGCGTGGCGCCGAAGTGCCGGAGAGCTTCTACGTCGATCCGCTGATGTACCAGGCGGTCAGTGCAGGCTTCCTTGGCCCGCGCGACCCGGTCAAGGTGGTGAGCGAGGATTACGGCATCGATCTGGAAGCAGAGATCGTGATCGTGACCGATGACGTGCCAATGGCGGTCACGCCCGAAGCCGCGGCTTCCCATATCCAGCTGGTCGGCCTGGTGAACGACGTCTCGCTGCGCAACCTGATCCCTGGCGAACTGGCCAAGGGTTTCGGTTTCGTGCAGTCCAAGCCGCGTTCTGCGCTGAGTCCGGTATTCGTGACCCCGGACGAGCTGGGTGATCACTGGCGCGACAACAAGCTGCACCTGCCGCTGCTCAGCCACGTCAATGGTGAATGGTTCGGTGCGCCCGAGGCCGGCGTCGACATGCAGTTCGACTTCGCCCAACTGGTGGCGCATGTGGCCAGGACGCGGCCGTTATCGGCCGGCACGATTGTCGGTTCCGGCACCGTCGCCAATGAAGACACTTCGCTGGGTGCTTCCTGCTTCGCCGAGCGCCGCACCGTGGAAACCCTGCGTGATGGCAAGCCGAGCACGCCGTTCATGAGCTTCGGCGACAGCGTCCGCATCGAGGTGCTGGATCGTGAGGGGGTCAGCATTTTTGGCGCAATCGAGCAGCAGATCGAGCGGCAGGACGCCTGACGGTCGCTTTCTCCAGCTGAACGGACTATCGCCACTTGACCGGCACAGGGTAGTGTTGCAGATCGACCCTTGAGCACGGGAGTGGCGGTGAGCGAATCGTTGCAGTTGTATTCGTATTGGCGTTCCAGTGCCGCCTATCGAGTGCGCATCGGCCTGAACCTGAAAGGGCTCGATTACGAGATCGTGCCCGTGCACCTTGTGCGTGATGGCGGCCAGCAGCATTCGCTTGAGTACCGGGAGATCAATCCGCAGCAGCTCGTGCCTGTGCTGTGCCATGGACATCGGCGGCTTGCCCAGTCGCTGGCGATCCTTGAGTACCTGGACGAAGTGTGGCCGGATCGTGCCCTGCTGCCGAGTACCGCGCGCGAGCGCCAGCGCGTGCGTTCGCTGGCCTTGCTGGTGGCCTGCGAGATCCATCCGCTCAACAACCTGCGCGTACTGCAATATCTGGAGAACGAATGGAATGCCCCGCAGCCCGAGCGCGATGAATGGGTGAGGCACTGGATTGTGGACGGCTTTGCCGCTGCCGAAGCAATGCTGGCCGACCATCCATCAACCGGCGACTATTGCGAGGGCAACACCCCGGGCTTGGCTGACTGCTGCCTGATTCCGCAGATCTACAACGCGCGCCGATTCGGCGTGGACATGGACCGGTTCCCGACCATGCAGCGGATCGACGCTGCTTGCCTGGCCTTGCCGGCGTTCGATGCCGCGCGGCCGGAACGACAGCCGGACGCGCCTGCGCCGAGGTGAGTACGTAAGTAATCCTGGAAGTAAATTGCGAAAAGGGGACGGAGGGAATTAAGTTTGCTTAATTCCCTCCGTCCCCTTTTTGCTTCTCTTCCGCTCGACGGGCGCGTTGGCGTCAGTGCGCGGCGCTGGCGTTGAACACGTCGGCATAGGGATCGTGCTCGCCGGTTCCGCCTTCGGACAGGCGGAACTTGAGGGCCAGGCCATCGCGTGAATCGGCTGCTTTGAGTGCCTCTTCCATCTCGATTTTGCCTTCCTTGAACAGGCGGAACAGGTGCTGGTCGAAGCTCTGCATGCCTTCCTGCAGCGAGTCCTCCATCGCCATCTTGATTTCGTGGACCTGGCCCCGGCGCAGCAGGTCGCGGATCATCGGCGTGTTGATCAGCACTTCGGCAGCTGGCATGCGGCGCCCGTCCATGCCGATCACCAGCCGTTGGCTGACAACTGCCTTCAGATTCAGCGCCAGGTTCATCAACACGTTCTTGTGCGCGCCTTCCAGGAAGAAATTGAGGATGCGCTCGATGGTCTGGTCGGCGTTGTTGGAGTGCAGGGTGGCCAGGCAGAGGTGACCGGTCTCGGCGAACGCGATTGCCGCTTCCATTGTGGTGGCGTCGCGGATCTCGCCGATCAGGATGACATCGGGTGCCTCGCGCATCGCGTTCTTCAGCGCAGCGTGGAAGCTATGCGTATCCAGCCCGACCTCGCGCTGGTTGACGATCGATTTCTTGTGCCGGTGCAGATATTCGATTGGATCCTCGATGGTGAGGATGTGGCCCGACGAGGTGCGGTTGCGATGGTCGATCATCGAAGCCAGCGTGGTCGACTTCCCCGAGCCGGTGGAACCGACAATCAGCACCAGCCCACGCGGTGACATGATGATGTCCTTCAGCACCTGCGGCAGCTGCAGTTCCTCGATGCTGGGGATATCGCTGCGGATCGCGCGGATGACCACGCCGACCTCGCCACGCTGCTGGAAGACATTGACGCGGAAACGGCCGGAATCCGGCACCGCGATCGCCATGTTGAGCTCGAGTTCCCGTTCGTACTCGGCGATCTGCGCCTCGTTCATCAGCGAATAGGCGACCTTCTTCGGCATCCCCGGCGGCAGCGGCGCGCTGCCCAGGGAATGCAACTCGCCCTCGATCTTGATGTTCACCGGCGCGCCGGATGTCAGGAACATGTCCGAGGCGTTTTTTTCCGCCATCAGCTTGAGGAAGTAGCCGATATCCATTGCAAAGGTTCCTTCGATCCTGCCGGCGATTTGCGCTCGTGCCGCCGGCTTCCCACAATGACCGCTGATGCCTTCACATCGTACGGTCCCCCATATGCGCCCAAGCTTCGCACACTTCCGTCCAACGCTGCATGCCCTTGCCGCCGGCCTAACGCTGTCGCTTGCAGGTTGCGCCACCCTGCCACCCCCGACCGCGGAGTTGGATGCGGCCCGCCAAGCGGTGGCCCGCGCCACCGACGCCGATGCCGACCAGTATGCACAGGCCAACATGGCCCAGGCACGTGCCGGGCTGGAGCACGCGCAGGCGGCGATGGCCCGCAACCGTGATGATGAGGCGCGCAGTGCCGCCCTGGCCGCCGCCGCCGATGCGGACCTGGCTTACACCCTCAGCCGTGCCGCGGTCATCCGCGCCGAATCCAGCCAGCAACAGGCCGAAATTGCCGAACTGCGCGTGCGCCTGCGCATGCCGGCGGAACAGCCGCCAGGCAACCCATTGGATCTGCCGGCACCCGCCGCAACAGCGGAAATCCGCCTGCAGGCGCTGGAGGCCGATGCGCGCCTGAACCCGTTTGCCCAGTACGAGCGCCTGCAGGCCCGCCAGGCAATGGACGCCGTGCAGGCCAGCAGCAGCCGTAACCGGCAGGCGGCGGTGATGCAGGCGGAACGCCGCGTCGGTATCGCCGAACAAGCGGCGCGGATTGAAGCCGCACGGCGCCAAAACGAGACCCTGCAGCGCGAGCGCAGCGAACTGCTGGTCGAAGCCAGCCGCCGCGATGCCGAGCGCGCCCGCGCCGAAGCCGAGCGCTTGCGCATGCAGGCGCAAATGCAGGCCGAGGAAGCTGCACGGCTGCGCGCGGCGGCGGATGCCGAGGCCAGCGCACGCCAGGAGGCCGAGGCCGTTCTGGACAGCGCACAGATCGACCAGGGTGCCCGCGTGGCGTCCGCCCGCGCAAGAGAGGCAGCGTTGGCGCGTCAGGAAGCGGAACTTGTGGCCGGGACCACGTTGCCGGCATCCCGTCAGGGCGAACAGGGCGAGGTCTTCACGCTCGCCGGCGATGCCTTTGGTTCGGGCCAGGCCCAGCTGACGGCGAATGCATCGGCCAGCGTGCGGGCCTTGGGCGTGTACCTGAAGGCGATGAAAGCCGGCAACGTCCGGGTGATCGGACATACCGACAGCCAGGGCGAAGGTGGAGCCAACCAGGCACTCTCCCGGCGTCGCGCCGATGCGGTGAAGGCGGGTCTGGTGGATGCGGGCCTGGCAGGCGGTCGGATCAGTGCGCAAGGTCAGGGCGAAGCTGAACCCATCACCGACAACACAACTGCTGCCGGGCGTGCCAGGAATCGTCGGGTCGAAATCCTGATTCTGGATAAGTCTTTATGAAACAATTAGTTGGATGATTTTTTGGGAGAACGCGTGCCTGCCAGAATGTCATCGCGACGGCTTGCGACAGTCCGGTGACAAGAGTAGGGTCGGGTTAACCAGATGGTTTGATGAGATGGTTTGAACTCCCTGTCCCATCTGGACGGAGACCGGTTGATGCTTGATCCGCTGGACAATCTGGAGATCGCCGCCGCGAGCAAGGTTTGCGGCGGCCGGTTCGGGCAGGACGGCCGCAACCAGCTCCAGTCAGCGCCATTTCACCAGCCCGCATCAGAATCAGTACGCCCCGCGCTGCATACAGCCGGGGCGTACGTGTTTTTACGCCCCGTCATCAATCTGCGCCCGCCTTTTGGATGGGCGCTTAATCGCGGCAGGCCCCACCTGCCACCACCCCCGCGACGCTCCGGCCATCTGGCCGGGTGCCGCACCGTAGCGACTTGAAAGGAGGTTTCCATGTTCGAAGGACAACCGCAGGCGGAACTTGAAGCAAAGATGAAAGACAACACCGAGTTCCGGCAGCTGTACTACCGGCACCGGGAACTCGACAAGCAGGTGCTGGACGCCGAACTGGGAGTATTGCCGCTTGATGACGTGACCCTGGGCCAGATGAAGCGCGAGAAGCTCGCCGCCAAGGATCGCCTGATCCGGATGTACGACAGCCATTAAGCAGCACCGCGGGCTGTGGCGGCCGCCCAGTGGCCGCTGCCGCCCGTGCAACGTTGCATTTTTTTTCCGGCAAGGGCACGTCGTTGGCCCGCTGCTAGACTTGCCAGCTTGCCGCAACGCGTGTCCTGAGCATGGCCACCCATAATTCCGTTCTTGAACTGGTCGGTGACACACCGATCGTCCGTGCGCGCCGCCTGGATACCGGCCCGTGCACGTTGTACCTGAAGCTGGAAAGCCAGAATCCCGGCGGTTCGATCAAGGACCGCATCGGCATGTCGATGATCGAGGCCGCCGAGCAGCGCGGCGACATCAAGCCCGGCGACACGCTGGTCGAGGGCACTGCCGGCAATACCGGCATTGGCCTGGCACTGGTCGCGCAGCAGAAGGGCTACCAGCTGATCCTGGTCGTGCCCGACAAAATGAGCCGCGAGAAGATCTTCAACCTCAAGGCGATGGGCGCTCAGGTGCTGCTGACCCGTTCGGACGTGGCCAAGGGACACCCGGACTACTACCAGGACATGGCCGAACGCATTGCCCGCGAAACCCCAGGCGCGTACTTCATCAATCAGTTCGGCAACCCCGACAACCCGGCCGCGCACGAGTTCGGCACCGGCCCGGAAATCCTGCGGCAGATGGCCGATGTCGGCGGCCTGGATACCATCGTGTTCGGCTGTGGAAGCTCTGGAACGATGACCGGGCTGTCGCGTTGCTTCGCCACCCAGTCGCCGCACAC
>JBBQHK010000042.1:0-21411 GCA_038323895.1 Lysobacterales bacterium | reverse complement strand
GCGCAACGAGCCCAGCAATGCTTGGACGCACCATCCTCCCGGTGTTGTCTAAGTCGAAGAGAAGGGGGCATCGCCCGGCAAGCACCTCGACAAATGCGCTGGAAAGCGATGGCAACTGGTGCTGGAGATGCTGGAGATGGTTTAGGTAGGCCCAGATCTGTTTCACGACAACGCGTGGGACACAGGCCAAACGAGGGTCATGCGCCGCGTCATGCCGCTTATCCCGGAACAGCGCGGCGCCGGATTCCAGATCGAGATCCGCCAGCGTGATTTCGAACAGTGCCTCGCTGGGCCGGTGCCCGGTCGTGGCAAGGATCATGCGGGCCAGGTGATCTGCAATGGCCCGGTGGGCTTGCACCACATTGATCAGCTTCGACGCACTTGGGGTGCTCTCAGGACTTGTCCGGCTGCTCGCAGCCAAATGTTCGACCGTGCCGTGCGTCACCAGAAGTTCAGAGCCTACGCGGGTTGCGGGTGCGGGAATTCTCGGAAACCGAGACGGCCCGAAGTGTTCGGCAAGCGTTGCGGCGTACACCTCCGCGACGGTCTTCATCTTCGGCGAGTAGTAGCTCAACGGCGCCATCGTGCGACCGAGCGACTCACCGCAGATGAGTTGCACCATCGCGGGGTCGCCGCACTGCTCCATGACAAGAGGCGCGAGGGAGCGGCGCACGCCGCCAATCGTCATGGGTAGGTGCAGTTCCTGCCGAAGATCGGAAATGTGGTCCGCCATCGCCTGATCCAGCTGTTCGGTTTTGGCCTTCGACAAGTGGTTTAGCGACGCACGGTGTGACCGAAGGCAATTGCGAACGGGGGCAGGCAACGGCAGCGCCAAGCGATCGGTTACCGGGCAAAGCAATGCCCGCTGTTCCGCGGCGGGGATGAAATGGCCAAACATGGGTTGCTTTCGCTTGCTGACCTGGCAATTGGGGTCAATCTGGGCGTCCTTCTTCCAGAACAGCGGGATCCACATGAGGCCCGCGGACAGATCGAGGACACCGTCTCCTATGGGTCCCTCGTGTCCAGATTCGTCGATCCGGAACGCCTGAATACCCGCCGTCGTTCGACCACTCAGCGCCTTAAGGAGGCAGCCGATGCCCCCGAGTGATCCCATCTGATCGGGCGACGCTTCAATGCGGGCGACGGTGTTGCGCAGTACCAAACCGAACACGTCGGGCAACAGCACGTCGACGTGGTTGGTGAGTAGGTGACCGTTTCCGGTCCAGATGGCCCGCTGCGCATAGAACCGCGCCACGCTTTCGGGCAGACCCGTTCCCTTGCCGGGAACCGATACAAGATAGGCGGCGTCGCCAAACTCCTCCGGCGGTTCATGGGATTGTTGGCCTTCAAAGGGCTCAACCCGAACGAGCCGCTCTACTCGCGGGCCATCGATGATTTCATCAAGCTCGTCCTCTTCATCCGGCGGCAAGCGTTTCTTACCGGGACGAATTCCCACAGGTGCCGTTGGCGGCGCCGGCAAAGGCGGAGCGACAATGGGGGTAGGTTCTTCGGAAACGAGGGACTGCAACGCGGGAAGCAGCCAAGCGGTCCAGAACTTCGAGAGCGACTTGTGCGTTGTGGACGCAAGCGGAGACAACCCCTCAATCGCCTCAGCGATGCTTCTGGCCCGACCGAGTGCCGGAACAACGGTTCCGATCGCCTCCGAGGCACTGGTTGTGGGGGCCCTCGCTGCTCGCAGGGCGGCGCCGAGATCGTTAATCGCCGAGCGAGAAGGTTGCTCCAACTTCCGCTTCCGGCGCAGTACGAGCCACAAGAGCCCCCTGAGCACTTGCATTCCGGTAGGTTGTTTCGCTCCGTGATCACCCGCCATGATGCCGGCGGCATCGGAATCTCCCTTGAAGGGCTGGCGTTGCAACCGGCGTTGTTCCGGCGGGACTTGGCAATGCCAAAATTCGAGAAGATCTCTGAGCGCCTCGAGATCGGAATCACCTCCGAAATGCCAGTCAAGCCAAGGAACGTCCAGACGTATGCGGATAAGGGCTTCGACCAACCAGACTCGCTCCGCGGCGCCAGGGGTCGGGAAGAGCTCGCCGATCTCCCTCCCAATCTCGTCTACCTCGGGAAGATTTCGTTTTTCGTCCACTCACTGATTCTGGTGCCAGAAGAGTGCTAGAGTCTAAGACAAAGCAAGGGTTTGTGACTAATGTTGTACGGTCTTAAAACACGTCCGGTCCACGGGTCGACTAGGGCGCTGCAAACTACATGATGTAAAACAAGAAAATTTTAGACATTTTGTAGCTGAACAAGTGGCCTCAATTTCCACGGACTCATAATTTCGAGTCCACCCATAGCCACCACGCGCAGTGCCCGAAACCCCGCCAGCCGCGGGGTTTTTTTGTGCGTCGCGTCGCCTACCGGGGAACGCACGCGTCCGGTCCAGCCACACCGCGCTACGAAGTTATGTGATATGAGTCGCGTCAAGCTGTTCCCGCGCATCCGCAGGTTGGAAGCCTGCGGCACTTCCCAAGTCCCGGACGCTCCCATGCCGCCTGCTTCGCAGAGTTCAAGCCCAGGCACCAACCTTTCCGATTTGATGAGGGATGCGTTTGTGCCGCCCCTGATCGCGGCCTTGAGTGACGTGGTCGGCAATCTTCGCAAGACGATGCTGGAACACCTGGCGGAACTGGAGCTTGACCGCACACCCTATATCGACGGCATCCTGCAGTTGCGCGAACGCCACGAAGTCATCATGGCCGGCTTCCGGCGCGAGCTTGATCTTGCATGGGGTAGTGGTCCGGAGCCAGCACAGGACACGAGACATTACGGCAGTGATGCGCTGGGTGATCGCGCCGCCGACCTGGAACTTGTCGGCCAAGACGAACTCGACGTGCGCCTGGCAACCGATCACTTCGCGGATGCGATTGCCCGGGAATGGAAACCTGTGCTGCTGACGCTCAACAGCTATCTCGCGTGGCTGGACTCCAACTTGCGCATCAATGCGGCCAAGAGTCCGCACTCACCACAACGTGTCGCGATGGCGGTTTACGGTGCCTTCGCCGCCAGCGGACTGTCCGGACCGGTCCGGACACTTGCGATCCGCTGCAGCCAACGCGAGTTCGTTGAGCTCATGGGCCCGATTTACGAATCGTTGCATGCACAGTTGATCCGGCACTTGGGGCCTCAGGACAATCTGGCCCCGCGCCCGCGGCGCGCGACGGAAATCCCCAACTCCGATCAGGAGCCGCCGGAACCGGAGCCGGACTGGCTCACCAGCTTCTTTGCAGGTTGGGACGATGTGGCGACACCCCCGCAGGGGGGCGGCGCGCATGTCGAGGCGACGTTGCCGCACGAGTTGCAGCAGATGCTGGAGCGGTCGCGAAACGCGAGGCAACGTGGTGATGCGAGTTTGGCGACCCGTCCTGAACGAAGCAATCTCTTGTCGCGAGGTGAGCTGGTAGCGGCGCTGACGTTGCTGCAGATCGCTCCCCGGGAGACGCATGAAAAAATCCTGGATGCACCAGCTGGGCTGGCCGATGGCATCAAGGCGCAACTTGTCACCGAGGCCCGCAAGCTAGGCACCACGAACTCGAACGCGGAGCTTTCCGAAGCCGACGAAAATGTGCTGGACCTGATCGGAATGCTCTTCGAGATCATTTTCAGGGAAAGCCACCTCACCCGTTCCCAGCAACTCACCCTGAGCCAGCTGATCGCACCGATGGCCAAGGTGGCGCTGGATGACCGAAAGCTCTTCCTGCAGTCGTCGCACCCGGCTCGGCGGCTGCTCAATGCGCTTGTGGAGGCGAGCGAAGGCAACACCGGAGAAACCGAAGAACTACGTGCGTTGCTGGCGAAGGTGGACGACGTCGTCAGGAACGTTGTTGCCGACTTCGATGAAAGCCTGGCGGTGTTCCGGACGATGCGGGCTGAGTTCATGGCGTTCTATCGGCGCTATCAGGATGCTGCGGAGCAGGCTCAATCGGTGGCAGCCGAACATATACGGATCAGTGAAGCGCAGGCGCAGGTATTCAGAGAGGCGCGTGAAACCCTCGCCACAAGGCTCGATGACGTTTCCTTGCCCCAGTCGTTACGAGATGCGCTGCAGGCCGGCTGGCCCGATCATGCCGTGCGCATGGCGAGCGCCAACAGGCCGCAGTCCGCGGTCATGGTGTTGAATGGCTTCATGCAAGCCGTGGACCATATCGGCAGTGCGGGTGCCAGCACCGACTGGACGGCAGCGGTCGACTGGTTGCAGCCGATCTGGATGGGCGCCGGCCATGGCCTGGACGAGGTGACACGGCTGAAGCAGGCGTTGCTGGCGTCTCTGCACGATACGAAGATCAAGGCGTCGCTGCCTGATGATGGCGCGCCTTCCGACCGGGCGCATTCGGAACAGGAACATGCGCCGGATCCGGCGGACGGCCCAGGGCCGGAGCTGCTGCACCCCGAGGAGAGAGAACAAGGCCTTGCTCACCAGGACACGGTGACCGCCGCCTACTTCAGGGAATTAGGCCTCGGCAGCTGGCTGGATTTCATCGACAAGAACAATCGCGTGCAGCCTGGCAAGTTGACCTGGATAAGCCCGATATCTTCGCGCTTGATGTTCGTCAACCGGTCAGGCGCCCGGATCTGCGTCGTGTCGGTGGAAGAGTTGGTCTTGATGGCGCGATTGGAACGCGTCCGCATCCACCGGGACGAAGACGCCTTCTACAGCGCGATGCAAGGTGTCGTTGATCAATTGGCAATCAGCGCTTGAGCCTAATCTGGGGTTCAATAGCGCCATGGACATCTTCAAGCTCTTCACTATCGAGGCCGCGCACCGGCTGCCCAACGTGCCGGCAGGGCACCAATGCGCGCGCCTGCATGGTCATTCGTTCCGGATCGAACTCCATGTCTCCGGCGAGCCCGGCGCGATGACCGGGTGGGTGATGGATTTCGCAGACATCAAGGCCGCATTCAAGCCCCTGTACGACCAGCTGGACCATCACTATCTCAACGATATCGATGGCTTGGACAATCCCACCAGCGAACGCCTGGCGATATGGATCTGGGAGCGTCTCAAACCTGCGCTGCCGCTGCTGAGCGAGGTCGTGGTACATGAAACGTGCACGTCAGGCTGCCGTTATCGCGGTTGATGCGAATTGTTCCTCGTTCTTATTGACAATCATTCGCGTTTGCGTTGAGATGGCTGCACTCAAACTGCCGCCAACCGCCATGTACGTCTGCATCTGCAACGGAGTCACCGATCGCCAGGTCCGCGAAGCCGCGCAGGCCGGTTGCGGTTCGTTGCCCGAGTTAACCATGCGCACCGGACTCGGCGCCAATTGCGGCAGCTGCGTGCACCTGGCCGAAGCGATCATGGTCGAGATCCGCCAGCAGCAGAAGCAGCTGCCATTGCCGGTGTTGTCGCAGGCAGCCTGAGTCCCCATCGGAATCGGACTACCGGAACACGAGGCGGGATGCGGACGATACGCGTTCCGCCGCGTTTGTTCCGACAACGATAGAGTGCGCGCAGTCCCATCCAATCCTGCCAACGAAGGGAGCGCGGCCATGAAAGGCGACGCCAAAGTCATCGAATACCTCAATAAGGCGCTCTACAACGAGTTGACAGCGATCAACCAGTACTTCCTGCACGCCAAGATGCTGAAGAACTGGGGCTTGAAGGAACTTGCGGAACACGAGTACCACGAGTCGATCGATGAGATGAAGCACGCTGATCAGCTTGCCGAACGCATCCTGTTCCTGGATGGGCTGCCGAATTTCCAGGCATTGGGCAAACTGCGCATTGGCGAAAACCCCGCCGAGTTGTTGCAGTGCGACCTGGCGCTGGAACTGGATGGGTTGCCGCTGCTGCGCGACGCGATCGCGCATTGCGAATCGGTTTCCGACTACGTCAGCCGCAAGTTGTTCGCCGACATCCTGGAATCTGAAGAAGAACACGTCGACTGGATCGAGACCCAGCTCGCCCTTATCGATCGCATTGGTGAACAGAACTACCTGGCGCAGCAGTTGGAAGGCTGACGGCCCTCAGTGGGGTCCCAGCGGCAGCTTGGCCAGCAGCGCGCTGCGTACCTGCGCGAACTCGGTCACGATACGCGCCACCATTGCTTCGGGCCTTTTCACTGTGCCATCGCGTGCACCGTCCTCCAGGTCGCGCGCGGCCTCCGACAGAGTGGTCGCGCCCACGTTCGCGCTGGAGGACTTCAGGGTATGCGCCGCAACCCGCAGGGCAATCGGATCGCCACCGACTGCGGCGCGCTCCAGTTGCGCGATCAGGCGTGGCGCGTCTTCCAGATAGACCTCGATGATCTTGTCGACTTCGTTGCCGAGCACTTCGCGCAGTTCATCGAGGATGCTGGCACTGAGCACGGGTGGTGAGCGCACGGCAATGTCCTCCGCCGTCGGCGGGCTTTCCGGCACCGGCATACTGACGCCATGCCAGCGGGTGATGCAGCGTTCAAGGTCGCTGCGCGTCACCGGCTTGGCCAGATAGTCGTCCATGCCGGCGTCCAGGCACTTCTGGCGGTCACCAGCCATCGCATTGGCGGTCATCGCCACGATCGGCAAGCGTTGCCCGGCCTTGCGTTGCTGCTCCAGTTCGCGCCAGCGACGGGTGGCCGAATACCCATCCAGGACTGGCATCTGGCAATCCATCAGCACCAGGTCGAAACGGCCGGTTTCCATCTTTTCCAGCGCGACCTGACCATTGCCGGCGCTCTCGCACTCGAAGCCGAGCACCTGCAACAGGCGTTGCGCCACCATCAGGTTCACAGGGTTGTCCTCGACCAGCAGGATCCGAGTCTTTCCAGTGGTGTTTTCCGGGCGCGGCACCGCAGGTGCTGCCGGCTCGGGGGCGTGGTTGGCCCAGGAGACGCCCGACGCGGACAGCACCGAACGCAAGTCGGCATCCGGCGCATTGCGCGGGATCACGATGGCCGATGGCGGCAATTCAATGGAGGTCACGTCCTCGCTGCGCAGGTAGACCAGCCTTGCGTCGCCGTACTGCGCCCTGCGCTGCAGGTTGCGGGCAAGCGAGACGGCGGTACTGCGGATCGAGGACAGGTCAGCAAGCACGGCCGAATATGACCAGGGTTCTCCCTGCATGGTCGCTTGCCGGAGCCTCTCAAGGGCATCCTGGGTGTTCTCAACCGTGGTCACGCGCATGCCCCAGTTGGGCAACAGCATGGTCAGACGCATGCGCAGGCGCTGGTCGGTGGTCAGCAGCAGCACCCGCCCGCCATGGACGTCGGCCTGCTGGGCAGGCATGTCGCCCTGGACTTTGAGCAGTGGAATCTCGAACCAGAAGCTGGACCCTTGACTTTGCTCGGATTCGACACCGATGCGTCCGCCCATCAAAGTGACAATGCGCCGGCAGATCACCAGTCCAAGGCCGGTGCCGCCGTACAGGCGCGTGGTGGATGCGTCGGCCTGGCTGAAGGCCTGGAACAGGCGCTCCTGGGCCTCTTGGTCGATGCCGATGCCGGTGTCGCGGATCTCGAAGCGGAGCTGGTGTTGCGCAGCGGTTTCGCGCAACCGCTTCACGGTCAGGGTCACGCCACCGCGTTCGGTGAACTTCACCGCATTGCTGATGAGGTTGGTGAGGATCTGGCGCAGGCGGATCGGATCCCCGCGTACCGGCAGCCGCACGCCCTGTTCTAGGTTGAGCGTAAGGTGCAGGCCCTTGGCCTCGGCGGGCCGCTCCATCAAGGTGATTACGCTCTCCAGCACTTCGCGCAGGTTGAACGTAGTGGTCTCAAGATCGAGTTTGTCCGCTTCAAGCTTGGAGTAGTCGAGGATGTCGTCAACAATCCGCAGCAACTGGTGTGACGACGAATACGCGGTGCGCACCAGTTCCAGCTGGTCCGCTGGCATGCGCGACTGCATCAGCAGGTCGAGCATCGGCACGATGCCATTGAGCGGGGTACGGATCTCGTGGCTCATGGTGGCGAGGAACTCGCCCTTGGCCATCACGGCCGACTCGGCGGCCTGCTTGGCGATTGTCAATTCCTGCTCAAGCATCGTGTGGCGGTCGATCTCCTGCTGCAGCGCACTGACTTCCGCCTCGCCACGGCGGCTTCGCTCGCTTTGGTCGCGCAACACGCGCTCCCGCCGGTGGACGGCGATGGTGACCACGATCGACGCAAACAGCGCCAGCAGCGCCATGACCAGCGCCGCGCCCTGGAATTGACCCGTGTAGACGCCAAACCGATCCAGCGCGAGCAACAAGGCTGCGCCCGCGGCGGCACCGAGCGCCAGCCAGCGCGCGGTCAGCAGGTTGAACGTTTTTGTCTCGTCATTGCTCACAGGGTTGCGTGCTTGAAGTCGAAGTCGAGGGCGTGTTCAGCACGTTTTACCAGATTGCCCTGGATGAAATCGATCCCACCCATCCACAGCGCGGCGGCAGCCTGCGGATCCTCGACCGCCTGCCCGATCACCTGCAGGCCAAGCCGGTGCGCGCGTTCAATGATCTCGTGCATTTCGTCGCGCAGGTCGTCCGGCAGTGGGTTCTTCGCGAAATCCGCGGACAGTCGCACGTAGCCCAGCGGTAGTTGCTGCAGCAGCACGTTGGCATCGGTACCGTGGCGGTACTGGCTGAGGCAGAACTGCACGCCCGCGGGCACCATCTGCTCGCAGAACTGGCGCAGCAGCATCGAATGCACCAGTGCTTCTTCAAGCCGCAGGTCGATCACCAGTGACGGCCCGTCGACGCCCGCGCTGTCCAGTGCCCCTGTCAACCATTCGGCATTGCCGTCCTGCCCGAGGGTGCGCGGGGACTGCGACACGAACAGGCGCACCGGCCGACTTTCCGCGCGACGCAGCTGCATCAAGGCAAGTGACTTCTCCATGGCCCAGCGATCAAGGTGCGGTATCAGCCCGGCCGCATCCGCAGCGGGAATGAATTCACCGGCAAGGTGTTCTGTTCCATCGCTGCCCTTCAACCGCAGCAACACCTGGAACTGCGCATCGTCGCCACCGGCCACTGCCACCACTGGCTGGAAGGCAAGTTGCAGGCCTTCGCCCTGAAGTGCGGCGCGGAGCTCGCCAAGGATGCCGTCGTCGCCGTTGCCGGGGTCGTCGGGTGGCGCGTAGGCGGCCACGCTGATCGGCAATGCGCGGGCATCACGTGCCGCCTCCTCGGCGGCCGCCAGCACACCGCCGGAATCGGCGAAGCCATGGCAAAGATGGGCGTGGCCAACGGTGCTGCGCAGGCGCAGGGATTCGTTGCCAACGCTGAAGTCGTGGTAGCCGAGCCCGTCGCGCAAGGTGCGCGCGTATGCATCCATCTGGCCGGGTTCGTGCTGCTCCACGACAACCAGGAAGGCGTTGTCGCTCAGCCGTGCGACCGCATGCGTGCTGGCGATCTTGCCCAGGTGACGGCCTGCGTCATTCATCAGTTCCTCGAAACCGGCGTAACCAAACCGGTTGCGCAGGGCGGAGGCATTGCCAACCTCGATCAGCAGCACGCCGCCCGCACGGGACGGCAATTGCGCAGCCAGTTTCTGCATCAGAATGGGACGCGTGTACAGGCCGGTGACAGGATGCCGCTCGGGCGCGGCGGCAACAACCTGCTTGCGCTGCGCCGCGCGCGCCCGGCGGACCCGGCTCTGCACCGCGGCGATCAGGTGACGGGGGCGAACCGGCTTGAGGATGTAGTCGTCGGCGCCGTTTTCCAGGACTTCCATCTGCCGCTCGGGGTCCTGGTCGCCGGTCAGGAACACGACCGGCACGTCTGAAAAGCGCGGGTGTTCGCGAATCTGTACGGTCAGCGCGGCGCCGCTGGTGCCGGGCATGTGCAGGTCCATCAGCACCAGGTCGGGATCGAAGTCCTCCAGGATCGCCATCATCTGCTCGGGTACCGCGACCACCTTCGGGGCCATGCCGGCGCCACGCAGGATGGCTTCGGCGAACATCGCCTGGCTGCGGTCATCCTCGACGATCATGACCCGGAACGGATCGGCCGTTGCACTGGACGCGGTTGGGTCGTCTCCGGTTTGCATCGTGTTCGGTTTCGCCTTGTCAAGGTGTTCAAGGTTGCGGTGGAAGCGTAGCTGGTTCCCCGGTGACGACCAGTGAATGACGCATGCGCTGCACTGGCTCCGCTGCGCCCTGGTCAACGGTTGGAGACTTCATCAATATAGAGGGTATCTGATCGAGGTCATCTGATCTCGGCTATTTGATCAGCTCGGTACCCTCCACTGAAACGCAAAAACCTGAATGGGTCGGACAGTTGCTAGCTGGAGTGGGCCTTGGGCGTGCGCCGGAACAGTTTGCGCCAGAGCCACCACACAGACCCTGCGAACACCACGCTGATCCCGACCACGATGACCAGGGCCAGCCAGGGATGAGTGAACGCCAGCGCCAGTCCGCCGATCACCGCCGCATCCTCGGTGAAAGATGCAGTCCAGTTGCTGATGGGTTCCGGAGACGTATTGAGCAGCGCGCGCGACCCGGATTTCAGAAGATGACTGGTCAATGCCACGCCGGCGCCGGTTGCCAGCATGCCAGCCCCCAGATTGCCGTCGGGCGACATTGCCGCCGCGGCAAGGAACGCTCCGGCCGGCACCCGCAGCAGGGTATGCAGCAGGTCCCAGACCGAATCCACGCCCGGTATCTTGTCGGCGAAAAACTCCGCGACCGCCAATGTGCCGGACACGCCAAGGACCCACGGCGACTGCGCGGCCTGCATGGCTTCGGGCAGCTGTAGCCAGCCAAAAAAGCCTGCAAGACCAACTCCGAACACGGTCAGGTACACGCGCATTCCAGCCAGCCAGGCCAGCAATACGCCAATCGCAAACACGTGTTCGGATTGCATCGAGCGTCTCCCCTGGCGCCCTGCAACGGCGCGACCGGGCCAGTCTATACGGCACTGCGACTTGACGCGGGCCGAAAACCCGGGCGTCATCCGACCTATGCAACCTGATCAAGCCGCTCCTTTCACTGGGCCGCGACGCACGCGCGGCAGTGGCCACCCTCGCCTGGGTTTCGTGCTGGTCCTGTTGGCGGCATTGGTGCTGGGCGGCTGGGGCGCCTGGCGCACGTTCGCGCCGCAGCCGCCCAATGCCGGGGAACAACTCGGGCAGCAGGCCAGTCGCATTGATCAACTGGAGCAACAGGTCGCCACCCTGTCCCGTTCCGATCAGATCAGTCGCCAAGCCAACAGCGAACTGCAAGGCGAACTCGCCGAACGTGATGAGGAGGTCGCCAGCCTGCGGGCCGACATCGCGTTTTACGAACGCTTCGTTGGCGCCACCGGGCAACGCCGCGGATTGAGCGTTCATGAGTTGACGCTGGTGCCACAACGCGACCCGCAGCTGTGGCACGTCGTCGCCACCTTGACCCAGAACATGAATCGCGGCGCGGTCAGCCGGGGTCGCCTGCAGCTGATCGTGGAAGCCAGCGAGGGCGGACGCATGCTCAAGCTGGACTGGGCGAAACTACGCCAGCAGAAGAATGCGCCTGGGCTGGACTATTCCTTCAAGTATTTCGAGCAAGTCGAAGGCGATATCGTGCTGCCGCCGGGGATCAAGCCGGTGCGGGTCATTGCGCGGTTGCTTCCGCAATCGGGCGCGGCGGTGGAGCAGAGCTTCACCTGGGGCGATGCGGTGTCCAGCGTGCCGTCCACTGGCGCTGACGGACGCTGATGACGCTTGGCGGGCGGCAACTCGCGCGCCCAGGTTGAATCGGGCCAGCCGGCCCCCCATGCTGAGGGCATGGAAACCACCTTCATCGACCTGCCCACCATTGGCCAAGCTGACCAGGCGCCAACGCCATCTCCGTTGGATTTCACAACTGCCGCAGCAGCCAAGGTGCGCCAGTTGATCGCCGAAGAAGGCAATGCCGCGATCAAGCTGCGTGTTTTCATCCAGGGTGGCGGCTGTTCTGGATTCCAGTACGGGTTCGAGTTCGATGAAGGCCAGAATGAAGACGATTTCGCCATCGTTACCGACGGCGTCACCCTGCTGGTCGATCCGCTCAGCCTGCAATACCTGGCGGGCGCGATCGTCGATTACAGCGAATCGCTGAGCGGTGCGCAGTTCGTGATCCGCAATCCGAACGCCAAGACCACTTGCGGCTGCGGTTCCTCCTTCACCGTATAAGCACCTGTGAGCGCGCGCCCAAGCCCATTTGCCTTCGTCGATGGCGCATTGGACCGCGCTGATCTGCTGCGTGCCGATGCCGACGCGCTGCTGGCGCTTTGGCCACAGGCATCGGTGATCGTGCTGGACGCCGATGGCCGAGCGCATGCGGACGATGCCGGCAAACTGGATGTGAAAACCGGCGCCGAGCTTGGTGGCGGCCCTGGCATCACCACCTTCCTGGGCCTGCGCGACGGCCGGGGCTGGTTCGCCGCCGGTGCCGACACTCTTGCCGTGCATTGCCCACAACGCATCGACCTGCGCAGCGCTGCTGCCCGTTGGCCGGCGTGGCAGGCCAGCGTATTCGCGCAGGCACGCGCGCTCCAGCATTGGCACCAGCGGCATCGTTATTGCACTGCCTGCGGCGGCACGATGTGTTTCGTGCGCGCTGGCTGGCTGGGCCTGTGCGAGGGATGCGGCAGCGAGCATTACCCGCGCACCGACCAAGCGGTGATTGTCGCGGTCGGCGACGGCGAGCGTCTGCTGCTCGGCCGGCAGGCCAGTTGGCCAGCACGGCGCTGGTCGGTCGTGGCGGGTTTTGTCGAACCCGGCGAAACCCTCGAGATGGCGGTCGCACGCGAAGTCATGGAAGAGACCGGCGTGCGGGTGCGCGCGTCGCGCTACCTGGCCTCGCAGCCGTGGCCGTTCCCGGGATCACTGATGCTTGGTTTCATCGCCGATGCCGACCCGGATGAGCCCGTGGTCGGCGACGAACTGGAAGCCGCCCGCTGGTTCACGTCCGAGGAAATACGTGCGGGCTTGACCCGCAACCGCGCGCAGCCCGATGGCGGGGGTGAGAGCGAGGGCGACGAAGAAGGCGGCATCGTGCTGTCGCCGCCGATTTCGATCGCCCGCCACGTGATCAGCACGTGGCTGGCACACCACGACGCCATGCTTGCGGCAGATGGCAGCCTCGCAACGTAGAATCCGTGCATGGCTGCCACCCTGATTGCCGTCGTCGTCGCACTCGCCATTGGCCACCTGCTGCCAGACCTGGCCGCCGGTATTCGCCAGCACGGCTGGTATGACAACTGGTTGCGCTGGCTCAACGGGCAATTCCCGGAAGACAGTTTCTGGCGTGGTCGCTTCGGAATCACGCTCGCCCTGGTGGCACCACTGCTAGCGGTCGGCCTGATGCAGCTGGCACTCGACCACCCACTGTGGGGCTTGGTTGGCCTGCTGTTCGACATTGTCGTCCTGTTCTATTGCTGGGGCCCCCGTGACCTGGACCTGGACGTCACGGCGATCATGGATGCGCCCGATGCCGCCACGCGTCGCGCCTCCGCGGCGCGCCTGTGGCCGCCCAATGGAACGGTACGGCTGGATGGCGGAGCGCTGATCGAAGCTGTGTTCCGCAACGCATTGCGGCGCTGGTTCGGCGTGCTGTTCTGGTTCTGGGTACTCGGCCCGTTTGGTGCATTGCTGTACCGGCTGAGCGTGCTGGCCGCGGAACGCGACGAGGACCTGCTGCCCTCCGACACCTCTGCGGGCGCGCGCACCTGGGTGACGATCCTGGAGTGGCCGGTCAGCCAGTTGATGACCATCTCGCTGGCACTGGTCGGCAATTTCGATGCCGTGGTCGGGGCCTGGCGCGACATGGGCAAGCCCAGCCTGCTGCTTGACAACGCGCTGCTGGAGACCGCAGCGCGTGCCAGCGTTCGCAGCGAGATCGCCGATGAACTGGGCGACTATTCCGAAACCGGCGTGTCGACGACAACCGCGATGGTGGAAGTGTTCGGCGAGTTGCCCGAGCTGCGCGACGCGATGAGCCTGGTGTGGCGGATCCTCATCCTGTGGCTGGCGATCATCGCGCTGTTCGTGATAGCTGGTTGGGTGAGCTGAGGCCGTTTGCGCGGCACTGCCGCGCGGCCTCAGCGAACGCCCGGCGCGCTGCGCCGGGCCGGAGTTGCGAGGCGAGCGCATCGCGCGAGTCCGCAACAGCCCGTGAGGCGAAGCCGAACGGAAGGCCGTTTGCGCGGCACTGCCGCGCGGCCTCAGCGAACGCCCGGAGCGCTGCGCTCTTCAAGCCGCATCCCCACGAAGCGCTCGTACTTCGGCTTCCAGCATTTCAGCGGTTGCGTCGCGACCATCGACCGGTGCACCCGCCATCACTTCCACATGCGCGCGGAAGCGATGCGGCACGCGCATCCGCCCGAGTCTTGAATCGCGTTTGCTCCACAGGCTGCCCCACATATTGCGCAGCGCCAGCGGCACCACTGGCACCGGCCGACCGGCGTCATTCGCGCGCGTCAGGATTTTCTCGACGCCGGATTTGAACGCCGCGATCTCGCCGTCTTTCGTCAATGCGCCTTCCGGAAAAATGCATACCAATTGGCCATCGGCCAAGGCGGCATCGACCTCGTCGAATGCGCGCTGCATCACCTCCGGGTTTTCGCGCGCGCCGGCAATCGGGATTGCCTTGGCAGTCCTGAAAATCCAGCGCATCACGGGGATGTTGAAGATCTTGTAATACATCACGAAGCGCGCCGGCCGCGGCATGCACGCCGACAGGATCAGCGCGTCCATGTAGCTGACGTGGTTGCACACCAGCAGCGCAGCGCCTTCGTCAGGCACGTGCTTCTCGATGCCGTGCAGGCGCAGCCGGTACAGCGTGCGCACCAGCACCCAGCTGAGGAAGCGCATCAGGAACTCGGGCACGATCGTGAAGATCCAGAGCGCGACCAGCGTGTTGGCGATCGCCAGTGCCAGGAACACCTGCGGAATGCTCCAGCCCAACACGCGCTGCAGGGCGATGCCGATCAGCGCTGCAGCGACGATGAACATCGCGTTCTGGATATTCATGCCGGAGATCACGCGGGCCAGCTCCGATCGCGGCGTGCGACTCTGGATCAGCGCGAACAGCGGCACCACGAAGAAGCCGGTGAACAAGCCAATCCCGGTCAGGTCCAGCATGATCCGCCAGCTGCCAGGCGCACGCGCGAATTCCATGACGCTCAGGCCGGCAGCCAGCGCCTGCCCTGGCCGCGCGAAGTACAGGTCCAGCATGAACGCGCTGACGCCGAATGCGCCCAGCGGCACCAGGCCAATTTCCACCGTGCGCCCCGAGAGTTTCTCGCACGACATCGAGCCGATGCCGACGCCAATCGAGAACAGCGCCAGCGCAAAGATGTACAGGTTCTGGGTGCCACCCAGGTTGTCCTCGGCATAGACAGGCAACTGCGCGGTCAGCACCGTGCCCACGAACCAGAACCAGCTCACGCCCAGCACTGCGTTGCGCACCGCCGGTTGCTTGCGGGTGAGCTGCCAGATGCGCCAGGACTCGCGAGCGATGTTCCAGTTCACTTTCAACGTCGGCTCGCCGGCATCGACCCTGGGGATGCGGCGCGCCACCACGTTGCCGATGATCGCGAGCGTGATGATGGACACGGCGGCGACATAGGATCCGTCGTCGCCTGCCACCTGGAAAATCAGTCCGCCGAAGATCATCCCGACCAGGATGGCGACGGACGTGCCCATTTCCACCAGGCCATTGCCACCGGTCAGCTCCTCCGGTTTCAGCACCGACGGCAGGATCGAGTACTTCACCGGTCCAAACAGGGTGGATTGCAGGCCCGTGCAGAACAGCGCCACCAGAAGTACCGGCATGCTCTGCAACAGGAAGCCCACCGCGGCCACTGTCATCACCACGATCTCGATAGTGGTGGTGATCACGATGAGCTTCTGCTTCTCCATCCGCTCCGCGATCTGCCCGGCGGTAGCGGAGAACAGGAAGTACGGCAGGATGAAAATTGCAGGCGCCAGATTCGCGTACAGCGCTTTTTCGCTGCTCCCCACGGCCATGAATGCGAGCAGGCCGATGATCGCCTGCCGATAGACATTGTCGTTGAACGACCCAAGCGCCTGCACCACGAAATAGGGCAGGAAGCGGCGCTGCTTCAGCAGGTCGAACTGACTGTGGCCGGACATGCATTACCCCGCGGATGTTCGGCGGAGTCTAGCGGAGGTTGAATCCCATTCGGCGCTCTGCTCCGGCTCCCTGGATCTGCGTTGAGGCATCATCGTCCTGGACCGTCATGACCCTGCCTGATCAAATCGTCGCCAGTTGCGCCACCGCTAGCCGCCTGCAGCTTCCGCCGGGCCCATGGCTCACCGTGCTTGACGGGCTGTGTGCGCGGTTTCCGCGGATTGCCCGCGAGGTATGGCTGGACCGCTTTGCGCGTGGACGTGTGCAGGATGCGAATGGGTATGCGCTTGCGGCCGCCACGCCGTATCGGGTCGGCATGGAGGTGCGTTATTTCCGCGAGGTGCCCGACGAGCCACGTATTCCGTTCGAGGCTCGGATCCTGTTTGCCGATGAAGACCTGGTGGTGGCGGACAAGCCGCACTTCCTGCCGGTGGTGCCAGCCGGTCGATTCGTCACCGAAACCTTGTTGAGGCGGCTGCGAGCACAACTGGACAACCCGGCGCTGGTGCCGTTGCATCGGATCGACCGTGAGACCGCGGGACTCGTGCTGTTTTCTGCCAATGAAGAAACGCGCGCGACGTACCAGGCATTGTTCCGGCAGCGTGCGATCGAGAAACACTACGAAGCGATTGCGCCGCCCTTGCCTTTGCTGTCGATGCCGCATGTGCGCAGCTCGCACCTCCAGGCGGGAGAGCCGTTCTTCCGGATGTGCGAGGCAGGGGGGGAGTCCAACAGCCGCACCCGCATCGAGGCGATCGAGCGCCGCGAGCATGCGTGGCGTTACGCCTTGCAACCGGTGACCGGCCGCAAGCACCAATTGCGCGTGCACATGGCGGCGCTGGGCGCGCCCATCGTCAACGACAGCCTTTACCCGGAATTGTGCTCGCATGCACCGGATGATTTCAGCCGGCCATTGCAGTTGCTGGCCAAATCACTGCGCTTTATCGACCCGGTCGATGGCAGGCCGCGTCAGTTTGAAAGCTTGCAGGTGATGTCGATCGATTGATGCGAGGTTCTTGCAGCACACCGCTCTGCTGCGGAGCCTCTGAATCTGGACAAGTGTTCGTTCACCCTTCGACAGGTTCAGGGCGAACGGGCCACGCTCCGATTCCGTTCGTGGTGAGCCTGTCGAACCATGATCGGAATCAGTCGCCCGGCGAACTGTTCAGAGGGCTTCCTAGTAACCGCCGAAACTCCCCGCCGCCCCCGGGAACACCACCGGGCTTTCGGTGCCGTCCCTTGCAACGGCGGCCACACCGAAGAAGAAGTTGTCGATGACCAGGTTTTTGAGCGTTGCGCTGGTGACGTCGCCAACCCAGCGGCTATGGGTCCACTGCGGTTCAGTGGTCAGCCGCCAGTAAAGCTTGAACCCGGCCAGGTTCGGGGCCTGTTTCGGATCAGGGCGGGTCCAGGTCAGCGTGGTGTCGGCACTGACTGCGCCCTTGATGGCGACATTGGCCGGTGGCGGTGGCGCCCATGCCAGGCCCGCCAGGGTGACCGCGTTGAGCGCAGTGAGCTTGGCGGCGTAGGCGAAGTCCACGCCATCAATGGTGTCGCCGTAAACACGACCGTCCTCCGTGCGCAGGTCCTGATGCTGGCGGTCGTAGTGCTCGTGGGTCTCCATGATTCGCACCGCTGGATAGCCGAGGTCGTTGAACGGCCGGTGGTGGCCGGCGCGCCCGAAACGGTCCAGCCGGTAGACCATCATCACGTCGAGATTGGGCACGTGAGCGGCCATGCGTGCGATGTAACGGGCGAGGTTGCGCGTGGGCGAGTCGACCTCGCCGCCGGTAAAGCGACGCTGACGGGCTTCTTCCGCGGTTTCGTTGGCACGCGTGCCTTCGGCGAAGACGCGGGCCGTGTGGTTGTCGATGACGCCATCGACACCTTCTATATTTCCGATCATGTCGTTGTTGAGCACGGCTTCGATCCGCCAGCCGGCTTCTTGCGCTTCCTCGGCCAGGAACTTGCCCCCGAACAGGCCCTGCTCTTCACCGGCTAGCGCTGCATAGACAATGCTCCCGGCGAAGCGATGACGGCTCAGCACGCGAGCGGCTTCCAGGGTGCCGGCCAGGCCCGACGCATTGTCATTGGCGCCGGGTGAATCGGACATGGCGTTCATGACATCGCTGACCCGCGAGTCAATGTCACCACTCATGATCACGTAGCGGTTCGGATCCGCGGTGCCGCGCTGGATCGCGATCACGCTGATCACCTCCACGGGCCCCGGGATGCGCGGTTCGCCCTGCACGGTGCCGCTGACGTAGCGCACCTCCAGGCAGTCGCCACAGTCGCACGAGATACGTTCGAACTCGGCATGCACCCAGCGCCGAGCCGCGCCGATGCCGCGCGTCTCCGAGATGGTGTCCGACAACGTGTGCCGGGTGCCGAACCCGACCAGGGTACGCACGTCGCGTTCGATTCGGGCAGCCGATGGTGCGCTGCCGATGGCGTCCAGTTCCGGTTTCGAAGCCGGCGGAGCAGTGTCCAGCGCGAGTGCGGGGCTGGCCATCAGGGCGGAGAGGGCTGCCAGACTTACCAGGATCGGGGCGATATGGCGCACGCTGGAACCCGTTGCTTTCGGGACGTCCAGCCTAGCCCAAGGCGGGATGAAAGACCTCTCCGGTGACCTCACTCTGGCTTCGCTTGCTTTCGCCAAAGGCGCATGATGTCCAACCACCCTCCACGAAGACTTTCCCGATGACGACCCAAGCCTACGGCGCACATGCGGCCGACACATCGATCGAAGCCATCGCCATCGAGCGCCGCGCGCCCGGGCTGCAGGACGTACAGATCGATATCGCCTTTTGCGGCATCTGTCATTCAGACCTGCACACGGTGCGTTCGGAATGGCCGGGCACGCTGTACCCGTGCGTGCCGGGCCACGAAATCGTCGGTCATGTTTCTGCGGTCGGCGACGATGTTGGCAAGTTCAAGGTCGGCGACATGGTCGGCGTCGGTTGCCTGGTCGGCAGCTGCCAACAGTGCGCGTCCTGCGATGAAGGGCTGGAGCAATACTGCACCAATGGTTTCGTCGGCACCTACAACGGGGCGACGCCGGATGCGCCGGGCCACACGCTGGGCGGCTATTCGCAGCGGATCGTGGTGGACAAGAAGTTCGTGTTGAAGATCAAACATCCGGAGGATCAACTGGCCGCGGTGGCGCCGCTGCTGTGCGCGGGCATCACCACCTATTCGCCGCTGCGCCACTGGAAGGCGGGGCCGGGCAAGAAGGTCGGCATCGTCGGCATCGGCGGGCTGGGCCACATGGGCATCAAGATCGCGCATGCGATGGGCGCGCACACGGTGGCGTTCACCACCAGCGAGGGCAAGCGCGAAGATGCCTTGGAGCTGGGCGCGGACGAAGTAGTGATTTCCAAGGATGCCGCGCAGATGCAGCAGCATGCAGGCAGCTTCGATTTCATCCTCAACACCGTGGCCGCGCCGCATAACCTGGATGCATACACCACGCTGCTCAAGCGCGACGGCACCATGTGCCTGGTCGGCGCGCCCGCCAGCCCGCATCCGAGCCCGAGCATCATGCCGCTGATTTTTGGCCGCAAGGCAATCGCCGGTTCGCTGATTGGCGGCATTGCAGAAACCCAGGAGATGCTGGATTTCTGCGCGGAGCACGGCATCGTCTCGGAGATCGAGATGGTCACTGCGCAGCAGATCGACGAGGCCTATGAGCGCATGCTCAAGAGCGACGTGAAGTACCGCTTCGTGATCGACAACGCGACGATGTCGGCCTGACGACAGCCGACGGAATGCGCCGGTTCAGACGCCGGCGCGTTCGCGTTCGACCGCGCGCCAGCCGATGTCGGCGCGATGGAACTCGCCGTCCCAGGTGATGGATGACAGCGCCGCATACGCACGCTGTTGTGCATCGCCGACATCGTCGCCCAACGCACACATGCACAGCACGCGCCCACCGCTGGTGATGACATCGCCATTGGCATCCACTGCGGTAGCGGCATGGAATACCTTGCTGCCGGCCGGTAGCGTTGCATCAAGCCCACGGATCACGTCGCCAACGCGTGGCGTGTCCGGGTAATTTGCCGCCGCCATCACCACGCCCAGCGCGGGCTGCGGCAGCCAGCGTGCTTGGATGTCATGCAGGCCGCCATCGATCGCGGCTTCGAGCAGTTCCACGAGATCCGAATCCAGCCGCAACAGCACCGGCTGGGTTTCCGGATCCCCGAAGCGCACGTTGAATTCGATCACCTTCGGCGCGCCGCTGGCATCGATCATCAGCCCGGCATACAGGAAGCCGGTGAACGGGATGCCGTCTGCAATCATGCCTTGCACGGTCGGGGTCACGATCTCGCGCATCACGCGCGCGTGCACTTGCGGCGTGACCACCGGCGCGGGTGAATAGGCGCCCATGCCGCCGGTGTTCGGGCCGGTATCGCCGTCACCGACGCGCTTGTGGTCCTGCGATGTCGCCATCGGTAATGCAGTCGTGCCATCGACCATCGAGATGAAACTGGCTTCCTCGCCATCAAGGAATTCCTCGATCACCACGCGCGCGCCGGCGTCGCCAAACGCGTTGCCTTCCAGCATGTCGCGCACCGCCGCTTCGGCATCGGCTAGTGTCATCGCCACGATCACGCCCTTACCTGCGGCCAGGCCATCGGCCTTGATGACAATCGGCGCACCACCGCTTTCATCAGAGCGGGCGCGAACGTAGGAGAGTGCCGCATCGACATCGGTATGTACCGCGTAATACGCCGTCGGAATGTTGTGCCGATGCAGGAAATCCTTTGCGTAAGCCTTGCTGCCTTCCAGCTGCGCGGCGGCGGCGGTCGGCCCGAAGATGCGCAGGCCGGCTTCGCGAAACCTGTCCACCACGCCAGCGACCAGCGGCGCTTCCGGGCCAACCACGGTCAGCTCGATGCCTTCATCGCGCACCAGCGCGAGCAGGCCGTCGATGTCGGTGGGTTTGATCGAGACATTGCGGCATTTGGGTTCACGCGCAGTGCCGGCATTGCCGGGCGCCACGACGACCTCATCGACACGCGGCGACTGCGCGAGCTTCCAGGCCAGCGCGTGTTCGCGTCCGCCACCGCCGATGACGAGCAGTTTCAAGTCGATGCTCCCGCAGCCGGTGATGCAGGGATTCTAGCGTCTGTGGATGTTGCGGCGCAGTGGACGCCACGCGCGGCGGTGTCGTCGGGGTCGCTAGCGCGCCTTGGCCTGCTCGCGCCGCGCGCGTATCGCTCGGATGGTCACCACCAGCAGGGTGACCATGGTCAACGGCACCACGAACAGCATCATGACCTGGCTGAAGGCTGGCAGCGCATCGTGCCCGGCGGCATCGAGCAGCAGGAAAGCGGTGTAGGCAACGTAGTAGCCGAGGAACAGCGCGCCTTCCCAGCGGGCGATGCAGTG
>JBBQHK010000041.1:0-22614 GCA_038323895.1 Lysobacterales bacterium | reverse complement strand
CCGCGCATCATCTACTGCTCAGTCGCAATGACTTGTTTGCAGGTGGCCTGCGCCCGCACCTTTACTGCCTGCCTGTGCTCAAGCGCGAGCACCACCGACAGGCGTTGCTGGCGGCAGCCACCGGTGGCAATCCAAAATTCTTCCTCGGTACCGATAGCGCGCCACATCCGCGACATGCGAAGGAATCCGATTGTGGTTGTGCCGGCATCTATACCGCACATGCAGCAATCGAGTTGTATGCCGAGGCCTTCGAGCAAGCCGGGGCGCTGGATCGGCTGGAGGCCTTCGCCAGCTTTCACGGCGCTGACTTCTACCGCCTGCCACGCTACACCGACAGCATCATCCTGGAACGGAGCGGCTGGACCGTTCCAACGCAGATCGGGGTCGGACGCGAGGCCATCGTCCCGTTCCGCGCCGGCCAACCCGTCACGTGGCGTCTCGCTGACATGCAGGCTGTGAGCGTGGCTGGCGACTAAGGTGCGGGAACGCGACGCCAGCATGATCGTGTTCCACCACGGACAGCAGACGTGCGTAGCCCTCTGTCGCAACGTTGGAAGTCAATGGGTACTGCGCGCAGTGCCAGGTAACTAACGGCCTGGTTCTTCAACTATGCGGATCAGGCGGAGCCCCGTGCCTTCGCAACTGACCCCAATCGCTCGCCCTCACTTTGAAGGCGGCAGCTAATCTTGAAGGCGGCAGCTAACGGCCAATTGCAGACATTTTCATCGGCCCGATCGGCTGCGATTTCCCGATCTGGACCATCGATAGAGGCGGGTGACGGAGAGACCGCAGTTAGAGGGAAGAGAGTGCCCGAACCCGTTCGAGGCCTTTGACCGCGTATTCGTTGGTCGGATCGATGGCGAGCGAGGTTTCGAAATGGCGTATGGCGGTTTCGTTCTGCCCTTCGGCCAGCGCGATATCGGCCAAGCCATCGTGGCTGTAGGCCGAGCGCGGAAACTGTTCGAGAGCAAACTCGAAGACACGCTTTGCCTGGTCCATCAACGGGACACCGTGAAGATCGTATCCGGCCGTGACCAGAAGCTCATCCGTCCTGAAGGCCTCGGCTTCCGGCTCCGCGGCCTTCATGTCGCGATAGAGCTGAATCGCCCCGTCAGGGCCATCAGCCAGGATCGTGTCCAAGAACCGGGCTTTCCGTCCCTGAGCAGGTAGTTGATACTCCTGCCCGAAATAGATCGCTGCCAAGTCGCGAGCCGCAGCATTGGCACTGGCTTCGTCGCTATTGCTCAAGACGACGACGGTCAGGCGATCATCAATGAAGCGTGCGATCAGTGTCGAGAAGCCTCCACCACTGCCGGCGTGGCCGAACTGCCGACGCCCCAGCCAAGTCCGCATCTCCCAGCCGAAGCCGTACTCGTTCTTCGCGTCGGCAATCATCTGCTCATACGAGGAGGCCGAGATCAGCTGGTTCGAATAAAGGGCCTGATCCCACTTCAGCAAATCATCGACCGTGCTGAACAGGCCGCTTGAGCCATAGGCCGAAGACGACGACTGCGGCGTCCTGTTGATGAAGGTGGAGCCCAGAGAGTAGTAGCCCGTGGCGGCACCGGGCGCGACCATGCGGGACGTGTGAAAGCCGCTGCGGTTCATGCCCAGGGGCGACAGAATCCTGTCCTGATACATTTCGGGCAGTGTCTTTCCGGATACGCGCTCGACGATCAGACCAAGCAAATCAAAACCGGTGTTGCTGTAGCGCCACCCCTCTCCTGGACTGAAGCGTAGAGGCTGATCCCGCATCATCCTGGCCGCGCCGCCGCGCCAGAAAAGCCGCGTGTCCAAGGTTTCATCCCAATCGGGCAGTCGTGAGTAGCTCTCGATTCCCGAGGTGTGGGTCAGCAACTGTCGGATGGTGATTGTCTGCCAAGCGGCCGGGCAGTCCGTCAGATAGGTGCAGGCGAGATCATCGACCTTCAGCCTGCCCTCTTCCTGCATCATCATGATCAGCAAGGCGGTGAAAGCCTTGGTGATGGACGCCAGATCGTAGACGGTCTCGTTGTTGTTGGGCACCGCCAGTTCCTGACTGGCCAAACCGTAACTGCGACGGAAAACGGGGACCCCATCCTTGGCAACCAAAACCGTGCCGCTGAAGCCGACATTCGCGATGGCCGCTTGAATGTAAGCATCGAAGGCGGCGTCGAGCGCCCCGGAGGCTGGCGCGACACGGCCGGGCTCTTGCGAGTCGGCGACGAGAATTTCGTCTGCAGTCGATGAAACCGTCGAATCAGTCGACCCAATGCCTGTGGTCGCGCAAAGTGCGGGCGTAGAGACAATCAGCAATGAACAGACAATCGATCGCAAAGCTTTCATCAGGAATCCTGGGTGATATGGGTTTGGATGGGGCTCTGGTGGCAATCGGAAAAAACGACCCCTGCAAGATTTTCCGACGAGATATTCCTACCGGCGACCTCAGCAGGAGCGCCAGGACTTGCGACTGCTGACTCTAGAGTCAGAAGCAGACTCCAAAACGAATTCTTCATATCGCCCTGATGATTCAGGCGCGAGAGTCTTCTACGTACGCGGCATGGATGTGACCGGACAACGGCGAGGCATCTACTGTGCAGAATTTCGCGTAGTAGCTAATCTTGCGAGATTTCCTGCTAGCGCCTCATTGATCAGCTTTCGCAATTCGCGTTCGGTCTGGTCCCAAGCCTTCTTCTGCTGACGGCCCAGTACCTCCATCCGCCTGCTCAATGGCTCCATCGGTTTGCTTGCAAGGTCCATTTCACGTACGAGCGCCTCCATGGGCTGTTGCTGCGCTTCTGTACGTTTCGCTTCGGCTTCCAGCTGTTGCTCATACCGATGCACCAGCTCGTCCTGCTTCGCCGAAAGCGCGTCCATCTGACGCTCAATGCGTTGTCGCTGTGCGGTGTCACTCGGTGCATCGCGATGCAGCTTCTCCAGCCGCAGTTCCTCGCGGGCGAGAGACTGCTGTTGCCTCGCCGTATCTTCGATTGCGCGCACAGCAGCGCTCGCCTCAGGCGACGGCTCCTGTTGTGCGGACAGCGTTTCCATGCGCCTGCCGAGCGCTTCCATCTTGCTGCTGTGAACCTCCAGCTGGTCGTTCAACGCCTCAATCTGCTGGCTCAACGCATAGGTTTCAAGCCAAGCTTGACCCGCCCGTGCGAGCAGTAACGGGTCGGTGACGACATAGTCCTTGCCGGCGCGGTAGATCCAGAGGAAGTCGCCGTCTGCGCCGCGCCGCGCCGCCTCGATCGCCGGCAAGTCATCGTTCGGGCCCCATATCCAGACATTCTTGTCACCCTTGCGCACCAGGGCGATGGTTTCGCGTGCAGAAGTACCGTGCGGGCGACTCACCTGCATCGCGTGAGTGCCTGACCTCATTGCATCCGGATCGGGCTTGCCGACCTGCGCGTAGCTGTAGGACGCGATGCAGGCGGCAACCAGGCCCAGCAGCGGGAAGACGATCCGGGCGCTGGGATGAGCATTGCCAGCAGGCTGCACGAGTTGTTCGATGCGCGCCAGGAGCTGGCCTCCGCGGGCGGCTTGCGCAAGCTGGCGTACGGGGCGACTCCGATGGAGTTCGGACAGCTCGGACAGCTCGGACAGCGCAAGGGCGAGTCGACGCGGCGTGCACGCCACTTCCGCCGCGAGCTGATCGGCTATCTGTTCGCGCTCGATTCGGATGCGATTCGATAGCCACCAAGTAACCGGATGGTAAAACAGCAGGGCTTCGACCGCGTTCTGCAGCAGGTTGATCAGGTAGTCGTGGCGGCGGATGTGAGCGAGTTCGTGAGCGAGCAAGGCTTCGATCAGGTCCGTCGGCATGCGGGTGAGCAGCGCCGTGGGCAGCAACACGACCGGGCGCCACCAGCCTGCGGAGACGGGTGAGTCGAGGCTGTCGACTAGGCGCAGCTCGACGCTTCGGTGCAGGCCGAAGTGCACTGCCAAGGCGTCGAGGCGTTGTTGCCACGCCGCTTGCGAAGGACTGTGTGGGCTGTGGCTCAGACGGCGGATCCAGATCAGGCCCACTGCCATACGCAAGGAAAGGACGAAAGTGCCGGCAGCCCACAACACGACGATCCAAGGCAGGAAGGCATCCAATTGCGCTGCGGACGCTTTGATACCGAACAACATGTCCGGCGTGTGGGGACTAGCAGCAAAAAGCGATAGTGGCGCGATCGTTCCGGCATAAAGCGGCGTAAACGATGTCGCGGCGAGCTGCGCGATCACAGTGACGAGCGGCAACAGCACGCAGGCCAGCAGCGCGAGGCAGGCAATGGCATAGCGTGCGTGGGGCCGCGCGTGAGCCAGCGAATGCAAAGCGAGCGCCGTGAGCAGGCCGATCATCGCGCCCTGCCATAGGAAATTCAGCAGCGCATATCCGAGCGCGGGGACGAGGATTGCCAGGAAATCAGTCACCCGGGTTCTCCCTCAGGAGGCGCTTTATCTCATCGCGCTCCTTGTCAGTGACATGGCTGCTCAACGCGGCGAGCACCAGATCCTTGCCGGAGCCGGCGAACCCCCTATGGATGAGATCTTTGAGCAAGTTGGTCTGCATTGCGTCCTGCGCGTGTGCGGCGGCGTACACGTGCGAACGCTGGCTCTCGTTGCGGGTCAGCAGCCCCTTGCCGTGCATTACCTGCATCAGGCGCAACGCCGTCGCATAGGTGAGATCGGGACGCTCGCGCAGGCGCGCGGCGTGCACTTCCTTTACCGTGGAAGGACCTAGGCGCCAGATCACCCGCAACAGGTCGAGTTCAGTAGCCGTGGGCTTGGGCGGTTTTGACTTGCTTGGCATGCAATGCATCGGCGGATTACGAACAGAACGCCAGCCTAGATCAATTAGATCAATCTGTCTAGATTTGTTTGTCTACTACTTGCGGTGTGGCGGGATTAGTCGATACAGGGAGAGTCCGCTTCGGGTCGGAAGCCGACCAACATGCCCTTTCACCTTGGTAACGTTTTGCCACGCAACTACAAAAAAAACGCAGGCACGCTTGCGGTTTTTTTGGATGCACAAAAACCCGGGCAGCGTCCCTGCCGCCCGGCCTCACCTTGCTCGTTGCCGTGTCAATTCTCGTAGGCGGACTCACCATGCGAGGTGATGTCCAGGCCCTCGCGTTCGGATTCCTCGCTGACGCGCAGGCCGAACACCATGCGGGCGATCAGGAAGGCAATCACCGACACCACCCCGATCCAGGCGATGGTGATGCCCGCGCTCAATGCCTGCACGCCGACCTGCGCGGCGATGGAGAAATCATCGCCACCGGTGCCGCCGAGCGATGGCGCGGTGAACACGCCGGTCAGCAGCGCCCCCACGATCCCGCCCAAACCGTGGATGCCGAACACGTCCAGGGTGTCATCCGCATTCAGCAGGTGCTTGAGGCCGTTGACACCCCACACGCAGACCACGCCGGCCACCAGGCCGATGACGATCGCACCCATCGGGCCGACCGTGCCGCAGGCCGGGGTGATGCCGACCAGGCCAGCCACCGCGCCCGATGCCGCGCCCAGGATCGACGACTGGCCCTTGGCCAGTTTCTCCACCAGCGACCATGCCAGCACCGCGGCGGCGGTGGCCAGCAGGGTGTTGATGAAGGCCAGCGCGGCACCGGCATTGGCCTCGAGGTTGGAACCCGCGTTGAAGCCGAACCAGCCGACCCACAGCAGCGACGCGCCGACCATCGTGTAGACCACGTTGTGCGGCTTGAGCGCCTCGCGTCCGTAACCCACGCGCTTGCCAACGAACCAGGACCCGACCAGGCCGGCGACGCCGGCGTTGATGTGGACCACGGTGCCGCCGGCGAAGTCCAGTGCGCCCTTGTCCAGCAGGTAGCCGCCCGCACCCCAGACCATGTGCGCCAATGGCAGGTAGCCGAAGGTGAACCAGATCGCGGAGAACAGCATGATCGCGGAGAAACGCGCGCGTTCGGCGAACGCGCCCACGATGATCGCGCCGGTGATGCCCGCGAACGTGGACTGGAACGCGATGAACACGTACTCCGGCAGCTTCACGCCTTCGCTGAAGGTATCGGCCAGGGAATCAACGCCGACCCCGGCCAGGAAGGCCTTGTCCAGCGTGCCGATCCACGCACCTCCTCCGGCGAACGCCAGGCTGTAGCCATAGGCGAACCACAGCAGGATGATCATCGAGAACACGCACAGCACCTGCATCAGCACCGACAGGATGTTCTTGGCGCGCACCAGGCCGCCGTAGAACAGTGCGAGCCCGGGCACGGTCATCATCAACACCAGCAAGGTCGAGACCAGCATCCAGGCCACATCGCCCTTGTCGACGGTGGCGGATACCGCCGGCGCGGCATCCTGCGCGTGCACGAGGCCGCTGGCGACGAGGGACAGCAGGGCGACGGGCAGCAGCAGGCGTCCGGGTGGGCGTCGAACGGGATTGGTCGTCATCGTGGTGTCCTTGCAATGGTTGCGGCGATGTTCGGAAACGGACATCGGTTCAGAGCGCATCGGCGTCGAGCTCCCCGGTGCGGATGCGGATGACCTGCTCGAGCGCGGACACGAAGATCTTGCCGTCACCGACCTTGCCGGTGGTTGCCGCGTCCTGCACGGCTTCCAGCGCGGCACCAAGCATGTCGTCGGTGACCGCGCATTCCACCTTGAGCTTGGGCAGGAAATCGACCACGTACTCGGCGCCCCGGTACAACTCGGTATGGCCTTTCTGTCGGCCGAAGCCCTTGACCTCGGTGACGGTGATGCCCGACACGCCGACTTCGGTGAGCGCTTCGCGTACTTCGTCGAGCTTGAACGCGCGGATGATGGCGGTGATGAGTTTCATCGTGTTTGAACTCCGTGGGATGGCATGGATGTGGCTGCTCAGAACGACTTGGCGATGCTCAACACCACCGCATTGCCAGCGATCCTGTTGCCGCGCGGATTGGTGTAGAGGGCGCTGTCGGCGTCGGTGTCAGACCAGGCCAGTGCGACCGAAAAGCCGTTCTCGAACGACCGGGTCACACCCAATTTCCAGTCGGTGTATTCGAACGCCGCGTTGCCTTCGATCCATTGCTTGCCGGCATGCGCGCCGATCGTCCAGCCGTCGGCCACCGCGATGTTCGCGGTGAGGTCCAGATAACCGCTGCCATCGGAGTCGGTGTAGCCGAACAGGTCTGTCGCGGCATATGAGTACTTCGCCCCAAGACTGACCTTTTCGCTGGCGGCCACGGTCAGGCCGGCATACACCTCGAGGGTGTCGGCGCTGTTGAAGCCGGTGGGATAGTCGCCGGGATACCAGTAATAAAGCGCACCGACGTCGTAGCTCACGGCATCGCTGAACTTGCCGCGATAGCCGCCGTAGAGGTCGAGTTCAAGGCTGCTTGAAATGGGCGCAAGCGTGCTTGAGGCATCCGACAGCCAGCTGATGTTGCTGCCCCACGTGCCGACGTACGCGCCACTGTCAGCGGCGTACTCGATCCCGCCCTGCAAAGCGGGGTCCTGGTTGGTTTGCGAGACGCCACGGAAGACGTAGTCGCTGGCCAGGGTGATGTTGCCACTGGTGCCGGCATGTGCGCCGGCGAACACCAGCATCCCCGCCATTGCGGCGACGATGCGGGCACATGAGATACGCGAGCGAGAGGCCTTGCGTGTGGTCGCGTCCGTGCACAGGTTGCGTGTAGCGAAGGTTCTGGACGACATGACACAGGCTCCTCATAAGCGGTCGCCCTCCCCAGTCATTGGTTCCGTATTGCTGCAGCGCAGGGTTGCCCGTTCGTCGCGCCCTGCCTGTTGCGATCATCGATCGCGTTGTTCGTCTCCCCCGTGTTGTTGGTGCCGTAGCACCTCGCGCGGCGCCGCCGCGCATGGCCCGTCCGCCCCTCTCCGTCAAAAGGGCCGGGAGACGCGCACCCGTCGGCACGCGCTCCCGATCCTGTCCGATCCTCGCCGGGGAGGGAGCGAAGCGAGGATCAGCTCGCTTCGTCCTGATGCATTCACCCCATCAGATCGTGTCTTGAATCGGTCCTGTACCGGCCGTCCCGAAGCCCGTGCAATGTGCATTGCGCGGGGCATCGGATCGCGCGGCACTAAATTGCGTAGTACATCTGGTATTCGAGCGGGTGCGTGGCCGAACGGAAAGCTGTGACTTCCTTCATCTTGAGCTTGATATAGGCGTCGATGAAGTCGTCGCTCATCACGCCGCCGGCCTTGAGGAATTCGCGGTCCTGGTCAAGCGCGTCCAGCGCCTGGTCGAGCGAATGGCAGACGGTCGGGATGCCCTTTTCCTCTTCCGGCGGCAGGTCATACAGGTCCTTGTCGCTGGGGCCACCCGGGTCGATCTGGCTCTTGATGCCGTCCAGGCCAGCCATCATCAGCGCGGTGAAGATCAGGTAGCCGGAGTTCATAGGATCCGGAAAGCGGAATTCGATGCGCCTCGCCTTCGGATTGGACACGTAGGGAATGCGGCAACTCGCCGAACGGTTGGAGGCCGAGTACGCCAGCATCACCGGTGCCTCGAAGCCCGGCACCAGGCGCTTGTAGCTGTTGGTGGTCGAGTTGGCGAACGCATTGATGGCGCGCGCGTGCTTGAACACGCCGCCGATGTACCACAGCGCCATCTGCGACAGGCCGCCGTAGCCGTCGCCGGAGAACAGGTTCACGCCGCCCTTGGCCAGGCTCTGGTGCACGTGCATGCCGCTGCCGTTGTCGCCCACCAGTGGCTTGGGCATGAAGGTCGCGGTCTTGCCGTTGCGATGGGCGACGTTCTTGACGATGTACTTCATCGTCAACAGTTCGTCGCCCTTGCGGGTCAGCGTGTTGAACTTGGTGCCGATCTCGCACTGGCCGGCGTTGGCGACTTCGTGGTGGTGCACTTCGACCTCGATGCCCACGGCCTCGAGCGCCTTGCACATCTCGGCGCGGATGTCGTGCAGCGAGTCCAGCGGCGCGACCGGGAAGTAACCGCCCTTCACACCCGGGCGATAGCCACTATTGCCACCCTCGTACTCCTTGCCGGAGTTCCACGCCGCTTCTTCGGAATCGACATGGAAGAACGTATGTCCCATCTCGTTGGCATAGCGGACCGAATCGAAAATGAAGAATTCCGGTTCCGGGCCGAAGAAGGCCTGCTCGGCAATGCCGCTGGCCTTCAGGTAGGCCTCGGCGCGCTTGGCGATACCGCGCGGGTCGCGCTCATAGGCTTGCATCGTGGTCGGGTCGAGCACGTCGCAGATCAGGATCAGGGTCGGGTCGGCGGTGAACGGATCCAGCAGCGCGGTCGACGGGTCCGGCAGTAGGACCATGTCGGACTGGTGGATGCCTTTCCAGCCGGAGATCGACGAACCGTCGAACATCTTGCCGTCCTCGAACAGTGATGCTTCGATGATCGACTTGGGAAAGGTCACGTGGTGCTGCACGCCACGCATGTCGGCGAAGCGCAGGTCGACGAATTCGACCTTGTGGTCCTTGATCAGTTTTTCGATGTGTTCCAGCGACATGGCAAAGTCCTGAGCGTGATGACGGATACCCAGTTGTAATGCAAGTCGCGTGCCAGATGTTAACCCCTTGATTTTGTGAAAGGTTTGGCGGTGCTTTAGGCGCTGAAGCACTTTCTTGGTGCAATAATACAAGCGGTAGGCACCGATATGGTGCACCAACTCCTGCGCTATCCTGCGCCGTCGCCACTGTACCCAATCGCATGAATGACCTGCTCGCCGCGCTGCTGCTCGGCATCATCGAAGGCATCACCGAATTCCTGCCGATCTCCAGCACCGGTCATTTGTTGATCGCCCAGCACTGGCTGGGCCATCGCAGCGCCCTGTTCAATATCGCCATCCAGGCCGGTGCGATCCTGGCGGTGGTGCTCATCTACTGGAAGCGCCTGTGGGGCATGCTGGTCGCATTCGGCGGCCATGACGCGCCCGCGCCCTACGACCCGCTGGGCGTCACTGCCAGCCCGGCGCAATCACGCGACTACGCGTTCAAGCTGTTGGCTGCGTTTTCCGTAACCGCGGCCGGGGGCCTGCTGGTGAAGGCGCTGGGCTGGGAATTGCCAGACACGTTGCGTCCCATCGCCTGGGCGCTGATCATCGGGGCGTTCTGGATGGTCATCGCCGAACACCTGGCCTCGCGCCGCGCCGCGCGCGAAGGCGAACGTACGGCAATCTCCTGGACCACCGCGATACTGGTCGGCATCGCCCAGGTGGTGGCTGGGGTATTCCCGGGAACTTCACGTAGTGCCGCAACGATTTTCGTGGCCCTGCTGGCCGGCACCACCAGCCGCGCGGCCGCCACCGAATTTGCCTTCGTGGTCGGCATCCCGACCATGTTCGCCGCGACCGGCTACGAACTGCTGTCGCTGCTCCGCCAGGGCAGCATCGGCAACGAGGACTGGAGCGCGCTGGGCGTGGCCTTCGTGGCCTCGGCAGTCACCGCCTTCGTCGCGGTGAAATGGCTGCTGCGGTACATCCAGAGCCATCGTTTCACTGCATTCGCGGTGTACCGGGTGGTCGTCGGCATCGCCTTGTTATTGTGGCTGCCAGCGGCGGCCTGAGTTCAACCGGCGGCCGGATTCAACGTATAGGTGCCATAGGTCGCCGCTTCGGCAAGCAGGTGTCCGCGCATCGCCTGGAACACATCGCCTGCCGTGAACGCGTCGGGCAGGTCCAGCGACTCGACATCCAGTGCGAACAGGCGGAAGAAGTAGCGATGCACGCGCAAATCGTGCGCGGGTGGATAGGGGCCGTCGTAGCCGAAGTAGTGGCCGCCCATCGCAGCATCGCCAGCGAACCAACCTGTGAAGTCGTTCTTGCCTCGTCGGCCACCGGCATCCAGGCCCGCGTCCTTTCCTTGTCTGGTCACGCCATCGCTGCAACTGCCGGCTGGAATCCCGCGGGTGTTCGCGGGAATGTCGGCAACCACCCAATGCACGAACTCGCCACGCGGGTGTGCGTCCGGGATTGGCGTGCCTTCGTCGGCCACCAGCGCGCCATCGGTCGGCGCATCGGTATCGATGCACAGCAGTGCAAAGGATTCGGTACCAGCGGGAACGTCCTCCCATGCCAGCTGCGGATTGCGATTGCCGCCGAATCGCTCACCATTTGGGGGCGCACCCATCGCGTACTCGGACGGGATCGGCTTGCCGTGTTCGAAGCTGTCGCTGCGGATCTTCATGCGCGCTCTCCTCATGCTGGCTCTCCAGCTGCGTTGACCGGATTCTGCACTGCTGCCGGTTCAAGCGCCGTGGACAGTCGCCGCGCAATCCAGTCCTCGGCGTAGCCGCGCAGGCTGGCATCGTGCAGGAAGGCGCAGTGGCCACCGTGCGCGGCGATTTCCACCGTGGCATTGGCTGGGAGCTGCCAGCCATCGAAGTCATCGACCGGGATCACCGGATCATCGGCCGAGGTCAGGATGTCCGCCGGCACCTGCAATCCGGCCATGCGGTCGCGGCTGATCCGATAGCCATCGAAATAGGCCTCGACATCGGCAAAGTCGGTATGCCGCGCCACCAGCCAGGCGGTCAGTCCACGCAGGCGCCGGCTGCGCAATTGCTCCTCGCCGATCGCATGCTGCTGCGGGAACAACACCTGCTTGCGCCGAAGCGAACGCGTCCATTTGCGCAGGAAGTATCGCTCGTACAGCGACAGACCCTGCTCCATTGCGGTGGTGGTGCGATCGGGATCCAGGGCGGGACACACGGCCGCCACCCGCGCCAGCTCCAGGCCTACCCGCGGTGCATGCAGGGCCACCCGCAACGCGAAGTTGCCACCCAGCGAGTAGCCGGCAAGCACCATGGGCAGCATCGGCTCCGCTGCCCATCGGCGCGATACCGTCAGCGCCGCCTGCAGCACTTCATCCAGCCGGTTGGAATGGAACAGGTCCTCGTTGAGGTGATGCGTGTCGCCGTGGTCGCGGAAGTTCAGGCGGAACACATCGAAACCACGTTGCAGCAGGCGTGCGCAGGTCAGGCGCATGTAGCCTGATTCCGCGCTGCCCTCCCAGCCATGCAGCAGCAGCGCGAGTCCGCGCGGTGGACGGCCTGGCAATGTGCTGTGCACACCGTGCAGCTGGATGCCGCTGCCGGCGCCGACCAGATGCTCTTGATGCACCGCGCCGAGCTTGCGCAACTCGCGCGCACCGCGCATCACGCGCACCTGGCTACTGCCCAGCAAGGTCTGCAGGTGCGGATTACGCAGCCAGCGCGGCGCGCGATAGGCGCTGGCGACGGTGGTGGGTCGAGAGATGCTCATGCGGCTTGCATGGCATCGACGATGCGGCTACGCGCCAATCGTGCGATGCCGCGCCGGCCTTCGTGATCGGCATGCAGGATCGGTTCCAGAAAGCACACCCGCGCTGTCCGCGACGGCTCACCGAGCAGGCGCAGCAGGTTGGCCACGAAGCTCTCCTGCGGGGCGTAAGCGACGATGGACTGCGCTTCGCAGCCGTCGCCGTAGCAAAGCGCCACCGGTTGCACCGGTGCATCGGCGGCGACCGCCGCGCTGAAGATCCGCGCATGGAACGGGCCGAGGGCCTGGCCCTCGCGGGTGCCGCCCTCAGGGAACGCCGCCACCGCGCGACCGGCGCGCAGCCGCATGGCCATTTCGTCCATCACGCCACCCAGCGAATCGGCATTGCCGCGTCGCAGGTAGATGGTTTCCGTGTGCGTGGTCAGCCAGCCGACCACGGGCCAGCTGCGGATTTCGTGCTTGGCGATGAAGCCCATCATGTGCTGCGAATGCAAGGCGACGATGTCGACCCAGCTGACATGGTTGGCCACGAACATGGTGCCGCCGGCCAACGGAATGCCATCACGGCGCACGCGCATGCCGAAGATCAGAAGGAACCAGCGCGCCCACCAGCGCAACGCGGCATGGCCGACCTGGCGGCCGCCGACCTCGTCCACAGCCAACAGCAGCAGCAGGACCGGCAGGTGCACCAGTACATGCCAGGCAAGCAGCGGCAGCCGATACAGGTAGCGGCAGGCGCGAAAGATTGATTCGACGGCGGGGGACGTCGCGTTCATGGTCGAACCTTAGTCGATGCGGTTAGTGCCGCAACCCAAAAAACCGATTCAACCAGGTGGCTGCGGCAGCACCGCCAAGGTGATCCGGCTGATGCAGACTGGCTTGGCCGCCTCGTCTTCGATGCGAATTTCCCACACCTGGGTACTGCGACCGATGTGCACGGGCCGCGCGGTGCCGGTGACCAGGCCGGTGCGCACTGCGCGCAAATGGTTGGCGTTGATCTCCAGCCCGACCACTGCGTTGTCACCGGCCATCAGCGCGCCTGCACTGCTGCCCAGAGTCTCCGCCAAGGCGACCGAGGCGCCGCCATGCAATAAGCCATAGGGTTGGTGGGTGCGTGCGTCCACCGGCATGGTGGCGCGCAGGAAACCGTCACCGAGCTCGGTGAATACAATGCCGAGGGACTGCATCAACGTCCCGTCCGAGCGTGCATTCAGGGACTCCAGGCTGGCCTCTTCCGGCCAGCTTCGTGATGCCGCTTCAACCGGCATCCGGCTTTACCACTTGAAGACGCCGGGGCGCCAGCCGCGGTCGGCAAAGCCGCCACGCAGCGTGGAGCCGCTGCGCGCATAGCCGCTACTGCCGCCATAGCCAGTGCCGAAGTCGCGATCGCGGCGCTGGTGCATGCGGTCGATCAGTTCCTCGCGACGGCTGTCCAGCCAGTCGGTCCGGCCCAGCGTGGACGGCTCCGCGCCGCGGCGCTCGGCCTCGTGGGCGCGGTAGTCGCAGAAGTCATCGTAGGCATCGAGCTCGTGCTTCAGATCGCGCACCGACAGCTCGATCATCACCGCATCGTCCAGGAAGCCCAGCACTTCGACGTGGTCCGGGATCACGTCATCGGGATCGCAGAAATAAGTCAGGGCCGACAGCACCCGCTGCTTGTCCTCATCAGGGAGGGACCAGCCCTCATCGCGGACCATGGCGATCATGTCGTCCAGGCGCAGCAGGCGCTCCTTGATGAAATCCGGAATATGGACTTTCTGCGCATCGGCAAGCAGGTCGACCGCGCACCCCACGATGTCCTCGACGCTCTTGTCCTGCGCGGCTTTTTTCGACCGTTCCATCGCCTGCTGGAAATGGGCGAGATCCTTATCGTTGAGTTCAAAGTTGAGTGTGATCGACATGGGGCTTCCCGGCGCGCGCAATGAGAAGCGCAGACTAGGACGCACGCCGCGTCTCGTCAATCGGTGAGCGCGCCCGTTCTTGTCAACGATGCTCCAGGAACGTGGTTTGACCGCTTGGTTCCATAAAGCCCGTTGGTAACGTTGCTCCATCAGATATCGCCAACCATGCATGCACTTTTCGGGTCACTCGCCGTCCTGCTGGCAACCTCGCAGCCAGCGCCTCCTGCTGCGCTCCCACATGGCGGCCCGGTGATCGACATGCACCTGCATGCCTTGCCGATGGACGAATTGCCGCCCGGCGTGCCCAGCTGCCCGGGCGACCAGCCGCTGCTGGTCCCGACCATCGATCCGCGCGAGGAGCTCGACTTCTCGAAGTTCTTGACCTGCTACGCACCGATATTCGCGGCCAGGGACGATGCCGACCTGCGCGACCGCAGCCTCGCCGCGCTGCGCCAGCACGACATCCGCCGCGCCGTGACCGATGGCACCGTCGAACGGGTCGCCGAGTGGCGCAAGGCCGCTGGTGGCGAGGTGATCCTGCCGGGCGTCGCCTTCGGCAAGACCGTGGAAAAACCGCTGGCGGAATTGCGCCGCCTGCACGCGGCCGGGCAGCTGGCGGTGATGGCCGAGGTGGCGATCCAGTACCGCGGCCACCGGCCCGACGACGCGCGCTACGAAGCCTATTTCGCGCTGGCGGAGGAACTGGACATCCCGGTCGGCATCCACATGGGCGAAGGCCCGCCGGCCGCCGCGCGCTTCCCGGGCTACGAAACCTACCGAGTGGACGCAGGTTTGCCGCTGCTGCTCGAAGACGTGTTGCGCAAGCACCCCCGGCTGCGCATTTACGTCATGCACTACGGCTCGCCGTTCGTCGAGCAGATGATCGCGATGATGTTCACCTACCCGAACCTATACGTGGACGTGGCGCTCAACAACTGGGGATTCCCGCGCGCGCAGTTCCACGACGCCCTGAAGCGCATGGTCGATGCCGGGTTCGAGAAACGGATCATGTTCGGGTCCGACCAGATGTACTGGCCCGACGCCATCGGCGAGGCGATCAAGTCGATCGAGACCGCGCCGTTCCTCAGCGCCGGGCAGAAGCGCGACATCCTCTACAACAACGCCGCGCGTTTCCTGCGCCTGGGCCCCGCGCAGGTCGCGGCGGATCATGAGCCACGCAGGGATCGCTAGAGGCCAGCCGCTACAGGATTGGCGCCAAACCTGAGCCAAACGCAGTGAACACCCGCACGCCCAGCCACTTCAGGCCCAGGTCGACCTGGGGGAAGTCGCCGACCGGCTTGTGGCAGCGGCGGAATTCGACGGCGAACGGTGAAGGAGGCGGCATGCAACCGGGGCCAGGCACGAACTCGTAACTGGTGGCGTACTTGACTGGCCACAGGTCGAAGATCGGCAAGCGCTCGGAAATCCGCGCAAGGGTGTACTCGATGCCGGGCAGCACCGGGGAGGAATCGCGCCGGCCAATCACCCAGGCGTTGCCTGGCTGCATGTCGCGGCGGATGCTGGCTGCCAACAATGCCGCGAACGCGGGGTCGACAATGATCACTGCGCTTTCAGTGTTGTAGGTGTCGCCGCGCGGGTCGAAGTTGTGGGTGCCAACCACACCCACGCGCCCGTCCACCACCAGCGACTTGGCATGCAGGCCCATGCGGATGCCGGCGCGTTTGAGGCGGACCGGCAGCGTGCCGTAAGAGCCGAACAGGCCACGCAGCGGACTTGATTCCGCGCCCGGGTTGTTTTGCAGGCCACGCGCGGCGAGCCTGCGTTCCCGGCGCGACGACCGACGAGTCGGTGCAGGCGCGACAGCGTCCACCTCGCCCAGATCGGCGCCGGTGGGGCCCAGTTCGAACGGGGCGTCCTCCGGGAATGGCTTGAATTCGTGGATCTCGAAGCCGAAATCACGCAGGTAGCGCCGCTTGTACTTGTAGGAAATGGCGTACGCGATGAACGCGTCGGTCGAGGCCAGGCTATTGGTCGAGACCCTGACCCGCGGCGGATCCGGTTGCCGGTGCAGCGTCCGGAACACCTGCTGCGCCGGCTTGGACAACACCAGGTACGGCGTCTGCAGCAACACCTCGTCCTGGGCCGAGGCAATGATCTGCTGCAGGACCTCTGACGCAGGCGCGTCGTTGTCATCAATCGCATCGTCACGATGCTTGGTTGGCAGGTCGGCGATGAACTGTACGCCCTTCACCGCCAGCCCCGGCACCACGAACCGATCGCGAATCACTTCGTCGTCCGCGACATCCGCCAGCAATGCGCGGACGCGTTCAGGCTTCCGATACGGCTGGTGCGGTGCCGGTGGCACGCCACGAGTGCGCAGGTAGCGCGCGACATCCCCCAGCCGCTCGGCCTGGATGCTGCGCGGGGAACTCCAGAAGGCCGCGAAATTGGCGGCCATGTCGTGGGCGACCGGGCCCGCGATCAGCAGGTCGCGATCGCGGAAGTTGTAGGCGGCGTCCCAGTCGAAATAGTCGTCCTGGTAGTTGCGCCCGCCAGTGATGCCGACCGCATCGTCCACCAGCAACAGCTTGCTATGCATGCGCCGGTTGAGCGTGCGCCAGCAGCAGGCCGAGGCCACGACATACATCGGCAGGGACAGTCGCGCCCGGTCCAGTACCGGGTTGTACAACCGCAATTCGAAATTGACGTGCACGCCCGACAACGCCGCGAGGGTCGAGACTTTCTCCAGCGCCGACAACTGGTCCAGCAACAGGCGCACCTTGACTCCGCGGAACGCTGCGGCAACCAGTTCGTCCAGTACAAGCTGTGCGGAATCATCCTCGTCGAAGATGTAGGTCTGCAGGTCGATGCTGCGGCGCGCGCTGCGGATCAGGTGGATCCGCGCCAGCAGCGCATCGGGCCCCTTGTCCAGCAGCACCGCATGATGGCGCGGCGACTCCTGGGTTGATTCGGCCAGTACGCGATCCGCCAGGTCATGCAATGGCGAGGACAACGCACAGGCGTCTGCAGCCGTGCAATCGACCTGGGACGAACGCGCGCTCACGGCAATCCTGGCCGCATCCTCGCGCCGGGGGGTGGACAGGGTTGCGCAGCCGCCCAGCAATAGCAGCGCGGCCAGCGCCAGCCACGGGCGACCGCGCCCATCCATCATCGGTTCACGGCCACCAGAATTGGGTCAGGGTGCCGATACCGGGTTCGATCGAGGCGTCCACAGGCAAGCTCAGTACCGCGATTCCGCCCGGCGGCATGCCGCGGTAATCGCCAGTCTGGCCGCTGTGCAGCAGCGCTGCGAGCTGCTCCAGGCCCGGGTTATGGCCAACCAGCATGAGCCGTTCAGCGTCGCGGTGGGCATCGGCCAGGGCGGCCAGGATTCCTGGGCTGGCCTCGTAGATCGAAGCCTCTTCCCGGCCTGGCACACCACCGAGGTCGCCCAGCGCCTCCATGGTCTGCCGGGTCCGCTCCGCGCTGGAATACAGGATGCGATCCGGCCGGAACCCATGCGCGCGCAGCCATTCGCCGGCCGCACGCGCCTCCTCCAGGCCAGTGGCGGACAAACCGCGCTGGCGATCGTCTTGCCCCGCGCTAGCGGGCTCGGCGTGGGCGTGGCGCAGCAGGATCAAGTCCCTCATTGCATCTCCTTCGTGGCGTTTCCTGCAGCTTACGCTGCCACAACTAATCCTTGCGCAACCACTGCAACAGCGGCTGCCAATCGGCCTGGTGCTCGCGCACCTGTGTGGAGTGGTAGTCGAACAGGCTCTTGCCAAGCCCGGTCAGCACCACATAGGCCTGGCTGTCACGCAGCTCGGCCACCAGCGGGAATGGCCAGCTGCGCAGCACGTCCAGCGCTTGTTGCGATGCGTTGGTGTGCGGTTTCAGGCGATTGCCGACCAGGCCCACGCGCAGCTTGCCCTTGCGCACGCGCGGATGTCTGGCAAGCGATTCCAGGAAACCGACGCTGGCTTCGATGTCCAGCGCAGACGGCTGGATCGGCACGATCAGCGCGTCGGCGACGTCCAGGAATCGCTCCAGGGCATTGGCCATCGCCCCGGCCGGCGCGTCCACGATCACCCGCTGGGTACCCTCAGGGATATGTTTGCTCCAGGACTTGCGACTGCCATCCACCGGCAGCACCGCACTGGCCATGCCCGCCCGGCGCTGGCACCAGCGGGTTGCCGAACCCTGTGGATCGGCATCGACCAGGACCACATTCTGCCCGGCTACCGCCGATTCGGCGGCCAAGTGGGTGGCGATCGTGGTCTTGCCCACACCGCCCTTGGAACATGCCACCAGCCATGTTTTCATCGCTGCGCTCCTTCGGCTTGCCTGGGTCAAGCGTACACGCAAGCCGGCCGGCCGTCGGCTCAGGCCGGGTAGCCTTCCGCCACATCCAGCCGCAGCCGTTCGACGGCGGTGGCGAGGTCCACCGCCAGCGGCAGGATATGCGCCCAGTCGCCACTGCGGCCGGCGGTTTCCAGCAGCTCCGCCGCATCGGCCAGCGCCATCGCGCCCATGATCTTGGCCGCACCCTTGACCTTGTGTGCCTGCCGGGTCAGCCCGTGCAAGTCGCCATCGCGGCGCATCGCTTCCAGCTGCGCCAGGTCATCACCGGTGCTTGCGAGGAACTCGCCCAGCAGGTCCCGCGCATCCGATGGATTACCCCCCGTCAGGTCCGCCAACACCGCGGCATCCAGGGTTCGCGGATGCGCCAGCTGCGGCAGGCCGGCTTCGGCCACCTGCTGGTTGTTGGCGACCTGTATGGAAACCCCGAGCTCGGCGCTCATCGGTTGCGCCGACGCTGTGTGCGGCAACCAGCGCTGCAGGCAGGCGCCCATGGCGGGAATGCTGACCGGCTTGGCCATGTAGTCGTCCATGCCGGCGGCCAGGCAACGTTCCGATTCGCCTTTCAGGGCAGAGGCAGTCAGCGCGATGATGGGCGTGCGCGGCTTGCCACTGCGGGCCTCTTCGTCGCGGATGCTGCGCGTCAGCTGGTAGCCATCCATGCGCGGCATGTGCACGTCGCTGAGCAACAAGGCATAACGCCCGCTGCGCCAGCGCTCCAGGCCTTCCACACCATCTTCCGCAGTTTCCGAGGCATAACCGGCCAGGGCCAGCTGGCGCTGGATGACCTGGCGGTTGGTCGGGTGGTCATCGACCAGCAACACCAGGCTGCGTTCGGCTTCCGCGGCGGCAAGCGTCGGCAACCGTCGGGGGCTGAAGCCCGGTGTCAGCGCCGATGGTCCCGACGTGCTGGCCAGCGGTGCCAGCGCGCGCTCCAACTTCATCTTCAAGCGCATCGTCGTGCCGGCGCCCGGCGCCGACTCCATGTCCACGGTGCCATCCATCAGCTCGGCCAGGCGTCGGCTGATCGCCAGGCCCAGGCCAGTGCCACCAAAACGGCGCGTGGTGTTGGCCTCGGCTTGCGAGAACGGCTGGAACAGGCGTGCCTGCGCCTGCTCGCTCACCCCGATGCCGGTATCGGTGACCCGGAACACCAGCTCGTCACTGCCATGGGTACCGTCGTGCGGGTCGCTGCTGGCGACTTCAAGCACGGCCAGGACGTGCCCGTAGTCGGTGAACTTGATCGCGTTCGACAGGAAATTGCCGACAATCTGCCGTAGCCGCACCGGATCGGCGATGTGCGCCGGCCCCACCTTCGGGTCAATCTGGCATTCCAGCGACAAGCCCTTGCCCGATGCAGAACCCGCATGGGTCGCGACCACGCTACGCAGCAATTCGGGTAAAGCGATCGCGACCGCTTCGATTTCCAGCCTGCCCGCTTCGATCTTCGAAAAATCCAGGATGTCGCCGATGATCCGCAACAGGGCTTCCGCCGATGCCTGGATCACACTCAGTGAGTGCCGTTGCTCGCTATCCAGCGGGGTCAGGCTGAGCACCTCGATCATGCCGGTCACGCCGATCATCGGGGTGCGGATTTCGTGGCTCATCGCGGCCAGGAAGGCACTCTTGGCCTTGCTGGCATCGCGCGCGCGCGTCTCGCTGTCGCGCAGCGCGCGCTCCAGCCGCTTGGGCACGGTGAGGTCGGTAGCCACTGCCAGCAAGCCCACCACCACCCCGGTGTCGTCTCGCATCGGCGACAACGCCAGCAGCACGGGCAGGGTCCGCCCGCGCTGGTGGCGCAGTACAAACTCGCGCGGCGGCTCGCGGTGCTGGGCCAATGCGCGCAGCGCCGTCCAGTCCGCAGCGATCGGCTGGCCGTAGGCATCGCTCAGGTGGCGCGACAGCGACTGCAGCGCTTCCGGATGCAGGATCACGTCCATCCGCTCGCGACGGAGCAGGGAACCTGCCGGCCACCCCAGCATCTTTTCGGCGAAGGGATTGACCTGGGAAAACGTGCCGTCCTCGTCGACCGCGAAGATCGCGGTCTGCGCCGCTTCCAGCAACAGGCGCTGGAAGTTTTCCCGCCGTTCCAGGGCGATGCGCACACGATCGTTGCTGATCAGCTGGTCGGTCAGCTGGGTTTCAATCCGCTGCACATGCCTGCGCAGGCGCAGGAAACTGTCCATGACCTCGCCAAGTTCGCCGGTGGGCCGGAAATGGGAGACTGCTTCGTTATCATCCCCTGCCGTCCGGCGCGACAACTCGGTCAGGCTCTCCACCCCACGATAGCTATTGCGCAGGATCCCTCGCCCGAACACCACGACCAGACCGAAGCATGCCACCAGCAATGCGATCCGCACCCCGCTGACCAGTTGGGCACGGCCGCCCTCGGCCTGCACCAGGGTGTCGGCGCGCAGCTGGAAATGGTCGGCGATCAGCTGCAGGCGCTCGCGAAGCGGATCGACTGCCAGGAACAACTCGGTATCGGCGAACCTGCCCAGCGCACGCCCGTCCCGCTTCCTCAATGCCTCGCTCACTGTCGCCATCGCCGCATCGGCGCGTGGCCGCGCCTGCGCCGCCTGATCCAGCAACACGCGGTCTTGCGCGTCCCGCGTGGTGCGTAGCAGGGCGTCCCACTCGGAGCTGGCGGTGGCCTGTGCCTGCTCCAGGGTCGCCAAACCTTCTTTCCACTCGATCGGGTCATTGCGCACGCGAAAGGTGGTGTTGACCAGGCCGTGGTTGTAGGCGTCGGACAGGCGTTGGAGTCCGCGAATGCCGGACACCTGGTGCTTGATTGCCGCCAATGACTGGCGTGCGAAATGCTGGCCGATCTCGTCCACCAGCAGCACCAGCGCTGCGGTGACCAGGAGCAGGCCAAACAGGCCCAGCAGCTGCTGGCGGATACTGAATTTCGATGGATCCAATCGCATTGCCACTGCTCCTACGCCGGCCTGCGCCAACGCCCGATCACGGCCTGCAATTCGCTACCCGGGACCGCCCGGCCTATCAAGTATCCCTGGGCGATGTCGCAGCCAAGTTCAGCCAGCATCTGCCAGTCCTCGATCCTCTCCACGCCTTCAGCCACGGTGGTCAGGCCCAGCTTGCGCGCCAGGTCCAGACTGGCTTCCACCACTGCACGCTTGCGCGGTTGCGCATGCGCGTCGAACACGAATCCCTGGTCGATCTTCAATTCAGTGAACGGGATCTGTGACAGCTGCGCCAGCGAGGAATAACCGGTGCCGAAATCGTCGATCGACAAGCCGAAGCCCTTCAGCCGCAATCGTGCCAACAGGCCAAGCCCGCGCGCGGCATCGGACATCACCGAGCTCTCGGTGATCTCCAGCATCATTTCCTCAGGCGTGATGTCGTGGCCTTCCACGATCGCCTGATAGCGATCCGCGGCCGAGGGATCCGCCAGCGCAACGGCGGGGACATTCACCGACATCTTGATCCGGTTGCCGCCGCGGTCCCAGCGCTGCTTCCAGCGGCACGCGTCTTCCAGCATGCAGTCGGTCAATGCATTGGCGAGTCCTTCGCGCTCCAGGATCGGCACGAACTGGTTTGGACGCACGACGCTCCCGTCGGGGCGCTCCCAGCGCGCCAGTGCTTCAGCACCGATCACCTTGCCGCTGGCGAAATCCACCTGCGGCTGGAACCAGGCCACGATCTGCCCGCCGGCGAGCGCATCGGCGAGTTCCTGCACCGAGAATTCCGCTTGGGTATCGGCCGGGGCCTCGCCTGCGAGTTCGTCGAAGCGGTTGAGCACGGCTTCAAGCTTGTCGCGGGTCAGCGGTTTCTCCACGCTGGCCAGTACGCGCAACCCATACGCGCGTGCCATGGTCTGCACGGTATGGAGCAATGCCGGATCCAGTGCGCTGACCACCACCACCGAACGCGCCAAGTGCTCGTGCGCGATGTGGCTGATGCATTCGATGCCGTCCATGCCGGGCATGTCCAGGTCGACCAGCACCACGTCGGGCGGCGTGGATTGCCGGCGCATGACCTCCAGCGCATGCAAGCCATCGGCACCCTCCAGTATCTGCTTCACGCCAAGCTCGGCAAGCAGGCGCACCGCGATCCGGCGCTGGAAGCCGTGATCTTCCACCACCATCACCTGCAGGTCTTTCAATGCCATGCGACGAACTCTCCCCAGTGGCGCATGCCGCGGACGGCCAGACTACTCCAGCCAGTACGCGATGTGGCAGGCC
>JBBQHK010000040.1:0-23363 GCA_038323895.1 Lysobacterales bacterium | reverse complement strand
TGTTCGGGCTCAAGCGCACGCACGACAGCAACCTTGTGCGAAGTACGGTTGCGCCGGCGTCAGCCCTGTGAGCCGGGATCCACTGCCTGTGCATGCACGACGATCAACTGGATCGCATCCTTGCCACGATAGTCGTCCGCTGTGAGGCGATAGGCCAGATGCACGCGTTCGGATGGCGGTATGCCGCTCCACCCGCCAAAGTGGATGGCATTGAGTCGGCGCCCACCATGCATCAGATCAAGCTTCAAATGGCGCTCCCCGACGTTGCGCCAGCCCAGCACATCGAATTCGCCATCGAACATCGGCTCGGGGTAGCCCTGCCCCCAATGGCCGCCATCACGCAGGGCCAGTGCGGACCCGATGACGAATTCATCGGCAGCCAGCTCGCCATCGCTAAGCAGGGTGTTGGTAAGCAGGTCTGGCGTAAGCCATTCGGATGCGATCTGCTGGAATGCATCGCCAAAAGCGGCCAGGTCATCCAGTTCAAGACTGAGACCAGCGGCCATCGCATGCCCGCCGAAACGCGGGACCAGGCCAGGATGCCGCGCATCCACGAGTGCCAGTGCATCGCGGATATGAAAGCCCGGGATTGAACGCGCCGATCCGCGCAGCATGCTGCTTCCAGGTTCGGCTGGCGCGAATGCGATTGCCGGACGATGCAGCCGTTCCTTGGTTTTCGATGCCACCAGTCCGACCACGCCCGGATGCCAGCCGGCGTCGTACAGGCATACCGCGTACGAAGTGGCGGCATCACCAAGGTTGGGCATCTGCGCTTCGGCCATATCCTGCATTTCGGCCTGTACGCCCCGGCGCTCCTGGTTGATCGATTGCAGGATCTGCGCCAGTTCCAAAGCTTGTGCTGGATCATCGGTGAGCAGGCATTCAATACCGATGCTCATGTCCTCCAGACGTCCCGCCGCGTTGATGCGCGGGCCGATGGCGAAACCTATGTCGGTGGTCGTCAGGCTTGCAGCCTGTCGACCGGCCACTTCGATCAATGCACGCAGGCCGGCGCAACCCTGGCCCGCACGAAGTCGGCGCAACCCGGCGCCCACCAGCGCACGGTTGTTGGCATCCAGCGCCACCATGTCGGCCACCGTGCCCACAGCGACCAGGTCCAGCAGCGAGGACAGATCCGCCTGCACGCCACGTTTCGCGCGCAGTGCCAGCAAGACATAGAACATCACTCCGACCCCTGCCAGTGCCTTGCTCGGGAATGCATCACCAGGCTGGTTGGGATCGACGATGGCGTCAGCCGGAGGCAAGGTCGCACCCGGCAAGTGATGGTCGGTCACCAGCACCTGCCAGCCATGCGCCTTCGCCGCGGCAATCCCGGCATGGCAGGCGATCCCATGATCGACGGTGACCAGCAGGTCAGGATCCAGCGCGACAAGCTCTTCGACCAGGCCCGGCGTCATCCCGTAGCCATGCACGATGCGGTTGGGCACCGCATGCGACACACGTTTGGCACCAAGCAAACGCAAGCCGCGGACACCGACCGCACAGGCGGTGGCGCCGTCGCAGTCGTAGTCGCCAACCACCACGATATGTGCGTCACGGGCGATGCCATCTTCGAGAAGACACACCGCCTGCTCGATGCCGGACAACAGTGCAAATGGCAACAAGTCAGCCAGACGCGGCATGGCCTGCGCAGCATCCGCACTGCCACGTGCGGCATGCAAGCGTTGCAGCAGCGGCGGCCATTGTGCTGGCCACTCACCATCGATGCGCGCCGGTTGCTCCCGTCGGATGATGCGCCGCTGCAAGCTCACGCCTTCAATGCCGTCATCACCGCGCGTGGTTTGCGCCAGAAACGCCAGCGCTGGCCCGGTTGCAAACTGAACATCCGGCCATCGGCAAGATCCAGCTGGACGCCGCCTCTCCTCAACACGGCTAGGGCAGGTAGCAGCCAGTGGTCCAGCAACGCCTTCTGGTCCCGCATCATGCGCAAGTCAACCAGCGTGCCGTCGGTAACGGATTCAAACCCGGGGAAATCAGCGATTGGCATGATGTTGAATGTGCCGACGCGGGCCAGTCCCTGCAAGACGGGATCGTCCGAAAACACATTCAGGAAGTCACTGGTTGCGCTGTCGGGCAGCATGCCGCCGCCCCAGAACCACAGCGAATTGACCGGCACCAGTCCCACCTGTGCACGTTCCTCATTGCGTGGGTGGTTGTGAAGCATGACCTGCGCTTCGCTCAGCAACGTGCGCCAGCGGCGTGCATGCGGGCCGTCCGGCATGTGGTCGAACACGTCCTCTCCGAGCGCCTGGTCTGGGGCCGGAAATTCGGGGAGTTGGGCCTCGCGCGGCAGGCGCAGGTACCAGCGCGTTGGATGCGGCGCATCCAGCAGGAAGCCGGCATCGCCGAACAGCGGACGCAGCGCCGGCAGGAACGCCTCCACATCCTGCGTGCTCATTGAAAGGGGACTGCCTGTTGCCAGCAGGCGCGCGCCGTTGATATCGGGACGGATGTAGGCCGGGTCGGCACTGAGCCACCTGGCGGAGCGTGCATCGTCCAACCCCGCATCGGCCACGCGGGTCAATGCTGCAAACGGCCATCGCGCAGGCACCAACTTGAAATGACGTGACAGCTGCACGTGCTCGCCCGGTTGCCGGCACACCTCATCTGCGCGGCCAAGGACCTTTGCCAGCGCCGCCGGTAACGCAATGCCGGCGAGCCGCTCGCCTGCCGGCAGCAGCAGCGTCAGCCGCGTCATGCCAGGCGCGTCACTTCAGTCAAGATAACGGACCGAGATGATCTCGTACTCGCGGGTACCGGCGGGCGCTTCGATGGTGGCGGTATCGCCTTCGTGCTTGCCGATCAACGCGCGCGCCACTGGCGAGGAAATCGCGATCAAACCCTGCTTGATGTCGGCCTCCAGGTCGCCGACGATCTGGAAGGTGCGCTCTTCGTCGTTATCGCAATCGGCCAGTTGCACGGTCGCGCCGAACACGACCCTGTCGCCCGCAGTCAGGGTGGCGATGTCGATCACCTGCGCATGCGACAGCTCGCCCTCCAGGTGCTTGATGCGACCTTCGATGAAGCTCTGTTGATCGCGCGCGGCGTGGTATTCGGCGTTTTCCTTGAGGTCGCCGTGGGCACGCGCCTCGGCGATTTCAGCGATGACTTTCGGTCGCTTGACCGACTTCAGTTCCTCAAGCTCTGCGCGAAGGCGCTTGGCGCCCTTCGAGGTTATGGGTGCGTGCATTACTTCAGTTCCTTGTGCAGTTCCTGCAGCGCCAGCACTTCGCCGACACCGCGATGGTCCAGCGAGTGCAGCAATGCACGCGCGCCGGCCACGGTGGTGGAATAGGTGACGCGATGCTGCAAGGCCTCGCGCCGGATCGAGAAGGAGTCGGCGATCGCCTGGCGCCCCTCGGTGGTGTTGACGATGTAGCAGATCTCGCCATTCTTGATCAGGTCGACAATGTGCGGGCGCCCCTCGGCCACTTTGTTGATCCGCTCGCAGGCGATGCCGTTGGAGGCCAGCACGTCGGCGGTGCCCGACGTGGCGACCAGGCTGAAGCCACGCGCGATCATGTCGCGCGCGACCGGCACGACCCGTGCCTTGTCGGGATCACGCACTGATATGAACGCCTTGCCGGGTTGCGGTGCGCGGATGTTCGCAGCTTCTTCAGCACGCGCGAATGCGGCGCCAAACGTGCGGCCCACGCCCATCACTTCGCCGGTCGAACGCATTTCCGGACCCAGGATCGGATCCACATTCTGGAACTTGGCGAACGGGAATACCGCTTCCTTGACCGAGTAGTAATCCGGCACGATTTCCCTGGTCGCGCCCTGCTCGGCCAGCGACTTGCCGGCCATGCAGCGCGCGGCGATCTTGGCCAGTGGCTGGCCGATCGCCTTGGACACGAATGGCACCGTGCGTGATGCACGCGGATTCACTTCCAGCAGGAAGATGGTGTCGTTGCCGTCAGCATCGGTCTGTACCGCGAACTGGGTATTCATCAGGCCAATCACATTGAGCGCCTTGGCCAGCATCACCACCTGTTCGCGCAGGCGGGCCTGGGTGCCGGCCGACAGCGAATATGGCGGCAGCGAACATGACGAGTCGCCGGAATGCACGCCGGCTTCCTCGATGTGCTCCATCACCCCACCGACCAGCACGTTGCCCTGCGCGTCGGCGATCACGTCGATGTCCACCTCGACGGCGTTGTCGAGGAACCGGTCCAGCAGCACCGGCGAATCATGCGAAACCTTGACTGCCTCGCGCATGTAACGCGCCAGGTCGGCTTCAGCGTGCACGACTTCCATTGCCCGGCCGCCGAGCACGTAACTCGGCCGCACCACCAGCGGATAACCAATCTCGCGCGCATGCAGCAACGCTTCCTCGTCGCTGCGCGCGGTGCGGTTCGGTGGCTGCAGCAGACCCAGTTCGGTAACCAGTTTCTGGAAACGCTCGCGATCCTCGGCCAGGTCGATGGATTCCGGCGAGGTACCAATGATCGGCACGCCATTGGCTTCCAGCGCCTTGGCGAGCTTGAGCGGCGTCTGCCCGCCGTATTGCACGATGACGCCATGCGGCTTCTCGAGATCGACGATCTCCAGCACGTCTTCCAGCGTCAGCGGCTCGAAGTACAGGCGGTCCGAGGTGTCGTAGTCGGTGGAAACGGTTTCCGGATTGCAGTTGACCATGATGGTTTCATACCCATCCTCGCGCAGGGCGAGTGCGGCATGCACGCAGCAGTAGTCGAACTCGATGCCCTGGCCGATCCGGTTTGGTCCGCCCCCGAGCACGATGATCTTCTTGCGGTCGGTCGGCAGCGCTTCGCATTCATCCTCGTAGGTCGAATACAGGTATGCGGTGGTGGTCGCGAACTCCGCAGCGCAGCTGTCCACCCGCTTGTACACCGGACGCACGCCGAAGGCCTTGCGCAACGCCCGTACCGCCGACTCGTTGGTGCCGGTCAGCTGGGCGATGCGGATGTCGGAGAAGCCCTTGCGCTTGAGCGCGCGCAGACGCGCCGCATCCAGCCCATCCAAACCTCGGTGGGCGACCTCCATTTCTGCCTCGACGATCTCTTCGATCTGGTCGAGGAACCAGGGATCAACGAACGACAGCGCGTGCACGTCCTCCACGCTCATGCCGGCGCGAAATGCATCGGCAAGATAGAAAATGCGCTCGGGACCGGGTTCCTTCATCTCTCGGCGCAGGGTCGCGAGATCATCTTCGTCGGTCAGGTTCAGGCCGGTCGGGTCCAGCCCGACCTTTCCCGTTTCCAGTCCGCGCAGCGCTTTCTGCAGCGACTCCTGGAACGTGCGCCCGATCGCCATCACCTCGCCCACCGACTTCATCTGGGTGGTCAAGCGTGCATCGGCAGTCGGGAACTTCTCGAAGGCGAACCTGGGGATCTTGGTGACCACGTAGTCGATGCTGGGCTCGAACGAGGCCGGGGTCAGGCCGCCGGTGATTTCGTTCTTGAGTTCGTCCAGCGTGTAGCCGACCGCGAGCTTGGCCGCGACCTTGGCGATCGGGAAACCGGTTGCTTTCGATGCCAGCGCGGAGGACCGAGACACGCGCGGGTTCATCTCGATCACGACCACGCGACCGTTTTCGGCATTGATGCCGAACTGCACGTTGCTGCCGCCCGTATCTACGCCAATCTTGCGCAAAACGGCAATCGACGCATTGCGCAGGCGCTGGTATTCCTTGTCAGTCAGCGTCTGCGCCGGCGCCACGGTGATCGAGTCGCCGGTGTGCACGCCCATCGGATCGAAGTTCTCGATGCTGCACACGATGATGCAGTTGTCCGCGGTGTCGCGGACCACTTCCATCTCGAACTCCTTCCAGCCCAGTACGGATTCTTCCACCAGTACTTCGCTGGTCGGCGACAGCTCAAGGCCACGGGTGACGATTTCGATCAGTTCCTCGCGGTTGTAGGCGATGCCGCCGCCGCTGCCGCCGAGGGTGAAGCTGGGCCGGATGATCGTCGGATAACCAACGCGGGTCTGGATGTCGAGTGCCTGCTCGAGCGAGCGAGCGACCTCTGCTTGAGGGCATTCCAGGCCGATCTCGGCCATCGCAATGCGGAACAGCTCGCGGTCCTCGGCCATGCGGATCGCTTCGCGCTTGGCACCGATGAGTTCGACCCCGTATTTTTCCAGCACGCCATGGTCGGCCAGGTCCAGCGCGCAGTTGAGCGCGGTCTGGCCGCCCATGGTCGGCAGCAATGCATCAGGCTTTTCCTTGGCGATGATGCGCTCGACCGTCTGCCAGTTGATCGGCTCGATGTAGACCGCGTCTGCCATGTCCGGGTCGGTCATGATCGTGGCCGGATTGCTGTTGACCAAGACGACCCTGTAGCCCTCATCGCGCAGCGCCTTGCAGGCCTGCGCCCCGGAATAGTCGAATTCACAGGCCTGGCCGATCACGATCGGGCCAGCGCCGATGATCATGACGGTCTTGATGTCGGTGCGCTTTGGCATGTCAGTGGGCCTCCAATTGCTTGCTCGACATCAACCCAATGAACTGGTCGAACAATGGCCCGACGTCATGCGGGCCAGGACTGGCTTCGGGGTGGCCCTGGAAGCCGAAGGCCGGCGCATCCGTAAGGGCAATGCCCTGGTTGGTCGCGTCGAACAGGGATCGGTGGGTGACTCGTACGTTCGCTGGCAGCGTGGCTTCGTCGATGCAGAAGCCGTGGTTTTGCGACGTGATCATCACGCGCCCCACGCTGCCTTCGGTCGCGGCCAGATCGATGACTGGATGGTTTGCGCCATGGTGGCCGTGCGGCATTTTCATCGTCTTTGCGCCAACCGCCAGGCCTAGCAACTGGTGGCCGAGACAGATGCCGTAGATTGGCATCTTCGCCGACAGCAGTTCCCGGATGGCGGTGATCGCGTAATCGCAGGGCGCCGGATCGCCGGGGCCATTGGACAGGAATACGCCGTCCGGCTGCATCGCCAGCACCGCCGCAGCGGACGTTTGCGCAGGAACTACGGTGACCGCGCAGCCGCGTTCGACAAGCATGCGCAAGATGTTCCGCTTGACGCCGAAATCGTAGGCGATGACCTTGAACTTCGGTTCGGGATGCGCCCATTCGCCGGTGTCCAGGTCAAGCTCGCCATCACGCCATTGGTAGGCTTTCGTGGTGCTCACGACCTTCGCCAGGTCCAGGCCTGCAAGGCCGGGAAACTTGCGGGCGGCCTCGATGGCCTTGTCGGAGTCGAGTTTCTCGCCAGGCACTGCGGCAGCCATCAGGGCACCGGCTTGCGCACCGCGGTCGCGCAACATGCGGGTCAGCTTGCGGGTGTCGATGTCGGCAATCGCGACAATACCCCGCGACTGCAGCCATTCCGGCAGCGCGACCTGGCTGCGCCAGTTGCTGGGCCGGCGCGGCACGTCGCGCACGATCAGACCGGCCGCCCAGACCTTGCCGGCTTCGTCGTCCTGGTCGGTGCAGCCGGTATTGCCGATATGGGGATAGGTCAGGGTCACCAGCTGCCTGGCGTACGACGGGTCGGTCAGGATCTCCTGATAGCCAGTCATGGCGGTGTTGAACACCACCTCGCCCACGGACAGGCCGGGTGCGCCCACGGAACGACCCTCGAAGACGCTGCCGTCTTCAAGTGCGAGGATTGCGGGTATGGTCAAGTGCGTCGCCTTGCGTCAGGTTGCAAGAAAGCGCCGAAGCGGCATTGACCGGTTCGGAGCATTGGGATCAGGCGAGCGAGAATTGTACGCGGGGCGGCGGCAAAAAAAAACGCCCGGCCTGGGCCGGGCGTCTGCAGCATCATGGAATCAACGGCCGAGACTGGGCCGATAGGCAGTCATTAGGTCCTGCATGCGAATGCTCTGGTCATCCGAGAACGTGTTCATGCAGACATCATCGGTGTAATCCATGAAATTTGTGATGGGGTCAAGCCCGGCAAGCCGCGAGCATGAGTCCCTGCCCGTCGGACAGCCGAAGGCGGGGCTCTGTTCGGCTGGCGTGTCCGCCACCAGATCACCACGCGACTTGCTGCAGCCTCCCTGGAAGGTGTGGTAAAGCCCCAGGTAATGGCCCACTTCATGCGTTCCGGTGTCGCCAAGGTCATAGGGCGCGGCACTGCCCCCTGGCAGCGATTGGTCAAGCAGTACCACCCCATGCATCTTGCTGCTCTCCGCAAAACTATCGGGGAACTGTGCATATCCCAGGATTCCCTGTCCCGGGCTGCAGGTGTAGATGTTGAGATTGCGCGCCGGATCAACCGCCAATGCGTTCTTCATCTGGGATTCGGTCGAGCTTGTTTCACACGTTGAGTACCAGCCCGGATTGTTGGTCTTGTCGACGCCGGCCAGCACAAAGCTGAAACCACGCCCGGCGTAGGCGTTGTTCAATACGCTAATCTGGGCGTTGATCATGCCAGTGCTCACATCGCCAGCGCTTCCGTTTGTGATGACATGCATGCGGACCGGGATGGTGATCGGCGTCCATGGACCTCCGCCCCCACCGCCTCCAGGCTTCCCTTTGGCGTTCCTGGCAAGGGCTTTGCTGCGCAGGAACGCGTTGATGGCGTCGGCGCGGGCCGGCTCTACATCCTTGACGCCGCAACGCAGCCCGTCCACGTAGCGACCCTTGCGGGCATCGAAGAATTTGACATTGGGTGCGTCGACCTTGCGCACGATGTCATTGGCACCCTGACGCGCCGTGGCGGACGGGACGAGCAGTGATGAGGCGATAGCGGCAGTGACCGCCAATGCGAGATGAATGCGCATGCAGGATGCTCCAGGACTCCGCCGTATGTGACGGAATTCGCACTCTCGCAAATCCTGGCGCATATGGCATGACGCAGTGCGTCAATGCCTGCTCGCCAGGTGTTCATAGAAGCAGGTCGATCAACTGATAGCGACCCACGTCGCGCGTGTGCAATGCGCGGGCGACATGCAGTGCCCCTGCCGCGAAGATGTCGCGATTGCTGGCGCGATGGATCAGTTCGATACGCTCCCCGCTGCTCGTGAACTGTACGCAATGCTCGCCGACGATGTCGCCGGCGCGAATCGATGCGTAGTGCGGCGTGGCCCCGCCCTGCCCGGCTGAACCGCCCAGGGTAAGCGCCGTACCCGAAGGTGCATCGACCTTGCGGGTGTGGTGACTTTCGATAATGTCGCAGTCCCAGCCCGGCAAGACGCGGGCGGCGCGCTCGACCAGGTCGTGCAGCACCGCCACGCCCAGGCTGAAGTTTGAGGCCCACATCGTCGCAATGTGCGCGGAAGCCGCATCCAGTGCCTCGAACTGCTGGGCGGTCAGCCCGGTAGTGCCGGAGACGAAGGGCTTTCCCCGAGCGACGCACAATCCGAGAATGGCTTGGAACCCCTTCAGCTGGCTGAAATCGATGGCGACGTCAAACGCCGGCACGCCTTGCAACTCGGTGACTGCGAAACGCGGTATGCCATTCACTACCCGCGCGTCGACATGGCGCGACACCGCACCGACGATAACCAATGCCGCATCCGCGCCTGCCAAGCGCAACAGCGACTGGCCCATGCGTCCGTTGGCACCGTGGATCAATACACGCAAAGGGTCTGTCATGCGGTCAGGCTAACCACCGCTGCGTGCATCCACAAGCAGGGTCTGTTTTTGCCGGCAATCATTTCGGGTCAAGCTGGCGTAGAGACACTCCGGAGTCTTCCGGCCACCTGGTGCATGGCGTCTTCGAATGGCGTTGCGCCTTCGCGTACAACGACCTTGTCGAGCTTGGCCATTGCCGCCAGCTCTTCCGGCGAGGCGACCAGCACGCGGATGCCGCGCCGATTGACGAGCAGCAGGCGCCCGGAAATCGGGCTGATCCACGACACCTTGGCAGGTTCGATGCGATCGGCCGAGGTCGCCAACTGGATCCAGCTGCCGACCTGCAGTTTGCGCATGCGTTCAAGGCCCGCCGCATCGAAATCCAGTGCGTCGGTCCCGCCGATCACCTCCAGGATCGGTTCCGGTTCGGGCGCCGCCAACGGCTCCAGGATGATCGCGTGTTCCGGCATGTGCGAGGGGTTCTCGGTTGCGGGCTCGCCACCCGCCAACCTCACCAGCGCATCATGCAGGCTGTCTATCGCCGCCTGGGCGGTCTGGCCCACGCATCCGGAGCTTGCCAGGATCGATTCAATCTGTTCCCGCGGCAAAGGAGGAAGTTCGTCAGCGGGCGTGCGCAGGTCGGCATAGTCGAACGCCAGCAGCAGGTCACCCACGGTCTGCATCGCTTCTTCGTGACGTTGCGACCCATAGCCGTCGCGCAGCATCACCTGGATCAGGTGGTGTGAGGCATACCGACTCAAGAACTCGTCCATGACCGCGGGCAGCTCGCGTTCTCCGCGATGCTTGGCCAGGAGTGCATTGGTGGCGCTGCGAGCGTGTTCCAGGCGCTCGCGCCCACGTTGGGCCTCGGACGTGCGTCGTTCAGCCAGCTCAAAGCGCTTGCGATGCTGCCCCATGTACGAACGCAACTCTTGTTCGAGAGTTTCGAAAATCGCAACGTCTTCGTTGAACTCGGTGACAAGCCGGTCGATCGTGCTGTCCACTCGTCCCAGCAGTTCACGCTCTTGTGGTGCTTCGCCGTGGTTGCCTTCGCAGGCCTCGGCGACCGTGTTGAGCAGGCGTCGGGCTGGATGCTCCTTGAACAGGAACATGCGCCGATCCTGCACCGCGACCTTGACGTAAGGCACCAGCATGCGGCCAATCTTGCTGCGAATGTCGGTGTCGTATTGCGGACCGTCCAGCAACACGTCGAACAACAGGGCAACCAAGTCGACAGCGTCTTCGTCCAGGCCGTCCAAGTGCAGGTTGTCGCCGGCGACACCAAGCTTGCGTGCACCTGTGATGACCTGCTTGCGCAGCTGATCGGCAAGCGAAACCCGCGGTTGGTTGTGCGGCTTCTCCACCTCTACGGGATTCTCGCGCTGCAAGAGCGACAACACCGCCATCAAGTCCCGTGATGCCAGCAACTGCGAGGGTTCTTGCGCCTTGCGCGCAGATGTGTCCGGGGCAACCGCCGAGCGCCAGCCCTGCAGCAGGTCCAGCATGTTGGCGAACATCGCCTGCTCGGCCGCCGTGGGCGGATGTGTCATCGCTGCGGCATAGTCAGCCGCGCTCGGCTGGCGCGGCGGGCTTGCGGCTTCACCCCCAGCAGCGGCTTCCGGGGTCGGATCTCCGTATTTCTGATGCGCGGTCTGGTCGCGCGCCGCCTTCGCTGGTTGGGTCAGTGCGGTTGCCTGAAGATTCGGCAGAATGCCCGCGGCCGACAGCAACGCATTCGCGCGTGCATACATCGTGACCAGTGTGGTCGCCAGTTCACGCTCGAAGAACTTGAACAGCACGATGCGGACGGAGGATGCCAGCTCGATGCCTTCCATCGCCCGCAACAGGCGACTGGCGATGGAATGCGGATCCAGCGGATTGTCGAGAGGCTCCAGCGCCTCCCGCCCAAACAAGAACGCGACCCGCTTGCTCAATACTTCCAGCGCAGGGGCATGCAGGCGCGACTGGCTCTCGGCCAGCTGTTCCTTGGCCAGCAGTTCCTCCAGCGCGTCCTCCGCAACCAGGGCCAGGTCTTCGACCTGTTCCGGCATGAAGTTCGGCGCACGCAGCGCCTGGAAAGCCGCATGCACGCCTTTTTCGAAACGCTGGCCGATCTTGGTGCGTTCACGACGCAATTCACGCAGCGCGGTGAGTTCAGTGTCGTCGTAGCTGATTTCGCTGCGATCAAACAGATAGTCGTCCACGCTGCCGAGCGCACCGTCCAGAGACGGCTTCAGCTGCGCCTGTGCCAACTTCTCAAGGGCGTCAAACAGACGTCCTGGATCCTGGGGGCCAGTTGTGTTTGCTTCGTCGTAGGGGGAAGACGACATGGCAAAACCTGAATAGGGATGACGGCACCTTACATACTAGGTGGGAATTGGTCACAGGTTGTTGATGAGCGTCATGATTTGACAAGATGAATAGTCACATACGCAGGTTTTGACTGGTGCCGTCGAGCTTCAGGAGACCATCCGATCCCAGAAGCCCTTGACGCCATCCAGGAACGTGCTGGCTTTTGGCGAATGACGACGCGCGCCCTCACCCACAAAGGTCTTCTCGAACTGCTCCAGGAGCTGGCGCTGTTCGCCGGTCAGATTGACTGGCGTTTCCACCACCACCTTGCAGTACAGATCGCCCGGTGCGCGGCTGCGGACCGACTTGACGCCCTTGTCGCGCAGGCGGAACACGCGGCCAGTCTGGGTTTCGGCGGGGATGCGCAGTTCGACTTCGCCCCCCAACGTCGGCACGCGGGTGATGTCACCCAGCGCTGCCTGGGAAATCCGGATCGGCACGTCGCAATGCAGGTCATCGCCATCGCGCTCGAAGATATCGTGTGGCCGGACCCGGACTTCCACATACAGGTCGCCGGGTGGCGTGCCTGCAGGGCCTGCCTCGCCCTCGCCCGCCAGGCGGATTCGATCACCATTGTCAACCCCGGCCGGGATCTTGACCGACAGGGTCTTGTCTTCCTCGATCCGGCCTGCGCCATTGCAGGACGTGCAGGGATTGGAAATGGTCTTGCCACTGCCGCCACAATGCGGGCACGCATGCTGCATCTGGAACATGCCGCGCTGCATGCGTACCTGGCCATGGCCATGGCAGGTGCTGCAGGTCTCGACCTTGCCGTCGGCCGAACCACTGCTCTTGCAGGGGATGCAGGGCGCCATGCTGGGGATGTCGATGTGCTTTTCGACGCCAGCGACGGCGTCTTCCAGATCCAACTCCATCACGTAACCGACATCAGCACCACGACGCGGCCCTTGGCGGCCACCACCTCCGAAGATGTTGCCGAAGATGTCACCGAAGATGTCACCGACGTCATTGAAGCCGGGTCCAGGGCCGGCGTTGCCACCGCCCATGCCGTGCTCGAATGCGGCGTGGCCGCGCTGGTCGTACATGCGGCGCTTGCCGCCATCGGACAGGACCTCGTAGGCCTCCTTGCATTCCTTGAACGCAGCCTCGGCATTCTTGTCGCCTGGATTACGGTCTGGATGGTGCTTCATCGCGCAGCGTCGATAAGCCTTTTTCAGCTCTTCTTCGCCGGCATTGCGGGCCACGCCCAGCACCTCGTAGTAGTCGCGTTTACTCATCGGGAATGTCTGCTTGCTTCACGAGAAGAACGTTCAAGACAACGGGCAGGTCAAGCCTGCCCGTTGCATGTGTCGATCATGGAACACGAAACCGTGCGGGATCAGGCCTTGTTCTCGCCGTCTTCCTTGACTTCGGTGAACTCGGCGTCGACCACGTCCTCACCTGCCGCCTGCGCACCATCATCGCCACGATCGCTTCCCTCGGGCGCCTGCTGGCCCGCTGCGGAGACTGCGGCGAACACAGCCTGGCCGGCTTCTTCAAGCGCCTTGGCCTTGGCCTCGATCTGCACCTTGTCGTCGCCCTTGATCGCCGTCTCAAGCTCGGCGATCGCGCCCTCGGCGCGACCAATCAGGTCGCCCGGCACCTTGTCGCCGTTGTCCTTGATCGCGCTGCGCGTGGCATGGATCAAGCCATCGGCATGGTTGCGTGCGGTGACCAGTTCGTGGAATCGCTTGTCTTCCTCGCGGTTGGCTTCGGCGTCGGCGACCATCCGCTGGATTTCGTCGTCAGACAGGCCCGAACCCGCCTTGATCTCGACCTTCTGCTCCTTGCCGGTCTTCTTGTCCTTGGCGCTGACGTGCAGGATGCCGTTGGCGTCGATGTCGAAGCTCACTTCCACCTGTGGCAGCCCGCGTGGCGCCGAATCGATTCCGGTGAGGTCGAACTTGGCCAGCGACTTGTTGTAGCGGGCCTGCTCGCGCTCGCCCTGAAGCACGTGCACGGTGACCGCAGTCTGGTTGTCCTCGGCGGTGCTGAAGGTCTGCGCAGCCTTGGTCGGGATGGTGGTGTTCTTCTCGATGATCTTGGTGAACACGCCACCCATGGTTTCGATGCCCAGGCTCAGCGGGGTCACGTCCAGCAGCAGCACGTCCTTGACGTCGCCCTGCAGCACGCCGGCCTGGATCGCAGCGCCAACGGCCACGGCTTCGTCCGGATTGACGTCCTTGCGCGGTTCCTTGCCGAAGAACTCGGTCACTGCCTGCTGCACCTTCGGCATGCGGGTCTGGCCGCCGACCAGGATCACTTCACTGATGTCGCTGGCACGCAGGCCTGCGTCATTCAATGCGGTGCGGCATGGCTCGATGGTCTTCTTGATCAGATCCTCGACCAGCGACTCCAGCTTGGCCCGGGTCAGCTTGATGTTGAGGTGCTTCGGGCCGCTGGCATCGGCGGTCACGTACGGCAGGTTGACTTCGGTGTGCTGCGCGCTGGACAGCTCGATCTTGGCGCGCTCGGCGGCGTCCTTCAGGCGCTGCAGGGCCAGCGGATCCTTGCGCAGGTCGATGCCCTGCTCCTTGTTGAACTCGTCGACCAGGTAGTCGATGACGCGTGCGTCGAAGTCTTCGCCACCCAGGAAGGTGTCGCCATTGGTGGCCAGCACTTCGAACTGCTTCTCGCCGTCGATGTTGGCAATCTCAATGATCGACACGTCGAAGGTGCCGCCACCCAGGTCGTACACCGCGATCTTGCGATCCTTGGTGTCGCCCTTGTCCAGGCCATAGGCCAGCGCGGCCGCGGTCGGCTCGTTGATGATGCGCCTGACCTCGAGCCCGGCGATCTTGCCGGCGTCCTTGGTCGCCTGGCGCTGGCTGTCGTTGAAGTACGCCGGCACGGTGATCACTGCTTCGGTCACCGGCTCGCCCAGGTAGGCCTCGGCGGTCTTCTTCATCTTTTCCAGGGTCTTGGCCGACACTTCCTGCGCGGCCATCTTCTTGCCATCGCTCAGCGCAACCCAGGCGTCGCCATTTTCGTGCGCGGTGATCGCATACGATACCAAACCAATATCCTTCTGGACCTCGGCATCGGTGAACTTGCGTCCGATCAGGCGCTTGACTGCGTAGAAGGTGTTTTTCGGATTGGTCACGGCCTGGCGCTTGGCCGATGCGCCAACCAGGACTTCGCCGTCCTTGGTCCACGCCACGACCGACGGGGTGGTGCGGTCGCCTTCGATGTTCTCGATGACGCGAGCCTTGCCGCCTTCCATGACCGCCACGCAGGAATTGGTGGTGCCCAGGTCAATACCGATGATCTTGCCCATGTCTGTGTCCTCTGGATTTCTGTATTCGGGGGCGCGTTGCGCCGATGTTCGAAATGTGGGGTTTCCTGGCACGGGTTCAAGGCCCGCGCCCATCCCGGTTCAGTCGTTTTTAGCCACAACCACCAGTGCAGGCCGCAGCAGCCGCTCGTTCAACACGTAACCTTTCTGGAACAACTGGGTGATCGCGCCCGGGGCCACGCCGGGTGCATCGACCATGCTCATGGCCTGGTGGCGTTCCGGATCGAAGGCGTCACCAAGTGTTGGCGCGACCGTGACCAGCCCATTGATTTCCGCGACGCGGATCAACTGGCGCTGGGTCAGCTCCAGGCCGGCCCGCAGTGGGTCATCGGCAGGCGCATTGGCCAAGCCGCCTTCCAGGCTGTCGAGCACCGGCAGCAGGTCGCCAAGCAGGCGTTCGTTGGCGAAACGGCGCGCATTGTCCAGTTCCCGCGCGACTCGCTTGCGTTGGTTCTCAAGGTCGGCGCGTTCCAGCAAGGACTGCGCCTTGAGTTGTTCAAGCTCGGCGCGCAGCATCTCGGCTTCATCAATCCGCGGCGCGTCATCGGCCGCATCCACTGCATCCTGCATCGGGTCTTGGTTGGTGGGTGTCATGGTTGCCATCGGTCGAAAGCGGCCCAGTGCCGCGTCGAATCAGGCAATGGGGGCTTGCGGTGGCTTATTCAAGCCTGTCAGGGCTGCGGATCAAACGCTGCCCCCAGTGCGGCGGCCGTCGCTTCGACCAACGGAATGACGCGCTCGTAGGCCATCCGGCTGGGACCGATCACGCCCAGTACGCCCAATACCTGTCCGTCCGGACCACTGTAGGGGGCACTGACGAGCGACATCCCTTCAAGCGGGGCAAGGCCCGTGCCGTCGCCGATGAACACGCGCATGCCGGGTGCCCTGGCCGTGCGCTCGAGCAGCTGCAGCAGTTCGCGCTTTTCGGCGAAGGCCTCGAACAAGGCCCGAAGCCGGTCCAGGTCAGCAAGATCCTGAAGGCCCATCAGCCGGGTCTGGCCGGCAACGATCACGCCGTCAGAGGGCATGTCGTCCTTGCCGGGGGCCAACGCCTGCTCGGCGAGTTCGACGGAACTGGCCAACAGCTGCTCCATCTCGCTGCGCGCATGGCGCAATTCGCCCAGCAGGCGAGCGCGGATATGCGCCAGCGGTTGTCCGGCGAAATGGCTATTGAGGTAATTCGCGGCCTGTTCGAGCTCTGAAGGGGCGAACGCGCGGCGTACGTTCACCACCCGGTTTTGCACTTCGTTATCCGCGAACACCAGGATAGCCAGCACCCGCTGCGGGTCCAACGCCACGAATTCAATCTGGCGAAACGCGAACACGTCGCGCTTGGGCACGCTGACCATGCCCACGAAATGGGTCATCGCCGACAGCAATTCCGAGGTATTGCCCAGGAGGGCCTGGGTACCAGCACCCGTAGGCAACTCTTGGCGCAGGCGCTCGAGTTCCGCGCTGGTCAGCGGCTTGACCTGCAGCAATGAATCCACGAACAGCCGGTAACCCTGCGCCGTCGGGATCCTGCCTGCGGAGCTGTGCGGCGCCGACAGCAGGCCGGCGTCTTCCATCGACGCCAGGATGTTGCGGATCGTGGCCGGACTCACGTCAAGGCCCGAATGCAGCGCCAGGGTCTGCGAGCCAACGGGCCCGCCATCGCGCACATGGCGCGACACCAGGGTACGCAGCAATTGCCGCGCGCGCGGATCGTTGACGATGTCGCCGTTCTGCTGCCTGGCCATGCGCATGTTGTAAGCGCCACCCTGCCTTCGTGCAAGCGGCCCGTCTGCAGACTGGTGCGACCAGGCGCTATCGGGATGGACGCTGCAACAGGCACAATGCGCGGCGATGCTGACCCGTCTGTCCATTCGCGATTTTGCGGTCGTGACCCAAGCCGAACTTGAGTTCGGCGTCGGGCTGACTGTCATTTCCGGCGAAACCGGAGCAGGCAAGTCGCTGCTGGTCGATGCGCTCGGTTTCCTGTGCGGCGCACGCGCCGACGCCGGCAGCGTCCGCCACGGCGCGCAGCGGGCCGAACTGGAAGCGGAGTTCGCGCTCACCGATGCACCAGCCGCGACTACCTGGTTACGCGAAGCAGAACTTGACGATGTCGACAATGCCAGCTGCCAGCTGCGCCGCAACCTGCGTGCCGATGGCGGCTCCAGGGCCTGGATCAATGGCCGCCCGGCGACGGTGTCGCAACTCGCTGAATTGACCGGCCTGCTGCTGGAGATCCATGGCCAGCACGAACAACAGGCCCTGTTGGCCCGAGCTACCCAGACCAGCTTGCTGGATGCGCACGCCAACCACGCGCCGCTGTGCGACACGACGCGAGAAGCCGCATTGCGCTGGCGGCAGATGCGCGACGAGCGGGTGGCCCTGCTGGCCCGCGGCGACGTCGGCGAACGCCAGGCCTGGTTGCAGCACCAGTTGCAGGAACTGCAGGCAGAGGCACTCGAACCGGATGCACTGGCCGAGCTCGACAGCAGTCACCGCCGGCATGCACATGCCAACTCACTGATCGAAACCTGCGACCTGGCGGTGCAGCAACTCGCGGGGGACGACGCGCTCACGAGCCGGCTGCAACAACTACGAGGCGCCCTGCGCGGCGAAGCCAGCCACGAACCACGGCTCACCGAAGTCGATGCGATGCTGGATTCGGCGGCCATCCAGATGGATGAAGCGTTGTCTCTACTCGAGCGTATCCGCGACGACCTCGACCTGGACCCGGACGCCATGCTGGAGCTCGAACGCCGGCTGGTCCGGGTGCAGGATCTGGCGCGCAAGCATCGGTTGCCGCCGGACCAGCTGGCCAACCATCGTGATGCACTGGAGTTTGAACTGGAATCCCTTGCCGACGCGGATGAGCGGCTGAAGCGACTGGATCAGGCCATCACGGATGCGCATGTGCAGTGGGGTGATGCCGCCAGTGCCCTGACCGTCTCGCGGCAACGTGCAGGTGATGCACTCGGAGCAGGCGTTTCGACCCTGATCGGTACGCTGGGCATGGAGGGTGGACGTTTCGAGGTCGCTCTGGAGCCGACCAGCGAGCCCGCAACGCCCGACCCGAACGGCGCAGAACGCGCCGAGTTCCTGGTCAGCGCAAATGCCGGCCAGCCGCCCCGGCCCCTGCGCAAGGTCGCATCAGGCGGTGAGCTGTCGCGTATCTCGCTGGCGATAGAGGTCGCGATGCAAGGCCTGGACCCGGTTCCAACCATGGTGTTCGACGAGGTCGATGCCGGAATCGGCGGTGCGGTCGCCGCGGCAGTGGGCGCCAGGTTGCGGGCGCTCGGCGCGGGCCGACAGGTGCTATGCGTGACTCATCAGCCGCAGGTTGCCGCCGCAGGCCATGCCCAGTACCGGGTCAGCAAGGCTGCCCAGGAAGGCATCACCCAGTCGTCGGTCGAACGGCTTGACGAGAACGGCCGCACCGCGGAAATCGCGCGGATGCTGGGTGGTGCCAAGGTGACTGCCGAAGCGGAGGCTGCTGCGAGGCGGCTCCTGGAGCAGTAAGGAACGTCTGAGTTATTGCCGTTGCCCCGGCGAACGCAGGGGTCCAGCCTTTGGCTGTGGCTCGTGGTCAGCGCATCTTGCGCACGTACAACACCAGCGCATGGTCCTCGATCGTGTAGCCATGTTCGGCGGCGATTTCGTGCTGCAGCGTTTCGATTGCCTCACTGTGGAACTCGATCACCTTGCCGGAATCGACGTCGACCATATGGTCGTGGTGTTCACCACGATCCAGCTCATACACGGCATGGCCGCCTTCGAAATTGTGCTTGAGCACCAGCCCGGCAGATTCGAACTGGGTCAGCACGCGGTAGACCGTGGCCAGCCCGATTTCCTCGCCACCGCCCAGCAGTTGCCGGTAGATGTCTTCGGCGGTCATGTGGCGCGGCTTGGTCTGTTCGAGCAACTGCAGGATCCGCATCCGCGGATGGGTCACCTTCAGGCCGGCCTTGCGTAGATCCTGCGATTCCATCACCACTCCAAGTGCGCACGACCCACGTGCCAAGTGCGTGCCAGCTGCATGTCCTGCGCGCCAAACAGCGCGTGAACGCGGTTCATCGTGGTCGCGGCAGGCGCCGTGATGCATGGGCTTCAGTGTATCATCGCGCAGTCCCTACACCGCCCTCGATGCCCATGCGCAAGCTGTTGCTTATCCTTCTCGTCGCCTTGATCACCAGTGGCTGTGGCGTGCTCTACCGCCAGCCGATCTACCAGGGCAACCTGATAAACAAGACCGTCGTCGACCAGCTGCAGGTCGGCATGGCCAAGCGCCAGGTGGCGATCATGCTGGGTACGCCATCCATCCAGGATCCGTTCCACCAGGATCGTTGGGACTACACCGCCAGCCGCCGTACCGGACGCAGCGGTCCCACGGTCGTCAAGAACATGACCGTGTGGTTCGAAGGCGATGCACTGACCAAGTGGGAAGGCGACTACTTCATGGAAGACGATTCCGAACTGGCCAAGACCATGTCGCGCTTCGGCAACCTGGCCAAGGACAAAAAGAAAGGCCGTCGCTGACGCGATCGCTAGTTCCTGTTACGCAGGGCGCGCAACCGTCGCGCCTGTTTGGGATCCAGCTGCAGCCCACGCAACAATTCGACGCGATCGCCATCATGCAATGGTGTTGCAGGTGTTGCAGCGTTGCCGAATACGGACAGGCCGATGTGTTCCTGGTCACGTGTCCAGCCACTGGCCTTCAAGGCATCTTCCACGTTGGCACCGTCAGCAAGTTCGACCGTTGTCGCTTCGCTTCGGCTCGGCCATGCACGGATCAGTTCGACTCGGATCATCCGCTGCGCTTGACTGCATCAGTCATGCCGGACTCGCAAACGCTGGCCTCGCAAACATCCGCCTCGCGCACGAAGTCCTCGACCATGCGGTCCGCCAGGCCTTGCATGCCGAGGGCCAAGGCAGGAGCCAGCAAACGGCTTTGCGATTCGAAATCCAGCGTGAGGGTGACCTTGCAGGCGGACTCGTCCAAGGCATGGAACTGCCAGCGGCCTTGTAATCGTTTGAACGGCCCATCGCGCAGTTCCATGTCGATGTGATGTGGCGGCGACAACGCGTTTTCCGTCGTGAACCATGTGCTGAATCCGCCAATCCCCAACTCGAGCCGCGCCGTCAGGCGATCCCGGCCCTGTTCCAGTACCTCGGAACCATTGCACCAGTCGAAGCGGCGCGGATACGCCGCCACGTCGTTCACCAAGGCGAACATGTGGGCAGCCGAATGCTCGACCAGAGCACTGCGAACGATGACGGGCATGACGTGGCGGGAATCCTGCAGGTGGGTCGGCATGGGTTTCCATCGCACAGAATTGCAACCGGATCGGCGACAATAAGAGCGATGAGCAAGCAAGCGTACAAGGATAAGGCAAACGGCAAGGACGCGAAGGCGTCGGCCAAGGCACCGTCGATCAAGACGATTACGCTGAACAAGCGCGTGCGCCACGAGTACCACCTCGAGGACCGCTTCGAGGCGGGCCTGTCCCTTCAGGGCTGGGAGTTGAAATCGATCCGGGCCGGGCGCGCCAATGTGGGTGACAGCTACGCGATGATCATGGCCGGCGAAATGTTCCTGGTAGGCGCGCAGATCACCCCGCTGATCTCGGCTTCCACCCACGTGGTGGCCGAAGAACGGCGCACCCGCAAATTGCTGCTGCACCGGCGCGAGATCGACGTGTTGATGGGCCGTGTGCAGCGCGATGGTTACACGGTGGTGCTGACGGCGCTCTACTGGAAAGGCAACAAGGTCAAAGCTGAGATCGCGCTGGCCAAGGGCAAGCAGTCCCACGACAAGCGCGACGCCAGCAAGGAACGCGACTGGAACCGAGAGAAACAGCGAACCCTGCGCCACCACAACAAGAACGCCTGAGGCCAGCTCGCACTGGCCCGGTCAGTCCGTCGCATCCGGTTCCTGCGATGCGGGTTCACCCAACGTGAAGCGAAACGTAGCGCCCTGCCCGACCGCTCCAACCGCGCTGATTTCGCCGCCATGGCGTTCGATGATGCGCTTGACTGACGCCAACCCGATGCCATGCCCCGGGAACGCGTCCTGGCTGTGCAGGCGCTGGAACGGACGAAACAGCTTGTCGGTATACCCGGGATCGAACCCCGCGCCGTTGTCGCGCACGAACCAGAACGGTTTGCCATCCTGTCCTTCCTGCATGCCAACCTCGACCCAGGCATCCGGCGTGTCGCGGGTGAATTTCCACGCATTGCCCATCAAATTGTCCAGCAAGGTCAGCAACAGTGCCCGATCGCCATGTGCGCGCATGCCAGGCTGGATCTTGATATCCAGTCGACGCAGCGGATCGGCATCGGCCAGATGCGCCGCGACCTCTTCGGCCAGCCCGCTCAAGTCAACCTCGGCCACGGCAAGCCCGGACCGGCTGATGCGCGAAAGCTTCAGCAATGCGTCAATCAGTTCGGCCATGCGCGCTGTCGCCTTGCGCACGCGACCCAGGTAATCGCGACCCGTGTCGTCCAAGCCCTCGCCGTAGCGCTCGCCCAGGATGCGGCTGAAACCGTCGATCGCCCGCAACGGCGCGCGCAGGTCATGGGAGACGCTGTATGCAAATGATTCGAGCTCCCGGTTGGCCTCGCTGAGTTCGCGGGTGCGTGCAGCAACTCGCGACTCAAGCGTGCGGTTGAGGGACTTGACGGCCGCCTCGGCCCGCACGCGTTCGCTGACGTCCTCCATTTGCACCAGCCGCGCGATATCCCGGTTCTGGTCGCCCGGCACCGGTGCGATGGTCAGTTGCACATGGCGCAGTTCGCCATCCAGACGACGCAACGTGCGCGTGGTGCGCACGACCTGCCCTTCCTCGTCGAGCACGGCCTCCATCTGCGCGGTTTTCTTCGGATCGTCATCGGCATCCATCAGCGAAGCCAACGGTCGGCCGACTATCGCGGCCTGGCTCCGCCCCAGGATCTGTTCCAGCGCCGGGTTGGCCTCCACGATGTTTCCCGCGGTATCCACCAGCGCCTTGCCAATCGCGGAATACTGCATTGCGCGACGAAAACGCTGTTCGCTGCGACGGAACGATTCCGTCATCTCACGCGCCAGGTGCTCGGCGCGGCCCTGGATGGATGCCAATACCCATATCAGGCCAAAAAGCAGAAACGAGACCACGCCCCCTGCAGCCAGCATCTTGTTCAGCGACGCCAACTGGGGCGCGGCGACATTCTGCGGACCGGAAAAGAAATCGAAGCGCCAGCGGCGCCCATACATGTTCAACGTGAGGCTATGGGTGAATGTATTTTGCGGGCCGATGTCGGGATCCGCGTAAAGCACGACCTGTGCGGGATCTGTGGAATCCACGACACGCATGCGTTCACTCTCCTTTGCGGGAGCGATCGCAGTCTCAAGCATCTGGGCGACATGGAAGGGTGAATAGACCCAGCCCACCATTGCTTCGCGCCGCTGCTCCGGCGTCGCAGGTGCGAAGGCACCCTTGTATACCGGGGTATAGAGCAGCATGCCCAGTGGGGTCCCGCCGTCGTCCTGGACCAGTTTGACAAGCCCGCTGAGCTTGACGTCCCCGGAGACCATCGCTGCCTGCATCGCGCGTCGCCTGGTCGGCTCAGCGTACATGTCGTACCCGATCGCAGTCCGGATTCGCGGGGTGTGAGGTTCAAGGTAGATCACTGGACCATAGCGATCGCGCAGCCCGCGCGGGCGCACTTCCAGCATCCCGCCACCGCTGTCGCGGATATTCAGTTGCAGGCGCATTAGCTGGGACTGGTCCACGTATGCGGCAAAGCCCAGCCCCATCAATGAAGGAAGCTTGTCGGCCAGCTCAAGCCCATCGGCGTAACTACGCCATTGCTCCTCCGTGGGGAAATCCAGCGCAGCAAACAGCGACGCGCCACCACGCTGGGTGAGCACATAACTGGTCATCCGTAATTGAACCAACGAGGCCAGCTTGCCGACCTTGGCATGGAATTCGGCTTCCGCCAGCTTGAGTTCACGCTCCCGGGCGTTGTTCCAGACCATCAGCTCGATGGCGGATAGCACCAGCAGCGTCAGAACGGCCAACACGTGGCCCAGGCGCCATCGAACGTACCGTGATTGCGGCTGCACAGGGTTGTCTTCCGTCGTCATCCCCAAAGCATAACGGCTGCACGTCAACATGGTGGGCGCGAACACAGAACGAAAAGGCCGCTTGCGCGGCCCGTTCGTTGAATGGTGG
>JBBQHK010000039.1:0-24100 GCA_038323895.1 Lysobacterales bacterium | reverse complement strand
GGTTGAGATAGACCCTTCGAACCTGATCCGGTTGAAACCGGCGTAGGGAAGCTTCGTGATGCGGCACAGCCTTCATGGCGATGCACGCACGCGCCGCCGCTTCGTCCACCCGCCACAAGGACGAAAGCCATGAATGCCGTGCCCTCTGAACTCATACGCGACACCGAGCGACTGTCCGAAACCGTGACCCGGCCGATTCCCGGTTCGCGCAAGGTGCATGTCGCCGGCAGTCGCGCCGATTTGCAGGTGGCGATGCGCGAGATCGCGCAGGCGCAAACGCCGACCTTGTTCGGTGGCGAAGACAATCCGCCGATCACGGTGTACGACACCTCCGGGCCGTATTCCGACCCGAGTGTCGACATCGACCTCGCGGCCGGCCTGTCGCCGTTGCGTGCACGCTGGATCGACGAGCGTGGCGATACCGAGGCGCTCACGGCGCTGTCGTCAGCGTTCGGCCGCGAACGCGAAGGCAATCCACGCCTGGACGACGTGCGCTTCCCGAACCGGCCGCTGCCACGCCGGGCCAAGGCCGGTGCCAACGTCACCCAGATGCATTACGCGCGCCGCGGGATCGTCACCCCTGAAATGGAATACGTGGCGATCCGCGAGAACCAGCGCCTCGATGCGATCCGCGATGCCGGCCTGCTGCTGCAGCATCCGGGCCAGAGCTTTGGCGCCAATATCCAGAAATTCATCACCCCGGAATTCGTGCGCGACGAGATCGCTCGCGGGCGCGCGATCCTCCCTTGCAACATCAACCACCCGGAAAGCGAGCCGATGATCATCGGTCGCAACTTCCTGACCAAGATCAACGCCAACATCGGCAACAGCGCAGTGAGCTCCGGGATCGCCGAGGAAGTCGAAAAGCTGGTCTGGGCGATCCGCTGGGGCGCCGACAACGTGATGGACCTTTCCACTGGCAGGCACATCCACGAAACCCGCGAGTGGATCATCCGCAACTCGCCGGTGCCGATCGGCACGGTGCCCATCTACCAGGCTCTGGAGAAAGTCGACGGCCGCGCGGAAGAGCTCACCTGGGAGATCTTCCGCGACACGCTGATCGAACAGGCCGAGCAGGGCGTGGACTATTTCACCATCCATGCCGGCGTGTTGCTGCGCTATGTGCCGCTGACTGCGAAACGCGTGACAGGCATCGTTTCGCGCGGCGGCTCCATCATGGCCAAGTGGTGCCTGTCGCACCACAAGGAAAGCTTCCTGTACACGCACTTCGAGGATATCTGCGAGATCATGAAGGCCTACGACGTCGCCTTCAGTCTTGGCGATGGCCTGCGTCCTGGGTGCATTGCAGACGCCAACGATGCCGCGCAGTTCGGTGAGCTGGAAACGCTGGGCGAACTCACCAAGATCGCGTGGAAGCACGACGTGCAGACCATGATCGAAGGCCCCGGCCATGTGCCGATGCAGCTGATCAAGGAAAACATGGACAAGCAGCTGGCCGAGTGCGGCGAGGCGCCGTTCTACACGCTGGGCCCGCTGACCACCGACATCGCCCCGGGCTACGACCACATCACCAGCGCGATTGGCGCGGCAATGATCGGCTGGTACGGCACCGCGATGCTCTGCTACGTCACCCCGAAGGAACACCTTGGGTTGCCGAACCGGCAGGACGTACGCGACGGGATCATGGCGTACAAGATCGCCGCCCATGCATCCGACCTTGCCAAGGGCCATCCTGGCGCCCAGGTCCGCGACAACGCGCTGAGCAAGGCGCGTTTCGAGTTTCGCTGGGACGACCAGTTCAACCTCGGCCTGGATCCCGAAAAGGCGCAGGAATTCCACGACGAAACCCTGCCCAAGGACGCGCACAAGAGCGCGCACTTCTGCTCCATGTGCGGCCCGCATTTCTGCTCGATGAAAATCACCCAGGACGTGCGTGATTACGCAGCCGAACACGGGCTGGACGATCAGGTCGCGCTGGAGGTGGGCATGGCCGAGAAGTCGGCGGAGTTCCTGCACCAGGGCGCAGAGGTCTACCGGGAGGCTTGAGCATGTCGCGCAGCGGACAGGTGGTGAGGACCGGGCTCAGCTTCGGCAGCGCGTTGGCGATGGTGGTTTCGTGGACCGCGAACAAGTCCCTGCTGTGAGCCATCGTGCACGGGCTGCTGTCCTGGTTGTACGTGATCTATTACGCCCTTCGCTATCACTACAAGCTCGTGGCGTTCTGATGCGGGCATCGGCGCGTATGCAATTGTGGGGGCTGTTGGCCAAGCGTCATCCGTCGGCGTTCCTGCTGGCGGCGCAACTGCTGAGCCTGCTGCTGTATCCGCTGATGGACGAGACCAGCAGCGGTCGCATGCTCTTCGGCGCGGTCGCATTGGTGGTGGTGCCGCTGGCAGTGTGGGTGGTCAACCGCAGCCAGTTCGTGACCGGCATCGCCTGGCTGCTGGCGGTCCCGGCCATGCTTTTGACCGTGGCCGGCGTGCTGCAGGATCAGCAGGCCTTGCTGGCCTGGTCGGCCTTGCTGGAGGCGGTGCTGTATTTCTATGCGGCGGGCAGCCTGATCACGTACATGCTGCATGACCATGAGGTCAGCCGCGACGAGCTGTTCGCTGCCGGTGCAACCTTCACCCTGCTGGCGTGGGGCTTCGCGTACACGTATTTCGTGTGCCAGGCCTGGTATCCCGGCAGCTTCAGCGGAGCGGTGGAACCGGATCGCCCGCGGCGCTGGATGGAGCTGCTGTTTTTGAGCTTCACCACCCTGTCGGGTGTCGGCATCGGCGACATCCTGCCCCTGACCTCGCCCGCGCGGGTGCTCGTGATGCTGCAAATGTTCACCGGCGTGGGTTACCTCGCCACGGTGGTTTCGCGATTGATCAGCCTTTCCGTCCTGCGCAACGAGCGGCGCTGAGCGGGCCGACGTAAAATCCCCCGTAAGCCGGATGTGCCGGCAGGGACGCCTCACGTGAAGTTGCCATTCCCGTTCATCCAGCTACCACTGGCGTTCAATGCCGGCGTGCTCGCGGCCGAGATCGAGGCGCTGGGCGAGACTGCCTGGCGTCCACATCCGCAGAATTTCCCGGGCAATTCCATGCTGCCGCTGTTGGCGGTCGATGGCGAGCCCGGCAACGAGGCATTCGCCGGGGCGATGGCGCCGACGCCGGCGTTGCTCCGCTGTCCCTACCTGATGCAGGTGATGGCCAGTCTGGGCGTGGTTGCGGGCCGCACGCGCCTAATGCGGCTCGCGGGCCAGGCCGAAGTGAGCCCGCACGTGGACCAGGGGTATTACTGGACGGATCGCGTCCGGATCCATGTCCCGATTGTCACCCAGCCTACCGTCCGCTTCGAATGCGGGGGCGAGGTGACCCACATGGCCGCGGGCGAGTGCTGGATCTTCGACACCTGGCGCGAACACAACGTGATCAATGACGCCAGCCGTTCACGCATCCATCTGGTGGTCGACACCGTCGGCGGCGCAACCTTCTGGAATCAAGTGTCGCGTGGGCGCCGGCACGACGACGTTGACCCGGATTGGTCGCCAGACTTCATCGCGCCCGACGGAGCAGCCGTAGACCTGGCCTGCGAGCGCTACAACATTCCGTACGTGATGACGCCCTGGGAAATCCATTACCGCTTGCACGGCCTGCTGGATGAGGTGGAGCCGCCAAATCCGCTGCTGCCCGCCGCGCGCGCCGCAAGCGATGCTTTTGCGCGCGACTGGCGGGCGCTCTGGGCCCAGCATGGAGACAGTGGCGAGGGACGCGCGGACTATCAGGCCACACTGGAGCGCTTCATCACTGGCCTGCCGGATGCGGTGGCGGGGCTGCCGTTGCGCAATGGGACCAGGTGGATCCACGGCGTGCTCGCCGTGGTGGCGAAGATGGCCATGCGGCCTGCGTCCAGCCGCTAGAGTCGGCCCACCAACGCTGGGCCCGCTCAGAAGTTCGGCTTGTCCGCCGCCGCCTCGAAGCGCTCGATCGATTCCACCAGCAAGCGCCGCGCTTCGTCGCGGCCGCCCCAGCCGTCCAGCTTGACCCACTTGCCGGCTTCCAGGTCCTTGTAGTGCTCGAAGAAATAGCCGATGCGGTCCAGCCAGTGCTTGGGCACGTCGTCAAGGTGGGCGATGTGGTCGTAGCCGGGATAGACCTTGCTGATCGGCACCGCGAGGATCTTTTCGTCCGCACCGGCCTCGTCGACCATGCGTAGCACGCCCACCGGGCGGACCCGGATCACCGAGCCCGGGATCAGCGCCAGCGGCATCAGCACCACCACGTCGGCCGGGTCGCCATCGCCGCAGAGCGTGTGCGGCACATACCCGTAATTGCACGGGTAGCGCATCGGGGTGGACAGTACGCGGTCGACGAAGATCGCCCCGCTGGCCTTGTCCACCTCGTACTTGACCGGCTCGGCGTCCTTGGGGATCTCGATGATGACGTTGAGTTCGTCCGGCGGGTTCTTGCCGGTGGGGACAAGGTCCAGGCCCATGTTGTTGCTCCATGCGTGCGCGCGACGGGTGGTGCTGCCGGCGCCCGTTAAAAGGGGAAAGGGCGCGCATTCTAACCCCCAGGCATTGGAGAGGCGGCTCCGGCCACGGGGCGCAAACGAAGAACGACGGCCCTGCGGCCGCCGTTCTCTTATCGGGCTGGGCTCCCGCTGCCGCGGTCAGTCGCGCTGCCGCGACAGGTATCGGTTGGCCCAGCGGTTGGCCACCGTGCCTGCCGCTTCACGGCCGCCAAGGCCGAAGGCCAGGGCCACTGCAACCGCGATTGCACCAAGGATCAGGCCAAACGCGAGGTTGACGATATCGTCGGCCACGCCCATCGCGCGCAGGCCCATCGCCAGCACCAGGCCCAGGATCGCGACCCGCGCGATCTGCGCCAGCCCTCGACTTTCGGGATTGGCGCGTTCGACAGCCTTGGCCGCAAGATCAGCCAGCCAGAATCCGACCACGAAGATCACCAGGCCCAGCAGCACATCGGCACCGAAGGCGATGAAGTCCTCCAGCAAACCGTGGACGCCATCGAACCCGACCAGGCCGGCGGCCTCGACGGTGGCGAACAGCATGATGAAGAACAGAGCGACTCGCCCGCCCAGCTCGGACAGGCTCAGCGCCGGCTGCGTCCGCAAGGCAGGGTTGGCCGCAGGCAGTGCGTCCGCGGTCAGCGGAAACTCGTTGAAGGCGACCGGCTCTCCAGACGGCATCACGATAGTGTTGTTGGCGGCGAACGCATGGCCCAGGCCAATGCGTTCGGGCAGGCGATCAAAGCCCAGGTTGGCCAGCAGCTTGGCGACCAGCTCGGCCACGAAGCGGCCGATGAACCAGGCCAGGATCAGGATCGCAGCGGCTGCCAGCACGTTGGGCAGAGCCGCCAGGAAAATACCGAGCATGTTGGTCAGTGGCGCCGAGATCGCCTGGATCCGCAGGGCATCCAGCGCCGCAATCAACGTCGGCACGATCACCAGGATGAAGGCAATTGTCCCGCCCAGCTGTGACAGCTTCAGGCCCCTGGTTTCGTCGCGCGCCTCACTGAAGCGGTCGACCCCGGTAGCGGCCAGCAGATTGGTCACCAGCCCCCGCACCGCCTTGGCAATGATCCAGCCCACCACACCGATGATCACCGCAGCAAACAGGTTGGGCAGGATCGCCAGGAAGTCGGCGGTCATGTTGCTGAGCGGGATCATCAGGCCGTCTATCTGCAGCGCACCTACAATCGCAGGCAGGAACAGCAGCAGCACCAGCCAGTAGGCGACGTTGCCCATGGTGTTGGACAGCGGCTGCATATCCGCCGATTCCGACAGCTTTTCGTCCATCCGGGTCGCGCCAAGCGCCCGGTTGACCACGGTGCGCACCAGGGTCGCGATCAGCCAGGCCAACAAGGCCAACAGGAGCGCCAGCAACAGCCGTGGCAGGTACGTCATCACCGTGGTGGCCAGCGTCGACAGTGGTCCTGACACGCCGTCCACGTTCAGCACGCTGAACACCCCGATCAGGGTGAGCAGCAGCAGTGCCCAGAACACGACGCGACCGGCCAGGCGCTCGAAATCGAAACTGGTCCGGGTCTGGACGCCCAGGCGCTCATTTGTCTTCAGTGCACCTAGCCCCTTGCGGGTGGCCCCCGCGGCGATGAGGGCCACGATCCAGCCCACCAGCAGGATGGCGACGGCGCCAAGCACGCTTGGCAGGTAGGTCCCGAACGAATGTTGCAGCGATTCTTGCCAGGTCACTGGTTGCATGGCGCTTCTCCCCGATGGATCGCGCTGCCGGCGTGGCCAGCGCGATCATGCATGGACGGCTCGTGGTGAGCCGTGTCGACCATCACTATGCAAAACGGGAGGTGAACATCTTGTTGTCTCTTGAGCGTGACAGCGTCCCGACATGCCGTCCTCGCCCCGCAACGAAGAACGGCGACCCGAGGGCCGCCGTTCTCCCTGTGCCTTTTCTGGCTGGTTACAGCAGCGGCACCATCAGCAATGCGACGATGTTGATGATCTTGATCAGTGGATTGATCGCCGGGCCCGCGGTGTCCTTGTAGGGATCGCCGACGGTGTCCCCGGTGACCGCGGCTTTGTGCGCCTCGGAACCCTTGCCACCGCAGTTGCCGTCCTCGATGTACTTCTTGGCGTTGTCCCATGCACCGCCGCCGGTGGTCATCGAGATCGCCACGAAGATGCCGGTGACAATGGTGCCGATCAACAAGCCGCCGAGCGCCTGCGCGCCCAACACGAGGCCCACCACTACCGGCACCGCGACCGGCAGCAGCGAGGGCACGATCATTTCCTTGATCGCCGACTTGGTCAACATGTCGACAGCCCTGCTGTAATCGGGCTTAGCGGTGCCTTCCATGATGCCGGGGATCTCGCGGAACTGGCGACGCACTTCCTCGACCACGGCACCTGCAGCACGGCCGACGGCCTCCATCGCCATCGCACCGAACAGATAGGGAATCAGCCCGCCGATCAACAGGCCGATGATCACCATGTGGTTGGACAGATCGAACCGCACCGCCTCATACGCCACGCCGGCCAACGCGGCTTTCGCTGCGCCAGCGGCGTCGAGGTTGTGGGTGTAGTCGGCGAACAGCACCAGTGCGGCGAGCGCCGCCGAGCCGATGGCGTAACCCTTGGTCACCGCCTTGGTGGTGTTGCCGACGGCGTCCAGCGGATCAGTCACCGCGCGCACTTCAGGTGGCAGTTCCGCCATCTCGGCGATGCCACCGGCGTTGTCGGTGATCGGGCCGTAGGCGTCCAACGCCACGATCATCCCGGCCATCGACAGCATGGCGGTGGCGGCAATGGCGATGCCATACAGGCCAGCCAGCGCATGTGCCCCATAGATCGAGGCACACACCGCCACCACCGGCAGCGCGGTCGACTTCATCGACACGCCCAGGCCAGCAATGATGTTGGTGCCATGCCCGGTGGTCGAAGCCTGCGCCACGTGCTGCACCGGCTTGAACTGGGTGCCGGTGTAGTACTCGGTGATCCACACGATCACGCCGGTCAGCACCAGGCCAATCAGGCCGCACAGGAACAGGTTGGTCGCGGTCAACGACGCGGTGCCATCGTCCGGGGCCAGTCCGTTGGGGAACATGTTGGCGGTCACGAACCAGAACGCGACGGCCGACAGCAGCGCCGACACGATCACGCCCTTGTAGAGCGCGCCCATGATGTTGGGCTTGGAGGCGCTGACCTTGACGAAGAACGCGCCGATGATCGAGGCGATGATCGACACCGCACCCAGCACCAGCGGATACAGCACGGCATTGCTGCCCTCGGCGAAACTCAGGCCGCCCAAAAGCATCGTTGCGATGATCGTGACCGCGTACGTCTCGAACAGGTCGGCGGCCATGCCGGCGCAATCGCCAACGTTGTCACCCACGTTGTCGGCAATGACTGCCGGGTTGCGGGGGTCGTCCTCGGGGATGCCGGCTTCGACCTTGCCCACCAGGTCGGCGCCGACGTCGGCACCCTTGGTGAAGATGCCGCCGCCCAAGCGCGCGAAGATCGAAATCAGCGAAGAACCGAATGCCAGTCCAACCAGTGCATGCAACGCGTCTTCCTGCGCGACTCCGAGATGCCTGGTAAGCACCGCGTAGTAACCGGCGACGCCAAGCAGGCCCAGGCCTACGACCAGCATGCCGGTGATCGCGCCACCCTTGAAGGCCACGTCCATCGCCTCGCTGATGCCCTTGCGTGCGGCCTCGGCGGTGCGCACGTTGGCGCGGACCGAAACATTCATGCCGATGTAGCCGGCGGCGCCGGACAACACCGCGCCGATCAGGAAACCGATCGCGGTGTACCAGGTCAGTGCGAAGCCAACCAGCACGAACAGCACGATGCCGACGACGCCAATCGTGGCGTATTGGCGATTCAGGTAGGCGCGTGCACCCTCCTGGATAGCGCCGGCGATTTCCTGCATGCGTGGGTTGCCGGCAGGTTGGCGATTGATCCAGGCAGTGGCCCAGAGGCCGTACCCGATTGCGATGATGGCGCAGACAAACGCCAGAAGTAGACCGTATTGCTCCAGCATGAACCCCTCCCCGGAGTGTTCGAAGGAATTGAAAATCGACGTGTGCCAACCCGCGGCAGGCAACCACGCGACTATCGCACAGCGCGAGGGCATGCGGGCATCCGCACTTACCGGAAACCACGGTCAGCCCTGTTGCTGGCCATGAACCCGGGATTCAGGCCGGCCGTGCCAGCCTGCGTGGGTTGAACTTCATGCCGGAGAAACTGATGTCGCGTTCGATCCTTTTGTGCGTAGGCCTGTTGGCAGCCACCTCCGCCAGCGCCGCCGACCCGAAGCCTGAAATCACGCGCCAGACCGCGTCGCCCCAAGCCGTCGGCGTCGCCCACACCCTGCGCACGATCCCCGAGGCCTGCGCCCGCCTGGAAGGCCGCTTCACTGGCGACAAGGCCAAGCCCTATGCGTTCGCTGCGGTACCAAGCAGTGCCCGCTGCAAGCCCCGCGCGCGACTGGTCGATGCCACGGGTGCCAAGGCATCGGTGGCCAGTGGCTGGGTATTGAATGACCTGATCCGGGTTCCCGGCGCCAGTTGCCCGTCGCAACAGGCGGTGGTGCGGGTTTGGCGTCAGGCCAGCAAGTCGAAGCCTCCCAAACTCGATGCGCAGGGCCGCTCGCGGATCTACCTCAAGGATGGCCTCGACGCCGCCCGCGATGGCCAGTTGGCGGCGATCCCGGTATATGCAGCAGCAATGACCCTGGAAGGTATTGCCTGCAAATAGAGGCTTCAAACAGGGAATGCTAGTCGGGGATTTCCACCCGCTTGAGCCGGGCCCCGGCACCGGACTTGATATGAACCTGAGTTTTCGTGCAGCCAAAATGGCGTGCGATCAGCGCGATCAGTTCGGTATTTGCCTTTCCGTCCACCGGCGCGTATTTCAGTTGCGCCAGCCAGGTGCCGTCGTCCTGCAGCGACAGCGACGCGACCCCCGCATGGGGTTTGGCCTTGACCTGCAGTATCGGCATTTGTCGAGCATCGCACGACGGCAAACCCTCGATGATTCAGCAAGAAAAACGCCCGGCATGACCGGGCGTTTTCGCAGCACGACGACGGGCGCTTCGCTCAGTTGCCGACCTTCAGCTTGCCGCCCTTGCCCAGGCCGCCCTGGACTTCCTGCGGCTGGTAGTTGCGTAGCGAGCGCACCATGTTGTTGTAGGCATCGGCAAAAGCCAATGCCAGCACCTTGCCTTCCGGTGTATTCGTGTAGCCGCCCAGCGCGCCGTAACCGGAGCCGCCCCAGCCGGCGATGCCGCCGCCGAAGTCGGTCTTGCGGCCTTGGCCTTGAGCGGTCGCGATTTGAACTCCGGAACGGTTGTCGACCATGGTCAGGATGGTTTCCGCGCGCTTGAACTTCAGCCCCCCGACTACAGCGCCGAGCGCACCGAGCTTGCGACCGCCGAACGCGCCGAGCACGCCGCCGATGCCACCGGCGTCGCTCTGCGAGAAATTGATGCTGGGGCTGAGTGAATAGTCGGCGGCCACCATCTGGCCCTTGCCGAAGCTGCTGCCTTCGCGCATTTCGCCCGAGTCCTGCAGCGCACGTTCCTGCATCATGTTCTGCATCGCGCGACCGCGCTCGACCACCACGAAGCAGTTTGACTGCTGGATCATCATCCGGATCAGGGGGATGGTGGAAGGCAGGCGCAGGTCGGTCCTGAGATAGCGGTACCAATCGCCGTCCTGCTCCTCGACAACCCCGACCGTGCCCAGGGGTTCGTCACAATGTTCAAGGCCAGACGGGCCCTGTGAACTGGCACCGGCAGCGCTCCCGCCGGGGACGGTTGCCTTGTTGCGCTGGGCCATTGCAGGCGCACACATGAGCATGCAGATGCCCGCGATCAACACATGTTTCTTCATGACGTCCCCTGGTGATTTCAGAATGAATGATTCAAAGATTGATGTGGAACGAATGGCTTCCACGTCGGCCAGATTCTAGCGGGTAAGCAATTCACCCCACCCAGCGTGGCAGGGTGCGGCGGATGGTCGCTCGATCCAATTCAACGTAATTCGGTAGTCCATCCCGGCCAAACGGGGGAAATGCCTCGCCGGCGATCAATGGCTGCAGGTAGCGGCGCGCGGCTGCGGTGATGCCGAAGCCATCCTTGCGGATGAATCCGGCCGGCATGGTTTTCTCATGGTTGGCGACTTTCGAGAGGGGCGCCGGTTCCACCTGCCAGCGATACGGCGAGTCGGACGTGCGCACGATCACTGGCATCACCGAGTTCCTGCCGGCCAGGGCGAACTCGACCGCCTTGCGGCCGACCGCCATCGCCTGCTCAAGGTCGGTCTTGCTGGCGATGTGTCGGGCCGAACGTTGCAGATAGTCGGGCAGGGTCCAGTGCACCTTGTGGCCCAGCACATCCTTGACCCGTCCCGCCAGATGCGAGGCGACGCCGCCAAGCTGGGTGTGCCCGAACGAGTCCTTGCCGCCCCCGGCATCGGCAACGAAGTGCCCATCGGCATCGCGGATGCCTTCGCTTGCAACCACCACGCACCAGCCGACGCGCTTGACCACGGCATCGACCTGGGCCAGGAAGGTGGCTTCGTCATACGCGCGTTCCGGGAACAGGATGATATGCGGCGCATCATTGCGGCCTTCTCCGGCCAATCCGGCGGCAGCGGCCAGCCAGCCGGCGTGGCGGCCCATCGCCTCATAAATGAAGACCTTGGTCGAGGTTTCCGCCATTGCCGCCACGTCCAGCGCGGCCTCGCGTATGGACACCGCGGTGTACTTGGCCGCGGAACCGAACCCGGGGCAACAGTCGGTCACCGCCAGGTCGTTGTCGATGGTCTTGGGCACGCCCACGCAGGTGAGCGGATAGTCGTATTCGGCCGCCAGCTGGGAAACCTTGAGGGCGGTATCCGCGGAGTCATTGCCACCGTTGTAGAGGAACCAGCGCACGTCGTGGGCGCGGAATACGTCCAGCAGGCGTTCGTATTTCGCGTGGTCGGCCTCCAATGATTTCAGCTTGAACCGGCAACTGCCGAAGGCGCCGCCGGGCGTGTGCGCCAATGCCTTGACCTGCGCGCTGGTCATCGGCGAGGTGTCGATCAGCTCCTCGCGCAGGGCGCCGAGGATGCCGTTGCGCGCCGCCAGCACGCGGACCTTCCTGGCCCGCGCGGCCTGGATCACCGCCGAGGCAGTGGCGTTGATGACGGCGGTCACGCCGCCTGACTGGGCATACAGCAAGGTACCGGTAGGCATCTGGGAATCCTGGGCAAAGGGGTCTGGATCGTGGACGGGATACGGTAAGCTGGCCGCCACGCAAGGCCAGGGGCAGTGTAGCGTCGGCCGACGACATCATTCTGGAGCGATTCGATGCGATTGGTTCTATTGGGCGCACCCGGTTCCGGCAAGGGCACCCAGGCGGCACGGCTGAAGGAGCACCTGCAGGCACCGCATATTTCCACCGGCGACCTGCTGCGTGCGGAGGTGGCGGCCGGCAGCAAGCTTGGCCTGGAGGCGAAGGGCGTCATGGCACGTGGCGAGCTGGTCAGCGACGCGATCCTGCTCGGCATGCTGGAGGATCGTTTCTCCCGGCCGGACACCGGCAACGGTTTCATCCTTGATGGCTACCCGCGCAACCTGGCACAGGCCGCCGCGCTGGACGGTTTGCTGGGCCGGCTGAAGCAGCCGTTCGACTATGCAGTGCAACTGGATGTCGCGACCGAGCTCCTGGTCGAGCGCATTGCAGGCCGCGCCCAGGCCGAAGGCCGTGCCGACGACACGCCGCAATCCGTCCGCACCCGCCTGCAGATCTATTGTGACCAGACCGCGCCGGTGATCGATTACTACCGGCAGCACGGCCAGCTGACCGTGGTTGATGGCGTCGGTAGCCTGGACGAAGTGTTCACCCGCATCCTGGAAGCGATCCAGCCCGGACATGAGATCGGCTGACGTTCCACTCCCTCTCCAGCTGGAGGGAGACGGCTGGGCTGAGGGTGGTTCATTCGGCAAAGCACCTGCCAACCAGAGACTCCCGCGTTGTGCAATGCCGGCGACGCCGCTGGTGCCCTCCAGGGAGCGTTCATTGTTCCGAAGCCAGACGGCTATCAGCACTCGAAAATCCACCGAAATCCTGGAGCGATTGTCTTGAAACTCCACATCCTCGGCATCGCCGGTACCTTCATGGGCGGGGTCGCTGCGCTTGCGCGCGAGCTCGGCCATGAGGTCGAGGGCAGCGACCAGGCCGTGTATCCGCCGATGTCGACGCAGCTGGAGAAACTCGGCATCGCGCTATCGCAGGGCTACCTGCCCGGTAGTCTTTCCGCCGACTGCGACGAAATCGTCATCGGCAATGCGTTGTCCCGAGGCAATCCCGCAGTCGAACATGTCCTCGACCACGGCCTGGCCTACACCTCGGGCGCGCAGTGGTTGAGCGAGCAGGTCTTGCCCGGCCGCGACACGCTGGCGGTGGCCGGCACTCATGGCAAGACCACCACGACTTCGATCCTGGCTTACCTGCTACAGGCCGCCGGACGCGAACCGGGTTTCCTGATCGGTGGCGTGGCCGAGGATTTCGGCGTGTCAGCGCGCATCGGCAGCGGTTCCGAGTTCGTGGTCGAGGCAGACGAATACGACACCGCGTTCTTCGACAAACGCAGCAAGTTCGTCCACTACCGGCCGCTGGTCGCAATCCTCAACAACCTGGAATTCGATCACGCCGACATCTTCCCGGACGTGGCCGCAATCCAGCGCCAATTCCACCATCTGGTGCGCACGGTGCCCGCCCGCGGCCGGCTGATCGTCAACGGCGCCGACGAGTGCCTGCGCGAAGTGCTTGCGATGGGCTGCTGGACGCCGGTTGAGCAATTCGGCTTCGACCGGTCATTCGAGTGGTGCGCACGCAAGTTGCGCGACGACGGCAGTGCATTCGCCGTCCTGCATCACGGCAACGAACTCGGCATCGTGCAATGGGACCTGCTCGGCGACCACAACGTGCTCAATGCGCTGGCCGCGCTGGCCGCGTGTCATGCAGTGGACGTGGATGCAGCTGGGGTCATGCCCGCGCTGGCCGCGTTCCGCAGCGTGAAGCGGCGCATGGAAGTCATTGGCACGCAAGGCGGCGTCACCATCTACGACGACTTCGCCCATCATCCGACCGCGATCAGCACCACGCTGGCGGGATTGCGAGCAAAGGTCGGCGTAGCGCGCATCGTGGTCGCCATGGAGCCGCGCAGTAACTCCATGCGGCTTGGCGCCCATGCCGATGCGCTGGCGCCATCGCTGGACGGCGCCGACGTGGTGGTGTTCCTGCATCGGCCAGAGTTGGCCTGGGATGCCGGCAAGGTGATGTCCGCGCTGAAGGGTGAGGGCCATGCGCTGCCCGATGTCGATGCGTTGATCACCACCCTGCATGGCGTGGCACGCACAGGCGACCATGTGGTGTTCATGTCGAACGGCGGATTCGACGGCGCGCCACGGCGCTTCCTCGCCGCATTGCGCGATGGCTGACGCCACAACGCTGCTGCCACTTTTTCCGCTGAAGGCGGTGCTGGTGCCGGGTGCGGCACTGGACTTGCGGATCTTCGAGCGGCGCTACCTCGACATGATCCGCGAGTGCGGGCGCAGCGGCAGCGGATTCGGCGTCTGCCTGATCCTGGACGGTATCGAGGTCGGCACGCCTGTAACCCCGGCGGCCTTCGGCACCGAGGCGTTGATCGAGGATTTCGGCACGACGCCCGAGGGCCTCCTGTCGCTGCGGGTACGCGGCCGGCGGCGGTTCCACGTGATGCACACGCGGGTGCGAGACAGCGGCCTGGTCATGGCCGACGTGCAGTTCTGCGAACCGGACACGACATCGCCGCGACTACGTCCGGAGCATGCGCTGCTTGCCGAATTGTTGCGGCGGATCCTGATCCAGGTGACCGATGCCAAGACCGATCCCGAGCCCGCCCTGCTCGAGGATGCAACATGGGTCGGCTGGCAGTTGGCAGAACTGCTGCCGCTTTCGCTCGCGCAGCGGCAGGCTTTGTTGCAGCTTGATGATCCGCATGCGCGCCTGCAACGGCTGCTGGATGACATCGCCAGTGAGCCGGACGCGCTGGAGACGGGCGACGCCTGAACTTCCGCGAGTCAGGGCGCGTCGGTGCGGAGATGCATGCGCCCTTCGACTTCGTGGTGCGGGAACGTGGAGAGGCTCGCCCGCATGTCGGCAGGCAGGCCTGCCCGCGACGGCAATGGTTTCCACAGCATCAGCAGGCGCAACCGCCTGCGCGCCTGCATGGTCTCGAAGCGGCCTACCCATAGTGGCGTGCCATCAGCAAGTCGCGCAGGTGCAGGCCATAGCCGCAACACGTCGATTCGGTCAGCGCGATCACCGCTGCGGCGCAGCAGCAGTTCTTCGGGATGCGCGTCCAGCGCGATGGGCAACACCGGCTGCTCCGCCAGCGGGGTATCGTCGTCGAGCAGGCCAAGCACCGCTATCCAGTCCGCCTCCGGCTGTGCTTGCCAGCCATGTGCCAGCAGTCTTTGCTGCAGCGGCTGCAGGCGGCCGGCAATTTCAATATCGAACCCACGGGTATCGCGCAGTCCATGCATCCACCAGTCCGCCATGGCAAGCGATTCCTGGGGCGGCGGCGGATCGAACCTGTCCAGCGTTGCATCGACGCTGCGTGGTGCATACCACAACGCAGCCAGCGCGAAGCTGCCGTAGAACGTCCACGCCAGTGGTCGCATCCAGAACGAGCGGCTGCTATGGCGGCGGTAAGCGATGCCCAGCACCAGCAACCACGCGACACCCAGCAGTACCCCGGCCATCACGTCGCTCAGCCAGTGCGCGCCCAGGTAGAGGCGGGCGAATGCCACCAGCGCGGTAGCCACGCCGGTCAGCAGGTAGGGCCAGACGCGTTGCCGGCCAGGCAATTCGCGTGCGATCAGCACCGCGAAGAATCCGAACACCACCGTCGTCATGGTCACCGCGATCGACGGGAAACCGAACCCGGCCACCGCGGTCGGTGGACGTGGCATGTCGATCACGGCATCCAGTCCCTCGGTCAGCAACAGGCCGACGGCAATCGCCGTGAGCCAATGCGCCGCTGCCATCCAGCGTTTGCGCCAGACCAACCAGGCAAGTGCGAAAGCCGAGCACGTGCCGAGTACCGGCGCACTGCCGATCGCGGCCAGTGAGGCCATCAGTCGGTCAGCCAGCGGGTTACGCAGCGCGAACATCGCCGCATGCAGGGTTTCGTCCACCGCCAATGGACCACCCTGCAGCAGCAGGGACGCGCTCAACCCGGCCCAAAGCCAGGCGACCGCGAACAGGCAGGCAGCCAGAATCACCAGCGAGGCCGATTCGGGCCGACGCGGATCGATCAAGGCTGCGGCATAGCGGCCCAGTCGAGGATGTGCCCGCGTCCACAACAACGCACGTGCAAGCAGGGTGTCGGCGTGGACAGCGAACCAGCGCCATGTATAGAGCACCACCGCCCACGCCAGCGCCAACACGGCGAACAGGCCAAGCAGTACCAGGACGAGTTTGTCGGCGACGGCCGCCACCGCCTCATAGGAGGCACCGAAGATCCAGCCTGGCGCCAGAAATGTGGCTGCCCAGGTCAGTGCCGCGAATGCACTGGCCGGCGCATATCGGCGCAACGGCAGCCGAACCATACCGGCCACCGCGGGTACAAATGGACGCACCGCACCCACGAACCTGGCGATGACAATTCCCTTGCTGCCATGGTGGCGGAACAGGTTCTCGCCGCGATCCAGCAACTGCGGATAGCGCCGGAACAGCCAGAGATCGCGCATTGCCGGACCCCAGCGATAGCCGATCCAATAACTCATGGCATCACCCGCGAAGGCACCTGCCGCTGCGCAGAGCACGGCGTAAGGGCCATTCAGGTGTCCCAGGCCAATCAAGGTGCCGACCGCGAAAAGCAAGGGCAACGCGGGTACCACGATGCCGACGACCGCCAGGGCATCGCAGAACGCGATCAGGAAGACCAGCCCGCCCGCCGCCTGTGGGTGTGCGCTGATCCATGCGACGGTGTTGTCGAACCAGGCGCTATACATAAGCCGGATTATAGGCAGTGACCCTTACACTTCGGCTGACCAGAAACTTGCGGAGCGACGTCATGGCCAGCCTTGCCGGAAAAACTTTGTTCATCACCGGCGCCTCGCGCGGGATTGGATTGGCCATCGCGCTGCGTGCTGCGCGCGATGGCGCGAATATTGCCGTCGTCGCGAAATCCTCGGTTCCCAATCCAAAACTGCCCGGCACGATCCACACCGCAGCCTCGGACATCGAGGCCGCCGGTGGCCGGGCACTGGCGCTGCAATGCGACATCCGCGAGGAAGACCAGGTGCGCGCGGCCGTGGCCGCAACCGTCGACGTGTTCGGCGGCATCGACATCCTGGTCAACAACGCCAGTGCGATCTGGCTGCGCGGCACCCTGGACACGCCCATGAAACGCTACGACCTGATGCAGCAGGTCAACGCGCGCGGCAGCTTCCTGTGCGCGCAGGCCTGCCTGCCGCACCTGTTGCAGGCGCCGAACCCGCACATCCTGACGTTGTGCCCGCCGCCGTCACTGGACCCGAAATGGTGGGCGCCGCACACGGGCTACACGTTGGCGAAGATGGGCATGAGTCTCGTGACATTGGGACTGGCCGCCGAATTCGGCCCGCGAGGCGTAGCGGTCAAAGGATTGTGGCCGCGCACGCTGATCGCCACCGATGCACTGAACATGATCCCTGGGGTCAGCCTCGGCAACGGGCGATCACCTTCGATCATGGGCGATGCCGCGCATACCGTGCTGACGCGGCCTGCCGCCGGCTTCAGTGGCCAATTCCTGATCGACGACGAGGTGCTTGCAGCGGCCGGCATCACCGATCTGTCAGGCTATGCGGTGGATCCTTCGCAACCGTTGTACCCGGACCTCTTCCTCGACTGAAACGCGTTCGAGTCACAGTTCCACCGCAGCGGTTCACGCCGGAGCCAAGATGCAATACCTGCACACCATGATCCGCGTCCGAGACGTCGATGCCTCGCTGCGCTTCTTCTGCGAAGGCCTCGGGCTGGAACTCAAGCGACGCAAGGATGACCCGCAGGGCAAGTTCAGTCTGATCTTCCTTGCAGCCCCCGACAGTCCCGATGCGGAGCTTGAATTGACCTGGAACTGGCCCGCGGACGACGGCACGACCGAGGACTACGGCAGCGCACGCAACTTCGGGCATCTGGCCTTCCGCGTGGACGATATCTACCTCACCTGCGCGCACCTGCAGGCGATGGGCTACACCATCAACAGACCGCCACGCGACGGGCACATGGCATTCGTGCGCTCGCCGGACCAGATCTCGGTCGAACTGCTGCAGAGCGGCAACCTGCCGCCGGCCGAGCCGTGGGTATCGATGCCGAACTCCGGAGTCTGGTGAGCATGGCCACGAACATGGGTGCTGACACGAGGGTCGAGCGATTGCTGGAACTGGGGCGCGACTACTACCTCCCTGTCTATCGACCACGCGAGCTGGTACTGGAACGCGGACAGGGCGCACGCGTGTGGGATTCGCAAGGGCGGGACTACGTCGATTTCGGTGCCGGCATTGCGGTCTGCAGCCTCGGCCATTGCGACCCTGACCTGGTCGCCGCGCTGACTAGGCAAGCGAACTTGCTGTGGCACACCAGCAATGTTTTTTACAGCGAGCCGCCACTTCGACTTGCGCAGGAGCTGGTAGCTGCCTCGCGTTTCGCCGAGCGGGCGTTCCTCTGCAACTCCGGTGCTGAAGCCAATGAAGCGGCGATCAAACTGGTGCGCAAGTGGGCCACTGCGAGCGGGCGCGCGCCCGCCAGGCGCGTGATCGTCACCTTCCGTGGCAGCTTCCATGGCCGGACACTGGCGACGGTCACCGCGACGGCGCAGCCCAAGTACCAGGAAGGCTACGAGCCACTGCCGGGCGGTTTCCGCTATGTCGACTTCAATGATCTGGATGCGCTCGCGGCCGCGATGACGACAGGCGATGTGGCTGCGGTCATGCTTGAACCGGTCCAGGGCGAAGGCGGGGTGATGCCAGCTGCGCCCGGCTTCCTGGCTGGCGTGCGCGCGCTGTGCGACGCACATGAGGCGCTGCTGGTACTGGACGAAATCCAGTGCGGGATGGGCCGCAGCGGTACGTTGTTCGCGCACTGGCAGGACGAGGTGACCCCCGACATCGTCACGTTGGCCAAGGCGCTTGGCGGCGGGTTCCCGATTGGCGCGATGCTGGCGGGGTCGAAGGTCGCGCAGACCATGCAGTACGGTGCTCACGGCAGCACCTTCGGCGGCAACCCATTGGCGGCGGCGGTGGCACGCGTCGCATTGAGGAAGTTGGCCTCGGACGACATCACCGCGAACGTGGCCAGGCAAGCACGGGCACTGCGGGATGGCATGGCCGGAATCGACGCGTCATTTGGCCTGTTCGATCAGGTGCGCGGGCGCGGCTTGATGCTCGGCGCGGTGCTCAACCCGGCGTTTGCCGGGCGTGCCGGCGAAATCCTCGACCATGCCGCTGCGCATGGGCTTTTGTTACTGCAGGCCGGTCCCGATGTCCTGCGCTTCGTGCCGCCGTTGAACATCGGTGACGATGAAATCGCGGACGGCCTGTCGAGACTGCGCGCAGCGCTCGAGGCGTTCAGGAGCAGCCGCTGAGTTCGCTCAGTCCAGCGCCTGGGCCAGGTCTTCGATCAGGTCGTCGACATCTTCCAGCCCGACGGATATGCGCAACAGGTTCTGCGGCGAGCTGGGGTTTGGGCCTTCCACCGAGGCGCGATGCTCGATCAGCGATTCGCACCCGCCCAGCGAGGTTGCATTCGTGAAGATGCGCAATTTTCCAGCCATCGCCAGCGCGGCGTCGCGACCGCCATGCAGCTGGACGCTCAGCATCGCGCCGAAGTCGCGCATCTGCCGCGCCGCCACATCGTGGCCGGGATGCGATGCGAGTCCCGGATAGTTCACGCGCTCGATCGCCGGATGGCTGGAAAGAAACTCGACGATCCTGCGTGCGTTCGCGCAGTGCATCGCCATGCGTGCCGACAGCGAGCGGCAGCCACGCAAGGTCAGCCATGCACTGAACGGTGCGAGCACCGCGCCGGTGATGTGCAATCGATGAGCGACGTGCCTGGCAAAGTCGTCGTCGCGGGCGAATGCCAGCGCGCCGCCGAGCACGTCGCTGTGGCCGCCGAAATACTTGGTGGTCGAATGCATCACCACGTCCGCGCCATGTTCCATTGGCCGCGTCAGCAGCGGCGTGGCGAAGGTGTTGTCGCAGGCCACCAGCGCGCCATGCGCGTGTCCAATGCCGGCCAGCGTCGTGATGTCGCTGATCCGCATCAACGGGTTGGACGGTGTCTCGATCCAGAGCAGGTCCACGCCATCGGCGCAGGCCGTGTGTACCGCCTCCAGATCAGTCATGTCCACGCGCATGACGTCGGTGCCGCGTGCGGGCAGGAACTCGGTCGCGTACATCCGTAAACCAACGTAACAATCGTCGGGCATCACGATCCGCGCCGGCGTCGGCAGGCTTTCAAACAGCCCGCTGATCGCCGCCATTCCCGATGCAAAGGTCAGTGCGGTCTGCGCGCCTTCCAGTGCGGCGATGGCCTCGCGCAAGCGGTCGTTGGTCGGGTTGCCCTCTCGCTGGTATTCGTAGCCCGCCTGGCGCGCGCCATCAGCACCGTGGCGGAAGGTGGTCGCCAGTTGGATCGGCGGCGCGACCGCGCCGGTCGCGGAGTCGGGCTCGTTGCCGACATGCACGGCCACGGTGCCGGGGCGCAGGTTGCGCGATGTGCTCATTCGGATACCTCGGGTAGTCCGCGCCCGCATTTCCGGCAATGCCAGGCATCGGTTTCGTGGTCGATCAAGCCGCACTCGCCGCAGCGCACGTTGCGCCGCTTCGGCTGCATGGTGCGCGCCAGTTCGGCAGTGTAGATGCCGGTCGGCACGGCGATGATGCTGTAACCGATGATGATGAGCACCGAGGTTACGAACCTCCCCAGCGGCGTGGCGGGCGCGATGTCGCCGAAGCCGACCGTCGCCATCGTCACCACGGCCCAGTACATGCCTGTGGGAATGCTGTTGAAGCCATGCGTGGGTCCTTCGATGACGTACATCACCGCACCGAACACCACCGTGATGGTCAGCAGTGTCGCCACGAATACCAGGATCTTGCGACGTGCGCGCATCAACGCAGTGATCAGGATGCCGGCTTCGCTGGAATACTCGGCGAGCTTGAGTACGCGGAAGATCCGCAGCATGCGCAGGATCCGCACCACCGCCAAGGAAGCGCTTGCCGGGAACAGCAGGGACAGGAACGTCGGCACGATCGCCAGCAAGTCGATGACGCCGAAGAAGCTGGTTGCGTAGCGCAGTGGCCGTCGCACGGTCCACAACCGCAACACGTATTCGACCAGGAACAGCAGGGTGAAGAACCATTCCGCGATGTAGAGCTGCGCATGCCAGCGCAGCTTGATCGGCGCCACGCTGTCCAGCATCACCACGCAGACGCTGGCGATGATCGCCACGATCAGCAACAGGTCGAAATTGCGCTCGTCCGGATTGTCGTGGTGGAAGATCCGGCGATACCAGCGGTAGCGCGCACCGCTGGTGGTTGCCGGCCAATGCTCGCGTTCGAACAGGCCGCGTCCGGCACTTTCGGATTTCCGCTCCTGATCGACGCCCGTCATCGCTCGATCATATCGTTGCGAATGCCGCGCGGGCAGCATCCAGGGTCTGTTCAATCACGCTGTCGTCGTGTGCGCTGGACATGAAGCCGGCCTCGAACGCGGAAGGTGCCAGGTACACGCCGCGGTCCATCATCGCGTGGAAGAACCGGTTGAAGGCGGCGCTGTCGCAGGCCATCGCCTGCGCATACGTGTCGACGGTTTCAGTGCTGAAGAATATGCCGAACATGCCACCGATGCGCTGCGTGCTTAAGGCGATGCCAGCATCATGCGCCGCGGCTTCCAGCCCATCGCACAGCGCATGCGTGCGGCGTTCAAGGTCCTCATGGAAACCAGGCACCTGGATGAGTTCAAGCATCGCCAGTCCCGCCGCCATCGCCACCGGGTTGCCGCTCAGCGTGCCGGCCTGGTAGATCGGGCCAGCGGGGGCGATCTGCTGCATGAGTTCAGCGCGGCCGCCATAGGCGCCCACCGGCATGCCTCCACCGATGATCTTGCCGAACGTGCTCAGGTCCGGGTTCACGCCGTACCGGGCTTGCGCACCGCCGAGCGCGACCCTGAAGCCGGTCATCACTTCATCGAAGATCAACAGGGCGCCATGCGCGGAGCACAGCGCCCGCAGATGCTGCAGGAAGCCCTCGCGCGGCGGCAGGCAATTGGCATTGCCGACGACGGGCTCGACGATGAGGCAGGCGATGTCGCTGCCGCACTCGTCGAACAACGCGGTGGCCGCGTCGAAGTCGTTGTAGGGCAGGGTGAGGGTCAGGTCGGCAAGGGCTTTGGGTACGCCGGGGGAAGTCGGCACGCCGAAGGTCAGCGCGCCGCTGCCGGCCTTGACCAGGAAGCTGTCGCCGTGGCCGTGGTAACAGCCCTCGAACTTGACGATGCGGCTGCGTCCAGTCGCGCCGCGCGCCAGCCGGACCGCCGACAGCGTGGCCTCGGTACCGGAGTTGACCATCCGCACCATTTCGCAGCTGGGCACCAGCCTGGCGATGGTCTCGGCCATGGTGACTTCCAGCGGATTCGGGGTACCGAATGAGAGGCCATCACGCGCAGTGCGGATGACGGCATCCAGCACATGCGGATGGTTGTGGCCGACGATCATCGGTCCCCATGACCCCACGTAGTCGATGTAACGATTGTCATCGACATCGAACAGGTACGGGCCGTCGGCGCGCTGTACGAAAAATGGTTCACCGCCCACCGACTTGAAGGCGCGCACCGGCGAATTGACGCCGCCAGGCATCAGCGCCTGGGCGCGGGTGAACAGGTCGTGGGAGCGGTCATGATGCATGTGTGGGGTCATCGAAACAGGAAAGGTAGGCAAGGGCGGCGGCAACCGGATCGGGCGCGTCGAACACGCCGCTGATCACCGCAACCAGGTCGGCGCCAGCGGCGACCAGCTGGCGTGCATTGTCGGGGGTGATGCCGCCAATGGCCACCCGCGGCACATGCATGGACGCGCTTGCGCGCAACAGGTCAAGGCTGGCGCGACGCGCATCGGGCTTTGTCGGTGAGGGAAAGAACGCGCCGAATGCGACATAGTTTGCGCCCGCCGCAACAGCAGCGCGCGCGCGCGCAAGGTCGTCGTAGCAGGAAGCGCCGATGATCGCGTCGTCGCCCAGCAAGCGTCTTGCATCGGCAATGTCGCCGTCGCGTTCACCCAGATGCACGCCATCCGCGCCGAGTGCGCGCGCAAGGCAAGCATCGTCATTGATGATGAATGTGACACCGGCGGCGGCGCACATATCGCGCAGGCGCGATCCTGCATCGAACAAGCCGGCGGCATCCATCACCTTGCTGCGCAATTGCAGGCAGGAGGCATGCGGGAGCAGCGGATCGGTGCGTTCCAGCAGGCGTGCCGGATCGCGTTCATCCGGCGTAATCAGGTACAGGCCACGCCGCAGCGGTTGCGTGTGCATCGTGGCTTCAGTCGGCAGGTGCGTATGGGACAATGGCGGCTCTTCCATATGCGTCGCCTCCGAGATGTCTGAAACCGCGATCCCTGCCGTCGCCTACCGCACCTGGATGTGCGTGGTGTGCGGCTTCATCTATGACGAGGCAACCGGCTTGCCGGAGGATGGCATCGCGCCGGGCACGCGCTGGGAAGACGTGCCGGAGACCTGGACCTGCCCGGATTGCGGCGTGAGCAAGGACGATTTCGAACTGATGGGCTGATCCTCTCCCGGTGCGCATCACTTGGCTTCGGGGATGCCGCCGCCGAGCGTCATCTGTGCGCCATCTTCCAACTTGATTCGTGCCGCTTCGCCTGCATTGAGCTCCAGCACATAGCGCGCTGGCGCATCGCTTGGATATGACGGGCAGGCGTCGCCCAGCGAACAAGGTGGGACGTCGCGTTGTTGCGACACCAGCCTGCGGGTGTCATCGAAGTAGAGGATGTCCAGCGCGATCTTGGTGTTTTTCATCCAGTACGCCTGCGGTTCCTGGCGATCATGGACGAACAGCATGCCGTGATCGTCGGGCATCGTCTCGCGGTACATCAGTCCGCGCGCGCGCTCCGCGTCATCGTCGGCGACCTCGATGGCGTAGCGGTGGCCGGCAAGCTCCACCCACGGATCCTGCGCGCTGGCACAGGCAGTCAGTGAACACGCTGTCAGCAACATCAGGACGGTTTTACGCATGGAAGGCTCCTCGGGGACGGCGCACCTTCGCCCGCAGCATGGATCACGTCAAGGCGCAAGACTTCCACTGCGCGGATTGCTCATGCATGATTCGCGCCCTGCCCAGCACCGGCAACGCCGGCACGCTGAAGCGGCTCTAAAAAATCTTCCTCACGCGGTATTGACGGAAGTGGAAAATCTTGTATGATGTGCGGCTCCCTCGGGCACTTAGGTGATTGGGGGACTGGGACAGGCGCTGAGGCCTAGACCTGAGATCTTTGACAGTGTGCGCAGGTGACTTGTGCGGGCGTCTGGTGGTGGCGGTTGTCCATCAGCAGAT
>JBBQHK010000038.1:0-25091 GCA_038323895.1 Lysobacterales bacterium | reverse complement strand
CGCAATCCAGTTGTTGAGGAACAGCTCGACGCTGGACTTCGAGGCGAAGCTGCCGATCTTGTCGCGCATCATCGACTTGAGGTAATGGGCGATGCGGCTGACCGCGAAGATGTACTGCAGCTGCGAGGACAGGCGCGCGTTCGCGTTGGCGGCGTCGGTGTTGTATTCCTTCTGTTTCTGGGCCGACTGGGTCGAGAAGAACGCGGCGTAGTCGGTGCCCTTGCAATGCACCAGCGGCACAAGGCCCAGGTCGGCGAGTTCCTTTTCGCGACGGTCGGTGATCGCGATCTCGGCCGGGCACTTGAGCGCCACCTCGCCGTCATCGGTGGCGAAGGTATGCGTGGGAAGGCCTTCGACCAAGCCGCCGCCTTCAACACCACGGATCGCCGCGCACCAGCCGTACTTGGCGAACGCATCGGTGACCTTGGTGCCCAACGCGTAGGCAGCGTTCATCCACAGGTACTTGTTGTGGTCGGTGCCAGTGGTCGCTTCGACGAAATTGAAGGCTTCCACCGGGGCCGTGTCCGGTCCGTACGGAAGTCGTCCGAGCACGTGCGGCATTGCCAGGCCAACGTAGCGGGAATCCTCCGAGGCGCGGAAACTCTTCCACTTCGCGTATTCGACGGTATCGAAGATCTTGGCCAGGTCACGTGGGCCGGACAGCTCGGTGAAGCTGTCGAAGCCCAGCAGCTCGGGTGAGGCCGCACTCAGGAAAGGCGCATGCGCTGCTGCGCAGACGTGCGAGATTTCCTCCACGAGGTACATGTCTTCCGGGTGCCGGCCGAACTCGAAATCTCCGATGATCGTGGCAAACGGCGCACCACCGAAGGTCCCGTATTCCTCTTCGTAGCACTTCTTGAACAGCGCGCCCTGGTCGAAGTCGGAGGCATTCTTGAAGTCCTTGACCAGCTCCTTCTTGGTTGTATTGAGCACCTTGATCTTCAAGCTGGTACTGGTTTCGGAGTTGTCGACCAGGTATTTCAGGCCGCGCCAGCTGCCCTCAAGCTGCTGGAACTCGGGCGCATGCATGACGGCGGAAAGCTGCTCGGACAGGACACGATCGATCTCTGCGATGCGCGCGTCCAGTGCACCGATGGCGTCCTTGGACACCACCATCGCGCCATCGCTGACCTGCGCCACGAGCTCGGCAATCAGGTCGCGGGCGCGGGTACGCTCCGTATCGGAACGCGCGATCTTGCTTTGGGTGAGGATCTGGTCGAGCAATCCGCCTTCGGCAGCTTCGGCAACTGCGGCGCCTGCCGCCTGGGTTTCGGTATTGGCCATGGTGTTGTGCTCGCTTGGTCGTTTCGTGGTGTCTGTCGACAGTCAGTGCAGTGCGCGACTCTTGCGCCGGGTCATTCCTCGGACTTGGGCCCGACTTCCTTGGTCAACTGCGCGATCTTGTCGGTGTTCTGCAGCACTTCATTGAGCAGGTCCTCGAACTTGTCGTTGCCGGCCGCCTTGTTGCGAAGATCAGCCAGTTTCTGACGCGCTTCCAGCAACTTGCGCAGGGGTTCGATTTGGTTTACCACGCGTTCCGGCGAGAAGTCCTCCAGGCTGCGGAAATTCAATTCCACGCCGAGCTTGGAGTCGTCGTCGGCCAATTTGTTGTCGACCTGCATCTGTACCCGAGGCTTCATGCCCTTCAGCACATCGTCATAGTTGTCCTTGTCGACATTGACGAATTTGCGATCCTTCAATTTCCCCAATGGTTCTGCCGGCTGGCCGCTGAAGTTGCCGAGCACGCCGGCGACGAAGGGCAGTTCCTTTTTTTCGATGGCATCACCGATTTCGACGTCGTAAGTGAGCTGCACGCGCGGGGCGCGTACGCGATCGAGTTTGTGCTGGGTGCTTTCCCTCTTGGCCATGACGATTCCCCGTACGCGTAGTTGGATTCAGTGCTGGTGGAGGGAACGGCCTTACGAGGCCAGACCCCGCTGGTAGAGGCAAGTCTAGGAATGCGAGCCGTGCTGCAACATCCATCGGAAGGCCAGACTTGGGCATATGCCGTTTGACGTGGCCGCCAAGCCAGTGATATTGCGTGCCCGGCATACCCGGGTTCACACCGATGGCGGCAGGCCGACCCGTTCCCGGATCGTTGACAAGGTGGTTTCGTCACGAATGACCTCGGCAAGCCACTGCTCGAGCGGCATGTTGGCCCAGACCACGGCGCGATCCAGCAGGTAGGCCACCGGGTTGTGCGGCTCGGTCCGGCGGAAGAAGCCGGCGATCTCGCCGATCGCGCGCAGCGCCGCTTCCTTGGACGCCAGGCTGCCGGCATTGAGGTCGAGCGCCGCGGCACCGCCACCACCGCCCCCGCCGCTGGACGCTTCGCCGGCGCTACTCGCAATGGGCTCGCCCGCATCGTCCACCGCGGCAACGCCCCCCATGCCCTTGGCCGTGGCAACTTTGGCGTAGATCTGCTGGATTTTCTTCAGCGCGTCGTCGATCGGAGCGAGGTTAGGCGCTTCCTTTCCAAGCTTGGCATCGGACAGGCTGCTGAAGCGGGCGTATGCCTCTCGGGCGGCGGCCACCTGATCGATGCGCTCGCGGATCAGCGCGTCCTCGATCTGCTGGCTGCGCGTGTCGAAGGTTTCGCCATTGATCCGGCCCTCGTCCAATGCGGCCTGGTAGGCCTCTGCACTCTGCCGCCCAAGATTGTCGACCTCGCGCGAATCGATCCACTCCGCCAGGGTCAGTGGCGCCTGCGGGTCTCCATTCAACAGGGTCAATTGCAACGCACGGCTACCGTAGTTGGCGAACCACGCCAGCTTGCCGCCGCGTTCCTCCAGATCGCCGTCGTCGGCGCGCGGATACAGGCCTTCCCAATAGGTGTCCAGCATGCCTGCCAGCAACTCGAATGCATCCCTGGCGCCTTCCAGCCCGTAGCGCGAGATTGCTGCCTCACCCAGCCAGACGGCAGCCTGCAGGTCCTTGCTGGTACGCAACAGGACGTCTTCGGACAGGCTTTGCGCCTCGCGCCAGTCGGCGACTTTCAGTTCGGTTTGCCAATCGCCCTGCGCCAGGTTGGGGTCGTCCGCGCGCCGTGCTTCACGGATGCGGTCAAACTGGTCGGAAAAGCTGGCGTCACTGCCGGCCGGGTCGTCGCCCGGGATCGGGGCAAGAAGTTCTTTGATATCGATGGCCATGTCGCTACTCCGGTTGGCTCGTTGGCTCGGGACGTTGCTTGAGGGACCCGCTCGGCGATCTACTCAAGGATCACGTTGGGGACTTCGGCACGCGCGGTGCGCGCTCCCAGGAACAGTTTCATCTGGTCGGACAATTCCACTTGCAGGAAGACCCGCGCGCTGCGGAACTTCGCGGCCGACAGGCGCCCGCGCAGTTCACTCCACTGCGCCGGACTGTAGCTTTCGCGGAACTCGTCGATGCCGAACACATGGCTACCGCTGGCGAAGTCGGAGATCAGCTCGGCAAAGCCTTCCGGTCCCTGGTAGATGCGGGTCAGGCTGAGCACCTCGCCGGGAACCTCTGCGGCCTGCATCTGGCTGGTGTCGGGGTCGAATTCCTGCAGCGGCTGGGTCTCTTCAGCTGGCGGCGCGACCATGTTGATGCGGATACGCGCGGCCAGGCAGCTGCTTGGCGACCAGAACACCTGCGCCTTGGCATCCGCCAGTGACTCGCCTGCGGAACTGGCGCGATACACGCGCTCGCGGCATTCAACCTCGAACACCGAGCCGCCCTCGCCCTCGTCCAGTGCGCCCAGCGCACTGGGTTGGGTCAGTGTGAAACTACCCGCGAGGAACGGCGGCCCGTTGTCGAGCACCGGCAGGAACTTGCGTTCGGCGGCCACCATGGACTGGTAGCCCAACGTCAACGGCATCGCCACGCCGCCGACCTTCATCGGCAAGCGCTCCTTTTCCGAAATGAAGGGCTTCAGCCAATCGTTGACGAACGCACCGAGCTTGCCTTGCGGCCCATACAGCGCTTCGATCTGCTGCTCCTGCGGCAGGTTCGCGAGCGGCTTGACCACGCTCTCGCGCCAGCGGTCCTGCACGTATTCGCCAGCCCGGTGTACGGTGAGGAACAGCAGCAGCTTCGAGGGTCCGCGCACCACCGACCAGGCAGCAAGGTCGTCGCCCTTGAACGCCGTCGCGAATTTTTCCTCCGGTTTATCCACGGCGTCGATGAGCGCGGTGTATTCACTGGCCGGAGGTTGCTCCGCACGACCCTTGCTGGCGAACAGGTCGGAGGCGATCTGGTACACATCCTGCCCGGTGCCTTCGGCCTGCAGGCGCAGATAGGCGCGTGCGAGCTGCGCCTCCTGGCCTGCAAGCACCCGCGCCTGGGTATCGTGCATGGCCAGCAACCATACCGGCGGCGTGATGTTTTCCCCACCAAACTTGGACGAATCGGCGATGAAGCGACCGAATGGCCGCCACGAGGACAGCCACTTGGCCTTCATCTGTGCCCAGGTTGCGGCCCAGCGCGAAGAGAACGGCCAATCCAGCGGCAGTTCATACAGGTTGCGCTGGGCTGCCTGAAAAAAAAGGTTGTAGGGGTTGTCCTGGCTGCCTGCGCGCGTCTGCAACTCCCCGTAGCGGCCACGCCAAAGTCCGACCCCATCCGGGAATTTGGCCTGGAATTTGGCCCAGTTGCTGAAGTAATCCTTGAAGTAGCTGTTGCGCAGTTCGTCGATGCGGGCCTGCTGTTGTGGCGCCAGGTCTTCCAGGGTATCCAGCATCGGCTTGACGATGCCATCCCACGTATCGCGGGTGTAAGCGCTGGATACCGCCGCGGTGTCGCCGGCTTCGGTCCCGACCACTGCGCCTTCGGGCAACCAGAAGGTCCCCAGGTCCATTCCCGGTCCGCGTGCATCGGCCCATTTCTGCAGGTCGGCGGCGCGCGGGGTATAGCCCGCGAGCAATTTCTTCAACTGGCTTTCCAGCCGCGTATGCTCGGCATCAAGGACGTTTTTTTTTTGCCAGCGAATGTAGCCGAGGTAGGTCGCGAACAGTGCCTCGGCATTGTCGCGGTCCCGCCGGGTGTCGTGGTCGGGACTGACGAAAGGCGCGAACAGGCGCGAGCGCGCATCAAAGCTGACGTTGTTCGGCATCTCCTGGTTTCGACATTCGTCCTTGCTGCTGCGGCACTCATCCAGCAGGCGCAAGCGCTGGGTGATCGCCAGCACATGTTCGATGCCGGCACGATTGCGGTCGATGTCGGTCGCCAGCATCTGGTCCTCGGGGGCGAGGATCAGGTTGGCGAAGTCCTCGATCACCCGTTGCTTGAGCTTGACGATATCGTCGTCGGCGCGGCGGATGCCGAAACTCAGCAGGGTGCCGCTGGCTGCTGCTTCCAGCGATTCGATGGTGCGCCCGCAGCCTGCCACCCAGTTGATGCGCCCGCTTGAGGTCCGATCGGCGACCTCGGCGCAGGCGCTCCTGGTTTGCGCGAGCAGCGCGGTATCGTCCCTGCGCGCCGCTGAAAGACCATAAGCCAGCGAAGCCGACAGTCCCAGCATCGCCAGCACGCCAAGACCTGCAATCGCCATGCGCCCGGCCTTGCCGCTGAAACTGGTACCAGCCAGTGGCTGGTCGCTGGGCAGGAAGCGGGTGAACAGGTCGGCGACGAAGGCACCGCCGCGGTTCGCATCGTCTGCGGCGCCGACGAAGTACAGGCCACGCCAACGCGGGGTGCGCTGGAACGGGTTGTCTTCCAGCATCAGTGCCACGAACAGCGAAAGCCCTTGCCCGGCCTGGCGCAAGGACTCGACGAAATCGAACACGGCGCGGCGCGACTGCGGCGTCGCCTGCGTGCGCATCGCGGTCATGCGCAGCGCATGCAGGCGATCTTCGATGGGCTTGATCACGTCCTCGATGCGCCCGCTGCTGGCCGCACTGACCACCTCGTTGTCGGCGAATCGATGGCCGAGCGCCTGGGTGAAGGCCTCCGCCGGCAGGGTCGCACGCACCTGGGCGTAACCGGGCAGGCGATCCAGGCCGCTGACCACGAAGTACACGGGCATCTGTACCTGCAGATGCTCCATCGCCTCGTCGACCAATCGGCGCAGGCGGGTCGCGGTGTCCTTCAGCGCATCGGCCGGCCCCATCAGGGTCTGCGCCGAGACCGCAACCACCAGTCCGTTCAACGGCAGCTTCTCGCGCTCGTCGGCGAGCTTCATCAAGGACTGGTACCAAAGGCCGCGATCCAGTCGCGCACCGTTGTCGCAGACCACGCGCGGATGCATTTCGACCGCGATCATCGACTTGAAGAACCACCAACGCCAGACATCGCCGGCATCCATGTCGTTGCTGTCGGGCGGCGGGAACGGCGACACTTCACAACCAGCGCGCAACACACCATCGACATCGGCTGCCTGATCGCCGATGAACATCACCCACGGGATCCGGTACAGCGGCGCACGTCCCTTGGCGATGTCCGGGGAACGGGCGATCGTGCGCTTGGCCTCTTCGATCGCCGCGGTCATCTTCTGCAGTGGCTCGCGTTCGTCTTCGGCATTGCCGGGTCCCAGGTCGCCCATCCGCTTGCGCGTGCGACCCTTGAGTGACGCCTTGCGCCGCCCGGACGCGAACCACCACAGCACCACCACCGCCACCACGCAGATGCCGAGTACCTGCCAGAAGCGCATGGGGATCTGCGGAATGAACGCCAAGCCCAGGAACACCAGGCCCGCCAGCACGATCAACAACAACAGAGTCACCAGGATCCGCCGCAGCCATGGGCTCTTGGCGCCTTCGGCGACCGGCCGGTAGAGGGATCCGATTCGGCTGAACATCGAACCGAAGCTGCTGAACATTCTTTCGACGAGATCCAGCGGGTTCATCGTGCGGGCTCCGTCTGCATGAACAGGTAGGTCGCGACCAACTTGGTATTGCCCTTGTTGGCTTCCAGCATCTGCCGCAAGCGTGGAAGGTATTCCTCGGCGGTCTGGATTTCCGGCAGCGGTTCCGAATACAGCGGTGTCGGCGAGGAAATGACCGTGATCAACTCCTGGCCGAATGGCGGCGCGACCGTCCAGGTCTTGGTCGGCGTGGCGCCGACTTCGAACTGCTCGCTCGAGCGGATCAAGCGGCCGCTATCCGGCTCGCCGGTGTTCGGGTACATGTGCGCGACTTGGCCAGTCACCGTGAAATAGTCCACGTATACATAACCGTCGTAGTTGGCTTGCTGCAGTTTGGCGATGACGCTTTCGTTCTCGATGAAACGGTCCGAGTGGCCCGTGCTCGGCGTGATGGTCAGGCCATAGCCGCTATCGCTGTTGCGATCCTTGAACGGCGCAAGGATCTTGACCACCTCGCAATGCGGCCAGATCCGCAGCTGCACTTCGGCCGTGGAGGACTTCACGCCCTCCACGCCATTGATCCTCTGTCTCACCGCGCTGATGTCGTCCGCCCGCGACACATAGCCGGATACCTTGACAGTGCCCTTGTCCTCGTCGACCTCGTCGATCGTCAGGTCGGAGCACGGGAAGCCCGCGAGCGCGTCCTGTACCGGCACCTGGATATTGGGTTTAGGCGCTGCCAGCAGGATGTAGATGAGGTAGCCGATCGGGATCAGCAGCGCGACCAGCGCGCCTATGCGCAGCAAGGTGCGATCCCATTGCCGGGGCAGGCGCGGACCGGAGGGATCCTCGATGCCATATGGCTGCGGTGTGATCTTCTCCTCGCGCAGGGTATGGATCGGTGCCGGCGCGACCGGCAGTTGCCGCGAATGCAGTTCCTTGAGCTTGCCGAGTTCGCCGGTATCGCCATTCTCGTAGTAGTACTGGCCAACGAAGCCGCACAGCATCGCGTGGTAATAGACCTCGCGTATCTCGTCCTGGTCCTGTTTCAGCGCCGACAGGTGCTGGAAGAATTCGTTGCCGGCATTGTTGGTGTTGAACATCGTCACCTGCAGCGGGATGCTGCCGGTGAGCCAGGTCGGGTTGCGGGCCATGATCTCGTCGATCCAGGCGACCACCGCGAATGCGGCGCCATCCGCCTGCTCCGGTCGCTTGCCATCGGCCTGGGCCGCGGTCTTGGCGCGGTCGATCAATTCCCGCGAGCGCGCCACGATCGACGCGCCCGGCTCGTTGGCCTGGCCGCCGTTGACTTTCTCGTCCAGCGCAAGGCCGTACGTGAACACGGGGATGAAGTGGTGCAGCAGTCGAGCCATGCGTTCAGTCCTGCGTGGCGACCGGGAACAGCTTAATCACGGTCGAGTCGGCCGGCAGGTCGGAGAACACCGCGATATTGCGGCCGTTCTTGATCATCTGCCAGAAAGGATGGGTGGTGTCGACGAGGAAGTACGTGGTGTTCGGACTCTTCTGCGGAAGCTCTTCCGGAGGCACCGGCAACAGGTCGATCTTCAGGCCGAACAGCGCCGCCGACAGCAGTCGCGGCATCTCGTCCATCGAAGCAATCTTGCCTGTGCGCGAGAGCCGAGCGAACAGGTCGGCGCCCTTCTGCTCCGACTCGAACGCCAGGTAGAACCGGGTCTTGTCGTTCTCGAACAGGTTGGCCGGCAGGTCTGCGCGATAGAACCGCCCGTCGTAGGCCAGGGTGATGCCGACTTCGGCGCCCACCGTCAGCGCCTTGATCAGGGCCTCGGCGCGGTCGAAGCCGATCCGGAAGCAGCGACGCAGGTCGTCATGGTCGTAGTCGGGCAGTTCGGTCTCGCGTGGCTTGTTGGCCAACTCGCCGAAATAGCCGATGTCCTCGGAGAACACCGAGAACTCCGCCACCAGCCGGCGCAGGTCCTGGTACATCGCATAGGCACCGATCGTCCCCAGCCTCGCGTGTTCCTGGAACAAGGTGATGTAGCGCGCGAAGGTTTGCATCATCACTACCCGCATCACTTCCTGCGCACTGGTCGAGGCCGCGCGGATGCCGCGCTGGCGTTTGACCGAGGCGAAGTCCTGCCCGCGTGAGACAAGCAGGTCGCGCAATGCACGCGTCCAGCGCGACAGGTTGTGCGAGGCAGTGATCGCCGAGGTGGGCGGGATGTAATCGTGCGACAGCTTGAACTTGCCCGGCCCCGCCGGCAGCAGTTCGGCGAATTTGTAGCTGTCCGAGGAACGCACGATCACCTCGGCGTTCTCGTCCAGTCCGGTGACGATATTCGGCTGGTACAACAGGAAATCGACATCGGCCGCCGGCGCCTGCGGATCGAACGGATCGGCCATGTTGTCGGTGGCCAGCGCATGCCGCGCCAGCAGGCGTTCGGACTCCCGCGCGGCCAGCCCCTGCAGCGCGCGTTCACGGTTGAACACCAGCCACACCGGAATCGGATCGTTGTTGGCGACCTTGATCTCCGCGATGTTGCGCTGGAGCACGCGGGTGTTGCCGGGATCGGTCTGGATCGAACCGCCGATCAGTCGCTCGCCCGCGCGGGTGACCAGCACGAAGCGTTCGATGTCGACGATGCCGCTGCCCAGCGCATCCTCGCGCAACTGCAACGACTCATAGCCCCATGGGAACGGCGTCAGCCGCAGGTGCAGGGCGTGCCGACTGGCCTGCTGCCAGGCGTCTTGCGCCTGCAGGTGTTGTGGACTGAGGAAGGCGCCCTGCCCCCAATGAACCTGCCGCTCTCCACTCATCCCCCACACTCCTGGAATAACTCCTGAAAACACGCCCCAGTCACTGGTCGCGCAGCTGTTCGTGCCGCAGTACGCGCCACCCATCCTGTTGAACGCAAAAAGCCGCTCATAGCGGCACCTCCTCGATCCGGAACCCATCGCGGCGCAGTAACGCAAGCAGGCCGTTGGCGCCCACCAGGTGCACTGCACCAACCGCGACAAAGCTTGGTCCGTCCTGGAACAACGTCTCCAGCTGCCCGACCCAACGCGCGTTGCGCTCTTCCAGCAGGCAATGGCGCGAACGCTGTTCGATCGCCTTGCCGGCATCGCTCAGGCCATCCATGTGGTCGATGTCGGCCAGCCAGGCGCCCAGGTCGCGCGATCGGTAATGGCGCATCGCCGCCGCGGACTCATCGCGCATGATCCATGGCGCGCGCAGGCGTTCGTCGAGCACCAGCGCTTGTTCCGTCGATGGCACGCAATCCAGTGCCTGCAGTTGCTGTTGCAGCGTTTCCAAATGCACCAGGCGCTTTCCAGATGCAACCGCGATGCGCTGCAAGCGCGCGTCCATGGTTGCCTCACCTCCGGCCTCGCCGCGCGCTTCCAGCAGGGCCAGCACCGACCACGGCTTCATCCGCCGCAAATCCTGCACGCGCACGTCCGGCAGCAGCGATCGTGCCATCGCATAGCTGTCCTTGCTCACCATCGTCGACAGCGGCTGCGATGACGACAACCAACGGTAGTCGTCGTAGGCGGGTTGCCATGTTTCGTCCAGGTTGGCTTCGTTGACGAACGTGTCCACTTCCGCAAGCGCCTTCTCGAGGACCGCGTAATCCACGCCCTGCTCTTCCGGGGTACCGAAATGAATGGTGCCAAGCAGGTAACTGGGCTGTGGTTGCACAGGTACTGGCGCGGGTGCCATCGCGGCCGGCGCGGGTAACACTGCCGGATCCCGTCCCGCATCTGCTGCAGTCTCCTTTGATACGTCATCGACGTTGGCGTTGGCCGGCACGGCAGCTGCCAGCTCGGCCGGGAGCGTCGTGCGGGTCGGCGGGAAGATACGGAACAGCACGCCACGCATGGTCGCGACAGCGTTTGGCGCGGCAGCCGCTGCGTCGGGCGAAGGCGTCGGGACGAGCACGCTGGAACGCGCTTCGATTTCCTGTGCGGCATTTACCGACGTGGCCGACGCCTGCGGCACGGCATCCTGCTTGTCGGGAACTTTTGGCGAGGCTGGTTCGGGCTGTGCCGCCGCTGCATCATTTGCGGCCCGCGCGGGGATGTCGCGGTTTTCGGGTGGCGCGGCAGTCGAGTCCTGTGTGATGCCTTTGGGCTGGAATGGATCCTGCACGACTGTCGCTTGCTGCATCGCATCTGCGGACCCGATGGCCGCCAGCAATCCCAGGATCACCACCGGCCGGTATCCCCACGGGTGGCTTGCGCACGCATGATTGCGTGCGTGCGGAAGGTCGATGCGCTGGCGGGATGCCCTAGTCATTGGAATGCATTGGAACTCGACGGCACTCATGGGCTGCGCCGGCAGGCGCGGATGTCTTTCATTCTTCGGGTGCGCACCACCTGCAACCATATGTCGTCGGAGCTATGCCTTAGGAACGGCGCTTTGCCATTGCTGGCCGCAATGGTTGCGGAATATCGTCACTGCCATTGAGCGCAGTTGCGTCCGCAACGCCGCGCGCCAGGGAAGATGTCCATGAAGGTGCTGATCGCAGATGACCATCGCTTGATCATCGAAGGGGTGAAGATCAAGCTCGCCGAGCTTGATCCCAACGTCGAAGCGGTGGTGGCGATGAACATCGAGGAACTTGATCGAGCAGTCGCAGAACACGCCGACCAACTCGACCTTGCATTGATCGACATCGCCATGCCTGGCACCCAGGGCCATCAACACGTCGCCAAGCTGCGCGCGCAGGCGCCTTCGCTGCCGGTCATCGTGCTGTCGGGTTCGGAAGACGCGGAGCTGATGCGTTCACTGATCGACCTGGGCGTGCTTGGCTTCATCCCGAAGGCCTATTCGCCGGACGTCATGCTGTCTGCAATTCGCCTGGTGCTGGCCGGTGGCATCTACATCCCGCCGTTGTTGCTTGCCAATGCACAGGCGCAGGGCTGGCAACCGGTCGATGCCGCCGCGTCCGGGCCACAGGGTTTCGATTCCCCCCGATCGCTGGATGGCCTGCGCACCTTGCTGACCGAGCGTCAGATCGACGTGATGCGGCTGCTGTCGCAAGGCAAGCCAAACAAGCTGATAGCACGCGACCTCGGCATCAGCGAGGGCACCGTGAAGATCCATCTGGCGGCGATCTTCCGCGCATTGAATGTGCGTAATCGGGTCGAAGCCGTGGTGGCATCGCGCAAGCTGCAGGGCCTCTGACGCAACAGGGTTCCGGATGGAAAGCGCTTGAACCAATGCGCTATGCGTGCCTGATCAAAGCCGGACAACGCCCGCCGCGGGCAATAGTGCGTACGCCGTATTGCCGCGGCCACAGCGCCGGCGCAGCCTGATGTGAGACGCGCGGCCCGGTTTCGAGGCCGTGGAGGCAAGAGCCATGCACCGTATCGTTCCAATCAAGTCCATCACCTCGATCAAGCACCGGCTGCACACGCCGTTGCTCGCATTGGGCATCGCCCTCAGCAGCCTCGCCGCCGCGCAAAGTGCGCCGGATGTACCGCCCGCGCCGATCAACCCGAACCTTGGACCTGCCTTCGCGACCAAGACGGCGGCCTATGTACCGGTGCTGTTTGACGAGATCCCCGGCTGGAACAACGAGAGCTTCGAAGAAACCGCTGCCGGCTTCGCGAGCAATTGCAAAGCAATGAAGCGCCGTTCGGCATGGGCGCCGATCTGCAGCAGGCTGGCCAAGCTGCCCAAGACCGACGCCGCGCTGCAGCAGTTCATGCACGACGAGTTCTACGCCTACCAGATGCTGACCTCGACCCGCAGCGCGACCGGCAAACTGACCGGTTACTTCGAACCGCTTATCTCTGGTTCCCTGAGCCGCCAGGGTGCCTACAAGTATCCGCTCTACGGCATCCCCAACGACATGTACATGGTGGATTCGCGCACCATCGCCGGCCAGTCGAGCCGATGGTTGAAGGCGTCACAGGGCAAGCTGGTTGGCGCTGAAGCGGGTGCATCAGGCGCGCGGCATTACAAGATCGACCTGGCCGGTGTCAGTCCCAACAATCGAGACAAGCGTTATCGCGTACGCATCGTCGGCGACACCATCCGCCCCTATCTCAATCGCCAGCAGATCGATGCCAACGGCATCGACGCGCCGGTGCTGGCCTGGGTCGCCGACCCGTTCAAGCTGTGGTCGATGCAGATCCAGGGTTCGGGCAAGATCCAGCTCAAGGACGGGGGCCTGATTCGCCTCGCCTATGCGGAGCAGAACGGCTTCCCGTTCATGCCCACCGCAACCCGCGGCGACTCGGACACGATGCTGCAGGCTCTCAAAGCGCGCGGATTGTCGCAACCGGTGACCATCGATATTCCCGGCGGCACGCGCGGCGCACGCAAGCCAGGTGGCAACGGTGCGCTGGACGATGAGGTCGCGCGCATCGTTGCCGCCCTGTCCGGTGATACGTCCGCTTCGGCATCCAGGCCCTCTGGCACCGGCAAGAGCACCGGCAAGAGCACCAGCAAGACCACCGGCAAGCGCCCTTCGTCGCGGCCCGCGGCCAGCAGCAGGCCGGCAGCAGGTACCAATGATATCCGCGTCGAGTCCTCGGAGGTCGAGGCGATGATTGCCGCCCTGCTGACTGCGCCGGTCGCCGATGAGAGTGCGTACATCCCGCCCGAAGAGGACATCGTTGCCTCGGCCGCACGCCCCGGTAGCGGCAGCGGCAAGTCGTCCGGTGGCGCACGCATGGACATGTCCGAATACGAAGGCAGTGGCAGCAGCAAGGCCGCGGGCCAAGCAGTTGGTGAAGGCGCTGCGGTGCCCAAGACCGGCATCACCGACCCCAGCTATGTGTTTTTCCGCCGTATCGGCGATGGTCCTGAAGGCCCGATCGGCGCACTTGGCGTACCGCTCAGCCCGGGTCGTTCAATGGCGGTGGATCCACGCGCCACGCCACTGGGGGCACCGGTCTTCATCAATGGCCAGCAGCCTGGCGGCAAGGGAGCAATGCAGCGGCTGGTATTCGCGCAGGATACTGGCGGCGCAATCCGCGGCAGTGTGCGCGGTGATTTCTTCTGGGGCTTCGGTGACAAGGCCGGCAAGATGGCGCTGGCCACCAACCAACCCGTGCAGATGTGGTTGCTGCTGCCCAAGGCGGTAGCGGGGAGCGCCGCGGCCAGCGGTATCAAGACCCGTGGCGGCCCTGCCGAGCTGCGCGACTGTGCAGTTCCGGATGAAGAGTTCTGCGTCGAGGATTGAGGCGCGCTTCGGGTAGCAAAGGGTGGCCATGGATGGCCACCCCCTGGACCTTGGGCCCACGCAGATCCAGATGACATACACCTTCCGGCGAATGGCCGCAGCGGGGATGGCTATCTAGCCTGTGTAGATCAAAGGGCGCGCAAGCTGCGTCGCCCGGCCACGCGCGGGATCGCCATGCTAGAAGATCTGCTGCCGTACTACGAGAACGAACTGACCTACCTTCGACGCTTGTCCAAGGAGTTCGCCTCGAAGTACCCGAAGATCGCCTCACGCCTGCAGATGGAAGGCGAGGTCTGCGAAGACCCGCACGTTGAACGCATCATCGAGTCGTTCGCGTTCCTGACCTCTCGCATCCACAAGAAACTCGACGACGAATTCCCCCAGATCACCGAGGCCATGCTGTCGGTGCTGTACCCGCACTTCCTGCGGCCGGTGCCGTCGATGTCCATCGCCCAGTTGCAGCTGGCGCCGGGTGCCGAGATCAGCACCATGCAGGAACTGCCCCGGCACAGTGAATTGCTGAGCCGGCCAGTGCAAGGGCTGCCGGTTCGCTATCGCACCGGGTACCCGGTCGAGGTCTGGCCGATCAGGATCGCCGATGCTCGCCTGGAAGCGGCCGAGCGGTCCGCCTTCGCGGTGACCCAGGACCAGACGGTGGCGACGCTGCGCATCCGCATCGAAGCCACAGGCCAGACCGAGTTGTCGAAGCTTCCGATTGAACGCCTGCGCATGTACCTGGACGGCGAAAGCCCGCTCGTGCACGCGCTACACGAGGTGCTGCTCAATTCCGTCGCAGGGATCACCTTGCGCGCGCCCGACGACACCACCCAGGTGCCACCACTGAACTTGCCGGCCAGTGCGTTGCAGCCGGTTGGTTTCGGTGACGACGACGCCCTGCTCGATTACGACCCGCGTTCGTTCCTGGGCTACAGGCTGATCCAGGAGTTCTTCGTGCTGCCGGAGAAATTCCTGTTCATCGACCTCAATGGCCTGGATTTCTCGCGCTTCGGGCGTGCAGCGGAAATTACCATCGAACTGGGAACGCTCGGGCGCCCGGATCGCCTGCAGAGGCTCGAACAAACGGTGTCGGCGGAAACATTCAAGTTGTTCTGCACGCCCATCGTCAATCTATTCAAGCAGCAAGGCGAGCCGATCCGTGTCTCGCAGGAGCGCCACGAATACCAGATCGTGCCGGACGTGCGCCGCCCGCTTGGCCTTGAGGTCTATTCGGTCGACTGGGTTCGCAAGTTCAGCCGCAACCCCGGTGGCCACGACGTGGTCGAGTTCCACCCTGCCTACTCGGTTCAACACGGCCTGCATGATGATGGCGCCGGAAATTACTGGTACCTGCAACGTCGACCATCCATGCAATCCAACGATGAAGGCACCGACGTGATGATCAGCCTGGTCGACCGCGACATGAATCCGCGGGCGCCAGTGGTCGACACGCTTTCAGTGAGCCTGACCTGCACCAACCGCGACCTGCCATCGTCGCTGCCGTTCGGAGGCGACGAAAGCAACCTGCAACTGGAACAGGGCGGCGTGATCGCCAGTGCGCGCCTGCTCAAGAAACCCAGCGCGACCTGGCGTGCACCGATGCGCATGGCGAATCAATGGCGGTTGATATCGCACCTGTCTCTCAACCACTTGTCGATTATCGATGGGGGCCGCGAAGCGCTGCTTGAGATCCTGAGCCTGTACAACTTCGCCGACTCGGTGACGGTACGCAAGCAGATCGCCGGTATCACCGATGTGTCGGGCGGTCCGTCGACCACGCGCATCGGGCAAGCTCCGCGCCAGGCCTTCGTGCGTGGCACCGAAATCGAGTTGGAGTTCGACGAGAACCAGTACGTGGGCTCCGGCGTCTACCTGATGTCCTGCGTACTGGATCATTTTTTCGGCCTGTACTGCACTGCCAATTCCTATACCCGCCTGAGCGTGCGCACCCAGCAGCGCGAAGGCTGGATGGCACGCTTCCCGCCGCGCAGTGGCGCGCAGCCGCTCATCTGAGTCTGCAACGATGAGCCAGCCGCAATGAGCCAGCCGCAATGAGCCAAGGCCCGCCCGACCCGCCCCGCGACCCGGACGCGCGCTACGCACCGGAACGTGTCCCCGCGGACGATCCGATGCAGCCGGCGATCGATCGCCTGCTACATGATCCGGGCCGGTTCGGCTTCTTCCAGGCCGTGCGCCTGATGTATGGCGACAACGGGTTTGACGGACGCGGCACCGGCGCCCGCCCCGGCCCCCTGCGCTTCACCACGCCAGCATCGCTGTCGTTCCCTCCGGCGGAACTGCAATCGGTCACCCGCACCGAAGCAGCCACGCGTGTATGCGTCAACTTTCTGGGCCTGACTGGTCCGTCCGGCGTGCTGCCCCGCGCCTACACCGAACTGCTGATCGCACGCCAACAGGTGCAGCGCGACCGCAGTGCGCATGAATTCCTGGACCTGTTCAATCACCGACTGGTTGCCTTGTTCTGGCTAGCCTGGGCCAAGCATCGGCCTGAAATCGGCCGCCAGTTCGGCTTCCACAATTCGGTCTTGCGTTACCTGGAGCACATCGTCGGCATGGGCACGCCGGCGTTGCAGGCGCAGTTGCATCCGGGCAACCGCACAGGCGCAACGGCCCGAAAGCCGCTGCCCGGCGCGGCGATGACCTATTTCTCTGGCCTGATCGCGCAGCGCCCACATGGCGAAGTCTCGCTGGCGCAGGTGGTCTCCGCGGTCGTGGGTGCTCCCGTGCGCGCCAATAGCTGTCTCGGCACCTGGCAAACCATCGGCACCGACGCGCGTACCCGGCTGGGCCAACAAGCAAACCGGCTGGGCCACGGCTGCGTGCTGGGCGCTGCATATTGGGATCGCCAGACCACGTTGCGCCTGACCATCGGCCCAATCGACCGCAAGCGCTTCAATGCACTGCTGCCGACTGGCGCGATGCTGCCCGACATCATCGAGCTCAGCCGCTTCCTGACCGGCCTGGCCCTGGACCTGCGCATCCGCCTGTCGCTGCGGGCCGACCAGGTACCAACGCTGCGGCTGGGCGCACGCAATGTCGATCGCCCGCGACTGGGCTGGAACACCTGGCTGGGCGGGCGCAACGATCCGCGCCCGGCACAGGACTGTGAATTCCACTTTTCCGCAATGGGAGGCCAATCATGGCACTGAACCTACGATCGCTCGTCGCACGTCTGAACACCACCTGCCGCGGCGCGATGGAAGGTGCCGCGGGGCTGTGCATGTCCCGCGGTCATTACGACGTCGAGGTCGAGCACTTGTTGCTCAAGCTGCTGGAAGTCGAGAACAGTGACATCCGCCGCATCCTGCGCCAGTTCGAGATTGCACCGGAAGCGCTGGAGCGCGAGCTTGGCAAGGCACTCGATGGCTTCAAGACCGGCAACCAGCGCACACCAGCGCTGTCCGCGACGATCCCCAAGTTGTTCGAACATGGCTGGACCTGGGCCTCGATTGAATACGGCGAAGCCAAGGTCCGCAGCGGACACCTGCTGATCGCCCTGCTTGCAGATTCCGAACTGCGCCGCCTGGTCTCGGTCAGTGCGCGTTCCCTGGAAAAGATCAATCTCGAAACCCTGACGAAGAATTTCCATTCCCTGGTCGAGGCCTCCACCGAAGCGCGCGACGCACGTGCACTCGGCGATGCCTCCGGTGGCGGGGCGGTCGGCGACGGCGCCACCCCGGGTGCGGGCGGCAGCACCGGCGGCAAGCCGAGCCGCAGCCCAAACCTGGACCAGTACTGCGTGAACCTGACCCAGCGCGCCCGCGATGGCCATCTGGACGCGGTGCTCGGCCGCGATTCGGAAATCCGCCTGATGATCGACGTACTCACGCGCCGCCGTCAGAACAACCCGATCCTCACCGGCGAGGCCGGCGTAGGCAAGACCGCGGTGGTCGAGGGCCTGGCCATGCGCATCGCCACCGACGACGTGCCGCCGATCCTGCATGGGGTGGAACTGCTGTCGCTCGACCTTGGCCTGTTGCAGGCCGGCGCCAGCGTCAAGGGGGAATTCGAGAACCGCCTGAAGGGCGTGATCGAGGAGGTCAAATCCAGTCCCAAACCAATAATCATGTTCATCGACGAGGCGCACACCCTGATCGGCGCGGGTGGCGCGGCCGGCCAGAACGACGCAGCCAACCTGCTCAAGCCCGCGCTGGCGCGTGGCGAGATGCGCACCATTGCGGCGACCACCTGGTCGGAATACAAGAAGTACTTCGAAAAGGATCCCGCCCTCACCCGCCGTTTCCAGGTGGTCAAGGTCGACGAACCGGACGACGACAAAGCGATCTCGATGCTGCGCGGCGTGGGCCAGGCGATGGCCGCCCACCACAAGGTGCGCATCCTCGACGAGGCGATCACCGAAGCGGTCAAGCTCAGCTCGCGTTTCATCCCCGGCCGGCAATTGCCGGACAAGGCGGTCAGCGTGCTCGACACCGCCTGCGCCAAGATCGCGATCGGCCAGAACGCAACGCCGGCCAAGCTTGAGGATGCACGCCGCCGGCTGGACATCCTCGCCACCGAGCGCGCGCAACTGGACAAGGAACAATCCAGCGGCAGCGACCACGGCAAGCGCGTGGGCGAGATCGAAGCAGAGAGCACGGCACTGAGCGAGTCGCTGGCGGCCGACGAAGCGCGCTTCGTCATTGAAAAGGACCTGGTCGCGAAGGTTCATGCCGGGCTTGACCAGATCGAGGCGTTATCCGCCGATGACCCCACCCGCGCCGATGTGCTTGCGAACTTGAATGCCATTCGCGCCGAGCTGTCAGCGTTGCAGGGCTTCGAGCCGATGATGCTGCCGGTGGTTGACGCCAACGCGATCGCGCAGATCATCGCCGGCTGGACCGGCATCCCGGTCGGACGCATGGTCGCCGACGAGATCAAGACCGTGCTCAAGCTCAAGGAGTCGCTGGAGGAACGCGTGATCGGCCAGAGCCATGCGCTGGATGCCATTGCACAGCGCGTGCGCACCTCGCGTGCGAACCTGGAGGACCCTGACAAGCCCAAGGGCGTGTTCCTGCTGGTCGGCACCTCGGGCGTGGGCAAGACCGAGACTGCGATTGCACTGGCCGATGCGCTGTACGGCGGCGAACGCAGCATGATCACCATCAACATGAGCGAGGACCAGGAGGCGCACACCGTTTCCAGCCTCAAGGGGTCCCCGCCCGGCTACGTCGGCTACGGCGAAGGTGGTGTATTGACCGAAGCGGTGCGCCGGCGCCCCTATTCGGTGGTGCTGCTGGATGAGATCGAAAAGGCGCACCCGGACGTACTGGAGCTGTTTTTCCAGGTCTTCGACAAGGGCCGAATGGAAGATGGCGAAGGCCGCGAGATCGACTTCCGCAACACACTGATCATCCTCACTTCCAATGTCGGCACCGCACTGGTGATGCAGGCATGCAATGAGTCGGAGGAACTGCCGACGGTCGCCTACCTCAACGACCTGCTCAAGCCCGAGCTGAACCACGCCTTCAAGCCGGCGTTCCTGGGTCGCACTGCCGTGATCCCGTATTACCCGCTACGCGACGAGGACATGCGCAAGATCGTGCGCCTGAAGCTCAACAAGATCGGCAAGCGGATCAAGGCCAACCACGGCGCCGAGTTCCAGTATGACGACGCAGTGGTCGATGCGATCGCCCAGCGCTGCACCGAGGTCGATTCCGGCGCCCGCAACATCGACAACATCTTGACCGGCACCCTGCTTCCGGATGTATCCGGGCACGTGCTGGAACGCATGGCAGAGGGCGGCGGCATCGAATCGATCACCATTGGCGTCGGCGAGGATGGCAGCTTCGCCTACGCGGTCGCGTGACCTCCATTCTGGACTAGGCCCTTCGTGCTATCGGTGGCGGTCGCATCGGCCGCGGATAGCACTTCGGACGAATGTCGCCATCACACGCGGTAGCGGACGATAAGCGTCGACACATGGTGAACAGGCATGCCCGCGAACTTCTCCACCAGCAAACGGATGTACTTCCTCACCCTCGAAGAAATCGAGGACGAGGACGATCTGTTGATCCAGGAAATGTCCGGCACCGAGTCGGTATCGCAGCTGTTCGAGTTCAAGCTGCATCTCATTTCCGCGCTGGCAGATATCGACGTCCGCAAGATCATCGGCAAGAAGGCGATCCTGCGCATAGAGACCCACGACAGCAGCCACATGGGTGGCGAGCGCCACTGGAACGGCTATGTCTCCAGGTTCGTCCGCTCCGGGCGCGCGCCGTCCGCCGATGGCGGAGACCTGTACACCTACGAATGCGACATCGTCCCGTGGTTCTGGCTCATGACCCAGCACGAGGACTGCCGCATCTTCCAGAACAAGACGGTTCAGGCCATCATCGAGGACATCTTCAAGGAGTTCCAATACAGCGACTTCAAGATGGAGCTGAGGGAGCCCCACCCCCAGTTGGAGTACTGCACCCAGTATCGCGAGACCACCTTCGATTTCATCTCGCGCCTGATTGAGCGGGAAGGCATCCATTACTACTTCCGCCACAACGAGGACGAGGCCGGGAATACCAAGCACGTTCTTGTATTCACCGACAACAACCGCAGCAACCCGAAGCTCGACCCCGACGAATTGCCGTTCCACCACGATGGCCACGCGGAAGAGTTCGATGCGATCCGCACGCTGACGCAAGAACAGCAGATGCGCACCCGAAGGGTGACCTTGCGCGATTGGGACTTCAAGAAGAAGCGCGTGGTACGCGAGGACACGCCCACCATTCTGGATATCGGCGAGGATCACGGCCTGGAGCGCTTTCGCTACCCGGGCGGCTTCGTCGAATCAACTGAAGGCCAGCACCTGTCCCGGATGATCATGGAGGCGGAGGAAGCAAGTCATCTGCGCCTGCGCGGTGAAAGCCAGGTCCGCATACTCACGCCCGGCCATACCTTCACCCTCACAGACCATCCGTTCGATGCCTTCAATATCAAGTACATGGTCCTGTCGGTCTCGCACCACGGCCGCAATAACCTGACCGGTGATGGGCCAGCGGAATATGGCAACAGCTTCACCGTGCATCCGCATGAGGTGACATATCGCGCGCCCTTGACGACGCCCAAGGGCCTGGTGCGCGGACCACAGACTGCATTGGTGACAGGCCCGTCGGGCGAAGAGATCTATACCGACGAGCACGGCCGGATCAAGGTCCAGTTCCATTGGGACCGGCAAGGCCAATACGACGACAAGACGTCCTGCTGGATTCGCGTCGCCCAGGTCTGGGCGGGTAATGGCTACGGCACGATGTTCATCCCGCGGATCGGGATGGAAGTCGTGGTCGACTTCCTGGAAGGCGACCCGGACCAGCCTCTGGTCACCGGCTGCGTCTACAACGGCATCAACAAGCCGCCGTACGAACTACCCGCCAATGCCACGCGCTCGACCCTGAAGACGCTGTCGTCCAAGGGTGGTAGCGGCTTCAATGAACTGCGCTTCGAAGACAAGAGTGGCGCAGAGGAAATATTCCTGCATGCGCAGAAGGACTTGCAGACGCGGGTCACGGAAAAAGCCACTTCCTTCATCGGCAAGGACATGCATGCCCTTGTCCAGGAAAACCGCTACGAGCAAATAGAACTCGATCATCATCAGACGACCAAGGGCAAGCGTCTGGCCTACGTCGAGGGCGATGACCACTTGCTGGTGCGTGGTGATCTGAAGTTGCAATCCGATGCAGGCAGCGTGAACGTTGATGCCAGCCAAAACATCCTTGCCGAGGCCGGGATGAGCATGGAAGTCAAGGCGGGCATGAGCGTGGTAGTGGATGCGGGGCTCTCGATCAGCTTGAAGGCCGGTTCCAACTTCATCACCATCGGCCCCGCGGGCGTCTCCATTGTGGGGACAATGGTGATGATCAATTCAGGCGGATCCGGCCAGAGCGCGGGCGCCCCAGCCAAACCGGAGCAAGCGACAGCCCCCGAGGAAGCAATCGAATCCGAGCACGGTGAGGTAACCGACCCGATCCAGCAGCTACAGGCCCAGGCCCTGCTCAATGCCGCACATCAGGCTCAGCCGTTCTGCGCAGAGTGCGCCGCCGCGCGCGCCGCCTACGAAGCGTTGATGGCATGACCTGTCTCTTCGTCAATCCGCGTATACCCTATGGCACGGGCACGGAGATCTTCCGTTCGCCTGGCCAGGGGTTGCATCGACCGCATCGTGGAACAGTGCTGCGTGACCCGTCACGCGGTTCATGCCAATGAAAGGCTGGAGACAGGATCAGGTGATTCCGCAAGGTCAGTACGAGGCATTGCACAGGGCGGTCTTCGGCCATCCTGCGCGCGCCGTATATGCCGTCCTCGATGGCGCGATGATCGAGGGGCTGCCGGCCCGGCTGGCCAAGGTCGCCCCGGATGCGGCGTGCCTGTTCGAAGGCTCGCTCGACCCGATGCTGAGCGCCGCCGCACCCTACGTGGTGAAACTGGATCCACAGGGCGGCGCCACGGAGCTGGCCCTGAAGGAAGGTTGGAACGGCCACTGGGGCATCGTGTTCCTGACGGAGGCCGGCCTCAACCTGCGTGCCGTGCGTGCACACCTGCGCCGGGTCCTGCGCGTTTCCGCGCCTGACGGCACCAGCATGTTGTTCCGCTTCTACGATCCGCGCGCTTTCCGAACCGTGATCCCGATCCTGGACCCCGCCGCGCGCCGTGAATTCTTCGGCCCGATCCATGGTGTCTACGTCGAAGGCAGGACGCCCGATTCAGCGCTGTATTTCGCGCGCGATGGCAAGCCTGAGCCACAGTCGTTGCCGTTGCCGGCGGCGGCCTGAAGGAGGGCGACAGTGCTTGCCGTGAAACGCAAACAGATGGCGGAAATAGGCGAAGTCCAGCTTCGCAACAATCTTGCCGACTTCCTCAATCTTCACTTGGGTGGCCAGACGCCACTCCAGCTCGACCAGCTGGATGCCCAGCTGGACGCGGTGATCGCGCATTGCCGCAAAGCCGGTCTGCGTAGCCAGCGCGCAGTCGCTTCCTATGCCCTCGCCTGTTCGTTGTTCGGCAACGACCGCGTCGGCCACGATCCGTCAATCGTCGGGATCCTCGCGGATCGAACCAGCTCGCAACTGGATCGCGCGCTGCTGATCGAAATGTGGACGGCGGCCGCGTATGGCGATTTCCGCCGGACGCAGGGAGGCTGACATGTTCGAATCACTGACCGAAGGCATGTCGGACATCGGCGCGGCTGCAGGCCAGGCCGTGCAGCAGGCACAGCAGGCCGCCGCAGGCGCCGCAAGCCAGGCCGCCGCTGCCGCACAGGGCGCAATCACCGAAGCGCACACCGCCGTGGCCAACGCAACCCAGGCCGCCGCGGGCGCCGCCAATGGCGCAGTAGCACAGGCTCAACAAGCCGCACAACAGGCTGCCGCACAGGCAGGCGCCGCTGCACAAGGCGCGATTGCCCAGGCCAACCAGGCCATGGATGCCGCCCGCGCCGGCGCCAACGACATGGCACAGAACGCGCTGGCCCAGGCCGACCAGGCCTTGACCGATGCCAGCCAGCAAGCGGGCGAGGCCGCTCAGAACGCGCTGTCGCAGGCGCAAGCCGCCGTCAATGATGCGCAGAATCAGGCCAAGGCCGTGGTCCAGAGTGCACTGGACCAGGCCGGACAGGCGCTGGACCAGGCGATGGACGTCGCCGATCAAGCCGCGCAGGAAGCGCTGGATAACGCCATGGGCATGGTCGACAACGCCATGACGCTGATCGAAGAAGGCGTCGGCAACGCACTGGATGCCGCCAACAACGCCATCGACCAGGCACAGGCCGCATTGCGCGACGCCGCCACCAATGCGCTCGAGCTGGCAAGGTCGGCCGTACTCGACCAGGCCGGCGACGTGCTTGGTGCGATCGGCGATGCGCTTGCTGCGCTACCGACCAGCTTTCCGAACCTGCCGGTGAATTTTCCGGCGTCGGACTGCCCTTACGTGCGGGCGCTGCAGGACGAGCTGGCACGACGCGCCGCGCAGGCCAACAACGCACTCGGCAATGGCGTCAATGCATTGAACAACATCGCTGGCCCACTTCTGGACCAGGCCAATAACGCGCTGGAGCAGGCAGATGGCCTTGCCGCCGACGCACTTGGCGCGATGGACGAAGCGATGGCGGCACTTGATGAAGCCCAAGCCACCGCCAGCAGTGCGGCGCGGGAGGCGCTCGGCGCAGCCAAGGACGGTGTGCAACAGGCGCAGGAGGCGGTGCGCGACCAGGCCGGCGCGGCAATCGCCCAAGCCAGGGACGCCATCAATGGCATGAAGGATCAGGCGCAGCAAGCAGCGCAGGGCGCGGTCGACCAGGCCATGGCCGCCGTGGATGCCGCCCAGCAGCAAGCCGGCGATGCCGCAGAGCAAGCCTTGGCGGGTGCGCAACAAGCCGCGGCGCAGGCCCAACAGCAGGCCAACCAAGCCGCGCAGCAAGGCCTCACGCAAGCCAATCAGGCCGCGCAGCAGGCACAGCAGGCCTTGAGCGTTGCTGCCCAGGGTGCCTTGAACAATGCGCAGAACGCCGCTCAACAGGCGGCAGCGAGCGCGGGTGAGGCCGCACAGGGCGCGATTGCAAGCGCGCAGTCGTCGATAAGCGAGGCTTCCAACGCGGTTTCGGGCGCTGCCAACGGCGCAGTGGGGGCCGCGCAATCGGCGGCAGCAGGAGCGGCCACCGCGATGGACAGTGCGGCTCAATCGCTGGGCAACCTGTTCGGCTGAACAACCGCGGGCAACTGTCAGCTGCACTTCACGCGCGGAAAAAAAAGGCGGCCAAGGCCGCCTTTTTTCCGTTGCTGCATTGCCCACCGGACTCAGGGAATCATTTCAGTCGTCTGGCCCGCATCCATCATCCCGATGACTCCGGCCCACATGCACATGCATTTGCTGGTGTTGTTCAATGCCGGCATGTTCGCAATCAACACGGTCGGTGACCCAGGTGCCCATGGGGCCGGGGTTACCGGCAAGCATGGCATCGGAGTCAGCACTCCCGACGCCGCAGAGGTAGCTGTGGCAACGGTCGGGTTGGCAATGGAACTGCACATGCCGAAGGGCAGGATGTTCACCAGCGGCACGTGATCCATGATGTTGGCAGCCGGCACGTAGCTCGACAGGGTGCGGTTGACCGGCAGCACGGCGAGCAACGAAGGCACCGCGCCGAAACTGCACGTCAA
>JBBQHK010000037.1:0-25720 GCA_038323895.1 Lysobacterales bacterium | reverse complement strand
ACCGCCCGGAAATCTGCCGCCCGCGCTCGAGTGCGGCCTGGCGCTGGTGCTGCGCGAAGCGGCCACCAACATCACCCGCCATGCGCAGGCATCGCGTGCGCAGATGCTGTTCGCACGTGATGGCGACATGCTGCAACTGACGATTGCCGATGACGGCCGTGGCGGCGTCAATGACGATGGCAATGGCCTGGCCGGTATGCGTACGCGGGTGCGGGAACTCGGCGGCACGCTGAGCATTGAATCTCCACGCGGCCACGGCACGCGCCTGCTGGTGCGGGTACCGATCGAACGTTTTGCGGCTGATGCTGACGACCACCCCGGTGAAGACCTGCCACGGCTTTCCGGCCTCGACCGCGCGGCGTGGCAAGCGTGACCACGATGGCGAATCCAATCAGGATCCTGCTGGCCGAGGACCAGGCCATGGTGCGTGGCGCGCTGTCTGCATTGCTCGGACTGGAAGGTGACATTGACGTGGTTGGCGCCGCCGCCGACGGCGAAGCAGCCTGGCGCGACTTGCAACGGCTGAAACCCGATCTGCTGGTGACCGACATCGAGATGCCCGGAATGACCGGACTGGAACTGGCGCAGCGAATCCAGCGCCATCAGCTGCCGATCAAAGTGGTCATCGTCACCACCTTCGGGCGTGCCGGCTTCCTGCGTCGTGCGCTGGATGCCGGGGTTTGCGGCTACCTGCTGAAGGATGCGCCGGCCGAGGATCTCGCAAACGCATTGCGCCAGGTGCATCGCGGCGGGCGTGCGATCGACCCGCAGCTCGCGCTGGATGCATGGGGTAGCGCCGATCCGCTCAACGACCGTGAGCGCCAGGTGCTGCGGTTAGCCGGCGAGGGTCTGTCTGCCGGGGAGATCGCCAGCCAGCTGAATCTCTCCCAGGGTACCGTGCGCAACTACCTGTCCGAGGCCATCGGCAAACTGGGTGTCGGCAACCGGATCGAAGCCTACCGGCTGGCGCGTCAGCAAGGCTGGCTATAGCGCGACCGGCTTGACCTGGCACGGAACTTGCTTGTTGCTACCGGGCAATGATGAAAACCCAGCCCGGAAAAGACGGACCAGGCGCCACACCCATGACTTCCCCTGTTCGCCAGCGTAGCCGCCTCGGCTTGCTCGCCGCCGCCTGCATCTTCATTGCAATCGGGATTGGCGTGGTCTGGGGGGCGCAGCGTCTGATCGGCGATGCGGCCCGCGTGTCGCATACGCATGAAGTCATCGGTGCGGTGGACGCACTGGCAGGCCGACTGCGCGATGCGGAAGCCACCGCGCGCGGCTACCTGCTCACGGGCGACCCGGCGTACCTGGCCGACTACCGCAACGCCAGCGCGGCCCTGCCGGAGATTCGCAATCTCCTGTTCGGGTTGGTGGCCGACAATCCGACGCAAACAGCGCGGGCACGGTTGCTTTGGGCGACGGTAGAACAGCGCCAGAAGCAGATCTCCCGAACGCTCGCGCGATACGCCGAAGGCGGCTTGCCCGCCGCGCAGGCGGTGATCACACAGGAGGTGCTCACAGCTTCCACCGCGATTCGCCTGCAGCAGGCGGAGATCAACGCGGCCGAGCGGGACTTGCTCGTCGAGCGCGCGCTGTCCACGCGCAACAGCACCAACCTGTTGCGCATTCTCGCCCTGCTTGGCCTGCCCATCGGGATCCTGGTGATCCTGGCAGTCTACCGGCTGCTGGTGAGGGAGATCCGCCAGCGGGCGCATGCCGAAGGCGAGAGCGCACGGGCGAACGAGCAATTGCGGATCGGGCTTGATCGCGTCGAACGCGGCAGGGCCGAGCTGACTGCGCTCAACCACTTCGGCAGCATGCTGCAGAGCTGCGCCACGCCGGAAGAAGCGCTGCAACTGGCCCGACGCCTGTTGGTCGGATTGCTGCCGGATGTTGACGGTTGCGTCTACCGGATACGCAACTCGCAGGACCATGCCGAACTCGCGGTGACATGGGGAACCCCTTCAAGGGTGGTACCCGAGATGATGCCGGTGGATACGTGCTGGGCGCTGCGGCGCGGGCAATCGCATGCGACCAATTCGATCCAGGCCGCGCGCTGCGTTCATCTCGGCGCCAGTAATGGCGAGCTGGCCGCGACCTTGTGCGTTCCGCTCGTCGCTCAGGGTTCCCAGCTCGGCCTGTTGACGCTGTCGGCGGGCGATGACCATGCGATCGATGCGCACTTCGACATCATCCAAACCGCAGCCGAACAGTTGTCGATGGCGCTGGCCAACCTGTCGTTGCAGGATCGCCTGCGCCAGCAAGCGATCCGCGATCCGTTGACCGGGCTGTTCAACCGCCGCTACCTGGAGGAATCCACCACGCGCGAGCTGGCCCGTTGCGCGCGCCGTGGCCTGCCGCTGTCGCTGCTGATGCTCGACATCGACCATTTCAAGACCTTCAACGACGTCCATGGCCATGCGGGCGGTGACGCGGTGCTGGCGCAGTTCGGCAAGCTGGTGCAGTCGATGACGCGCGGCGAGGACATCGCCTGTCGCTATGGCGGCGAGGAGTTCACCCTGATCCTGCCCGAGGCCGACGTCCATGCGGCCACCGAACGCGCCGAAGCAATCCGGATCGCGGTGGAAGCCATGCAGGTGCCGCACCTGGGCAAGTTGTTGCCGCAGGTCACGGTCTCGGTCGGAGTGGCCGGTTACCCGGCGCACGGCCGTGCGCCGGGGACGTTGATGACCGCAGCCGACGAGGCGCTGTACCGGGCCAAGCGCGCCGGCCGCAACCGGGTCGACGTTGCAGTGGGCATGTGAACACAGCTCGCACGGATTCGTCCCGAGCGCGCCCGCACCGGTGAGCCCGCGCCAGGGAACCTCTGAATGAGTCGCCGAGTGCTGATTCCGATCATGGTTCGACAGGCTCACCACGAATGGAATCAGAGGGTTGCCCGTTTGCCCTGAGCCTGTCGAAGGTTGAACGAATGTCTGTTCAGAGGTTGCCTAGTGCGCGTAACGCGCCTGCAGCATTGCAAACGTCGCGCGCAGCCCTTGCGCCTCGCCGCCCGCCGGCTTGCCTGGGCGGTCACTGTCGTTCCACGAATACACATCGACGTGACCCCAGGCCTGGCCTGCCGGCACGAAGCGTTCCAGGAACAGCGCGGCGGAAATGCTGCCGGCCATGGTGGTGTTGCTGCTGTTGGCGAGATCGGCGATGCTGCTGGTCAGGTAGCGCAGGTACGGCCGCCACAGCGGCATGCGCCACAATGGGTCGCGGCTGCGCGCACCGGCGCCTAGCCAGTCGTTCGCCAGTGCTTCGTCGTTGCTGTACATCGCAGGCAGGTCTGGTCCGAGGGCGACGCGCGCCGCCCCGGTCAGGGTGGCGAAGTCCAGCAGTAGTTCGGGCTCCAGTTCGCCCGCGCGGGCCAGCGCATCGCACAGCACGATGCGGCCTTCGGCGTCGGTGTTGTCGATCTCCACGCTGACGCCCTTGCGGGTGGCGATCACTTCACCCGGGCGGAATGCGTTCGGGCCAATCGAGTTTTCCACCGCCGGCACCAGCAGGGTGATCCGCACCGGCAGCCTGCGCGCCATGATCAGTTCGGCCAGCGCGATTGCGTGGGCGCTGCCGCCCATGTCCTTTTTCATGTTGCGCATGCCGGTACCGGACTTGATATTCAGCCCGCCGCTGTCGAAGCACACGCCCTTGCCGACGATGGCGATGTGCGGGTGAGTGGGGTCGCCCCATGACATTTCGATCAGCCGTGGCGCGCGATGCGAGGCGCGGCCGACCGTGTGGATTGCCGGATAGTTCTGCGTGAGCAAGTCGTCGCCGGTGATCACTTCGATGTCGGCGCCATGGGCGATTGCGAGCTCGCGCGCGATCGCTTCCAGTTCGTCCGGGCCCATGTGTTCGGTCGGCGTATTGACCAGGTCGCGCACGCGCACGCAGGCGGCGAGCACGTCGAAGCCGGCGCTGTCGAACTCGCCCACCAGGCGTGCCGGCGCGCGCGAAGCGCCCTTGTAGCGGGTGAAGCGATAACAGCCCAACCCCCAGCCCAGTTGCAGTGCGTTGCGTGCATCGGCTTCCAGCTCGCCGGCGGCCTGCCAATCGCCCACCGGCAATGCCAAAGGCGCATGCGCATACGCCAGCGGATCCAGCGGATCCCCGATGCCGATCACCGCGCCGGCGACGCCGCCATCGGCATCCGGCCAGCTCATCACGCTGCCAGCGCTGGCGTCGAACTGTTGCGCGTCCAGCCAGGCTCGCGTGGTGACAGGTTGCGCATCGCGCCAGGCCGCAAGGTCGTTGCGCTGGACGACATGCAGTGGCCGCGGCCCTGTAGCTTCGTGGCTGGTTGCGAACCCAGTCGGCATGGTCATGTGGCGTCCTCGCGGGTCTTTGGCAGGTCTGGGTCGGTCTGCGTCGCATCCAGCCAGTCGGCCAGCGCGGTCAAGGTGGTGAATTCGATGTCGGCGCGCGGCAGACCCGGGGGCCAGCCATGGTCGCCACGGTCGATCCAGCAGCTGCGCAGGCCCGCGCGAGCGGCACCTGCGATATCCATGTGCGGGTGGTCGCCGACGTGCAGCACCTCATCCGGCGCCACGCCAAGCCGCCGGCAGGATTCCAGGAACAGCGCGGGATCGGGTTTGGCCGATCCGAACTCGCGCGCGCCCAGCTGGAAGCGGAACAGCGAAGCGATCCCGATCGCGGCCAGGTCGGCGTTGCCATTGGTCAGTGCCGCCACTGGCATGTGTGCGGCAAGGCGCTGCAAGCCTTCGCGTGCATCAGGATAGAAATCGACGTGGTTGCGCTCGCGGAAGAAAATCGCATACGCCGCGTTTGCCAGCGCCGGGTCGTCGCCGGAATCCTGCAACGCTCGTTCAATCGTCAGTCGCCGCAACAGGCCCAGGTCGTGTTCGTGTTGCGGGAACGCTGCGTGCACGCGTTCGCGCAGGGCACGCATCTCGGTAATCGGGAAGCGTTCGGCGGTACGCGGGCTGTATTCGACGAACCACGCATGCAGTGCCTGTTCGATGCGATCGCCGATCGGGGCGAACGGCCACAGGGTGTCGTCGAGGTCAAGGCTGATGGCGCGGATTGGAAAGCGCATCCGGCCATTGTAAGGCGGGCTTCACCACGCCGTCGTGATGCCGATCCGATGCACTGCACCGCGCCGCATGACCCGGTCGACCGCAGGCTCACTCAAGCAGTCGTGCCCATCCGTCCATGCCCTCGATCCGCGTCAGCACGATCTTCACGCAGACCAGCAACGGAACCGCCAGCAGCAAGCCAATAATCCCCCATAACCAGCCGAACACCATCAGCGCCAGGATCAGCACCAGCGGCGACAGGGCCATCCGTCGACCAAGCACGATCGGGGTCAGAATCTGGCCTTCCAGCGTGTGCAGGCCCAGGTAGACCGCGGCCGGCAACAACGCCTGCAATGGCGTGGAGTAGGTGGCGAAGCCCATCAGCACCATCACGATAATGCCGATCAAAGGACCCACGTAGGGCGCGAAATTGAGGATCGCCGCCATCGTGCCCCACAGCAGCGCTTCGTCCATCGGTATGTCGAAGAAGAAGTACAGACAGGCGCCGAATATCAGCCCGACCACCACGTTGATGACGCTGATGGTCAACACGTATCGGCTCATTTCGGTTTCAATCGCCTGCATGATGCCGGCCGTCACTTTCTTCTGCTGGCGGTCAGGCAGCAACGCGATCGCATTGCGCTGGAGGTGTTGCCCGTAGACCATGAAGAAGAACGTCAGCAGCACCACCGCCAGCACGCTTGCCGCCACGCGGGGCGTGGCGGTGAGCATTTTGTAGGGGTCGTTGACCTCGGTCTTGACCACCTGGACCGGCTTGGCAGAGCTTTCTCCGCCGGCGGCGCGGGCCATGTTCTCGGCGGCCTTGTTGGCCGCCTGTACGGGTTTCGCCATCGCCTGCAGTTTCGGCGTGAGCTTGCGCAATTGTTTGGGGGCATCGCGCACCCATTCGGTGGCCGGAGTCGCCAGCTGCTGGCCCAGCACCACCGTCAGCGTAATGCCGGCGCCCAGCACCAGGATCGCGCCGATGAAGCGCGGAACGCGCAGGCGCTGCAACACGCGCAGGATGGGGTTGCCGATCAGCGCGAAGAAGATCGCCAGCAGCACCGGCAGCAGCAGCCCTTGCGCTGCCCAAAGGGTGTAACCGGCCGCCAGCGCCGCCAGCACGACCAGTGCGAGCGATGCGCGCGGACGCGGCTGTACCGAAACATCCGCCGTGGGCGGCGGCAGTGGGGCCTCGCTTTCGATGCTCATGGTTCGAAGTTCATGCGTCGAATGGGACCGCTGGCGCGGCGGCGCATTGCACTGTGGCGGCATCAGGGGCGCTGGCAATCGCCGCATCCGCTGCTTGTCCCGCTTCTTCGGCAGCGACATGGGCGCTTCCGCTGGCCATCATTCCACTGAGCGCTGTGAGCAAGTTGAGTACGCCGCCTCCGCTCGCTATGCGGAGCGGCTTTGAGCGACCCACCAGGAAGCCCGACACCAGCCCGCCAATCACGATCCGGCCCGGTGTCCAGTTCTCCTTCCAGACCAGTTTCAGATCCTTCCAGCGTTGAGAGGCCTGTCTCTCGCTGGTTTCCAGCGCGACCTCTGCCTGTCTCACTTTCTGTATCAGCTTGTCGAAGCTCATGGCGGGCGGCTCATGGTGGTGTGACGTCCACGCCCAGGCCCTTCTTCACTGGTGCGTCGGAGTTCGTGGCATCGGCGACGCGCTCTGCGGCGTTCTCACTGGATTCGTTGCTGTCGGTGTCAGGCATGAAATCCGCCAGCTCTCCCAGTCCCAGCCGCGCGAATTGACGCCGCGTGGCCTGCATCCTTGTGTATTCGAAATAACGCGATGCGCCCCATCCCGCGAGGATCGTCACCACCAGGCTCAGACCCGCCGTCAGCAACATCGACAACGCCCATGGCCACCCCGCGCCCCGACTGAGGGCAACGATGACAGTGGCCATCAGTAGCAGCCAGGCCGAAGCACCGAACGCGATCGCGACCCCTGTCAGGGCGAGCGTTCGGCCGAACGCGCTGCGTGCCAGCGAGACGTCGGCGGCAATCAGGATCCGCAGCGCCTTCGCGGCATCGTTGGCCGCCTTGAGCCCGGCTCGACCGCTCTGGCTGAACTCACGCAGCGCTTCGGCGATGTGCGGTGCTTCTGCGTCGCGTTCCGAGGTGTCGCTATACGCCTGATCCCGAGAGCGTTGGCTCAGTGGATCAGGCGCAGCGGTGTCCTGCCCGTCGCTCATCGCAGGAACTTACTTGTCGCTACGGCCGAGCTTGGAGATGATCCAGCCAGAGGCGAACGCAATGCCGAATGCGGCCAGCGGACGCTCGCGGATGAGTTCCGACGCGCTTTCGATCAGGTCGCGGCCCTTGTCCATCAGCATGTCGACCTGCTCGCCGGTGGCGCTGCCCAGATGTTCGGCCGCACTCAGCCCGGCCAGTGCGCCGTCGGCCAGTTCGGACTTCATCTGCGCCCTGCCCAGTTTCAATTCGTCGCCTGATGCACTGGCGGCGCCCTTGAGCGCATCGCCCGCGGCGACCGCAGCCTGCTTCAGATGGCTGCCGGCTTCGCCCAGGTTGTTCTTGACCGCTTCTGTATTCGTGCTCATTTCGGAATCCTCAACTTAAGACTTAAGACCATGGTGGACGGAACGCGTGAAGGTAAAGCTTCGAACCAAGGCAAGAGCTTGGCAGTGGTGGCGTGATGCGCCTGTCATGGCGCCTCACGTCGGTAAAGCGTGGTCAGCGCATCGGCAGATCGCCGCGGCTGCGCCCGCGCAGCACCCGCAGGACCAGCGAACTCGACGCAGTGTCTGTCGCGGCAAACGCAGAGCGAAAGCCGCTCAGGTCACTGAACTGCCCGCTGCTGGACGCCATCACCACGTCTCCTTTCTGCAGGCGGTTCTGCGCGGCCCGGCTACCGGGCGTGACCTCGTCCACCAGCACGCCGCTCAGCCCTTGCCGGCGTAGCGATTCCGGCAACTCGGCAAAACTCGCTCCAGTCAGGCGCGCATCCAGTTGCGCGCCCTGCAAGGCCTTTGGTGCCTCGCGCAGGCTGGTGGCCAGCTGCAGCGGCTTGCCGTTACGGCGCACATCAAGGGTGATCCGCGTATCGACCGCCTGCAGTCCCTGGAAATTGCGCAGCGCCTCGGCGTTGTCGATGTGCTGGCCGTTGGCGGACAGGATCACATCGCCGACCAGGAGCCCGGCCGTCGCGCCCGCCGAACCCGGGTAGACGCGGGTCACCACGGCGCCGCGGGTCTCGCTCAGGCCCAGACCCTTGGCGATGCGCGCATCCAGGTCCTGGGTGTCGATGCCAAGGGTGCCGCGGCGGACCACGCCGCCGGCCAGCAACTGGTCCTTGATGCTGGAAGCCAGGTTGGAGGGAATCGCGAAGCCCAGCCCGATGTTGCCGGCCATCGAGCCACGCGGGTTGAAACTGGCGGTGTTGATGCCCACCAGCTCGCCGTTGAGGTTGACCAGCGCGCCGCCGGAATTGCCGGGGTTGATCGAGGCATCGGTCTGGATGAAATTCTGGAAGCCGGCGCCGGGCAGGTTGTTGCGCCCAACCGCCGAGACAATGCCCGAGGTGACTGTCTGACCCACCCCGAACGGGTTGCCGACCGCGACCACGAAATCGCCGATCTGCAGCAGGTTGCTGTCCGCGACCGGAATCGCCGTCAGCTTCTCGGCGGGGATCCGCATCAGCGCGACGTCGGTATCCGGGTCGGAGCCGACGAACTCGGCCCGCAACGTGCGTCCGTCGGCCAGGTTCACCGACACCTCGTCGGCATCCTCGATCACATGGTTGTTGGTCAGCACCAGGCCGCGCGCAGCATCGACTATGACCCCCGAACCCAGCGATTGCGCGATGCGGTCCTCGGGAATCCCGAACATGCGGCGAAACACCGGATCGTCGCCGAACGGCGTGTTGACCCGCACCCGCTGCTTGCTGGTCACGCTGACCACTGCCGGTAGCACCCGCTTGAGCATAGGCGCCAGCGACGGCATCGGCATGCCGCTCACCGCTGTCGGCAGCGCAGCTGCGGCTGGCACCGTGGCGACATTGGCGGATGGCGCGATCGGACTGGCCGCGGCCGGCGTCTCGACCATATGGGTCAGTGCGGTGGCGGCAAATCCGCCGAACGCGGCGGCCAGGCTCAGGGACAGCAGGGTTTTGGTGGCAGTCTTCATGTGTATGCGTCCAAACAGGAGGCGCAGCGCAGCGCCCAATACTATTCAGTTTCACGTCTGGTGCTGCAATCGATCCTGAAGACAGGTTTCAACAGAGGGGTAGTGCCGCGGGGCTCGGTGGTTTGCGTCCTTCGCGGCGCTCGCGACACAGACTGTAGTCATGGACCCGGACGCGCCGCTATGCTCCGTGCATGAGCGACGCGCCAGTGACTGCCTATGCTTTCGAGGGCTATGTCCTCGAGCCACAGCGTCGTGAACTGCGTGGTCCCGACGGACAGTCAATTGTCCTGACCGGGCGTGCGCACGACACCTTGGTGTACCTGATCGCGCACCGCGAGCGGGTGGTCGGCAAGGAGGAGTTGCTGGCCCAGATCTGGGCTGGTCGGGTGGTGGAGGAGAACAACCTCACCCAGGCAATCTCCACCATCAGGCGCGCGCTGGGAGCGGGCGCCGGCGACCATCGATTCGTGGTCACCGTGCCCGGTCACGGCTACCGCTTCGTTGCCGAAGTGGGGGTTCCCTCAGGCGTCGTCGACGATCCACCAAAGCCGGACTTGCCAGGGTTCGAGGTGGAGCCGACTGTCACTTCCACTGCGCATGGAATGTCCTCGCCACCGCGCCGCCGGCGTTTGGATGCCTGGCGGCTACCGCTCTTGCTGGTGGTTTTGGCGTCCATTGCCGTACTGGCGTTATGGCGGCAGCAGGAGGAGTCGCCAGCGGTACCGGTCAAGCCGTCGCTATCGCCGACGGCGACCTTGGCTGTCTTGCCTTTTCGCTCGCTGTCGGGCGGCTCGCGCGACGACCTGCTGGCGCTTGGCCTGGCGGATACCCTGATCACCCGCATCGGCAGCTCGACCACGTTGCAAGTGCGCTCGCTGGCATCAAGCCAGCGATTCCTGGATTCCCGCGCCGATCCACTGGTAGCGGCTAGGGAATTAGGTGCTAGATATGTTCTTGAAGGCACCACCCAACGCAGCGGGGAACAAGTTCGCGTCGGCGCACGCCTGCTGGACGCCGATGACGGACGCATGCTGTGGTCGGGAAGTTTCGACGAACCCATCGCCCGCGTGTTCACGCTGCAGGATCGCGTAGCAACCGATCTCACTCGGATGCTTTCGATCGAGTTCGCTGCACCGCGCGACGTCAGTCCTTGCGACGGCGCCAACGCCGAGGCTTACCGCGCCTACCTGAGCGGGCAGTACAAGATGAACCGGCCGTCCGCAGAGCGCCTCGGCGAAGCCTTGCAGGACTTCCACCGCGCCATCGATCTCGATCCATCCTGCGCACGCGCCTACGCCGGGATAGCATTCGCGCATCGCGCGCTGGTGATGACGGCGGACCACGTTCCAGGCGAAGAATTTCCGCTGGTGAAGGCCGCCGCGGCCAAGGCACTGGCGATCAATCCCGAGCTGGCCGAGGCATACGCGTCGCAGGGCTTCACCCAGTTCTGGTACGACTGGGACTGGGCGGCGTCGGAGGCTTCGTTCAAGCGTGCTATCACCCTCAATCCCAGCTTGGCCGAGGCCCACTTCGGTTACGCGCATCTGCTCGCCAACACCGGCCGCATACCTGAGGCAGCGCAGCAGGCGCGACTCGCGATCGCAACGGACCCGCTGTCGCCGGTGATCAGTACGATCGGTTCGTTCTTCATCGGGTTGTCTGGCGCGCGCGAGGAAGCGAAGCGGATCCAGGATGGCGTGGCCCGGCGCGATCCGGATTACTGGACCATCTGGATGATGCGTGGACTCCGACTGGGGGGGCAGGGTGATGGCGAGGGCGCGATCGCGAACCTGAAGCGGGCCGTTGCTGGCTGTGGTGGTTGCGCGCAGGCGCAGATGGTCCTCGGTGTGCAGCACGCGATGTCGGGTGATCGTGCCGCAGCGGAGATCGTCCTTGGCGAGCTGGCGGCAAGGCGCCGCGCGTCGTATGCCCCGCTCACAGCCAGTGCCGCGATACACGCCGCGCTTGGCGAGAAGGAAAAAGCGCTTGACCTGCTCGAACAGGGCTACGCCGAGCGGGACATCCGCATGACCTTCCTGGGAAGGGATACTTACTGGAACTCGCTGCGTGCGGAGCCGCGATTCCGCGCCTTGTTGCAGAAATTGCACCTGCCGGAGCCGAAACGTCAGAAGCGGTAGTCGACGCTGAGTGACCAGGTGCGTGGCGGGCCGTAGTAACCAGTAGCGATGCCAAACGGATAGGCGAAGCCTGCGTACCGATACGCGCGATCACCAAGGTTGTCGCCACGCAGTGTCAGTCCCCAGCGGTGTTGCGGTGAGGTCCACGCCAGTGAAGCATTCCAAAGCGCATAGCCGGCCTGCCTCAGCAAGGGGCTGAGGTCGGTGGTCGGCCAAACCTCACCCTGGTAGCGCCCATCAACGCGCGCCGTGACCCAACCGGCGCGTCGCAAAGGAAACTCTCCGACAAGACTTGTACCCGCGGTCCAGCGCGGCGCATTCGGAAAGCGGCGGTTGCCGGCAACGTTGCTGCCATTGTCGATGTAGGTGTCGTAGCGGACATCGAGATAGCCCACGTTACCGGTCCACGTGACATGCGTTCCAAGCCTGGCGCGCCAGTCCAGCTCCGCGCCCTGCGAGACGCCGCTGCCGGCATTGCGGAAATCCGGGAAGCCGGCAGGGAAACGCGGATCGTCGGTGAGCACGCTCAACTGGATGTCGCGATAGTCGTTGCGAAACAACGCCGCGTTCGCGACCAGCCGGCCTCCCAGCCATTCAGTCTTGGCACCGAACTCGTAGGCCAGCACGGTTTCGGCGTCGAGCGGATGCACTGAATCCGGGAATGCCGCCGCGTTGGCGCGCACGTTGTAGCTGCCACCCTTGAAGCCACGGCTTGATTGCGCGTACAGCATGAGCTGGTCACTGGCATGCCAGGACAGTGCCAGCCGCGGCGTCGGTGCGCTGTAGCGGGTGCTGTCGGTGAAGTCAGCCAACTCGGTGATGACCGCGGCGTAGCTGGCGTCGCTGTAGTAGCCGTTGTACGCAGTGACCGATTTGCGTTCAAGGGGTTGGCGTAAGCCGATGTCGAGTTCCCAGCGTGTCCCGAACTGGCGGGTCAGGTTCGCGTAAAGCGCGCTGCTGCGCGTGCGCACCGAGCCTTCCGCACGATAGAAATTGGTGCGCGGCAGGGCCGGGAAGCGGGTGCTGCGACCGTCACCTGCTTCGGTACCATCGAACACGTAGAGACCTGTGACCAGGTTCATGTCGTCGCCATCGAAATGCAACTGGAATTCCTGCGAGCGTTGCTGTTCGCGAAAGTCCCGGCCCAGTACCCAGATCGGCCGCGCCAGGCTGTCCATGTCGAGGATGCTTTGAGAATCGCCGTGCCGCCAAGCGCTGATCGAGCGAAGCCGCCATCGCGGGCGGAACGCCCAGTCCACGGTTAGCGAGGCGCCTTCGTTGTCCAAGTCGAGCTTCTCGGCGGTGTCGCTACGCACATCGTGGCTGCCGGGATCGAGCGGGGTCTGGGCCGGATCGAAGTTCGGGGGTGGTACTGCCAGCCGGCGTGCCGCAGGAGGGCCGGAGCGATCGCGGTAGCGGTCCCAGGCCAGCCGCACCTTGACCTCGGGCAGGGGTTCCCACACTGCGCTGAATCGTCCAACTGCCGCGTCTCGCGCGCTGGCCTGGCCCCCGGTAAACAAGTTGCGGCCGTAGCCATCGCGGTCGTATTTCGCCAGCGCCAAGCGTGTGTGCAACGTGTCATTCAATGGCATGTTCAACACCAGCTTGCCATCGCGACGCGCGTAGTTGCCGGTGGTCAACGAGACCTTGCCCTCGAATCCACTGGCCGGCACGCGAGGTACCAACTTGATGGCACCCGCCAACGTATTGCGCCCATACAGCGTGCCCTGCGGTCCGCGCAACACCTCGACCCGTTCGACGTCCAGGACGTCCAGCAGGGCACCCTGGGGCCGTGCCATGTAGACATCGTCGATATAGATGCCGACGCCTGGTTCGACACCCCAGATCGGGTCGAACTGGCCGATGCCGCGGATGTACGCGGTGACCGTGCCGTTGAAGGCTCGGCCGGGGTACACAAGCAGGTTCGGCGTGACCGCGCCGAGCGCGCTGATGTCCTGCGCACCGCGCGACGCCAGTTCCTCGCCTGAGATGGCCGTCACCGATCCGGGTACGGCCTGCAATGGTTCCGGACGGCGGCGAGCCGTGACCACGATGCGGTCAAGTTCGACCGCATCGTGCGGCGATGGTGCCTCGGCCTGGGTCTGTCCCGTTGCAGGTGTATGTGACTGTGCTACCGCATGCGGCGTCACAACCATGCCGAGCACCAGTAACCAACGTGGCAATGCATGCATACGGGACCGCCTCCTTGCCAGAACAACGGAACTGCGCTTCAAGACAGGCCGTCTCCTCAGCCTGCCTGCCTGCAGCCAGCGGCGGCAGCAACGTCGCTGACATCATCCATGTGCAATGCGACGCGACCTCACCAGTCACGCCGCAGCGACAGTTGCCAAGCCCGGGCGCTACCGAATGCGCGGCCGGTGCTGCGGGCAGCGTTCCAGGTCCAGCCATGGCCCAAACCGCCCTGCAGGCCAAGTGACGTCCAGCGCTGGCGACCGATGCTACTGGCCGGCAAATCGAACCAGGCATCGGGCACGCCAAGGAAGGCCGCTTGCTGGTGACCGTTCCAGTGGTTGTAGTCGATGCCGCTAGCAGCGCTGATTTGCAGCCACCGGGTATCGCCCCAACGCCAGTCGCGGGCAAAGCGCATGCCCGCGCTGGCGCGGCTGCCACGCAGGTGCGTGTCGGCCAGCTGCAGTTCGAAGCCGGACGTGCCCTGTTCGCTGGCTGCCGAGGCCTGCACGCTGCTGAAGCCAGCGCCAAGGAATGGGGTCAGGCTGCCACCCAGCATGGGCAAACGCTTGCCCGCTTCAATCGATGCGGACACGGCATCCATCGACCGCCGCGAGCGCGCCAGCCATTGGCCGGATTTACCGAAGTCGATGCCGCGTCCAGCCGTCAAAGAGCGGTGCGCAATGCTCGCATCCAGCCCGGCGTACCAACCGTGGTCCCCGATCCAACGCAGGTACGCGCCGCTGCCAAGGTCGGTGGCGTTGGCCGAGGCCATGTCGGTCGCATGGCGCTGGCTTGCATGCACGCCAACCAGCAAATGGGGACTCAGCCACTGGTCGACGCCAGTAATGGCACCGCTGCCGTCCTCGCCAAGCCACGCGCCAAGTGCTTGACCGGGGGCGATGGCGTCCAAATGGCTGGCAACCAGCATCCGTGTTGCCGCACCGTCGCCGGTGGACTGCAGCGCATCGGCGTGGATTGCCCCGGACAGCGAATCCAGGGCACGGGTCGCCTGCGCGGCATCACTCATCCACAGCAGTTTAGCGGCCGAGGCGAGGAAGGTTTTCTGGGCGGCATTGGGCTGCACGGCAAAGCCATCCGCAACCGCCAGCGCGCGGTCGAAGTTGGCGGCACTGACCACGGTGAGCGCACCTCCTAGGCCGTTGCTCGCAGTGGCGGCCTGGACCGACACGCGGGTCAGGTCGAACCAGACGTCGTTGCTGCCGTAGCGCAGACCTCCGTCAATGAACAGCCCGGGCGAGGTCCAGCGGTCGAACGTGCCAAACACCCCGCCATCGGCGTGTATCACATGCGCCGTCACGGCGGTGGTCGGCATCGGATACGCGTCCCATCCGTCCCCTGGGCTCCGGAGTTGCAGCGTGCCGGCCAACTGGGCTTGGCCCGAAACCTTCAAGGTGTAGATGTAGTCCGGGATTGCATCCGTGGTAGGCACAGATACGTCCAAGGTCCCCGCTGCCATTTGACGGAAGTCCCCAGTGATGTGGTTGACCAGCGCGGGTCTGCCAGTGTGGGTAGCCGATGCGGAGGGCACGATCATGAGTCCGCGATTCTCAACACTGCCCTGGATGTCGCCGCCGAAGTACAGCCCCCCCTCATTGACGACATTGCCAATGATCACGCCGAATCCGGACATGGAAGCTCCCGCGGCGATATGGAGCTGACTCACCAGAGTGTTGCCACTGGACATCATTAACCCACCACGTTCGACCGTGGTGCCGGCGTCGAACCGGTACACGCCAGGTGCCAGGTCAGTGGATCCGTTGTAACCCAGCATCAGCCCGCTATCGCGAACAACGAGCGCATAGGCACTCGTGCGGCCGCCGCCCATGCTGGCGTTTGCGCTGACCACGCAATCCCCGGTGATCGGCATCGTGCAAGGACCGACGCTGGTTGCTGGAGGTGGTGCTGGTGGAGGCGTTGAGGGTGGCGTCAGCGGTGCTGGCGAACTGCGCACCATGCCGCTGCCGCCACCTCCGCAGGCGGTCAACAACGCGAGCAGGATGGCTGCGGAAAGAGTGCTGGCGGTGATTTTGGGGATGTTGCGCATGGTGGTAGCTCCTGTGATTGGGGCGGGAATGAATTCCCCGACCGCACCCATTGCGATGGCCGTTACACGCGGGTCGAGGTGGCCGTCCCGCACAGTTCGGCGACGACGGCGCCATCGGCGGCATAGCGGACGGTACGCACGAGGCTTGCGAGCGTGTTCCCGTCACTGCTGAGCAGCATCCGGGTGCGCTCCACGACCTGATAGCCGTGGTACTGGTTGTTCACGAACCAATCGAATCGCTGGGTCAGGGAGTACTGGCCCGTGCGAGGTGTGTATTCCCAAGTGCCCAACCCGATGCTGCGTTGGTTCAGGCCAGCAACGCCGTTTGCGTTCGGCACGCCACCGGTTGGGAATCTTGAGTTATCGACAAAGGTGCCGCCCGTGCTGAACATGATGGTCTGGCGCAGCATGCTGGTCGGCGTGCCTCCGCACGGCCCCACGCTGGCGACGTTGGACCACAATCCCACGATGCGATTGGCTGGTGTTGGCAGCGCACCGGTGCTTGCCAGGTCTGAAGCGGATGTGGATCCTGCGCAAACAAGGGCGGCGGTCGTCAGGGCGGTGAGTGTATTGGTCAGCTTGTTCATGGCGTCCTCCTGAAGTGCGGCGGAGTGCCGCGTGGACGCCATCTACGGTGCTTGTCCCACCTTCTGAAAGTCCTCAGTGCGCGCTGAAACGTTGTGAAAAATTCCTGAAGAGGGATGGGCAACCTGCGACGCCACGCGCCAAGCACCACGGGCGCCATCCCGCGCTGCAACACAAATGCGCATTCAGCTGGCCGGAGCGCAGTAGGTCGAGTCCGGCAAACCCAAGCGCGCTGCACGTGTTGGCCATCACCGCCGGATTTCAAGCCCCGGAAGGCAAATTATGGCGTTGACTTCGTTCCGGCCGCTGGCTAAGGTCGATCCGGTCTTTCCACTACATCTTGTGGTTTGATTCGCCGGACAGACCCAAGCATTGTGATTCTGTGCAAGGCTTGGAGATGCCGGCATCCGTTGGGGAGCGGCGCAACGATGCGGCAAGCAACGGCGGCAACGCCACACAACGCAATCAGTGGCTGGGCGCAATGCGCGCGCGGCTGCGTCGTCGCCCCCGCGACGACACCACACAGGCAGCACGGACGCGGCGGTGTCGCGGCCGGACAAGGACAGGAGCAGGATTTGCTATGGCGGGCATGAACACGGTGAGGTTGGAAGCGGTGGCAACGGACGCAAAGCAGGACATCCCGATGCAGCCCACATCGCTGGACATCTGGGACAAGAAGTACCGCCTGAAGACCAAGCAGGGGGCGCCGCTGGATGCCGACATCGACGGCACCTACCAGCGCGTTGCCAAGGCCCTGGCCGAAGCCGAGCCGACCGTCGAGCTGCAGCAGTACTGGATGGAGCGCTTCACCTGGGCGCTGCGCCGCGGGGCCATTCCCGCCGGCCGCATCACCTCCAATGCCGGCGCGCAGGAACACAAGCCGGCCACCAGCACGATCAACTGCACTGTGTCCGGCACGATCACCGACTCGATGGACGGCATCCTCGAAAAAGTCCATGAAGCTGGCCTCACCCTGAAAGCGGGTTGCGGTATTGGTTACGAATTCTCGACGTTGCGTCCGCGTGGCGCGTTCGTCGCAGGCGCCGGTGCGTACACGTCGGGCCCGATGTCGTTCATGGATATCTACGACAAGATGTGTTTCACGGTGTCTTCTGCGGGTGGTCGCCGCGGCGCGCAGATGGGCACGTTCGACGTGTCGCATCCGGACGTCAAGGATTTCATCCGCGCCAAGCGCGAAGACGGGCGCCTGCGCCAGTTCAACCTGAGCCTGCTGATCACCGACGGCTTCATGGATGCGGTCAAGCACGATAACGACTGGCCGCTGGTGTTCCCGGTCAACGCCAAGGAAGCGCACGAGGTCGACCTGGACAATACCGAGCAGGTCATCTGGCGCGAATGGCCAACCCACAAGACCTACGTGACCCGCGATGACGGCCTGGTCGCCTGCAAGATCTACGGCCACATCCGCGCGCGCCACCTGTGGGACATGATCATGGTCTCGACGTACGACTATGCCGAGCCCGGTTTCATCCTGATCGATCGCGTCAACGAGATGAACAACAACTGGTGGTGCGAAACCATCCGCGCCACCAATCCCTGCGGTGAGCAGCCGCTGCCGCCCTATGGCGCCTGTCTGCTGGGCTCGGTCAACCTGACCAAGTTTGTCCGCAAACCCTTCACCGACCAGGCCAGTTTCGACTGGGAGGAATACAAGGAAGTGGTGCGTGTGTTCACCCGCATGCTGGACAACGTGGTCGAAGTGAACGGGCTTCCACTGCAGAAGCAGCGCGACGAGATCGCGCGCAAGCGCCGCCATGGCATGGGCTTCCTGGGCCTCGGCAGCACGCTGACCATGCTGCAGATGAAATACGGCAGCAAGGCTTCGTGCGAATTCACCGAGCGCATCGCCCGCGACATGGCCGTTGCCGGCTGGGAAATGGGCCTGTCGCTGGCCAAGGAAAAGGGCGCCGCGCCGATCATGGGCGAGCAGTTCGATGTCACCGCCGCCATGCTCCGCCAGCGCCCGGAAATGCTGACCGATGGCTGGAAGTTGGGCCAGCAGATCGAAGGCAAGACCCTGCACGCCAAATACAGCCGCTACATGCAGAAGATCGCCGAAGTCGCGCCGGAACTGGTCGAGGAGCTGGCTGAAGTGGGTTCGCGCTTCACCCACCACAGCTCCATCGCGCCGACCGGCACCATCTCGCTGAGCCTGGCCAACAACGCCAGCAACGGCATCGAGCCCAGCTTCGCCCACCATTACAGCCGCAACGTGATCCGCGAAGGCAAGAAGTCCAAGGAAAAAGTGGATGTGTGGTCGTTCGAGCTGCTGGCCTACCGCGAGCTGGTGAATGCCAAGGCGATGCCCTATGCCGAGGACGCCGCCGCCAAGCTGCCCGACTACTTCATCGCCGCCGACGACGTCAGCCCGAAAGAACACGTCGACGTGCAGGCCGCCGCGCAGAAGTGGGTTGACTCATCCATCTCCAAGACCGCGAACGTGCCGACGGACTACCCGTACGAGGACTTCAAGGACATCTACCGCTACGCCCACGAGCAGGGCCTCAAGGGTTGCACCACATTCCGCTTCAACCCTGCCGCGTTCCAGGGCGTGCTGGTCAAGGAAGCCGACCTCGAGAACACCACTTACCGCTTCGAACTGGAAGACGGCCAGGTGGTCGAGGTCAAGGGCAATGAGCAGATCGAATACGACGGCGAAATGCACACCGCCGCCAATTTGTTCGATGCCCTCAAAGAGGGCTACTACGGAAAGTTTTGAGGAAGGGTCACGGAAAATTCTGAGGTAGGCGCACGGCAAGTTTTCGAGCACCGGCCAACCGATATTGCGACACGTGTCCGTCACGCTGCACGCACGACGTTTCCGGGTATAGCATCGCGTTGTTGTACCCAACCACCAACGCCCATCGCAGGAGGGCTTATGAGCAATGGAAATGGAGTGACCGCAACCCTGTCCAACGCCGCAGAATCGGTGAAAGACGCGGCTGCCAGTGTGGGCAATACCATCGCGTCCACTGCCGGAGATGCGGTCACCTCGGTCAAGAAGGCGGCCAAGAAAGCATCCAAGGCAGTCAGCAAGGCCGCGACCAAAGCCAAGAAGGCCGTGAGCACCAGCGCCGACGACGCCATGAAAGCGGTAAGCAAGAGCACGGCCAATGCGAGGAAGTCGGTCAAGAAGACCACTGCCAAGGCCAAGAAGTCGCTCGCGCAGACCAGTGCTTCGGCCAAGCAGGAAGCGGCCGCGCTCAAGCGCAAGGGCGTCGGCAAGACGACCGCCACCAAGAAGTCGGTGAAGAAGGCAGCGAAGAAGGCGACTACGAAGACTGCGTCGGTCAAGAAGTCCGCAAAGAAGGCCACCACCAACGTCGCGAAGAAGGCTACTGCACAGAAGGCCGTGGCGAAGAAGGCTGTCAAGAAAGTCGCGAAAAAGGCGACAGCCAAGAAAGCGACTGTCAAGAAAGCGCCAGCGAAGAAAGCGGCGCCCAGGCTGACAATGAAGAAGGCAACGGCCAAGAAGGCACCTGCCAAGAAGGCAACAGCCAAGAAGGCAACAGCCAAGAAGGCGCCTGCCAGGAAGGCGCCACCGAACACGGCGATGAAACGGGCCATGAAGAAGGCCATGAAGAAGGCGCCTGCCAAAACCGCCGCGATCAAGAAGAAAGCCGCGCCCAAGAAAGCCGCCAAAAAGACTGCGAAGAAGTAATCCGCGTCACGCACCCCCTCCCGCAACGGGAGGGGGATGCCCTCTCACCATCCATCCCCCGCATCGATACGCACCGCATCGAATCGCAAAGAACACAGCACCGGAAACCACATGGCCGTCAGGATCGACAAGAAAATCAAGGGCTACGCCGTCGTCACCCCGGATGACAAGGCGAAGGAAGCCGTGAAGGCCGAAGCCGTCACCCGCGAAGCCGCCGAGGCCAAGCTGGCCAAGGGCGCCGACGTCATCCAGATGCACGAGCGCATCGAGCGCCCGGAAGTGCTGATAGGTTCCACCTACAAGATCAAGTCGCCGCTGGTCGAACACGCCATGTACGTGACCATCAACGACATCGTGCTCAATGCCGGCACCGACCATGAACATCGCCGCCCGTTCGAGATCTTCATCAATTCCAAGTCGATGGACCACTTCCAGTGGATCGTCGCGCTGACCCGCATCATGTCCGCCGTGTTCCGCAAGGGCGGTGACGTGACCTTCCTGGTCGAGGAAATGAAGGCCGTGTTCGACCCCAAGGGCGGCTATTTCAAGGCCGGTGGCGTGTACATGCCATCGCTGGTCGCCGAACTTGGCATGATCATCGAAGACCACCTGAAGTCGATCGGCATGCTGCACGACCCGGAGATGAGCGCCGAGAACCGCGCCCTGATTGCAGAGAAGCGCCGCGCCTACGACACCCAGCAGCGCTCAAAAAAAAACTCTGACGTAAGCGTCGCGCCTGCCGCCGCTACCACCGGTAGCGGCCATGACGAAGACATCGAAGTCACCGGCGACGGCGCCAGCTTCCCGCCCACCGCGACCATGTGCCACAAGTGCAGCAACAAGGCCGTCATCCTGATGGACGGGTGCGCGACTTGCTTGAATTGCGGGTATAGCAAGTGCGGGTAAGGCTATTGCCTGAACGATTGATGGTGGGAATTTGCTTGATAAGGGGTCTGTCTGTATATTCCCGTTCAACAACGCTCAGCGTTCCGTCGCTGAGTCCGGGCCCCGGGGGAAACCTCGGGGCCTCGCTTTTTCTGAGCGCTGTGAAATGAGGACGATCGTCTATGTGGACGGTTTCAACCTCTATTACCGCGCTCTAAAGAGATGGAACTTGCGTTGGCTCGATCTCGAAGCCTTCTTTCGTGCTTCCTTGCCAGATGGCCATGATCTCATTGAGGTCAAATACTTCACAGCAGAAGTTGATGCATTCCTGGATGCAGATGCGCCAGCGCGTCAGCGCATTTATCTAGCGGCAATTCGACATCACTGCCCGGCTGTTCGAACGATTAAGGGCAGGTTTGATACGTATCCCATAAGTGCCCACCTGGTTCGGCCTGAGGGTAAGCGCTATCAGAAGTTTTTCACGAAGAAGAGGCGGCCGCTCTTAGCCCTCAATGCAGAAATTCTTGCGCGCGATAACTTCAGGCACACCTCAACGGAGTTGGGGCAAAAAGTTCACGTGTGGCGGCCCGAAGAGAAAGGGTCGGACGTAAATTTGGCCGTGCAAGTTGTGCATGACGCTTGGAGCGGTGTTGCTGACAGCTTCGTTGTCTGCAGCGTTGATAGTGACCTTTGCGGGGCTTTGAGAATTGTCAGGGATAGTCTGTCAAAGAATGTCGGGTTGCTAATCCCAGAGGGAAGCAATTCAAAGTCACTGCTTCAATGTGCTACTTGGCAAAAAGTTCTTACAGCAGACACCGCATCGAAGTGTCAACTGCCCTATTCAATCGAAGGGGTAAATCTCACCAAGCCTGAGGGCTGGTAGCAGAGACGTAGCCCGGGGAGTGAGCAGTGAAACTCGGGACGCTTAGTCTGAAATGCGCAGCGGCTAAACTGCGAGCCACGAAAACTAAAAAAGAAACTAAAAAAGGGGACGGAGGGAATTAAAACGTTTTAATTCCCTCCGTCCCCTTTTCACCGGAAGCTCGTCGGATATTCCGCTCAGGCCGCCATGTCGGCGAAGTGGCGATCCTTGGCTTTGGACAACATGAGCTCGGCGCGCAGGTACACCGCCATCACCGGCTCCTGCACCGACGCGGCCGACGACTCGGCGCACAGGACGCACAGGTCCGTCTCGCGCTCGAATACGCTGACTGCGTCGGTCAGCTCGAGCAAGGCCACCGAGGTGTCGTCGCCGTGCAGCACCGCGATCAATTCATGGCTGCCGGTGACGCGGTCGACGGTGTCGCCGGCTCTCAGGCTCGCATGCAGGTCGTCGACCAGACGCTGCAGCGTTCGCTCGAGCACCCTCTCGCCGAGCAGGCGAGCAGCACCGGCGGCATCCATCAACTCGACCAGGACGACGGTGAACGGCTTGGCCGCGACCTCGGCCGCGACGGCGGCCGGCGTCGCCAGCGCAGCCGCCAGCAATTCCTCACGCTCCCGGCGCAGACGCTGGTGGCGCGCCTCGAACAGCGACATGGTCAGTCGCGCCAACGCGGCCAAGCCCTCCTTCTGCCGAGCGTCGAGGAAGCGCGGCTGCCGATCGAGCACGCAGACCGTGCCGAAGGCTGCTCCCTTCGGCGACACCAGCGGAATGCCCGCGTAGTAGCGGATGCCCAACGGCCCGGTGACCAGCCGGTTGCCGGTGAAGCGTGGATCGTCGTGCGCGTCGGGCACTTCCATCATCTGATTGGGCTTGGCGATGGCATGGTTGCAGAAGGCCTCGTCGCGGCGCGTACTGGAGTCGTCGAGACCGGTGCTGGCCTTGAACCACTGACGATCCCGGTCGATCAACGTCACCAGCGCGATCGGCGCATCGCAGATCAGCGCGGCCAGCGTGACGATATCGTCGTAGGCGGCTTCCGGCAGGCTGTCGACGAGATGTTGGCCGTCGAGTTCACTTTGGCGCGCAGCTTCATCGATGGGAGGCATACGTTCTCTCCGGTGAAGGTGGCGAAGGATGAGGATAGTAATTCCAAAGCCCTTCACTATGCAGTCTAAACCGCCATACTCCCTATGCGAGGTCGCACGCGGCAAAAAGGGGTCAGAGAACATTTCCGTTTAAAACGTGACGACACGTCGACGCACGCGGTCGTAGGGTGCCCGAGCCCATCGAACACCAAACCGGATCCCGGCAAGGCGTGAATTAGCGACTCCCGAGGCACAGGCGCCGCCTCTTCGACCACTGAAAGGAAGCCGCCGCGTGAACAGTCCCGGCCGATATCAAAAGCTGCTGCAGTTCCAGGCGCGCCTGGAGCTGCCGATGATCGTGCTGGCCTTCGTCTGGCTGGCGCTTTTCGTCGTGGAGGCGGTGTGGGGCCCCCGACGCTGGATGGAAGTTGCCGGCTGGGTTATCTGGGCCATCTTCATCGTCGAGTACGCGGTCGGCTTCATCCTTGCGCCGGACAAATGGAACTACGTGCGCAAGAACTGGTTGAAGGCGGTCGCGCTATTAGCGCCGGCGCTGCGGATGCTGCGCATGGTGCGCGTGCTGCGGGTGGCACGCGCGGCGCGGTTGGCGCGTGGCGCGCGCGTACTGCGGATCGTCAGTTCGTTGAACCGGGGCATGCGCGCACTCGGGCGCACGCTGGGCCGACGCGGTGCGCCTTACGTGGTGATCCTGACGCTGCTGGTGACGCTGGCGGGGGCCGCGGGCATGTATGCGTTCGAAAACGAGCCCGCGGGCCAGCAAGGCTTCGACGGATTCGCCGACGCGCTGTGGTGGACCGGGATGATCATGACCACGATGGGCTCCGCCTATTGGCCGCAAACCGATGCCGGTCGCGTGCTGTGCGTGTTGCTCTCGCTGTATGCGTTTGCCGTGTTCGGTTACGTCACCGCGCTGCTCGCGAGCTTCTTCGTCGGCCGTGACGTGGAAACAGGTGAGCTGCGGGGCAGCGAGGTCAAGCAGCTTGTCGAGGAGATCCGAGCGTTACGTGCGGCGCTGGAGGCCGCTCCGGAGACCCTCGGCTCGGTATCCGAGGCGCCCACGTCGCATTCACGAGGTCCAGCGTACTAGCTGGGCTTCCTTTGACGCTTGCGAGAGACACTATGGACATGTTGACGATGTTGCGCACCGCCGCCGCGCTGTTGGCCCTCGCCGCGCTGGGAGGCGTCGGCATGGCCATGATCCGCTTTGGCAAGGGCCACAACCCGCCAGCGGCATTCGCGATGGCGCACGGCTTGCTTGCAGCAGCGGGCGTGACCTTGCTGGCCTATGCGGTGTTCACCGCCCCCGCGCCGACCACCGCCTGGTTGGCACTGGCTCTCCTGCTGGGCGCGGCGGCCATGGGTGCCTATCTCAACCTGGCCTACCAGTGGCGCCAGCGGCCGATCCCCGGCGGGCTGGTCACTGTGCATGTCGGGCTCGCAGTCGCCGGCTTCGTGTCGCTGCTGGTGGCAGCGTTTGCGTGACGCTATGCCCGCGCTGAGTCCGCGCCGCCGAGGCCTGTAGGTAACGGGGTTAGGTAATAGGTAATGGAGTCAAGTTCACTTCGTTGATATGCCAAACTTCGGCATCGCCTCATGGACTGACGCCATGCGCACGAAGTGGTTTGTTTTGATCGGAGTGATCGCTGCGCTGTGGTCCACGCCCGCGCTGGCGCAATCGCCACCAAAAGTGATCCAGCTGGACTTCAAGGCCGACGTACAGGCCGATGGCATGCTGGCCAACATCCAGCCGGATGCCTCGCTGTCGCCCCAGTTGCAGGCGATCGTGAGCAAACGGGTCGCGCAGTGGCGTTACCGGACGGGTACATGGCAGGGCAAGCCCGTCCCCGGAAAGGTCTCGCAACGGATCGTGGCGGACGTAGTGCCGGTGGCTTCGGGCAGCTTCGCTTTCCGTGTCAAGGAGGTGATGACCGTTCCCGTCTTTGTCGACGCCAGGCGTGCGAGGGCAGCCCCGCGCATGGGCCCACCCCGCTATCCGATGGAGGCGCTAGTGCAGGGCATCGAGGCCACGCTGGTCTACGCGATCCGTCGTGATGCGCAAGGCAAGCCCCTCGAGGTTGAATTCGTGGATGCGGAGGTGCCGGATGCCTGGCGCAGGCAGTTCGACGTGGCCAGCCTCCAGGCGATCAAGCAATGGCGGCTTGAGCCAGTGGAAGTCGACGGGCAGGTCATCGATTGCCGATTGCTGGCGCCGATTACCTTCCGGGTGGGCGGCGGGAACGTGCCGGCATCGAAGGCAGATCATGACTTGCGGCCTTATCTGCCGCGCTTTCCTGATGCCTGTCCCTTGAAGCCGGTCCTGGAAACGCAAGCGGCGGGCACGCTCCTCTGATGCAAGCAGCATAGAACGGGGTCAGGTCAACTTCTTCCAAGTTGAAAATAGGTCAAAGAACATTCGTTAGAGTGCTAAGCAGATTGAACGCCCGGGAGGGAGATACCCTCAAACCCCTTCTGTCGGACGATTTGTTTTGACGTCACGACGGGGCCCTTGGGTCGCGGCGCTAACAGGGGCAAGGCATGTTCGCAGCGGTACGCAATGGACTGGGCAAGGCTACGCAGGGCATGCGCGCACGAGGCATGCTCGCGCTGTTTGTTTTCGAGTTCTTCGTGGTGGTGTTGGGGGTAATAGCGGCGCAGGGCCTGCAGGAGTGGGCCAGGCAGCGCGAGCAGCAACACCATGTCGAGCGGGAACTGGAGCGGCTGAGCACGTCGTATGCCAGCACGGTTCGAGTGGCCGAGGTTTGGCGCTCCGCGTTACCCTGCCTGCGAACCCGGATCGAGTACCTCATGCGCGCCGCGGCGACCGGCATGCCGGTCCGATCGGAACTTATCCAGCGCCCTCGGCTCCTCGTAGCGAGCTACCCGGGCACCGATGTGGAGACGCAAGCGGGGATCACGGCCATGCTCGGCGCCCGAAAGAGCGGTGCCTTGCTGGATGTCCAGACGCGCGCGGCCAACATGGACGAGA
>JBBQHK010000036.1:0-25971 GCA_038323895.1 Lysobacterales bacterium | reverse complement strand
TATTGCGGTGGAGAGGGTGCGAAGGATGGAGGCGATTTGGGTGGAGGTGGAACTGTGGCAGGGGGGGCGGATAGACTCGGGCCATCCATGGCCCTCGCGCTGCGCGCGACCTGCGGGTTCGACACATCGGCAATCCTGCCGCTGTGTCGAACCCGCAGGGATTCTCTGCCGCCTCCTTCCCATCAGACAAGAACAACGCCCACGAGGGGCGTTTTTCTTGTCTGGCGGAGAGGGGGGGATTCGAACCCCCGGTAGGCTCACACCTACGCCTGATTTCGAGTCAGGTACATTCAACCGCTCTGCCACCTCTCCGGGGTATTTCAGCTGCAGCGGGCTGCGAATGATACGGGCCGGGTGCCTGCCGGGCAAGGCGCTACACTGGCAGTCCCGAAAAAAACACGCCCGCCATGTCCGAAATCCTCGTCCCCGTCTCATTTGGTGAACTGCTGGACAAGATATCGATCCTGCAGATCAAGTCCGAGCGCATGTCCGATGCGGCCAAGCTGATCAATGTGCGCAAGGAACTGAGCGCGCTGGAGCAGACCTGGATGGCGCATCCGGCCGCCGGCGGCAGCATCGCTGAACTGCGCGCGCAACTCAAGGCGGTCAATGAGCGGCTATGGGTGATCGAGGACGACATCCGGACCAAGGAAAAAGCGCAGGCCTTCGACGACGGATTCATCCAGCTGGCGCGCAGCGTTTACTTCGAAAACGATGTCCGCGCCCGAATTAAGAAAGACCTCAATGTCGCGCTGGGCTCGTCCTATGTCGAGGAAAAGTCGTATCAGGACTATGGCAGCGGGCAGGGCGGCTGAGCGTCAGTCGATGTCGCTGCGGCAACGCTCGAACGCGACGACTGCGTCCTCGACCGTCACTAGATCCATGATTCCATCAGCCTCGATCCTGGTACCCCACTTGAGCTCGGATGCCGGCTTGCCGCGGTATTTGCGCGCGGCGGCGTCGTAGCGGTCCACGCAATAACGCCGGTCCGAATAAGGCCCACTACGGTTCGGGTTGGTTGCCGCATGCAGGCCCAGTACCTTGGTGCCCATCGCGTTGGCGATGTGCATCGGTCCTGAATCCGGGGTCACCAGCAGGTCAGCGCGGGCCAGCAGCGCGGGAAGCTGCTTGAGGGTGTCCTTGCCGATCAAGTCGAGCACCTGTGCGCCATCCCCAGTCGCGTGCATCGCAGCCAGAATCGCATCGCCGGTATTGCGCTCCAGCTCGCTGCGGCCGCCGCAAAGTACCAACCTCCACCCTTGCGCAATGGCATGGTCGGCCAATGCGGCACTGCGTTCCGGGCTCCAGTTGCGCAAGGCGTGGCTGGAGCAGGGCGAGACCATCAGCGTGCGGACGCCGTCATCCGGCCACTGCGCGCGCGCCCATGCGTGGGCGTCGTCGGGCACCGGCAGGTTCCAGGTGATCTCCTCGCGGACCAATCCGAGTGGTTCGCAGAAACTGCCAATCGCATCCAGCACGTGGATGCCGGGTCGGTCGGCGATGCGTTCGTTGATGAACAAGCCATGGCCTTCCTTGGCGCGCGAGCGGTCGTAGCCGATCCGGCGCCGAGCCGGGATGAACGCGGACAGCAGGTTGGCGCGCGCAGAAACCTGCAACTGCAGCAACACATCGAAGCGCTGCCTGCATTGTCGGCGCACGGCGCGCATGCCGGCCAGGCCGCTCTTCTTGTCGAATTCGATGAAGCGAACGCCCTGCAGGCCATCCAGCAGGCGGCGCTCACCCTTGCCGATCACCCAGCTGACTTCGACCTCCGGCCAGGCGGTTCGCAGGGTATCCAGCAGCGGCAGCACATGCGTGACATCGCCAAGTGCCGACAGGCGCAGCAGGCAGATCGAACGCGGCGGGTTGGGGTTGGGCATGTGCTTGTTAAACTCGGATCATGAGTGGTTTCGACGCCAACGAACACCTGACGCCTTTCCGCGATTCCAGCGGCTATGGGGCGATTCTGTTCGACCGCAGCCAGGTCAGGCAACCCGAATCCGAATGGTTCTCGCCTTTGCATTGGGGCGATGCCGCCCAGCCTGTGGCCAAGGGCGGGCGCGGTGGTGCCTGGTTCATCCAGACCGGCGAGGGCGACGCCTTCCTGCGCCACTACCTGAGGGGCGGCATGGCCGCCAGCGTGAGCCGCGATGGCCACTTGTGGCGCGGAGTCAACCGCGTGCGCAGTTTTGCCGAGTTCCGCCTGCTGCGTACCTTGCGTGAAAAGAAGCTGCCAGTGCCGATGCCGTTCGCGGCCTGGTATCGCCGTGAAGGCCTGAAATATCGCGCAGCGATCCTGATGCAGCGGCTTCCCGATGTTCAATCGTTGGCGGCTTTGGCAGCTCAGGAAGATGCGCCGTGGGAGGCTGCTGGACAGTTGATCGCGCGTTTCCATCGCGCTGGCCTGGATCACGCCGACCTCAACGCGGACAACCTGCTGTTTGATGCCCAAAGCCATGGCTGGATGATCGATTTCGACCGCTCGCAGCTGCGCATACCGGCTACTCCCTGGCGCGAAGCCAACCTTCAACGCCTGCAGCGATCCTTGCTCAAGCAGCGCGGGCCTCGCAGCATCGAAGGTGTCAACGTCGGCATCGCGCAACTCCGCGCTGCTTATGTCGCCGCATGGCAACGGGGGTATTGATGAGTACTTGGACGCTACGCCTTCACGGCGTCGGCAATGCATCGGCCGTGGAGCTGGGCTCGGCGATGGCGACCATCGAACGCGATGGCGCGCCGTGGTTGACCATCGACTGCGGTGGCGAAGGATTGACCGCCTACCAGACGGCCTACGGCGACAGTCCGATGGCCTTGTTCATGACCCACGCGCACCTGGACCACATCGCCGGTTTCGAGCGGTTGTTCGTCACCAGCTGGTTCGATGAGGCACGTCGCGGCGAAGTACGCCTGTACGTGCCGGTCGGCCTGATGGCGTTGCTGCAGCAGCGCGTGGCCAGCTATCCCAACGCACTGGCCGAGGGCGGGGTCAATTTCTGGGACGCGTTCCGGATCATCCCGGTCGCCGATCATTTCTGGCACAAAGGCGTCCGCCTGGAAGTTTTTCCAGTGCGCCACCATTGGCCCGACACCGCGTTCGGCCTGCGCCTGCGCGGCAGCCTGGTGTGGACCGGCGATACCCGCCCGATTCCCGAAATGCTGGCGAAACATGCCGATGCTGACGAGCTCGTCGCGCATGACTGCGCGGTGCGTGGCAATCCCTCGCACAGCGGCATCGACGACCTTGAGCGCGAATATCCCGATGGGCTCCTGCAACGCTGCCTGCTTTACCACTATGAAAGTGCAGAGGACGGCGAGGCCCTGCGCGCGCGCGGTTGGCGTGTGGGCAAACCGGGCGAGGTGGTCGCGTTGCGGACACCACTCGGCGCGGCGCCGGAATGACCCCAACGACCCCGCGCGACGTTCTCGGACGGCCGCTGCGCGATCTGCGCCTGTCGCTGATCGAAGCGTGCAATTTCCGTTGCCCGTATTGCATGCCCGCCGACCGGATCGGCGACGACCATGGGATGGATTCCGCATCCCGGTTGTCGTTCGACGAGATCGAAATCCTGGTGCGCGGCTTCGTCCAGCTGGGCGTGCGCAAGCTGCGCCTGACCGGCGGCGAGCCGCTGTTGCGCAAGCGCCTGCCGCAACTGGTGCGGCGCCTCGCTGCGATCGACGGCATCCAGGATCTTGCATTGACCACCAATGGCAGCCTGTTGGAGGCCCACGCACAAGCCTTGCGCGATGCAGGTCTGCGCCGGATCACGGTGAGCCTGGACACGCTGGATCCCGCGTTGTTCCGCGCGCTGTCGGGTGGTCGCGGAGACCTTGCCGACGTGCTGGCTGGAATCAATGCCGCGAAGGTTGCGGGGTTCGCGCCGATCAAGTTGAACTGCGTGCTGCAGCGTGGCGTCAATGGTGGCGGCATCCTGGAGCTTGCGGCCTACGCGCGCGAACACGGGCACGTCCTGCGCTTCATCGAATACATGGACGTTGGCACCTGCAATGGCTGGTCGCGCGAACGTGTGGTGCCTTCGATTGAAGTGCGTGACCGCATCCATGCGCGTTGGCGGCTGAAAGCGCTGGTTCCAAATTATCGTGGCGAAGTCGCAGCGCGCCATGCATACGTGGACGGAGCCGGCGAAGTGGGTTTCGTCAGTTCGGTCAGTGCACCGTTCTGCGGTGACTGCCATCGCGCGCGCGTTTCCGCCGATGGCCAGCTCTACACCTGCCTGTTTGCTGGAGGCGGGCATCCGCTACGACCCTTGCTGGCGCAGGGCGAAGATGCGCTGGCAAGCCATGTGGCGGGATTATGGGAGCAACGCGCTGATCGCTACAGCGAGATCCGCAGCGAAGCGGGGACATCGCGCAGGCATGTCGAGATGTTTCTTGTGGGAGGGTGAGACGCTGCGCTGGCGGGATGCGTTGAACCGCATCCCGCGCAGTGGCGAACGCCGAGGCCGGGGTGGCCGAGGCCGCACCGGCATGGAGAGCCTTGCCTGATAAGCCCGGGGATGTGCGAACCTAGTCGCGCTCAGGACGCCAAGACCATGCCGAATAAAACACGGGTACTGACCCACCTGGATCCCACTGGCCGGCCCACCATGGTTGATGTCAGCGGCAAGGCGGTAAGCGTGCGCGAAGCGCTCGCTGAATGCCGCGTGCGGTTTCCGGCCGACGTCGCCGAGCAGCTGCACGACAACGGCCTGCGCAGCGCGAAGGGTGGCATCGTGGACACCGCGATCATCGCCGGTACCATGGCCGTCAAGCGCACCCATGAGCTGATTCCGTTCTGCCATCCGCTGCCGATTGACGGTTGCCGCCTGGCCATCGAATGGCACGACCCGCGCACGTTGCGCATCGAATGCACGGTGCGGACGACTCACCGAACCGGCGTCGAAATGGAAGCGCTGACCGGTGCCACGGTAGCGGCGCTGACCGTCTATGACATGTGCAAGGCGCTGTCGCACGCGATCGTGATCGGACCGGCCAAGCTGCTCGGCAAGCGCGGCGGCAAGCGAGATGTGGGCCGTTTGGTCTGAGTGGAGCTGGGGGGTGGATCACGCTCACCAGTGCGTGCAAGGCGATGGCCCCGCCGACTGACCTCGGCGCCCGCATCAATCGATACCGTTGCTGCCTTCCGGCCCTGGCGGAGTTTTCGATCTAGCGTCGCGAGGGGCCGACGGGGCCACCATAGGACTGCGTCTGGAACGACGCATATTGCTTTGACTGGCGGAGAGAGGGGGATTCGAACCCCCGAAGCGCGGTTTAGACGCTTACACACTTTCCAGGCGTGCTCCTTCAACCGCTCGGACACCTCTCCGGAACCGCGCATTCTAGCGACCGCGGGTCGGCGCCACAAGGAAATCATGCTGGCACGCCATCCGGGTGGCATACAGCGCGGGGATGGGCCAAGGAGCCGTGGCAGAATGGGGCATGTCCTATCTCGTCCTCGCCCGCAAGTGGCGCCCCAAGCGTTTCGCCGAACTTGTCGGGCAGGAACACGTGGTCCGCGCGTTGACCAATGCGCTGGAAACCGGCCGTGTCCACCACGCCTTCCTGTTCACCGGCACGCGTGGTGTGGGCAAGACCACTATCGCGCGCATTTTCGCCAAGTCGCTCAATTGCGAGCGCGGCAGTGGCGCTGACCCTTGCGGCGAGTGTGAGACCTGCCTGGCCATCGACGCGGGTCGTTACATCGACCTGCTGGAGATCGACGCGGCGTCCAACACTGGCGTCGACAACGTGCGCGAGCTGATCGAGAACGCGCAGTACATGCCCTCGCGCGGCCGCTACAAGGTGTACCTGATCGACGAAGTGCACATGCTGTCCAAGCAGGCATTCAACGCGCTGCTGAAGACGCTGGAAGAGCCGCCAGAACATGTCAAGTTCCTGTTCGCCACCACTGACCCTGAAAAGCTGCTGGTCACCGTGCTGTCGCGCTGCCTGCAGTTCAACCTCAAGCGCCTGGATGTCGAGCAGATCGGTGGGCAGATCGCTAAAATTCTCATCGCCGAGGATATCGAGGCTGACGACGACGCGATCCACCAGATGGCGGTTGCCGCTGATGGCAGCCTGCGCGATGGCCTGTCGCTGCTGGACCAGGCGATCGCCTATTGCGGTTCAGGAGCAGCGGCCGGACGGCTGGACTCGGCCACGATCGCCACGATGCTGGGCACGGTGGATCGCAGCCGGGTGCAGGCACTGCTGTCGGCGTTGGGTGACGGTGACGGCGCGCGCCTGCTCGCCGAGGCCGCCGAACTGGCGGAGTTCTCGCCGGATTGGGGCAGCGTGCTGGATGCCATCGGCGATGCGCTGCACCGGATCCAGGTCAGGCAACTGGTACCGGAGGTCGAGGTCGCCAGCGACGCCGTCGATGTCGAAGGCCTGGCACGTCAACTACGTCCGGAACTCGTCCAGCTTTGGTACCAGATGGCATTGAACGGCCGCCGCGACCTGGGCCATGCACCCAGTCCACGTTCGGGTTTCGAAATGAGCCTGCTGCGGATGCTGGCGTTCCGGCCAAGCCAGGACGGCATGCAAGCCACGTCGCCACGCCAGGTGGCTACCGCTGCACCGCAAACACTGCGGCAATCATCAGGCACGGCACCGGAGCAGGCACGCGCCGCGTTGGCGGAGGCTTCAATACCGGTCAAGCCAGTTCCGGCGCCCAGGCTTGCAGCAAACATCCAGGCGCCACGCGAGACGGCGCCGCCCGTTGCGGCGCCTGCAGGCATTCCCGGGCCTGCGGTGCCACCCGTGCTGGTCACCGATACCGAACATTGGCTTGACCTGGTCGCGCGCAGTGATGTGCGTGGTCCCGTGCGACTGCTGGCCGAACACGCAGGCTTCATCACGCATGCCGATGGCGTTTTGCTGTTATCGCTGTCGCCGGGTGACGAACACCTGAAATCGCCGAGCCTGGTACTGCAGCTTGGCGATGCGGTGGCGACCATGCTGGGTGGTCCTGTCCAGCTGCGTTTCGAGGCCGGCGCGGCGCGTGGCGACACTGCGCGGGTACGCATTGCACGTGCGAGAGACGAGCAGCAGACCGGCGCGGAGCAGGGCTTTGCCGCTGATCCCGGCATCCAGCGGCTGGTCGAGCTGCATGGCGCGCAGATCGTGCCGGATTCGATCCGGCCGCTCGGGGACGGTTGAACCTGAGCCAGCCGTCGCCATCTCTTTAGCTAACGGACAACCGAGGTAGACGCATGCGTGGAAACATCGCCCAGCTGATGCAGCAGGCACAGCAGATGCAGGAAAACGTGCAGAAGGCACAGGAACAGGTTGCCGCGCTGGAAGCGATCGGCAGCGCCGGCGGCGGCATGGTCAGCGTGACGATTGGCGGCCGCATGGATTGCCGCAAGGTGCGCATTGATCCCGCGGCGCTCGCTGATCCCGAGATGGTCGAGGACCTGATAGCAGCGGCATTCAACGATGCCGTCAACAAGATCAATGCCGAGTCACAGGCGATGATGGCCGCCGCTACCTCCGGAATGCAGTTGCCGCCCGGCATGAAATTGCCGTTCTAATGGGGATGATGAGGCATCCTGGTGCCACATCCGTGGGCACATCGATGTGCGCAGACGTCTGGGGGTTCGATGTCATCGCTGCTTGAACAATTGATCGACGCCTTGCGCGTGCTGCCCGGCGTGGGTCAGAAATCCGCGCAGCGCATGGCTTACCACCTGCTGGAGCGCCAGCGTGATGGCGGAGTGCGCCTGTCGAGCGCCTTGGCCGACGCCATGGAGCGGATCGGCCATTGCCGGCGTTGCCGTGACTTCAGCGAAACCGAGACCTGCCCGACCTGCGTCAGCGGCTCGCGCGATGCGCACCTGTTGTGCGTGGTCGAGTCACCGGCGGACCGGTTGGCGATCGAACAGGCGACCGGCTTCCGTGGTCACTATTTCGTGCTGCAGGGACGGCTGAGCCCGCTGGACGGCATTGGTCCACGCGAACTCGGGCTCGACCAGCTGGTGCAGCGATTGGGCGAGGGCGAGGTCAGGGAATTGATCGTGGCCACCAATCCGACCGTGGAAGGGGAGGCCACCGCGCATTATCTGGCGCAACTGGCGCGCGCCCAGGGCGTGCAGCCCAGCCGCCTTGCGCACGGCGTGCCGCTGGGTGGCGAGCTGGAATACGTGGATCGCGGCACGCTGTCACATGCGTTCGGCAGTCGCAGCGAAATTCCAGATGAACACCTCAACGAACAGGGAAGGGAGCGCGCCCGATGAGCGAGACAATTTTCCACCGGATCATGCGCCGCGAGATACCGGCCGACATCGTCTACGAGGACGAACACCTGTTTGCATTCCAGGACATCGGGCCGCAGGCACCGGTGCATGTGCTGTTCGTGCCAAAGCAGGACTTCGCCACGCTCAACGACGTGCCGGAAGACCAGGCCATCATGATCGGGCGCCTGGCGATTGCGGCCGCCCGTTACGCCAAGTCGCAGGGGTTTGCCGAAGACGGTTACCGGATTGTCATGAACTGCAATGGCGACGGCGGGCAGACCGTGTTCCAGATCCACCTGCACCTGCTGGCGGGGGCGGCGCTCGGGCGGTTTGGCACCAGCGACTGAGAAGCCGGAATGAAAAAGGCCAGGGCAGCTTCGCCTTGGCCTTTTCGACGCGCTACTCCATCCATGCGGTGGAGGTTTACCAGCCCCAGGCCCACGGCCATGGCGACGGACGCGTGATCACATTCACCCGCTCCCGGTGCGGCCACAGGTAGACCACATCGGCCGATACCCGCGGGAATTTGTAGGTGAAACCCTCCACCTTGCGATCTTCATAGCCTTCGATGCGACCGGTGAACGTGACTTCGCGATTGGGTTCGAACAGCGCCGGATCGTAGAACCCGGTGCGGCAGGCGATGAAGCGTCCCCAAGTGTCGTCGGTAGCCCAGTACGGGCGGCTGTCGGCAGTCAACTTGGTGGAAATGACTTCAAAACAGGTGCGGTCCGGGCGCGGCTCGGTCCGGATGATGCGTCCGCCCCAACGAACCATGCTGCCCGTAAAATTCCCGGCCGCTGCTTCGTGCGGCGTCAACGCCTGAAATTGTCCCTGCAACGGTTGCGGTTGCGTTGCACAGGCAGCCAGGAGCGCAGTGGCGATGGCGGTCGTAATCAAGCGCATGTTCATGACGGATCCTGTGAAGTGAACGGCGGTACAGTACAGAAGGACAAGCAGTGCCGGAGCAGGGTCGCATACGACCGTCAATGCGGTGTCATGGTCGATGCACCTTGATGTCCTGCAGCAGGGCGTGCAGTTCCTCGCCTGCACCGCTCTTGCCGGGATCAGCGTAGCGCGCGTTGGAGAAACGCAAGCTGAGTGAGCGGAGTGCCTGCCCCTTGTTCGGCACGTCCGCTCCGGCTCGGTCAGCCCAGGCCTGCGCTGGCTCGTGGGTGAAGCGACCCTGGCCGATGCGCACGTAGCGCGCACCCAGCTGGCGCCAGGCACGCAACAGTGGATCGCGTTCACGCTCGCCGCGGGCGATCAGCCATGCCATCCACGCCAGCGCCATTCCTGCGATGAAGGCGAAGATCAGCATGAGTTCGCGGGTGCCAAGGTTTTCGATGCCGAATGGTTTAAGCATGTTTTGCTGGCGTTGTGAGTCGTAGCCGAGCACGAAATCGTTCCAGCCGCGGCGCAGCCAGTCGCTGGCGTTGAACATCGGGACCAGCCCGGTGAAGTTGCCGATCCGGCCAGGCTGCCGGTCCGCGAGCGTGTCATAGACGCGCTCCGGTGCCACCGCCGCGGTTGGATCCACCCGCACCCAGCCGCGCCCGGGCAACCAGATTTCGGCCCAGGCGTGCGCGCTTGAATTCAGCACCAACCAATAGTCACCGATCGGGTTGCGATAGCCTCCTGCGTAGCCGGTGACCACTCGCGCGGGAATGCCTGCGGCACGCATCAGCACCACGAACGACGAACTGAAATGCTCGCAGTAGCCTTGCTTGCGGTCGAACAGGAAATCGTCGACCTCGTTACGTCCGGCCAGCGGGACGTTGAGGGTGTATGCGAATTCGCGGTTGATCCATGCAAGTGCACGGGTGGCGATCGCGCTGTCGCTGCTGCCTCGAGTGTTGCTGCCTGCTTCGTGCCGCCATCGCCGGCCCAGCGCCAGGGTGCGCGGGTTGAAGCCTTGCGGCAATGCCAGAGCACGCTGGCGCAGCACGGGCCAAAGATCGGGTTGCATCGCGACCGGCACCGCCGATTGCATCCGCCAACGACTCACATTGTTGAGCGGGTTCGGCACAGACACGCTGAAATCGATGCTGATGCTGGCGCCGACGGGCACCTGGGTCGGCACGTCCAGTGCGATCAATTCGTCGCGGTCGGTGGCTTCCAGATCAATCTGGTAATCCCAGCGTGTGGGTCCGACGCGCAGCCCTGCCGCGGGCAGGCGTTGCAGCCCCGGGATCCGGTGCCAGGTACGGCCATCGAAATCCCATAGCACTGGGCCACGCCAGTACATCTGTTCCTGCCTTGGCGTCGGGCCGAAAAACTGCACGCGCGCGGCGGGGCTGTCGTCGTTGAGCAGGTCCAGGAAGCCGCCCGGTGTCATGATGTCGGACAAGCCTGGCCGTGCCACCACCCGATCCGGCATTCCCCACGCGGGCGTGGGCAAGCGGGGGAAAAGCCAGAACGCGGCCAAGGCCAAAGGCAGACCCAACGCAAGTAACCGCAGCACGCCGGTCGATGACGACCACCAGCGCGCGACGCTGGTCGGCTGTACCCCTGCCTGGTCACGCGCGAGTTGTTGGAGTGCGAGCAAGGACAGGACGACCGCGGCCAGGGCCAACACCAGGCTCAACGGCCCCTGGTCGAGCAAAAAGGTGGCGAATGGCGCGAACAGCGCGAAACCGACCAGGCTACGGCCATCGCGAAGGCTGAAGGTTTCGGCGGGTTTGAGTGCCAGCATTGCGGCCAGGACGGCACAGGCGGTGTCCCGGCCGATGCCTGGCGCGACAGCAGCTACCGCGAGGATCCCGCCAGCGCCCAGCACGATTCTCAACAGGGAAGGCATGGGTTGGCGCCAGCACACCGCCACGATGGCCAACGCTGAAAGACCAAAACCAATGCCCAGCGACCCGGGCAGTTGCAGGAGCAGCGGTAGCAGGCATGAACCGGTTGCCAACAGGACCAGGCGGCGACTGCGCACTTCCATCAGGGGTGAACGTGGCTTTTTGTCAGCCATGCGAGGCCTCGCCGGGCAGCAGCGCCAGCGCCCGAAGGCAGCGATGGCGTTGCGACGTGCCCAGTCCCATCGGAATCAACGGTTGCCCGGGCAGGGCCAGCGCATAGCGGCGACCCTCGCGTTCGGCATCGTCAATCCAGCGGGCGAGCCGGCGGATGCGCTGCTCGTAGGGCAGGCCGGCGGTCAGTTGCCAGTCCAGGGTCAGCTGTTCGCTGTGATGTTCCTCGTATTCGCGCACCATCAGGCTGTCGCGGCGTGCCGATGCTTTCCACGCCACGCTGCGGCGCGCATCGCCGGCACGATAACTACGCAGCTGGTGGATATCGTCGCCGGCCCGGGTCACCCTGGCGCGGCCTGCATCGCCCGCGGGCGCGGGCAGAGGAGGCGCCTGGGCTTCAGCGGCGGGATAGACCAGCAGGGACTCACCGGGCCACACATAGCCCCATGCGCGCGCCAGCCCGAGCGGCTGAACCGTGCTCAGTTCGATGCGTGACAACCGCAGCCAGCCGCGATGTTCTGTCGGCAACTGCAATTCGACGGTGCCACCATGGCTGTCGAAACTGGCATGCACGAAGACATCGCCGTGGGCGACACGCAAGCCGCGGCGCACGCGCTGGTCGATGGCCGCGAGAGCAATGCGCAGGTGCAAGGGCTCGCCTGCGGGTACGGGGTCTGCTGCAATCGTGCTCACCACCACGCCCGACAACTGCATGTGTGCGCCGAACAGGCTGGCCTGCGCGGCGCCGGCGACGAGAAAGGCAAGCAGGAGCGCAGGGTTGTTGTTGAAGTTCAACGCGCCCAGCATCATCGTGCCAAGCACGAAGCCGAAGAACAGGCCACTGGCGGTTGGCAGCACATAAATTCGTTGCCGGGTCAGGCGGGCCGGCAGGGTTTCCGCCTGCCGAGGACGCATCCATGTCTGGACCTTGGCTCGGAGCCGCCGGCGCAGTGTGCTGAACACCTCAGTCCACCGGCACCGCGTGCAGGATCGCCTTGGCAAGGGTGGCGGCGGAGGTATCCGCTTCGCCCACCAGGCGATGCTCGGCGACCGCGGCAAACAGCGCCTGCACGTCTTCCGGCAACGCATGCCCCCGACCCAGCAGCAATGCATGTGCCCTTGTGGCCCGCAACAAGGCCAGCCCCGCGCGTGGCGACAGGCCAACGCGCACGCCCGGGTGGCTGCGGCTGCGGCTGACCAGCGCCTGCACATAGCCGATCAGCGCATCGCTGGCATGTACGCCAAGTACCGCATGGCGCAGCGCGATGACCTGCTCCGCTTCCAGCAACGGCGACACCTGTGCGATGAGGTCGCGGCGGTCGCTGCCGGATAGCAGCGCGCGCTCGGCGGCTTCATCCGGATAGCCCAGCGCGAGGCGCAGCAGGAAGCGGTCGAGTTGTGAATCCGGCAGGGGATAGGTGCCGGCCAGGTCGACCGGGTTCTGCGTCGCGATCACCAGGAACGGATCGGGCAGTGGCCGGGTCTGGCCATCGATGCTGACCTGACGTTCTGCCATCGCTTCCAGCAGGGCGCTCTGCGTGCGTGGTGGCGCGCGGTTGATCTCATCCGCCAGCAGCACATGAGTGAACACCGGCCCCTGGTGGAACTCGAAGCGCCGTGTCTGCGCCTCGAACACCGACACGCCGAGGATGTCGGCAGGCAACAAGTCGGAGGTGAACTGCACGCGCTGGAAACCGAGGCCCAGCGTGGCCGCCATTGCATGCGCGAGCGTGGTCTTGCCCAATCCCGGCAGATCCTCTATCAGCAGGTGGCCATCGGCCAGCAGGGCAACGAAGGCCAGCCGCACCTGTTGCGGCTTGCCCAGCACCACGGTGTTGACCTGGGCCTGTGCATCGCGCAGTGCGGTGCGAAGGGCTTCGGGTAGGATCGCGTCGATTGCCGGGGATGCAGTCATGTCGTGTGTTGGCAATGGCGCCTCGGTCAGTGAATCCACGAGTGTAGCGGGGTTGCGACTTGGTACGTGACAGGCTGGAAGTTGGATGCACGCGCCGCTGGTTCGTCGGGCTGTGGCTGGCCGTGGGTGCGATCAAATTTGCATTGGCGCTGCAGTTGCCGCTGTTCGTCGACGAGGCGTTTTACTGGCAGGAGAGCGAGCACCTGGCCTGGGCATATTCCGACCTGCCAGGCCTGACTGCATGGCTGGCATGGCTCGGCACGGGCCTGGGCGGCAACCACGCGCTTGCGCTGCGCCTGCCGTTCCTGCTGGTTGGAGCGTTGATTCCTTGGGTGGTGGTGCGCATGACAACGCGCGAATTCGATGCGCGCACGGGCTGGCAGGCTGGCAGCCTGTCGCTGCTGCTGCCCCTGTCAGGCAGCATGGGCCTGCTGGCGCTACCGGACGCACCATTGTTGCTGGCGACGGTGCTTTGCCTGGATGCAAGCTTGCGGCTGCTGCGCAAGGTGGATGTGTTCGCGGCCACGGAATTGGCACTGGGGCTGGCGATCGGCGGCTTGTGCCACTACCGGTTCGTCGCGGTGATCGCGGTGGGCTTCATCGCGATGCTGGCGTTGCCGGCAGGTCGTCAAGCCTTGCGCACTCCTTTGCCATGGCTGGCAGTTGCAGTCGGCGCACTGGCGTGGTTGCCACTGCTGCTGTGGAACCTGCAGCATGCCGATGCCGGCCTGCAGTTCCAGCTGTTGGACCGGCATCCGTGGCAGTTCAGCAGCGAAGGCTTGCGCTTGGGCCGGATGCAATTGCTGCTTGCCACGCCCGTGCTGTTGGTGGCCATGGCCTTGGCCGCATGGCGCGTATTGAGCGCTCATGCAACGGACCCATCACGTTACCTGGCGCTATGCGGGTCGCTGATCGTGCTTGGTTTTCTTGCGCTGGGGTTCTTCTCCGATCGCGAGCGGGTGAGTTTCCATTGGCCTCTGCCAGGCTACCTGGCGTTGTTGCCGCTGGTGCCCATGGTGCTGGCGCGTTGGTCGCGTGGCTGGCGAATCGCCACCTGGATCACGGCGGCACTGGGTCTGACGGCGGTCCTCGGCTATTACGCCATCGCCTCGGTACCTGCGTTGCGCGAGCAGACGGCATCGCGCAATTTCCATCCGACCAATTTCGCCGGTTGGGATGTGCTGGCCGATACGGTGCGTGATCGCCTGGCAACCATGCCTCCGGGTACGCGATTGCTCGCGGGCGACTTCAAACTGGGCGCCGAGCTGGGTTTCGCGCTGGGCGACGCCGGGATCCCCGTGCTGGGCCACCCGCTCAATGCCAGGCATGGGCGTGCACCCCAGCTGGCGTTGTGGGGACTGTTGCGCGAGAGGTTCGATTTCGATGTCGGCAGCCCCGCGTTGCTGGTTGTTGCAGCGAATCATGTCGAATTCGCCGACCTGCTCGACTATTACCATCGCCTGTGCGAACAGGTTGGGCCGTTGCCGCAACCGGAGGTGGTAAACGTCGACCACGGTCGCCAGCGTTTCCTGTTGTTTGCGCTCCAGGCGCAAAGCTCGTCGCGTAACTGCACCGCACCGGCGCTGGCATTCCTGGATGCACCCGGGCCATCGACGACCGTGGGTTCACAGTTCGCCGTCGCAGGTTGGGCCTTCAAGGATGGCGTCGGCCTTGCATCGGTCGAGATCCTGCTCGATGGCCGCGTGGTCGCCTCGGCGAAGTACGGCCAGTCCAAACCCGAGGTGGCTGGTTTCTGGAAAATCAGCAATGACCCCAACCAGCCGAGGGTGGGGTTCAGCGCCCGAATCACAGGCGCAGCGCCAGGCAGGCATTGGCTCGGCCTGCGCTTGCACGGCGCTGACGGCAGCGTGGAAGACTGGGCCGAGCAGCACGTCACGGTGCGCTGACGGCCTGGTCAGTCAGGGCAGGACGAATCCTGCCTGCCGCAGCAACCGACAGGCCGCGATCAGCGGAAGGCCGACCAGTGCGGTCGGATCCTGGTTGTCGATGCGTTCGAACAGGGTGATGCCCAGGCCTTCGGACTTGAAGCTGCCGGCGCAGTCGAAAGGTTGTTCGGCATCGACATAACGGGCGATTTCGGCATCGTCCAACGCACGGAAATGGACGTGAGTCAGATCGATCCCGGCAAACCTGCGGCCATCTGGGTGGGCCAGGCACAACGCCGTGTGGAAGCGCACGCCATTGCCGCGCATTGCCTGCAGCTGGGCGATCGCCGCGTCGCGGCCACCGGGCTTGCCGAGAGGCTGGCCATCCAGTTCAGCCACCTGGTCGGAACCGAGTGCCCACGCGTCATCGGGTTGCAGTCGTGCCACAGCGCAGGCCTTGGCCTGTGCCAGCCGCACTGCCAGAGCGCGCGGAGACTCGGTGGGTCGCGGCACCTCGTCGACCTCGGGGTGGGCCATCTCGAACGGCAGTCGCAGGCGTTCGAGCAATTCGCGGCGATAGAGAGACGTAGACGCCAGGATCAGACGCGGCATCGGTCAGGGGCCGCCAAGTCGGGCCTGGTCGACCCGCTGCAACTGGCCCTCCAGTTTGCTGCGCGCTGCTTCCAGCGAATCGCGCACGGTTTGCAGGTGATCCACGCTGGCGTCATCGGCATGTTCCTGAAGCCACAGGCGCTGGCGCAGGATTTCCTGCATTGCGCCGCGCACCGGATCCTGCTGGTCGCCGGCAATGGCCTCGATTTCCTCGCGGGCCGCGCGCAGGCGGATTTCCAGGGCGTCGGCGGCATCCAACAGCTCGCGGATGGCTCGCTGGCGGCTGGGGGGGCCGCGCAGGCGCCAGAGAAGTCTCACTAGAAGGACCAAGACGCCCATGGCGAAGGCGGCAAGAATGACTGGCAGGACGGCTTTCATGCCTCCAGTCTGCGTCAGCCAGGAGATGGCGGCAAACCGGACAGCTCACGCACCCAGCACCGTGGCCCAGACCCCGTGGCACCTCCCCATCTCTCCGGTTTGACGGGCAAAAGCAAGTCCCGTAACATTCTCCGGCTTATGTCCCACCCCGTGCCCGATGTGCTGGATGCCTGGCGGATGGTCTCGGCGCGGCGTGAATTCGAAGGTCGGATTCCGCTTGCGGCGATGACCCGCCTGGCTGGCAGCCTGTTCGATACTGAAGGCGAAGTCCGGTTTCGGCTTGCGTTCGGCAACGATGAATTGCGGGTTGCCTATGTCGAACTCGGGATCGATGCGGATTTACCGCTGGAGTGCCAGAGCAGCCTGAAGCGGTTCCTGTTGCCGGTACGGATTTCGCAGCGGCTGGGCTTGATCCGAGATGAGGCCGATGAAGCGGCCTTGCCTGAGGGATACGAGGCGCTGCTGGTGGATGCCGACGCGATGTTGCGCCCGGCGGAGCTGGTGGAGGACGAATTGATATTGGCGTTGCCGGTGGTTGCGGTGGCGCCGGATGCCGAAGCGGTCGAGCGCGATTTCGCGCCTGCCATCGAGGAAACGGCTGCAGCCAATCCGTTCGCGGCATTGGCGGGCCTGAAGAAGAATTGAAGGCAAGAATTAAAAGCACTAACCAAAAGATGTTGGTATGAATTCGAGCATTGAGTTCGACTGACACATCATCGCGGCCTGGCCGCACTGTTGTGGTCCCGTTTTTACAGTTTGGAGTTGTACGATGGCTGTCCAGAAGTCCCGCGTTTCCCCGTCCCGCCGTGGCATGCGCCGCGCCCATGACTCCCTGTGCCCCAAGCAGCTGGCTACTGACCCGACCAGCGGCGAGACCCATATCCGCCACCACGTGACCGCCGATGGTTACTACCGCGGCAAGCAGGTCATCGCGCCCAAGGTAAAGGTCGTCGACGAAGAGTGATCCGCGACCGCAAGGTCGTGTGACGATCCAGGCCCTGCCGCGCCCATGGTGCGGCCTTTGGTGTTCTTGCGTTTCTCCCAGTCTTTTTCAGTCCGCCTCGGCCCGCCCCGGCCCGCCGCGCTATGGTGGCAGGCCTGCAAGGAGCTTCCCGCATGAGCCAGCCGTCCCTGTTGCCGCGCCTGTTCTCCCGGATTGCCGGGACCGGCAGCTACCTGCCGGAAAAGGTGTTGACCAACAGCGACCTGGCCGCGTTCGTGGATACCAGCGACGAGTGGATCACCGCCCGCACCGGCATTCGCGAGCGCCACGTCGCGGCCGAGGGTGAACTCACCAGCGATCTTGCCCTGCATGCTTCGCGGCGCGCGCTGGAAGCTGCTGGCGTGGAAGCCTCCGAGATCGACCTGATCATTGTCGGTACCACCACCCCCGACCTGATTTTTCCGTCCACGGCCTGCATCCTGCAGCACAAGCTGGGAATTGCCGGTTGCCCGGCTTTCGACGTCAATGCCGCGTGTTCTGGCTTCATCTATGCGCTGACCGTCGCCGACAAGTTCATCCAGTCCGGCGCAGCGAAGACCGTGCTGGTGGTGGGTGCCGAAACCCTGACCCGAATGCTCGACTGGACCGACCGCGCCACCTGCGTGGTGTTCGGCGACGGTGCCGGCGCAGTGGTGCTCAAGGCCGATCCCGAAACCGGCATCCTCAGCACCCACATGCATGCCGATGGCAGCAAGAAGGAACTGCTGTGGAACCCGGTCGGAGTGTCGGCCGGGTTCAAGCCCGACGAACACAACGCCGGCGTGCGGGTTTTGATGACCGGCAACGAAGTGTTCAAGCACGCGGTCAAGGCGCTGGACAGCGTGGTCGACGAGGCGTTGCAGGCCAATGGTCTGGTACGCGAAGAACTCGACTGGCTGGTGCCGCACCAGGCCAACCTGCGCATCATCGAGGCCACTGCCAAGCGCCTGGCTATGCCGATGGATCGGGTCATCGTGACTGTTGACCGGCATGGCAACACATCGTCTGGTTCGGTGCCGCTGGCACTGGACGAAGCGGTGCGTTCCGGCAAAATCCAGCGTGGTCAACTGGTGCTGCTGGAAGCCTTCGGCGGTGGTTTCACCTGGGGCTCGGCGCTGCTGCGTTATTGATCCGTGCGACTGCTGGCGCATTGACAGGTTGAACGAGCAGCATCCACATGCACGCCGCTGCAGACGCGTTAGAGCAATTGCTCGTATCATGCGCATCCGTAATACGGGCCACAGAGGCCAATGCCAAGCGTGACTGATTCCAACACTTCGCCATCGCTTGCTTTCGTGTTCCCGGGGCAGGGCTCGCAGTCGGTCGGCATGCTTGCCGAACTGTCGGAGCTGCATCCCGGCGTGCGCACCACCTTCGATGAAGCCTCCGAGGGCGCTGGCATCGACCTCTGGGCGTTGTCGCAGGCGGGCCCCGAAGAGCAGCTCAATCGCACCGAATACACACAACCGGCGCTGCTGGCAGCGTGCGTAGCGGTGTGGCGCCTGTGGCAGCAGCAGGGTGGTGCGCAACCCTCGGTGCTGGCTGGGCACAGTCTTGGCGAATACGCCGCGCTGGTCGCAGCGCAGGCGATTTCCCTGTGCGATGCCGCGCACCTGGTCCGCATCCGCGGCCAGCTGATGCAGGATTCTGCGCCTGCCGGCACCGGGGCGATGGCCGCCGTGCTCGGCGCCGAAGATGCGCTGGTGCAGGAGGTCTGCGAGGCGGTTTCTGGCACTGGGATCGTGGTGCCCGCCAATTACAACTCGCCGGGTCAGATCGTGATCGGTGGCCATGCGGCTGCGGTGGATGCAGCCTTGGCGGTGCTGGCAGAGCGCGGCGTGCGCAAGACGGTGAAACTGGCGGTCAGTGTACCGTCGCATACACCGCTGATGCGGGACGCTGCCAATCGCCTTGCCGACACCATGGCCGGCATGGCCTGGCGACTGCCGGTGTTGCCGGTGGTGCAGAACGTCGACGCACTGGTGCATGACGGCATCGATGCGATCCGTGAAGCGCTGGTGCGCCAGCTCTATCTTCCGGTGCAGTGGACCGGATGCGTGCAGGCGTTGTCCGCGCGTGGCATCACCCGGATCGGCGAATGCGGGCCGGGCAAGGTGCTGGCAGGGTTGGCCAAGCGCATCGACAAATCACTTGAAGCGCGTGCGCTGGGAAGCGTGGGCGATTTCGAGGCGGCAATCGGAGAATGGAAGGCATGAGCGAGCAGGATCTGAAGGGCGAAGCTCTGAAGGGTGAAGTCGCCCTGGTGACGGGCGCATCGCGCGGGATTGGCGCGGCAATCGCGGATGAACTGGCGGCGCTGGGCGCGACCGTGATTGGTACGGCAACGTCGGACGCGGGTGCGCTGGCGATCAGTGAGCGCCTGGCAACGGTCGGTGGTCATGGCCGCCGCCTGCAGGTCAACGAAGCGGGCGCGATCGACGCATTGATCGATGCCGTGTCCAGTGAATTCGGTGGAATATCAATCCTGGTCAACAACGCCGGCATCACCCGCGACAACCTGTTGCTGCGGATGAAGGACGAAGACTGGCAGGCGATCCTGGACACCAACCTGACCAGCGTCTTCCGCAGCTCCAAGGCGGTGTTGCGCGGCATGATGAAGGCGCGCAAGGGCCGCATCGTCAACATCGCCTCGGTGATCGGGGTGACCGGTAATGCCGGGCAGTCCAATTACGCCGCGGCCAAGGCCGGCATCATCGCGTTCAGCAAATCCTTGGCGAAGGAAATTGGTTCCCGAGGAATCACCGTGAATGTGGTGGCGCCCGGCTTCATCGCCACCGACATGACCGCGGACCTGCCGGAGCAGGCGCGCGATGCGATGCTTCAGCAGATCGCACTGGGTCGCCTGGGCGAGCCGGCAGACATCGCGAAAGCAGTTGCATTCCTGGTTGGGCCATCCGCGGCCTATATCACCGGCGAAACCCTGCACGTCAATGGTGGCATGTACATGGCGTGAGCTTTCCATCCGGGGATGTCGCGCCTGGGCTTGCGCCGGCCGGCTTTCCCGTACACTACCCACCTGAAACAACCGACTCCCGGGAGGAGCAATCCAACATGAGCACCATCGAAGAGCGCGTCAAGAAAATCGTTGTCGAGCAACTGGGCGTCAAGGAAGAAGACGTCACCACCAGCGCGTCGTTCGTCGACGACCTCGGCGCGGATTCGCTGGATACCGTCGAGCTGGTGATGGCGCTTGAGGAAGAGTTCGAGTGCGAGATCCCGGACGAAGATGCTGAGAAGATCACCTCCGTGCAGCAGGCGATCGACTACGTGAAGGCCCACGTCAAGGCGTGACGCTATGGATTGAGGGTTCGCGCCGGGGCCGCTGATGCGGCCCCGTGCGTTTGCGGGTCAGGACGTGAAATCGCGCATCATTCAGCGCAACAGCATCGCAGAATCACTTTAGGAGCGGTCATGTCGAAACGACGCGTCGTGGTGACTGGAATGGGCATGCTTTCGCCGCTAGGCAACGACCTGGCCAGCAGTTGGGATGGGATCGTCAACGGTCGCTCCGGCATTGGCCCGGTGACAAGCTTCGATGCCTCGACATATCCGACCCGGATTGCCGGCGAGATCCGCGGCTTCGATGCCACCCAATGGGTGCCGGCGAAGGACGCGAAGAAGATGGATCCGTTCATCCACTACGGCGTGGCCGCATCCTTGATGGCGATGACCGATTCCGGGCTTGACGTGACCGAGGCCAATGCCGAGCGCATCGGCACCATCCTGGGTTCCGGGATCGGCGGCATCCTCGGTATCGAAGAAACCGCGGTCAAGCTGCATGAGGGCGGTGTACGCAAGATCAGTCCCTTCTACGTGCCAAGCACGATCATCAACATGTTGCCCGGCCAGGTCAGCCTGCTGACAGGCATCAAGGGCCCGAACTTTTCCGCCGTGTCCGCCTGCGCGACTGCCAACCACAGCATCGGCATGGCGATGCGCCTGATCCAGTACGGCGATGCCGACGTGATGGTCGCCGGTGGCGCCGAGCGCGGTAGCTCGCCGACCTCGATGGGTGGCTTCTGCGCGATGAAGGCGATGAGTACTCGCAACGACGATCCGCACGCGGCATCAAGGCCATGGGATGCCGAACGCGACGGCTTCGTGATGGGCGACGGTGCCGGCGTACTGGTGCTTGAGGAATACGAACACGCCAAGGCCCGCGGCGCGCGCATTTACTGCGAGCTGGCCGGCTTCGGAGCATCCGCCGATGCGTATCACATGACCGCGCCCAGCGAGAATGGCGAAGGCCCCGCGCGCTGCATGGCCGCCGCGTTCAAGGATGCAGGCGTGAATGCGAGCGATGTCGGCTATCTCAATGCGCACGGCACTTCGACGCCGCTCGGTGACCTTGCCGAGACCCTGGCGATCAAGCGCGCGCTGGGCGACCACGCGTACAAGACCATGGTCAGCTCGACCAAGTCGATGACAGGCCACCTGCTTGGTGCAGCAGGGGGCGTCGAGGCGATTTTCTCTGTCAAGGCACTCCAGACCGGAATCATCCCTCCGACCATCAACCTTGACACCCCGGGCGAAGGTTGCGACCTGGATTACGTGCCGAACACCGCGCGCCAGGCAAAGGTCGATGTGGTCGTGTCCAACGGGTTCGGTTTCGGCGGCACCAACGGCACACTGGTATTCCGGCGTATCTGATGCGGCGTTTTCCTTCCCCCGCCCGCGGGGGGGGTGCTGACTGCGGGCGCAGGAGCGCCCGCGAACAGCGAAGCTGGTCCGAAGGGCGAGCGTCATGGATGGCGCGAGTTACGCCGATGGGGGCAACATGATCCATACCCGGGCCCTCCCCAACGACATCGACCTGCTGGCCATGCATCGGCTGGCACCTGGCCGCTATCCGGTGCTGTTCGAGTCCAGTGCGAGCGGGGTGCACGGTCGTTGGGACATGTTGCTGGCACACGCCGGCGAGCGCGTGGAATTGCATCGCGATGGCGTGGTCCGCGATCAGGACGGTTGCGCCCATCCCGGTACGTTCATCGATGTGGTGGATGCGCAATGGATTAATCTGTGCGTTACCGCGTCCGTTCATGGTTCGACAGGCTCAACACGAATGGACTTGCCGTTCCGTGGCGGATGGGCACTGTTCCTCGGGTATGAACTTGCCGCGCAGATAGAACCAGTGCTGCACCTGGCTGCAGCTGAAGGTGGCTTGCCGGTGGCTTGCGCATTGCGCTGTCCTGCAGCGGTATTACGCGATCGGGTGAGCGGTGAATGCATCGCGATTGCAGAGGCCGACGCTGCTGATTGGCTGGATTGCATCGAGACCGATACCACGAAAGCACGCAGCCTGCCGCCCTTGCCGGCATGGCATCCACCCGTTGATGTGCAGGAAGACCCACCACAGCGATTCATCGACGGTGTGGCGCGCATCCTTGATTATCTGGCCGCAGGCGATGTCTTCCAGGTCAACCTGTCGCGGGGCTGGCAGGTTGGTTTCGAAGCGTCGCTGACACCCGCCGCACTGTTCCAGCGCCTGCGCGACCACAATCCAGCCCCGTTCGCGGGGGTGTTTGCGGGGGGCGCGTCGGCTGGGAGCGACTGGAGCGTGGTCAGCGCCTCGCCGGAGCGCCTGGTGTCGGTGCAGGGGCGCGAGGTATCGACCAGGCCGATCGCCGGCACCCGTCCGCGTTTCGATGGCGACGACGATGCGGCGCGCATCCGCGAACTGGTTGGCCATCCCAAGGAGCGCGCCGAACACGTGATGCTGATCGATCTGGAGCGCAATGATCTCGGTCGTGTGTGTACACCGGGCAGCGTGGTGGTTGATGAGCTGATGACGGTCGAAAGCTATGCGCATGTGCACCACATCGTCAGCAATGTGCGGGGCGAATTGCGGACTGACGCCACGCCCGGCGCGGTGATCGCCGCGGTGTTTCCGGGCGGCACAATTACCGGCTGCCCGAAGATCCGCTGCATGCAGATCATCGCCGAGCTCGAAGCCCATGGGCGCGGCGCCTATACCGGCGCGATGGGCTGGCTCAGCCGCGATGGCGACATGGACCTCAACATCCTGATCCGCAGCGCCGAGATCGAGTCGGGCACGCTGCGTTTCCGTACTGGCGCCGGCATCGTGTTCGATTCCGATCCAGGGCACGAACTTGACGAAACCCGTGCCAAGGCGCGTGGCATGTTGCGTGCGCTGGGAGTGGCGGGGTGAACGCGCGAATCTTCATCGGCGAGACGCAGGTCGATGCCGTGCCCGTGAATGATCGCGGCCTGGCCTACGGCGATGGGGTGTTCGAGACCATACGCGTGCACGCAGCCACGTTGCCGCTATGGTCACGGCATCGCGAACGCCTGTTGCATGGCGCTGGTCGACTCGGGCTGAAGGTGCCGCGGATCGAGTTCATGGAGGCCCGGATCAATGACGGAATCGTGGGTGTCGACGCGGGCGTCCTGAAGCTGTTGCTCACGCGCGGCAGCGGTAGACGTGGCTATGCGCCGACGGCAGATCCGGTCCCGACGTGGATGCTGGCGTTGCACCAGTTGCCATTGCCATCAGCGCCTCGGCTGCGCCTGCATTGGTGCCAGACCCGCCTGGCCGTGCAGCCGGCGCTGGCCGGGATCAAGCATTGCAACCGGCTTGAACAGGTGCTGGCGCGCGCAGAGTGTGAGCAAGCGGGCTGCAACGAAGGCCTGATGCAAACCACGGAAGGCGAGGTCGTCTGCGCGACCGCCGCGAACCTGCTGGTCCTGCGCGAAGGCCGCTGGATCACGCCATCAGTGGAGGCTTGCGGCGTTGCCGGCGTATGTCGCGGCTGGCTGCTTGAGCGGGGTCTGGTCGAGATCGCCAGCATTGACACGCATGCCGTCGAAACTGCCGACGCGCTGGCCCTGTGCAATGCCGTGCGCGGTATCCTGCCGGTGTCGTCGATTGGCGTGATCGAGTATCGCCAACCTCCGGCCATTGCGGCACTGCAGAGGCAACTTGCTGAGGCTTTTCCCATGTTCAAGCTGCACGAGGAGTTTGCGTGAGTCGTCGTTCTTCCCGGGCATCTGGTGGCGCATTGAAACGCATCCTCTGGTGGCTGTTGATCGTCGCAATCGTGGGGGGGGGCTGGACCTGGCTGCGTTACCAGGGTTTTGCCAAAGCCCCGCTGGCCGGCATCGAGACCGGCGACAGCCTGCTGGTGGCGCGCGGCGATTCGCTGGATTCGGTGCTGCGTACGTTGCAGGCCGAGGGCGTGCGCACAGGCGAGCCCCTGCAATGGAAGCTGCTGGCGCGCAAGCTGGGCGCGGCTGGAAAGTTGCAGGTCGGCGAATACGCGCTGGAGCCGGGCATCGACCCCGAGCAGCTGTTGCTGGCGATGCGCGACGGCAAGGTGGTGCGGCGCAAATTCACCATTGTCGAGGGTTGGAACATCCGCGACCTGCGTACCGCGCTGGCCAGGGTCGAACTGCTCGAGCCTGCTTCCAAGGACATGGACGACGCTGCCCTGATGCGCGCGCTCGATCATGCGGGTGAGCATCCCGAGGGTCGTTTCCTGCCGGAGACGTATGCCTGGGTGCGCGGCGACAGCGACCTGGACGTGTTGCGGCGTGCGTATCAGGCGATGGAAAAAGCACTGGATGCGGCTTGGACCTCGCGCGTGGACGGCCTGCCGCTGAACTCGAAGGAGGAGGTGCTGACACTTGCCTCGATCATCGAGAAGGAAACCGGGATCGCGGAGGAGCGCCCCGCGATCGCCGGGGTGTTCGTGCGCCGAATGAAGATCGGCATGCGGCTGCAGACCGATCCGACCGTGATCTACGGCATGGGCAGCGGCTATGCCGGCAATATTCGCCGCAGCGACCTCACCACCGACACGCCGTACAACACCTACACTCGCGACGGCCTGCCGCCAACGCCCATCGCGATGCCGGGCGTGGCCGCGTTGCGTGCCGCCACCCATCCGGCTGCAGGCGATGCCTTGTACTTTGTCGCTGTCGGTGATGGCAGCGGTCGGCATGTGTTCACCCGCTCGCTGGCCGAGCATCAGGGCGCGGTGCGCGACTACCTGCAGCGTTATCGCGCGCAGCAGCGGGCCGTGCCGAAGTGAATCCGAGCGCGCTGACCATCGAACCAAGACTGATCACCCTGGAAGGCGGCGAGGGCGCTGGCAAGAGCACCGTGCTTGCGGCGCTTCGCGATGCACTGCTGGACGAGGGCTGCGAAGTAGTGAGCACGCGCGAGCCCGGCGGTACGCCCCTGGCCGAACGTATCCGCGAACTGTTGCTGGATCCCTCGCACGAGGCCGCATCGCCGCAAACCGAATTGCTGCTGATGTTCGCCTCGCGCACGCAACACGTTGCCGAGCGGATCCTCCCGGCGCTGCGGCGCGGGGCTTGGGTGATCAGCGACCGCTTCACCGATTCCAGCCATGCCTACCAAGGTGCGGGCCGTGGGCTGGATGGCGCGTTCATCGATGAGCTCGAAAGACGCGTCGTCGGCATCGAACCGGGACTGACGTTGTTGCTGGACATCGGCATCGCCCATGGCCGCGAGCGCACCCGTGGCCGCGACCTGTTGCCGGATCGCATCGAACGCGAGCGCGACGAATTCTTCGAGCGCGTGCGCAGCGGGTTCCTGGAACGTGCGGCGCAGCATCCGCGTCGGTTTGTGGTGATCAATGCCAGTCCGGCCGCAGGTGTGGTGGCGGCTGCGGCAGTCGCCGCGCTTACCCGATATCGTCTGGGATTGTCGTGAGCTTCTTGCCAGCACTGAGTCCCTGGCAACAACGTGCCTACCAGCATGCCGCCGCGGCGCTGGCAGGTGGCCAGATGGGACATTCGACCTTGGTGGTCGGGCCGTCACTCCTAGGCAAGCGGGTGCTGGCCGAGCATCTCGCGCGTCGCGTGCTTTGCCTGTCGCCCGAGTCGGATGGCGAAGCCTGTAGCAGTTGCCGCAGCTGCACCTTGTTTGCTTCGCGGTCGCAATACGACCCGCTGGAAACCCGGCCCGATGGCGCGCCTTCGCAGCCGTGGG
>JBBQHK010000035.1:0-27458 GCA_038323895.1 Lysobacterales bacterium | reverse complement strand
TCGAACCCGTGTTTTAGCCTTGAGAGGGCCACGTCCTGGGCCTCTAGACGAAGGGAGCAGTGTCGAAGCTCGCGCTTCGCCGGTGGAACGACCGGTACGGTGGCGGTTGGGCCGGGCACCGAGCTTGCTAGTATAGAAGCCCGCGCTCGCCCCTGGCAATGCGCCCGACAGCCTTCAGGAGCGGCACGGCCGCAACGCATGACCGACAACGCCACGCACAGCACGCCCTCATTGCCCGAGTCGCGCACGATCACTCGGGACCAACACGACATCTCGCGCAAGCAGATGAGCCCAAATGCATTGCGCGTGCTGTACCGGCTGCGCGAGGCTGGCTTTGGTGCTTACCTGGTCGGCGGTGCGGTGCGTGACCTTCTGGTCGGCGGCGCACCCAAGGACTACGACGTCGCCACCGATGCGACTCCTGAGCAGGTCAAGTCGCTGTTCCGCAACTGCCGGCTGATCGGACGGCGATTCCGCTTGGCACATGTGGTCTACGGCCGCGAGATCATCGAAGTCGCCACGTTCCGCGCCAATGGCGGTGACGACAACGAGGGCGATCGCCAGGTGCACGCCGATGGCAGGCTGTTGCGCGACAACATCTACGGCAACATCGAGGAAGATGCGGTTCGCCGCGATTTCACCGCCAATGCGCTGTACTACGCGATCGAGGATTTCTCGGTGCGCGATTACACCGGCGGCTATGCGGACGTGCAGGCGAAGTTGCTGCGCCTCATCGGTGATCCGGAGGCCCGCTATCGCGAAGATCCGGTGCGCATGCTGCGCGCCGCGCGATTGGCCGCAAAACTCGGTTTTACCATCGAGTCCGCCACCGCCGAACCGCTCCCGCGACTGGCACCGCTGCTGTCCGAATCTGCGCCGGCACGATTGTTCGAGGAAACCCTGAAGATGTTCCTGTCCGGCCATGCAGTGGCCAGCTTCGAAATGCTTGAAGCCAATGGACTGCTGCCGGCGCTGCTGCCGGAGACCGCGCAGGCGCTGGCGTCGAACAAGTCGGGTGCGCTGCGGCGGATGCTGATTGATGGCCTGGGCAATACGGATCGCCGGGTCGCGGCGGATGAGCCGGTATCGCCGGCATTCCTGTACGCGGTGTTGTTGTGGCCGGCCTATTGCCGGGCGCTGGCGCTGCTGCAGGCGCAGGGCGTGCATGCCGTCGAGGCACAACGCCGCGCCGCAGACAGGGTGACGTTGCATCAGGTGTCGCGCACCGCGCTGCCGCGTCGGTTCTCACTGCCGATGCAGGAGATCTGGTTGCTGCAGCCGAGGTTCTCGTTGCGCCAGCGCAAGCGGGTGTTCCGCTTGCTTGCGCATCCGCGTTTCCGTGCCGCTTTCGATTTCCTGGAACTGCGGCTTTCGGCATCGACCTCCCATGCAGACGATGTGGCGTTCTGGCGCGAGGCGCAATTGCATCCGGCGGAGGCGGTGGCTGCTGCCGGGCACGAAACCGAGCCGGGCGACGTTGATGCGGATCTCGCAGACCTTGATCTACTCGATGCACACGATGAGGGAGAAACGCCTGCGCCGCGAAAGCGTCGTAGACGCCGACGCCGCAATGGCTCGGAAACCACCGAGTCCGCATGAGGACGGCCGCGGTTGGCCTGGGTGCGAACCTGGGCGACGCCAAGGCGAGCGTGCTTGCCGCCATCGAGGTGCTCGACCGGTTGCCCGGATCGCGCCTTCGCAGGGCATCGAAGCTGTATCGCACGCCAGCGTGGGGGCAGATCGATCAGCCGGATTTCATCAACGCGGTGGTCGTGCTGGACACAGCGCTTGGTGCGCACGAATTGCTGGATCATCTGCTGGCGATCGAACGCGACTTCGGTCGCGTTCGTGCGACCAGCGAACGCTGGGGCCCGCGCACCCTGGACCTCGATCTGTTGTTGTTCGGGGACATCACGATTGACGAAGCCGGACTGCAGGTGCCGCATCCGCATCTCCACGAACGCGCATTCGCCTTGGTGCCGCTGGCGGAAATCGCGCCCGGCATGACCATTCCCGGCGTGGGTAATGTTGGCGAGTTGGCCGCCGTGATGGCGAGCGACGGCATCGAAGCGATACCTTAGACGCGCCTACCACGGAGTCCACGATGACCGACGTGCAAAAAAAATGGACGGTGCCAAGGTTGGCCGCTGCTCGCGCGGAGGGCCGGAAACTGGTCATGCTGACCTGTTACGACGCCAGCTTCGCGCGCGTGCTGGACGATAATGGCTGCGACCTGATCCTGATCGGCGATTCGCTGGGCATGGTGGTGCAGGGGCATGAATCAACGTTGCCGGTCACAGTCGATGACATCGTCTACCACACCGCTGCGGTTGCGCGCGGCGCCAGGCGGGCATTGAAGATCGCCGACTTCCCGTTCGGTTCGGATGGCTCGCCGCAGGAGGCGCACGCCGCCGCGGTGCGCTTCATCCAGGCCGGCGCCAGCATGGTCAAGCTGGAAGGCGCGGGTCACAAGCTCGACACCATCCGCTACCTGGTCGAGCGCGAGATTCCGGTTTGCGCGCATCTGGGCCTGACGCCGCAATCGGTCCATCGCTTCGGCGGGTTCAAGGTGCAGGGTCGCGAGGATGCCGAGGCCGCGAGACTGCGCGAAGACGCATCGGCTGTGGCCGATGCTGGAGCGTCCTTGCTGGTGCTGGAGGGTGTGCCAGCAGCGCTTGCTGCCATGATCACCACGGCCTGCCAGATTCCGACGATTGGCATCGGTGCCGGCGCCGGCTGCGATGGCCAGGTGCTGGTTCTTCACGATCTGCTGGGTTTGGACACAGGCCACCGCAGGCCGAAGTTCGTCAAGGACTTCCTTGCAGACGGCGGCTCGGTCGCTGGCGCGGTCCGTGCGTTCGCAGATGCGGTGCAGGGCGGAACGTTTCCGACCGCTGAACACAGTTATTCGTGATCGAAGTCATCGACCAGATCGACGCGTTGCGCTCGCGCGTCAAAGCGTGGCGACGCAGTGGCCTGCGTGTCGGTTTCGTGCCGACCATGGGCAACCTGCATGCGGGCCATTTTTCGTTGGTCGAACTGGCACGCCGACATGCCGACAAGGTTGTGGCCAGCGTATTCGTCAACCCGACCCAGTTCGGCCCGGACGAGGATTTCGGCCGCTATCCGCGCACGCCCGAGGCGGATGCGCAAGGTTTGCAAGCTGCAGGCTGCGACGCGCTGTGGCTACCCTCGGTCGAGGTGATGTATCCGTTTGGCGCAGACCAAGCGGTGCAGATGCGCGTTCCCGGCATCACCGACACGTTGGATGGCGCCCATCGTCCCGGTCATTTCGACGGCGTGGCGACCGTGGTCGCGCGGCTGTTCAACCAGGTGCAGTCAGATGTCGCGGTGTTTGGTCGCAAGGATTACCAGCAGCTTGCGGTGATCAGTTACCTGGTTCGCGACCTCGCGTTCCCGGTCGAGATCCTGGCCGCCGAAACGCTGCGCGATGCGGACGGGTTGGCGATGAGCTCACGCAATCAGTACCTGGATGAGCGGGAGCGTGCCATTGCCCCGACCATCCATCGCGTGCTGCAGGCGATGCGCGATGGATGCATCGAGGGCACGACTCGGAACGGGATCGAGGCGGCGGCGGATCGGACATTGCGCGAAAGTGGCTTCGTACCTGATTACGCCGTGCTGCGGCGGCGGGATTTGAGCGAGCCAGTCGACGGCGAGACCGGAGCTCTGGTAGCCCTGATCGCCGCGCGCCTGGGAACGACCCGGCTGATTGACAATCTTGAGTTCGATGCCGGGATTTGACCTGGCCTGAAGGGTGAGCCCACGATGTTGCGGTGCGGAATATCCCATTTATACTGGCCGCTGACGGGTGCAAGCCCGGGTCCCATGCTGGAGCCACCGATGCAACTGACACTGCTCAAAGCCAAGATCCACCGCGCCACCGTGACCCATGCCGAACTGCATTACGAGGGTTCGTGCGCAATCGACGGGCGCCTGCTGGATATCTCCGGCATCCGCCAGTACGAGCGCATCGACATTTACAACGTCAACAATGGCAAGCGGTTTTCAACGTATGCGATCCGTGGCCAGGAAGGCAGCGGGGTGATTTCGGTGAATGGTGCCGCCGCGCACCAGGCCGAGCCTGGCGACCTGGTCATCATCTGCGCCTACGGGCATTGCGATGAGGCCGAAGCCGCCATTTACCAGCCGACCCTGGTCTACGTGGACCGCGACAACCGACTCACCCACACCAATCATTCGATGCCCAAGCAGGCTGCATGAGCGCACGCCTGGCCAGCCTGGAGGCAGAGGCTGCACGGCTGGCCGGAAGCACGATTGCAGGGCTGGTAGCGGACGATCCTCGACGCGCACACGATTTCGCCCTGCGCCTGGGCCCGCTGTATGCCAGTTTTGCCCGCCAGCGCTACGACCGTCAGGCGCTGGACGCGTTGTTTGCGATCGCTGAAGACGCGTGTCTGCCAGCCGCAATGCAGCGACTGATCGACGGCGGGACCGTCAATTTCACTGAAGGCCGCGCCGCACTGCATACCGCGTTGCGTGGCGAGGTATCACAGGCTTCGAACGCCCGCAATGCCCATGCGCAGGCACATGAGGCGCGTGAACGCATGTGCGCGATGGTCGACTCACTCGCCGCATCCGATGTCACCGACATCGTCAGCATTGGTATTGGCGGCTCGGACCTTGGGCCGCGCCTGATGGTCGATGCGCTGGCGCTGCCGGGCGCGACGGCTCATGGCAAGGCACCGCCCCGGGTTCATTTTATTTCGAATGTCGATGGCAATGCGGTGCAGCGTGTGCTGGCCGGGCTGGACCCGGCGCGGACCGCGGCGATCATCATTTCCAAGACCTTCGGCACCCAGGAAACCCTGCTCAATGGCGGCATTGTCCGCGAGTGGTTGGGCGACGATGAGCGGTTATTCGCAGTCAGCAGCAACCTGGAACGCGTGGCCAGTTTCGGCATTCCGCGCGAGCGCAGCCTGCCGATGTGGGATTGGGTCGGCGGTCGCTATTCGCTGTGGTCGGCGGTCGGTTTCCCGATTGCCCTGGCGTTGGGCATGGACCGCTTCGAACAATTGCTGGCTGGTGCAGCGGAGATGGATGCGCACGCCGCAGCCACGCCGTTGCGGCAAAACCTGGCGGCCTGGCACGCGCTGACCGCGGTCTGGAACCGCAACGGCCTGCATGCAGCCACGCAGGCGGTGCTGCCGTACGATGAGCGCCTGAAGCTGCTGCCCAACTACCTGCAACAACTTGTGATGGAAAGTCTGGGCAAGTCGGTGCAGGTGGATGGCAGTCCGGTCGAGACCGACACCGTCCCGGTCTGGTGGGGCGGCGCCGGCACTGACACCCAGCACAGCTTCTTCCAGGCCCTGCACCAGGGCACCCAGGTGGTGCCGGCGGATTTCATAGGTGTGTTGCAGGCCGGCCATCCGCATCGGGACAACCACCAGGCCTTGCTCGCCAATCTGCTGGCGCAGACCGAGGCGCTTGCCAACGGACAGGCCAGTGAAGATCCGCACCGCCACTACCCCGGCAATCGTCCGAGCACCCTGCTGCTGCTGGATGCGCTGACACCCGAATCGCTGGGCATGCTGGTCGCACTGTACGAACACAGCGTGTACCTGCAGTCGGTGCTGTGGGGCATCAATGCCTTCGACCAGTTCGGGGTGGAACTCGGCAAGCAGGTCGCCAGTCGGTTGTTGCCGGCGTTGAACGGCGAGGGCGAAGCAGACGATGCGGTGACGCGGGAGTTGTTGCGGGAATTCAAGGCGCGGCGTTGAGTTGGCTGGTGTGGCCGAATGGCCCCGGATGCCTTCGGGACACGCCGTCAATACCCGCTCCGCGGGACCGGCCCGCGAGTCGCCTCGCGGGCGTTCGGCCGCTTGCGAAGCGATGCTTCGCAAGCACTTGCCTCACCCATGTAGGCGCTTCGGCAGCATCCATGCCGCCGAAGGTCCCGAAGACACCCGGGACCAGCCGTCCCGAAAAATGGGGTCAGAGTGAAGTTTTCTGGTTACGTTTCCGGAGGAATTGAGTACGCCGACAGAAAATTCACTCTGACCCCACTCCTTCGTGCCGCGCCAACGCCCAAGCCACATGCTCACGAACGACCGGCGAGGGATGCGCGCGGCGCGACTGCAACGCGGCAATCACCGTTTCGCTGCGTGGCGCATTGCCCAGCGCCACTGCGATGTTGCGCAGCCATCGCTCTTGACCGCTGCGGCGGATCGCCGAGCCTTCGGTGCGACGCAGGAATTCGTCTTCGTCCCATGCGAACAGTTCAGCGAGGCTCGCCTGGTCGAGGTTGTTGCGTGCGCGGAAATCCGGTTCGTCGGTGCGCTGGGCAAATTTGTTCCACGGGCAGATCAGCTGACAGTCGTCGCACCCGAAGATTCGGTTGCCGATCAGCGGACGCAGTTCCTCGTCGATGCTTCCTTCGTGCTCGATGGTGAGGTAGGAAATGCACCGGCGCGCATCCAGCCGGTACGGCGCGGTGATCGCACCGGTCGGGCAGATCTCGATGCAGCGCATGCAGCTGCCGCAATGCTCGGAGGCTGGCGGATCGACAGGCAAGGGCAAGTCGACAAAGATCTCGCCAAGGAAGAACCAGCTGCCGCCATCGCTGTCGATCAGGCAGGTGTGCTTGCCGATCCAGCCCAGCCCCGCATTGCGCGCCAAGGCGCGCTCCAGCACCGGCGCGGAATCCACGAACACCCGATGCCCGAACGGGCCGATCTCCGCTGCCACCGCATCGGCCAGCTTCTGCAGGCGGCTGCGCATCAGTTTGTGGTAATCGCGGCCGAGCGCATAGCGGGCGACGTACGCGCGTTCGCCGTCGGCCAGGTTGGCCCATGCGGCGTCGCCATCCTGGCCGTAATCCAGCCCGACAGAGACCACCCGCAGCGTGTCGGGCACCAGTTCGGCAGGGCGCGCACGCTTGTCACCATGCCGCGCCATCCAGTCCATCGAACCATGCAGGCCCTGCGCCAGCCAATCGTTGAGGTGGGCTTCGTCGCTGGTCAGCTCCACTCCGGAAATGCCGACGCGCTGGAAGCCGGCAGCCTGCGCCAACACGCGGATACGGGCGGCAACGGCGATGTAATCGGGCAGGGGCGTGTCCACCCGCGAAGTATAGGAGCGCGCCTTCAGGCGCGCGCCGATTAGAATCCCTCCATGCCTGCAACCCGAGCCCTGTATGACGTCGATGCCCTGCGCGTGCTGGAAGCGCGCGGAACCGACATGTGCGAAGGCGACGCGTACGCGCTGATGGCGCGTGCGGGCGAGGCTGCATGGCGGTGCGTGCTCGCGCACTGGCCCCGGACGCGGCGCATCGTGGTCGCGTGCGGGCCGGGCAACAATGGTGGCGACGGCTATGTGCTGGCTAGCCATGCGCATCTGTCCGCGCTCGATGCATGCGTGTTGCGCTTGCCCGGACATGCGCCTGCGACACCACTGGCGCAACGTGCCTGCGACGCGTACCTCGCCAGTGGCGGCCGCATCGTCGAATCGCATGATGCCTTGGCGAATGCCGATCTCATCGTCGATGCGCTATTCGGCACTGGCCTGTCGCGTGCGCCTGATGCCGCCACATCGCGATTGATCCACGCGATCAATGCGCAACCTGCACCCGTACTCGCGCTGGACGTGCCGAGTGGCGTCAATGCGCGAAATGGCAGCAGGCCAGGGGCTGCAGTCATTGCGATGCGCACGCTGCAGTTCATTGGCGCGCATCGCGGGCTATTCACGGGTGACGCGGTGGAACATGTCGGCGAACTGGAGCTGGCCACGCTCGATTTGCCCACTTCACTGTTCGATGGCATCGAAGCCGGCGCTCACGCCTTCAATGTGGACGCGTTGAAGGCCATGCTGCCGTTGCGTACCCGCAACATCCACAAGGGCGGCAACGGCCACGTACTTTGCATCGGCGGCGACCATGGCGGCGGTGGCGCGGTGCTGCTGGCCGCCGAAGCCGCGTTACGCTGTGGCGCGGGGCTGGTCAGCGTGGCCACCCGTGGCGAACACGTGCCGGCGTTGCTCCCGCATCGCCCCGAGATCATGGCGCATGCCGTCGCGTCGGCAGAGGACCTGCATGCGTTGCTTGCGCGTGCCGATGTGGTTGCGATTGGTCCGGGGCTGGGGCAGTCCGACTGGGGCCGTGGCCTGTTCGATGCAATCATGGCCTGCGACCTGGTGCGCGTGCTGGATGCCGATGCGTTGAACCTGCTCGCACAGGCGTCACGCATGCTGCGCGCCAGCGATGTATTGACGCCGCATCCAGGTGAAGCCGCTCGCTTGCTTGGTTGTGACACCTCGGACGTGCAGCGCAATCGTTTCACTGCAGCCAATACGCTTTGTGATCGCTACGGCGCGCAGGTCGTGCTCAAGGGTGCGGGCACGATCGTTGCATCGCCGGATGCAACGCCGGTGGTGATCCATGCAGGTAATCCGGGGATGGCGGTCGGCGGCATGGGTGATTTGCTCACCGGATGCATCGTGGCGCTGCTGGCGCAAGGCCTGTCGCCACGCGATGCCGCGACAGCCGGCGCCTTGCTGCATTCCGCTGCGGGTGACGCCGCGGCGCGCGAAGACGGTGAACGCGGGCTGCTGCCCAGTGATCTACTGCCCTGGCTGCGCCGGCTGGCCAATCCGGTGCGACGATAGGCGCATGCACGATCTGTTCCTGACCGATGCCGACGCAACCGCCGCCCTCGGCGCGCGCCTGGCCCAACATCTGCCTGCGCAAGCCGTGGTCGAACTGCATGGCGACCTCGGTGCCGGCAAGTCCACGCTTGCCCGGGCGTTGCTGCGGGCGCTTGGCGTGACCGGCACGATCCGAAGCCCGACCTACACGCTTGTCGAGCAATACCCGCTACCCGCCGGTGGCATGGCCCTGCACCTGGATCTGTACCGGATCGGCGATCCTGGGGAACTTGAATTCCTTGGCCTGGATGCCGGCGAGATCCGCCTGTGGCTGGTCGAATGGCCCGAGCGCGGGCAGGGCGCCCTGCCTCGTCCGGACCTGAAGATCGAACTCGCGGTGGAAGGATCGGGTCGCCGTTGCCGTGTGCAGCCTGCAGGCCCGGTAGGCGAAGCATGGGTGTCCAAAGTGGCCGCCTGGTGACGTTTGCGGGATGTTGTTGCGGGCCAAGCACAGGAAAGTTCGGCAGGTTGTGGATTATCAAGGGAAAATCGCTTGTCAAGTTGAATAACAAGTGCTTAACTCGGTGCTATGCACGTTTATGGAATCAACCTGCAGAAGGCACTACTCGGCGCAGCACTGGGCGCTGCGGCACTCTGCGTTAATCTTGCGAATGCCTCGGAAATCAAGGGCTTGCGCTTGGATACAGGTGCCACCGGTACCCGCGCCGAGCTGCTGCTCGACCGCGAAGGTCAGTACAAGCTGATCGACTTGCGCAATCCGGACCGCCTGGTAGTGGACTTCCCGGACAGTCGTCTTCGTCGCGGCTTGATCCTGCCTCAGCCGGCAGGCGTAGTGAAAGGTGTTCGCAGCGGCCAGCCGCAGCCAGGTACCGTGCGCATCGTCTTCGACCTCGCCAGCAACACGAGTCCGTTGAAACCCCGCATAGAGCAGTCCGCCGAAGGTCCCCGGCTGGTGCTGGAGTGGCCGGGCGATGGCGTGGCGCAGGCGCCGCTGCCGACACAGGCAGCAACTTCAATGCCGGGATCGAGCCAGCCTGAAGAGAGCACGTGGGATCCCATCGCGGAGATCGCGCGCAAGGCTTCCGTTACCCCGGTCAATGGCAAGCACTCCGCAGCACAGGAAGGCGCCGGGACGACCGGAACTATGGTCGCCAGTAGCGCCATGCCATCGGCAACGCGGATGCCTGGCGTGGTGGCGACGGGGATTCCCACACGCATCGCGACGGGCCAGCCTGCTGCTGATATCACTGCGCCGCCAACGACCGAGATCGCACCTGTCCCTGTGGTTCGACATGCAATGCAGCCGGGTATTCGACCGCTGGTGGTGGCCATCGATGCAGGCCACGGCGGCCAGGATCCGGGTGCGCTGGGCCCGAACGGATCCCGCGAAAAAGACGTGACGCTGGCGATCGCGCGGGAGCTCGCGCGCCAGGTCAATGCCACGCCCGGGCTCAAGGCGTACTTGATCCGCGATTCCGACGAATACGTCCCGCTGCCCCAGCGTGCGCGCCGCGCCAGTGCGAACAAGGCGGACATCTTCCTGTCGATCCATGCCGATGCGGCGGAGAATCGTTCAGCACGTGGTTCCTCCGTGTACGTGCTGTCCACCCGCGGGGCCTCCTCCCAGCGTGCGCGCTGGCTGGCCGACAAGGAAAATGCGGCTGACGTGATCGGTGGCGATCGCGTTCGCGTGGCTGACAACACCTTGACCTCGGTGCTGCTGGACCTGACCCAGAGCGGCAACATGAAGGCGTCCGAAGATGCCGCCGACCATGTGCTCAGTGGACTCAAGCGCGTCGGCAACAACCACAAGCCGCAGATCGAGCGCGCAAATTTCGCGGTGTTGCGCACCTCCGACCGGATGCCGGCGATGCTGGTGGAAACGGCGTTCATCTCCAATCCGGACGAGGAAAAGCGGCTGACCGACCCCACATTCCAGCGCACGTTGGCGTCAGCGATCCTGGATGGCGTGGACGATTATTTCTCGCGCCAACCGCCACCGGGCACGCTCTACGCCGCGCGTGCGCAGGTGGCCCAAGGCGCGCCGGCGGGAGCGGGCGGTAGTCCTTGAAAAGCGCGCGCTGAAGCGCAGCGGCACCCTGTAGTGCGAGACTCCCGCGGTAGACTCACTGAGTGAGCATCCGCCAATCCAGCATCCGCCAACTTCCTGACACCCTGATCAACCAGATCGCCGCGGGCGAGGTGGTCGAGCGCCCTGCATCCGTGGTCAAGGAACTTGTCGAGAACGCACTCGATGCCGGTGCACGCCGCATCGACATCGACCTGGAAGAGGGCGGCGTGCGCCTGATCCGGATCCGCGACGATGGCGGCGGCATTGCCGCCGACGAACTGCCGCTGGCGGTGACCCGGCACGCAACAAGCAAGATCGCTTCGATCGACGACCTTGAGGCAGTGGCCACGTTGGGGTTCCGGGGCGAGGCCTTGCCGTCGGTGGCCTCGGTCAGCCGCTTCGCCCTGACGTCGCGCCAACACGCTGCGGAACACGGCGCGATGCTGCAGGTCGAGGGCGGACGCATTGGCCAAGCGGTGCCGCACCCGCATCCGCCAGGCACGACTGTCGAGGTGCGCGACCTGTTCTACAATGTGCCGGCGCGGCGCAAGTTCCTGCGCGCCGAGCGCACCGAGCTGTCGCATATCGAGGAGTGGCTGCGCTCGCTGGCATTGGCGCGGCCCGATGTCGAGTTGCGGGTTTCGCATAACGGCAAGCCGTCGCGGCGCTGGAAAGGTGACGGCGACCTGTTGTCCGATGTGCGCCTGCACGAGGCGCTCGGCCAGGATTTCGCCCGTAATGCCCTGCACATCGATCACAGCGGCGCTGGCCTGCGCCTGCACGGATGGATCGCGCAACCGGCCTACAACCGCGCCAGCGCCGACCAGCAATACCTGTACGTCAACGGTCGCGCGATACGCGACAGGAGTGTCGCGCATGCCGTGCGCCAGGCGTTTTCCGACGTGCTGTTCCATGGCCGGCATCCGGCTTACGTGCTGTTCCTTGAACTCGATCCGCGCAGTGTGGATGTCAACGTGCATCCGGCCAAGCATGAAGTGCGCTTCCGCGAATCGCGGCTTGTGCATGACTTCGTCTATCGCACCCTGCACGAAGCACTGGCGCAGACCCGCGCCGGCAGCATGCCGAGCCACGACGTGTTACATCCCGCGTCGCATGCCACAGCCAACAGCTGGGCGATGCCGCCACCGCGACAGGGCAATATCGGCTTGCGGATTGGCGATGCACCTGCGGCTTATTCGGCGCTGTATGGTGACGTTGCTGCCGTCCATGGCGAAACAACGTGGACTTCGGATTCCCCGGGCCAGCCATTCATGGCTGACCGTTCGCAGACGCTGGACGCATCTGCTCACCCCCCATTGGGCTTTGCGGTTGCGCAGCTGCATGGGATCTACATACTGGCCGAAAACGCGGATGGCCTGATCGTGGTGGACATGCATGCCGCGCACGAACGCATCGGTTACGAGAAGCTCAAGACCGCGCACGATGGCGCTGGCCTTCGCACGCAGCCGTTGCTGGTGCCGGCCAGCATGATGGTGTCCGAACGCGAGGCAGACACCGCCGAGCGCGAGGCCGACACTTTGGCCAAGCTTGGTTTCGAAGTGGCGCGCAGCGGACCGCAGTCGTTGCTGATGAGAAGCGTGCCTGCGTTGTTGGCCCAGGGCGACGTCGAGGCGTTGCTTCGCGACGTGCTGGCCGACCTGCGCGAACACGGGACGACCCGGCGCATCGAGGAAACCCGCGACCAATTGCTGTCGACCATGGCTTGCCATGGCGCCGTGCGCGCCAACCGGCGCCTCACGATCCACGAAATGAACGCATTGCTGCGCGATATGGAAGCGACCGAACGTTCCGGCCAATGCAACCATGGCCGTCCAACCTGGACGCGCTTCAATCTGGCGGAAATGGATCGATGGTTCCTGCGCGGACGATGATGGCGACAATGAGACACGCAGCCACCCGGCTGGCGGTCGGACTGTCGTGCGCGGCCTGCCAGCAAAGCCCACCACCCACCAAGGCAGTCAACGACACGATGGATCAAGCAGCGTTCATGCAGCAGCAACAGGACTGGCGTGCCGAACGCCTGGCACGGCTGACCAAGCCCGACGGCTGGGCGAGCCTTATCGGCCTGCATGTCCTGGAGCCTGGCGGGCATCGCCTTGGTAGCGCCGAGGACAACGGAATTCGCCTTGCGATGGGACCGGCGCACCTGGGCGTGCTCACCGTGGAAAAGGACGCATTGAGCTTCGTGCCCGAGCAAGGCGTCGCCGTGAAGGTTGACGGTTCGTCTAGGCATGCCAGCACTATCCTGCGCGACGACACGACATCGGAGGGCCCCAGTCGAATCACCTTCGACGAGGGCAAGGGCGTGGCGACGGTCATCGTGCGCGCGGGGAGCCAACGCCTGCGGGTAAGACATGCCGATGCCGACACCCGCATGAACTTCACGGGCCTGGACTACTGGCCGGCGGACCAGCATTGGCAGGTCAAGGCGCGTTTCATCCCGAATCCGCCTGGGAAGACCATGCCGATCGCCAATATCATCGGCAGTACCGACGAGATGGCCAATCCCGGCGCGCTGGAGTTCCAGCGCGATGGCAAGACCTTCCGCCTGGAAGCCATGGACGAGGGCGAGGACACGCTGTTCCTGGTGTTCGCCGACCGCACCAGCGGCCACGGCAGCTATAGCGCGGGCCGGTTCATCGATACGCCGAGGCCGGACGCGCAGGGCAATGTGGTGATCGACTTCAACCAGGCCTACAGCCCCCCGTGCGCGTTCACGCCGTTCGCAACCTGCCCGCTGCCGCCATCTGAAAACCGGCTTGACCTGTTGGTGGAAGCGGGCGAGAAAACCTATGCGAAGTCCGGTCACTGAAGCAAACCGACATCACGTCATCGTGCATTTGAACAAGGAGCTTGTTTTGAACATCCGCCGCCTACCGCTTGCCCTGGCCATCGTGCTTGGCTTGCCACTTGCCATCCCATTCGCGAATGCCGCGCAGTCCGCGAGTACAACGACTGCCAAGCCAGCAACAACCTCTGCATCCTTTGCTGCGCAGACGGCTGAGTCGATCAAGCGGCCTTTGTTGTGGAAAGTGTCCGATGCCGACAACAGCGTGTACCTGCTGGGTTCCTTCCATTTGCTCAAGACGGACGATTATCCGTTGCCTGCTGAAGTCGATCGCGCCTTCGACGATGCCGAGTCGCTGTTGTTCGAGATCGATCCGCGTGAGATGACCTCGCCGGAGACGATGGCTGCAGCACGCAAGTACATGGCCTATGAGGCAGGCAAGTCGCTCAGCACTGTGCTGCCCGAGCCCACGCTGCAGAAGCTGGACAAAGTGATGGCTGCCAGCGGTGGTTCGGCGCAGGCAATGGAACAAAGCGAGCCCTGGGCAGTCAGCATTGGCCTGATTTTGGGCGTCACCCAGGCTCTGGGCTTCAAGACGGAATTGGGATTGGACCGCAACCTGATGGAACGCGCCGCCAAGGCTGGCAAGCCAACCGCCGGACTTGAAACTGTCGATGCCCAGCTGCGGGCGCTGGATTCGGTGCCCTATGCCGAGCAGGCCCAGGGACTGGATGAATTCCTCGACGACCCGATGAAAGCGGCAAAGCAGATGCAGGACATGCATGCCTGGTGGCGCGCCGGCGATATCGCGAAACTCGACAGCGAGATGCGCCTGGAAATGGCGACGAAGTCCCCGATCTCCTACAAGTTGCTGGACGTGGATCGCAACAATGCGTGGCTGCCACTACTCGAGCAGCGCCTGACCGGCTCGACGCAAGACGACACACTCGTGGTGGTCGGTAGCCTGCACCTGCTGGGCCAGGATGGACTTGTCGAGAGGCTGCGCGCGAAGGGCTACAAGGTCGAGCGCATCTGCGATACCTGCGAAGTCAAGTAAGGCGAACAGCTGGCGTTGACGTCACTGCCGGCATGACGGCGCCTGGCGCCGGGTGGTTCGCTCCGCGGCTCGAAATGCCGCTACGCGAGCCACCCGGCGCTCTCGCCGTCGAACCTCTGAGTCGGTCACACCTGTTGGTGCTGCGGTGCCGGTAGCATCACGATGCAATCCACCGGGCAGGGCGGCACGCAAAGCGTGCAGCCGGTGCATAGCGACTCGATCACCACATGCATGTGCTTGCTGGCGCCGATGATGGCGTCCACCGGGCAGGCCTGGATGCACTTGGTACAGCCGATGCAGTCCGCCTCCACGACCATGGCGACCATGGGTGGCTGCTGTTCGCCGCGACTGCGGTCATAGGGTTTCGCAGGCACACCCAGCAGGTGTGCCAGGGCGCGCGCACCGCCATCGCCACCGGGCGGGCAATGGTCGACTCCGGCAGCGCCCACGGCCATCGCTTCGGCATATGGCCGGCAACCATCAAAGCCGCATTGTCCGCACTGGGTCTGCGGCAGCATGCGATCGAGGCGCTCGACCAGTTCGGATGACCCCAACGCCGCGCGTGCGTTCACTTCACCGGCATGCCCGGCTGCGCGCCGGCATCGGCGTCCAGCAGCGACAGGCCGCCGCTATCGAAACCGGCCGACAGGATCATGCCTTGGCTGATGCCGAAGCGCATCTTGCGCGGCGCCAGGTTGGCGATGAACACCACATTCCGGCCAACGAGTTTTTCCGGTTCGGCGTAACTCGCGCGGATGCCTGAAAAGATCTGCCGCTGGCCCAGGTCGCCGGCATCCAGCAGGAAGCGCAGCAGCTTGTCCGAGCTTTCGACGAAGCCGCATTCAAGTACCTTGCCGATGCGCAGGTCGAGCTTGGCGAAGTCATCGATGCCGATGTGGTTGCCTTCGCCTTGTGGGTTGCCATCCGCTCGTGGGTTGGCATCCGTTCGTGGTGAGCTTGTCGAACCATGAGCGGATTGCGGGGCACTCGTTTGCTGCCCTTCGACAGGCTCAGGGCGAACGGCACTGAGCGTGTCCTTGCTGGCGTCGATCATCTTCTCGATCTGCTTGGGATCAATGCGGGTGAACAGCGGCGTGTACGGCTGGATGCGATGTGCGAGTAGCGGGCTGGCTGGTGCGCTCCAGTCAGCGATCGGTGCTGCGAGGAATGCTTCGACTTGCCTGGCCACCTGCGGCAGTACCGGTGCCAGCGCCACCGCGAGCACGCGAAACAGGTTCAAGCCCTGCGTGCAGACACTCTGCAGCTGCGCGTCGGCGCCCTCTTGCTTGGCCAGTACCCACGGCTTGTGCGCGTCGATGTACTGGTTGGCTTCATCGGCCAATGCCATCGTCAACCGGAGTGCCGTGGCGGCTTCGTTGCGCGCGTAGGCCGCGGCAATCGGCAGCAGTTGTGCCACGAAGCGCGCGTACATTTCGGGCTCTGGCAGGCTCGCCGCGAGTTGGCCATCGAAACGCTTCTCCATGAAACCGGCGCAGCGGCTGGCCAGGTTCACGAACTTGCCGACCACGTCACTGTTCACCCGCGCCACGAAATCGCCCAGGTTGAGGTCAAGGTCTTCGACGCCGCCCGAGGTCTTGGTGGCGAAGTAGTAGCGTAGCGCTTCCGGCGCCAGGCCGGCATCGAGATAGGTCCGCGCCATCACGAAGGTGCCGCGTGACTTGCTCATCTTGGCGCCGTCTACAGTCAGGTAGCCGTTGACATGAAGCCTGGTCGGCGCGCGCATGCCAGCGCCATGCAGCACTGCCGGCCAGAACAGACCATGGAAATTGACGATGTCCTTGCCGACGAAATGGTGCAACTCGGCCTCGCTGTCCGAGCGCAGGTAAGCGTCGAAGTCGATCCCGCGCGCCTCGCACAGGGCCTGGAAGCTGGACAAGTAGCCGATTGGTGCGTCCAGCCAGACGTAGAAGAATTTGCCGGGCTGCCCGGGGATCTGGAAGCCGAAATACGGCGCGTCGCGGGAAATGTCCCACGCACGCAGGCCGCCTTCGGCATCCAGCCATTCGCGCAGCTTGGCCTTCACGCCGGGCGCGGCGACGTCGCCCTGCATCCACGCCTGCAGGAATTCCTGGAAGCGGCCGACTTCGAAAAAGAAATGTTCGGAATCGCGCAGTTCGGGTGTTGCGCCGGACACTACCGACTTCGGGTCCTTGAGCTCGGTAGGCGCGTAGGTCGCGCCGCACTGCTCGCAGTTGTCGCCGTACTGGTCCGGCGTGCCGCAGCTCGGGCAGATGCCCTTGACGTAGCGGTCGGGCAGGAACATGCCCTTGGCCGGATCATAAAATTGCTGCACCGAGCGATGGCCGATGTGGCCGCCTGCTTCCAGCGCCGCGTAGATCGACTCGGTCATCGCGCGGTTGCGCGGTGAATTGGTCGAATCGTAGTGGTCGAAGGCCACGCCGAAGTCGGCGAAGTCGTGCTCGTGGCTGGCCTGGATGTTGGCGATGAAGGCTTCCGGCGTGACCCCGACTTTCTCCGCGGCCAGCATGATCGGCGTGCCGTGGGTGTCGTCCGCACAGACGAAGTGCACCGTTTCGCCTGCCATGCGTCGCGCGCGTACCCAGACGTCGGCCTGGACATAGCCCACCAGATGGCCGAGATGCAGCGGGCCGTTGGCATAGGGCAGGGCAGTGGTGACGAGTGCGTTGTTGGACATGGTGAGCAGGGTCGCGAGGGGCCGCGATTATCGCATGCGCGATAAAAAACCCCGGCGTGCCGGGGTTTGTGGAGCGAGCCATCTGCAAAGCTCTATTGACGGATCCAAATCTGCTGGCGGCACAGGAAGGCGACACAGCCAGACATACCGAGCTTGCGGCCGCCATCGAGCAGTTCAAGCTTGGATTTGTAACTCTTGCCGTTTTCCGGGTCGAGCACGCGGCCGCCGCTCCAATGGCCGTCGCCATCCGGCTTCAAGCCCCACAGCGTAATCATGCCAAGGATCGGCTTGCCCTTCCTGGCACCGCTGCATTTGACGCAGATCGGGTGCGTCCCGTGACCGGTGTCCAGGATTTCGACCACCCGGCCAGCGAAACTGCCATCGCGCGACTGGAAGATCTCGACGATGCCCTTGGGCTTGCCGGTTGCATCGTCCACGGTCATCCAGCGGCCGGTGGGCGCCTGCTGCGCGTGCACGGGAACAGCCGTCACCGAAAGCAGGAACAGCAGGATTGGCAAGGTGACGTTGACGCGCATCTGCAGCTCCAGGGTCGGACAGGGAAACGGCCCGCTGGCGGGCCGTTTCCATTGCTTCACATCGACAGGGTCAGTTCGCGCGCACCCAGGTGGCGGTGCGGCAGAAGATCGCCTTGCAGCCGGTGACTTCGAGCTTGTTGCCGCCATCGACGAGCTTCATGCTCTTGGCTTTGAAGCTGGTGTCCTCGGAAGGCTTGTAGCCATTGCCGCCACCCCAGGTGCCGTCCCTGTTGGCCTTCATGTTCCAGACCGTGACCATGCCCACGACCGGCTTGCCCTTGTTGGCGCCGCTGCAGGTCCCGCACACCTCGGGAAGGCCGAGGTTCTCGACAATTTTGGCTGCCAGCGTGCCGTTCTTGGCCTCGTAGACCTCGGTGACGGTCATCTGTTTGCCGCTCTGGTCATCAAGCGTCTTCCATTTGCCGATCGGCGAAGCGCGGTCCTGTGCAGAGGCCGCGAAGGCCACCGAAGCGAGCGTGGCGGCGAGGATGATCTTGCGCATGTGCTAGTCCCCTCCCAGGGAATTAAGTGGACGCGTCCGGCCCGACCCGTGTTTTATACCCCATTCGCTGGGGTATGGAAGCCAGACGAAATCTGAGTCGTTCAGCTGACTGATTGTCGCGGCTGCGTTCCCGGCATCGCCCTGTCCCCGTGCTTCAACAGGGATCCGTCAATGGTTTGCGTTAGGACGTTTGTTGCAGTGGCGCTAAAGTTGGTGGATCACTGAACCGACGACTCCACAATGCCCCGTCTCTCTCCCCACGCCGTCCAGGGCGAACTCAAGCCCTTGGCCAATGTCCGCAACATCATCGCTGTTGGTTCCGGCAAGGGCGGGGTGGGCAAATCCACCACTGCGGTCAACCTGGCACTGGCGCTGGCGGCCGAAGGGCTGGCGGTTGGCGTGTTGGATGCCGATGTCTACGGTCCCAGTGTGCCGATGATGCTCGGCCTGTCCGGGCGACCGGACAGTCCCGATGGCAAGACCATCGAGCCGCTGCGCGCACATGGCATCGAGGCGATGTCGATCGGCCTGCTGGTCGACCAGGACACGCCGATGATCTGGCGCGGCCCTATGGCGACCTCGGCGCTGACCCAGCTGCTCACTGAAACCCGCTGGGGCGACCTCGACGTGCTTGTGGTCGATCTGCCGCCAGGCACGGGCGACATCCAACTGACCATGGCGCAGAAGATCCCGGTGGCTGGCGCGGTGATCGTGACCACGCCGCAGGACATCGCCACCCTGGATGCGCGCAAGGCGCTGAAGATGTTCGAGAAGCTCGGCATCGCCACGCTGGGCCTGGTCGAAAACATGGCCGTGCACGTGTGCACGAGCTGCGGCCATGCCGAACACATCTTTGGCCAGGGCGGCGCGCAGAAGATGTCGACCCAATATGACGTGCCTGTGCTGGGTTCGCTGCCGCTGGAAATCGGCATCCGCGAACAGGGCGATGGCGGCGTGCCGATTGTCGTTGCGCATCCGGAATCCAGCGCCGCGAAGGCCTATCGCGAAACCGCCAAGGCGCTGCTCGCGGCGCTCGACCAGCGCCCGAAGGTCCGCGGATCGATCATTGCGTCGTTGCTGGGCGGCTGATCGCGGTCGCGCAACGCCGTAGAATCGCGGATTCACCTGACCGACGAGCCTGCATGAGCATCAAGAGCGACCGCTGGATCCGCCGCATGGCCGAACAGCAGGGCATGATCGAACCGTTCGAAGCCGGCCAGGTCAAGCAATCGGCTGGCCAGCGCATCGTGAGTTATGGCACTTCGAGCTACGGCTACGACGTGCGCTGCTCGCGAGAGTTCAAGGTGTTCACCAACATCAATTCGACCATTGTCGACCCCAAGCACTTCGACCCCAAGAGTTTTGTCGATATCGAGGCGGACGAATGCATCATCCCGCCCAATTCCTTCGCGCTGGCGCGTACGGTCGAATACTTCCGCATCCCGCGCGACACCCTGGTGGTGTGCCTGGGCAAGAGCACCTACGCGCGCTGCGGAATCATCGTCAACGTGACCCCGCTGGAGCCGGAATGGGAGGGCCACGTGACCCTGGAGTTCAGCAACACCACGCCGCTGCCAGCGCGCATCTACGCCAACGAAGGCGTGGCGCAGATGCTGTTTTTCCAGGCCGATGCGGACGATGTCTGCGAGACCAGCTACAAGGATCGTGGCGGCAAGTACCAGGGCCAGACCGGCGTCACCTTGCCGAAGACCTGATCACCAACGCGTCACCCACCGCACCCGCGGTCTCTGGTCCGCTTGGTCCAATGCTCTGGCTGGCAACGCATCCATCTTCCAGCCTGTCGACGCGCTACGCCGCTCAGGCCAGGCAGCGCTGCAGCGCTTCAACACGCTCGACCAACTGCTCCGGCGCATAGGGGCAGGCGTTCGCCACGCCCCAAACCGGGCGCGGCCAGGCGATGTCGTTGTGAAAGCGAGCGATGACATGCACGTGCAACTGCGGCACCAGGTTACCAAGCGCGGCGATGTTCAGTTTGTCCGGTTTGAACAAGGACTTGAGCGCGCGCGAAGCGGCGTCTATCTCGGTCGTGAGTTGCACGCGTTGCGCGGCATCCAGGTCGATCAACTCGGTCACCTCCGCGACCCGTGGCACCAGCACCAGCCACGGATGGTTGGCATCGTCCATCAGGCGCACCTCGCACAGTGCCAGTTCGATGATGGGCACAGTGTCTTCGGCCAGTTGCGGGTGCAGGTGCCAGGTGTCCATTTCAGTGCTCCGTGAACAGGGCAGGGGGGGTGGCAGCCCTTGGCGACGTATAATTTCGCATCTTTTGATGTGCGATGCCGATGTCCCTGCAGTCTTCAGGATTTACAAGCCCTAGAGTTGGTTTCGTCAGCCTTGGCTGTCCCAAGGCGCTGGTCGATTCCGAGCGCATCCTCACCCAGCTGCGGGTGGAGGGTTACGAGCTGGTCCAGGCCTATGACGATGCCGATGTGGTGGTGGTCAATACCTGCGGCTTCATCGACAGCGCGGTGGCCGAGTCGCTGGATGCGATCGGCGAGGCAATGGCTGAAAACGGCAAGGTCATCGTCACCGGCTGCCTTGGCAAGCGCGCCGACATCATCCGGCAGGCGCATCCGGGCGTGCTGTCGATCAGCGGGCCGCAGGACTACGCCAGCGTGATGGATGCGGTGCATCTTGCATTGCCGCCGCAGCACAATCCGTTCGTCGACGTGATGCCCGACTACGGACTCAAGCTGACCCCGAAACATTACGCCTACCTGAAAATTTCCGAGGGCTGCAACCACCGTTGCAGCTTCTGCATCATCCCGTCGATGCGCGGGGACCTGGTCAGCCGGCCGGTCGATGACGTCCTGCGCGAGGCCGAAAAGCTTGTCCGCGGCGGGGTACGGGAATTGCTGGTGGTCTCGCAGGACACCAGCGCCTATGGCGTGGACGTGAAATACGCGGAGCGCACCTGGCGCGAGAAGACCTACCAGACGCGCATGAAGGCGCTCTGCGAAGGCCTGTCCGAACTCGATGCGTGGACGCGCCTGCACTACGTGTATCCGTATCCGCACGTGGACGACATCATCCCGCTGATGGCGCAGAACCGGATTGGCGCCAGTGGCTTGCTGCCCTACCTCGATATCCCGTTCCAGCACGCCAGCCCGCGGATCCTGAAATTGATGAAGCGGCCCGGCGCGGTCGACAAGACCCTGGAACGCATCCAGGGTTGGCGCGCGATGTGCCCCGAGTTGACCATCCGCAGCACTTTTATCGTGGGCTTCCCGGGCGAAACCGAGGGCGAGTTCGAACAGTTGCTGGACTTCCTCGACGAGGCCCAGCTTGACCGCGTAGGTGCGTTTGCCTATTCCCCGGTGAGTGGGGCCAAGGCCAATGACTTGCCTGATCCGGTTGACGAAGCCGTCAAGCAAGAGCGACTGGTCCGTTTCATGGAACGCCAGGCTTTGATCAGCGAAGCGCGACTGGCGGCTAAGGTGGGCAGCGTACAGCGCTGCATCGTCGATGCGATCGACGGCGATCTTGCGATCGCGCGTTCAATGTCCGATGCGCCGGAAATCGACGGCCTGGTGCAAATACAAGACGGGCGCGAGGCCGGCCTGCAACCGGGCGAGTTCGTCGAGGTGATGATCATGGGCAATGACGAACACGACCTGTACGGCGAGGTCGACTACCACGCGGGCTGATCCGGTACGACTGCCTGGCGTCCGCCATCTGCTGTAACCATCCACCGCGGGTGCGCGTAAGGTGAAGCAACGCCTGCCAGCCCGGGATTTCGCATGTCGGCAACCCCACTTCCGGCTCAACCAGTCGCTTCGGAAACACAATGGCGCACGGTGCTGCGCCATCGCTGGCCATTGCGGCTGATGCACTGGATCAATCTGGCCTGCATGCTGGCGATGATCGGCAGCGGGCTGCAGATCCTCAATGCGCATCCGGCGTTGTACTGGGGCGAAGCCTCGAATTTCACAGCACCGCTGGCATCGACATCCGCTGTCAAGCGTGGCGGTGAGTTGCGTGGTATTACCCAGGTCGGCAACGCGCGTTTCGACAGCACCGGCCTGATGGGCGCAGCCAACAATGCGGGCGGCGTGCGCGTGCGCGCGGTGGCCCCGTCGTGGGCGATGATCCCTGGCTCACGCAATCTTGCGGCTGGCCGTCGCTGGCATTTCTTCTTCGCCTGGGCCTGGGTGTTCAACGGATGCGCGTACCTGCTGTGGTCGCTGGCCAGCCGCCACCTGCAACGCGACCTGGCGATGCAGCGCCGCGACTGGCGCGAAATCCCCAGATCCATCGCCGACCACCTGCGTTTCCGCCACCCGGTGGCGGAGCGGGCGCTACGCTACAACCCGCTGCAGAAGCTCGCCTACCTGGGCGTGATCTTCGTGCTAACCCCGCTGATGGTGCTGACCGGCCTGTCGATGTCCCCGCAGCTGGACCCGGTAATGGGCGGCTTCATCGAGGTGGTCGGCGGGCGCCAGTCGGCGCGCACACTGCACTTCATCGCGATGAGTTCGTTCGTGCTGTTCGCCATCGTGCATGTGTTGATGGTGGTGTATGCCGGACCAATCAATGAAATGCGCTCGATGCTCACAGGGCGGTTCCGGATTCGCACCGATTCGCATTCCATCGAGCGGGAGCGGGACATTGAGTGATCGCCTGCTGCTGCCACGCCGCCGTTTCCTGCGCATCGCTGCGGCCGGCGCCGGAGCGGGCCTGTTTGCCGGCTGCGATGCCTTGTCGAATCGCGAAGGGTTCGTCGATGTGCTGAGTGCCGCCGAGCCGCTGAATCGCAAGGTGCAGCGTTTCCTGGCTGGCGACCGGCTGGTGCGCGAGTACCCGGCCCACATGATCTCGCCGACTTTTCGGCCGAATGGCTCGATAGATCCGCAGACACCCGAATATGTTGCATTGAAGGTGAAAGGCTTCGCCGGCTACCAGCTGCGCGTGCGCGGGCTGGTGGAGCGGCCGATGGAGTTCACCCTCGATGCATTGCGCGCGCTGACCTTGCGCACCCAGATCACCCGGCACGATTGCGTTGAAGGCTGGAGTGCGATCGGGCAATGGACCGGCGTGCCGCTGGCGCATCTGCTCGGCCTTGCTGGCGTGCTGCCAGCCGCGCGTTTCGTGGTGTTCCATTGCTTCGACGACCTGTCCAGCAATGGTGGTCGCTATTACGAGAGCGTGGACCTGCGCGATGCGCTGCATCCGCAGACTATTGCCGCGTATGCGCTCAACGGCTCACCGCTGCCGGTGGCCAATGGTGCCCCGCTGCGTATGCGGATCGAGCGCAAGCTGGGCTACAAGCAGCCCAAGTACGTGCACACCGTCGAGGTGGTCGACAGCTATGCACGCATGGCCGGTGGCCATGGCGGCTATTGGGAAGACCGGGGTTACGACTGGTACGGCGGGATCTAGCCTTACCCTGGTTTCTGGTCGCTTTCACTTTGCGTCACCTGCTGCGGTGTCATTGTTCGGTCAGGGCATGCTGTCAAGGACCTGTGTTTCGCAAGCCATCAGGTTCGATCGCGTTCCATCCATTCCTTCCTGGAAGAAGAAGCCATGAACACACAAATCGCAGTTGCACCGAAGCTCGATATCAAAGCTGCAATCTGGGCTGGTCTCGCCGCCGGTGCTGTCTTCATGATGCTGGAGATGATCATGGTCGCCGTGTTCAATGGCGCCAGCCCCTGGGGCCCGCCGCGCATGATCGCGGCCATCGGGATGGGCAAAGATGTGCTGCCCCCGCCAGCCACGTTCGACATCACCATCATGATCGTGGCAATGCTGATCCACTTCGCCTTGTCAATCATCCTGGCGCTGGTATTCGGCCTGATCGCCAAGGGCCGCAGCGTCGGCCCCGCAGTGGTCATCGGTGCGATCTTCGGTCTGGTCGTCTACCTGGTCGCGTTCTACGGCATGACCGCGGTGTTCCCTTGGTTCGCGCAGGCGCGCGGCTGGATCTCGCTGGTGTCGCATATCGTCTACGGTGCGGTGCTGGGCTGGATGTACGCGTCGTGCGCCAGCAAATACAGTGCGCGGGCCATTCCGGGATGATACCCGGGTCGCCGGGCACAACTTCGCCGGGCGGCGGCGGCCATTGACAACGGACGGGAAAGTCGCAGCAAGGCAGCAATTTCAGCTGCGGCAGAATGAAGTCGGATGGCGACATTTCTAACCGTTGCTGAGAACGTGGCTATTGGACTGCCTGTACGCGATTGAAAGGATCACGAATGCCGTCGGACCGGTCGGCAGCTCGACAATCAATTTGTCATCCGCGCGTTTCTTCAGCAGCGCGCGCGCCAGTGGCGAATCGATGCTGATGTGGCCCAGCGGGGCATCGGTCTCATCAGGTCCGACGATCCGGTACACCAGTTCCTCGCCATCGCTGATCCGTTCCAGCGTCACGCATGCGCCGAAGAATACGGCGCCGGGGTCGCTGGGCGCAGCGTCCACCACGCGTAGCGCTTGCAGTCGTTTGCTGAGGTAACCCACCCGTCGGTCGATACCGCCCAACTGCTTCTTGCGGTAGGTGTATTCGGCGTTTTCCGAACGATCGCCTTCGGCCGCAGCGGCCGCCAAGGCGCTCACCACTTCGGGCCGCTGCACGCGCCAGAGGTCGTCGAGCTCCGCCTTCAGCCGATCATGGCCAGCGCGGGTAATCAGCGCGGTGCCGGCCAACGCTGGAGGACGCCACCTGCCCATCGTGGCCGCGCCTAGCGCTTGCCGCCGAACATGCCGCCCATGATGCCGCGCAGGATCTTCCGGCCAATCTGGTTGCCGACCGTGCGTGCGGTCTGCTTGGCCATGGTTTCCACCATGCCCTGCCGCCGTTTGGTTCCAAACACCGCATCCTTGACCGATTGTCCGAAACCACCTTCCTGCGCGTCGTCAGCTTCGCGGGTCTTGGCGGTGGGCGCCTGTGCCTGTTCGGTTTTCTGTTCGGCCTTGTGCGCCAGCATCTCCGACGCAGACTCTCGGTCGATGCGGGTGTCGTAGCGCGGTCCCACCGGGCTGCCGGCACGCACCTGCGCGCGTTCGACATCGGTTATGGCGCCCATCCGGCAGCGCGGCGGGGCGATCAGGGTGCGTTCCACCGGCATTGGCACGCCCTTGTCCTGCAAGGTGGATACCAATGCTTCGCCGACGCCAAGCTGGCCGATCATGGTCGCCACGTCCAGCGCGGGATTGGCGACGAAGGTTTCCGCGGCGGTGCGCAGCGCCTTCTGGTCACGCGGGGTGAACGCGCGCAACGCGTGCTGGAAACGATTGCCGAGCTGGCCCAGGATCTGGTCGGGCACGTCGTCCGGGAACTGCGAGCAGAAATACACGCCGACGCCCTTCGAACGGATGATCCGCACCACTTGTTCAATGCGCTGCCGCAGCGCAGGTGGGGCATCGTCGAACAGCAGGTGCGCTTCATCGAACACGAAGACCAGCTTGGGTTTGTCGAGGTCGCCCACTTCGGGCAGCGTCTCGAACAGCTCCGACAGCAGCCACAGCAGGAAAGTCGAGTACATTTTGGGCTTCAGGATCAGCTGGTCGGCGGCCAGGATGTTCACCACGCCGCGGCCGTCGTTGGTGGTGCGCATCAGGTCGGCCAGTTCCAGCGCCGGCTCACCGAAGAACATCTCCGCGCCCTCGGCTTCAAGCCGCAGCAGCGCGCGCTGGATTGCGCCGATCGACTGGGTGCTGACCAGCCCGTACGAGGTCGAAATGTCCTTGCGCTCATCCGCAATCAGGCCGAGCAGGGCGCGGAAATCCTGCAGGTCCAGCAGCAGTAGGCCACGGTCGTCGGCCAGCTTGAACAGGATGTCGAGCACGCCACTCTGGGTGTCGTTCAGATCCAGCATGCGGCTCAGCAGGACTGGCCCGATCTCGCTGACTGTGGTGCGGACCGGATGGCCGGCCTTGCCCCACAGGTCCCAGAACACCACCGGCGTGGCCTCGTTGCGATAGTCGGTGATGCCCATCTGTTCGATGCGCTGGGTAATCCTGTCGTTCATCGTGCCCGGCACCGCCAGCCCGGCCACGTCGCCCTTCACATCGGCAAGGAACACCGGCACACCGATGCGGCTGAAGCCTTCGGCCAGGGTCATCAGGGTCACCGTCTTGCCAGTGCCGGTTGCCCCGGCAACCAGTCCATGGCGGTTGCCGTAGCGGGGCAACAGGTAGACGTTGCCGCTGGTTTCGGTGGTGACGGCCTTGCCGACAAGGATCGGAGGAAGTGCTGCCTGGTCCATGCTGACTCTTGTGCGGATGTGATCGTTTGATTCTATGCGGATGCGCTGCATGGCGCGCGTAGTACGTGTTCCTGCCGGTGGCGCTGCCTGTACGGTTTGCTCGCGGATGTGCCCGCGCGGGTTGCCCCGGCTTCCGGCAGCCAGCTACCCTGCGGCTACCCCCGCTGTCGGTCATGTCATGTCCCATCGCCCCTCTTCTGTTCGCTTGTTGCCCGCCGTGGCTGCACTTTCGGCCACTTTGTTCGCCTCCCTTGCCGCCGCTCCCGTACAGGCCCAATCGCGTCGCGACCAGGCCGCGATCGCGGCCTTGCAGCAACGCATGGACGCGGCGGAAAAACAGTATCGCGATGGCTTGCTCGCAGAGGACGAGGCCACGGCCGCCAGCGCCAGCAAGACCGCCCTGGACAACATGGAGACGGTGGTCGCGGCCTGCGCCAAACAGCGCGGCTGCCAGCTGAAGACCATGCTGGCCACCTACGAACGCCTGCTCAAGTCCAGCGCGCCCGCAGCGATGGATGGCGCGGTTGGCGAGTACGGAGAGGATCCGATCGACGAGCGTGACCTGGCCGACGTCGACGTACCCGATGGCGCCAATGCGGTCTCTTTGCTGGGCGAAGAAGGCCAGCGCTTCGTGCGGATGGTGCAGTTCAACCCGGCGGTGCAGGCGGGCATCCGCCGCTGGCTGACCGACATGCGCCCGTCGCTGATGGACAGCTACGAGAACTACCGCTACATGCAGCACCTGATGTCGCCCGCGTTCAAGCGGGCCGGCCTGCCGGAGGCGCTGCTGTTCGGCATCATGGCCAAGGAATCCAATGGCAAGGTGCATGTTGGTTCGCGGGCGGGCGCGGTGGGGCCGATGCAGTTCATGCCGGCCACCGGCAAGCGCTTCGGCCTGGGCAACGACGGCACCGGCTTCGACACCCGCTACG
>JBBQHK010000034.1:0-27957 GCA_038323895.1 Lysobacterales bacterium | reverse complement strand
GTGGATCGTGGCGTTTTTCGCGCTGTCGCTGGCGCTCGGCGTGTTGATGACGCTGCCGATCGGCGGCGCCGACATGCCGGTGGTGATCTCGCTGTACAACGCGTTCACCGGGCTGGCGGTGGCGTTCGAGGGCTACGTGCTGGGCAACGAGGCGATGATCATCGCGGGCATGATGGTCGGTGCGGCAGGCATGCTTCTGACGCGGTTGATGGCCAAGGCGATGAACCGGCCGATCAGCGGTGTGCTGTTCTCCAATTTCGGTGGCAGCAGCGGTGAGATGCAGGAGATCGGCGGCTCGATGAAGCCGATCGAAGCCGCCGACGTGGCGGCGATGATGGCCTACGCCGAGCGCGTGGTCATCGTGCCCGGCTATGGCATGGCCGTGGCGCAGGCGCAGCACAAGATCTGGGAGCTGAGCCAGCGGTTGCAGGACCGCGGGGTCAAGGTCAAGTTCGCCATCCACCCGGTTGCTGGGCGCATGCCAGGCCACATGAACGTGCTGCTGGCCGAAGCCGGTGTGCCGTACGACCTGATCGCCGACATGGACGACATCAACCCGGAATTCGCCAACACCGACGTGTCGCTGGTGATCGGCGCCAACGACGTGGTCAATCCGGTCGCCAAGACCGATCCGGCGTCGCCGATCTATGGCATGCCAATCCTTGACGTGGTCAATTCCAGGAATACCGTGGTAATCAAGCGCGGCAAGGGGACTGGGTTCGCCGGCATCGAGAACGCTTTGTTCTACGCTGACAACACCCGCATGCTGTACGGCGATGGCAGTGAAATGGCAAGCGCCCTGGTGAGCGAACTCAAGGCACTCGACGGCGGCCACTGAGGCCGGTCCAGGTCATCTACGGCGGGCGATCAAGCCTGCCATTGCCAGTCCGATCGCATACCAGATCAGGTCCAGCCCGGAGTTCGCGAGCAGGATCAGTTCCCGGGCATAGTCCGGGCCCAGCCGCATTGCCGATTCCCACGGAAGCAAGCCCATGCTGCGGCCGATTTCTGTCGCCGCGATACCCCAGTTCGCCAGCGCGATGATCGCCAGGGTTGAAGCCATTGCGAGCGCGACCCGATGCCGGCCCGGCTGGACACGCGCCAGCTGCAGCATCCACGCGACATCAAGCGCAGCCAGCGGTGCCAGCCAGCTCGCCTGCGACTGAAGTAGTCGTGCCAGCAACACCCACGCCGCCGCGAAGCCCAGGCAGCCCAGCACCGGCAACAACAGGCGCATGGGCGAAAGTCGGTCGGGTACGGTCATGGAGGATCCGGCTGCGGTCGGGCATCATAACCGACTAGAATGGTACGGATTCCTCGCGCCGTGAGCCCCGATGTACTCCCGCAACAGTGAACCCGTCCGTTTCGAGCGCGATTGCGCGGCCGTGCTGGTGCCACAAGGTGAAGCAGTGACATTGCCCGCCGGCACCATCGGTTACATCACCCAGTCGCTGGGAGGCAGCTGGACAGTCTTCGTCGAAGGCAACCTGATGCGGATTGCCGGGGTAGACGCGGATGCGATCGGCAAGGAGCAGCCCGAGCCGATTGAACTGCCTGAAGGTGCCAGCGACGACGACGTCGAGACCCTGGTCTGGCGCCAGTTGAGGACCTGCTTCGATCCGGAGATCCCGGTCAATATCGTAGAGCTTGGCCTTGTTTACACAGCGCAGGTGACGACCGGCGACGATGGCCAACGCAAGGTCGACGTCACCATGACCTTGACTGCGCCCGCTTGCGGCATGGGCGACATCCTCGTCGAGGACGTGCGCAGCAAGATCGAATTGATTCCCACGGTGGCTGAAGCCGACGTGGAGCTGGTGTTCGACCCGCCGTGGAACCGCACCATGATGTCGGACGTGGCCCGACTCGAAACCGGGATGCTGTAGGCCAGTTGCTGGCGACCTGAAACACGCTACCCGGACGTGATTGCGATCACGTGCAATGACCAAGGGCATAGACGCGTCGCGTCACTTTTTGTCCTGTTTGGGCGCCGCTGGGCTGTGACGCCATGCAGCATTTTTCACTATTCCCACTATTCCATCCTCTGGAATAGTGCATAGCAGCATGCCTCAGAATGGCTCTATGACGCCGTTGACTACGATTACAGCGGTCTAGTTCAGTTTGGTCGGAAATGCATTCACTGGCAATGCTTGACACGGCGATCGACTGTCCCTAAGTCTCGCTCGTCGCGTCGGGAACCGTTCAGTTTCCCAGGCACGGATCCCGCGCCACCTAGCGAGCCGCCCATGGGCTCGCCGATCTCCCTGCGGGAAACATCAGACAGGCCGCATCAGCAGCCGCTCATCCAATCGCTTAGGGGAATCGCCAGTGAATTTCGACCGTCGTTTCAGTGCTCTTGCCACAGCCGTTGCTCTTTCGCTTGTCGCCACCGGCGCACAGGCCGCAGGCAAGATCGACCTGCACAAACGTGATGTGGCCCAGCTCAAGCAGCAGTACCAAGCCGTTGCCGCCACCCGCGGGATTGCCGCGATGACGCATACCCGCCATGAGCAGTTCATCGGTGCGGACGCGAATTCGCGCCTGCTGATGAAGCGCAACCGCGCAAGCCACGGCGTGCGCAATTACCGCTATGACCAGACCTTCCGCGGCATCCCGGTGTTCGGCGAAGGTGTGGTGGTGAGCGAGGACGGCGCCGGCAACGTGCGCAAGTTGTTCGGCAACCTGGTGAGTGGCCTGGAGCAGGATATTGTCTCGGTCACGCCGCGCCTGAGCAGGGCCCAGGGCCTGCTGGCCGGCAAGCGCGCTGGCCTGCACAACCGCCTCTCCGGCATGTTGACTGAAAACGAGTCTTCCGAGCTGGTGATCTTCATCGACGATGCCGGCCGCGGCCACCTGGCCTACGCCGTCAGCTTCTATGCCGATTCGGTGGTGGGTGCGGCGGCTCCAACGCGCCCCATCGTGATCCTGGATGCCATGACTGGTGGCGTGATCAAGCAGTGGGAAAACCTGCAGCATGCGCTGGTCGGCACCGGCCCCGGTGGCAACCTGAAAACCGGCCAGTACGAGTACGGCACGAACTTCGGTTACAACGATGTGAGCCAGAGCGGCAGCACTTGCACGATGTCCAATGCCAACGTCAAGACGGTCAACTTGAACCACGGCACCTCCGGCAGCACGGCGTTCTCCTACAGTTGCCCGCGCAATACGGTGAAGTCGATCAACGGGGCGTATTCGCCGCTCAACGATGCCCACTACTTCGGCAACGTCGTGTTCAACATGTACCAGGCGTACATGGCGGCCCCGCCACTGACCTTCCAGCTGCAGATGCGCGTGCACTACAGCAACAACTACGAGAATGCGACGTGGAACGGCAGCGCGATGACGTTCGGCGACGGTGCGACGACCTTCTATCCGCTGGTCAGCCTCGACGTGTCCGCGCATGAGGTTTCGCATGGCTATACCGAGCAGCAGTCGGCCCTGATCTATTCCAACCAGTCAGGCGGCATGAACGAAGCCTATTCCGACATCGCCGGTGAGGCCGCCGAATACTTCAAGGACGGCACCAACGATTTCCTTGTCGGTGCCCAGATCTTCAAGGGCAATGGCGCGCTGCGCTACATGGCCAACCCGCCGCAGGATGGCAGGTCGATCGGCAATGCCGCGGACTACACCAGCGGCATGGACGTGCATCATTCCTCGGGCGTGTACAACAAGGCGTTCTACCTGCTGGCGACGAAAGCGGGCTGGAACACCAAGACGGCGTTCCAGGTGTTTGCCCGTGCCAACCGCGACTACTGGACCTCCAGCAGCACCTTCAACCAGGGTGCCTGTGGTGTCCAGACTGCAGCCGGCGACCTGGGCTTCAGCGTCGCAGACGTCACCGCCGCGTTCACGTCGGTCGGGGTCAGCTGTGCAGGCGGTGGTGGCGGTGGCAGCACGGGTGGCGCGTTGACGAAGGGCGTGGCGAAAACCGGCATCAATGCCGCGGCAGGCAGCACAGTCAGTTACACGATGGTGGTGCCTTCCGGCGCCAGCAATCTGACCTTCACCATGTCCGGCGGCACCGGTGATGCCGACATGTACGTGAAGTTCGGCACTGCGCCGACTGACAGCTCCTACGATTGCCGTCCGTACAAATCCGGCAATGCCGAAAGCTGCGCGTTCGCCTCACCGTCCGCGGGCACCTACCACGTGCGACTGAAGGCCTACTCAGCGTTCTCCGGCGTCAGCCTGGTCGGTGACTACACCACGGGCGGCGGCGGTTCCCAGACCTACACCAACGGAGCCAACGTCAACATCCCGGACAACAACAGCACCGGCGTGACCAGCAACATCGCGGTGTCGGGACGCAGCGGCAATGGTGGCAGCTCGACCCCGGTGGCGGTGAACATCGTGCATCCGTACATCGGTGACCTGGTGGTCGACCTGGTCGCACCGGACGGTTCGGTCTTCAACATCTCCAACCGCGCCGGTGGCAGCGCCGACAACATCGTCAAGACCGTCAACGTCAACCTGTCCGGCGAAGCCCTCAACGGAACATGGAAGCTCCGCGCCAAGGACCTCGCCGCTTCCGACGTGGGTTACATCAACAGCTGGAGCGTTACGTTCTGACAGGACCTGCCAGGCAGGGAGTCACGAAAAACCCCGGCTTCGGCCGGGGTTTCTTTTTGGCGGGATCAGAATCACGATACTTTCACCGGGGCCAGTACGTGTTCACCCGGCAGGTTCAAAGCGATTGGCATCCACGTTCTTGCGCACCTTGAGCGGATCCCAGATGCGGCCGTTCATGGCGATGTAGACGCCGGCTGGCAGTGACTGCACGGCGCCAACGGCGGTGCCGATGTTGAAGTCCGCATCAGAGCCGCGGAAGCGCGCGGGGTTCAACGCGCCGGTCAGGACAATCGTCTTGCCTGCGATGCTGGCCAGCACGCGTGCGGTATCGACCATGGTGTCGGTGCCGTGGGTGACCAGCACGTGGCGCGTGTCCTGCGCTTCGATGGTTGCGCGCAGCAGGTCGCGATCCGCGGAATCGATATGCAACGAGTCCTTGCGCAATATGGGAATCACGTTGAAACGGAACGCCACCCCGAGTTCTTCGAGGATGCGACCGATCTGTGGCTCGCCGACCTGGAAATCGGACTTGTCGTCGAAATAGACCTTGTCGATGGTGCCGCCGGTAGTGACGATCAGCAGAGTGTCCATGCGGTCATTGTCCGCCAAAAAACGCTTCCCGCCAAAGCCAGGAAAGCTGCCGCGTCATGCGGTTGGCTGGACGCGTGTCCGCCGGAATGGATCCGGTAACAGGTTTTCGTCGCATCGCGCGCGCGGTGGCGTGCAGGCCCACACCCGATGGCCAGGCAACCGCGCACTCGGGGTCATCGAGGTTTACCGAAGCGCGCACGCAAGCCAGGCATGCTGGCCAGGTAGATGATCGCCAGTGCAAGCAGGATTTCGGCAAAAGCGAACGCGCGCTCCGGCGGGCGCGTCCAGGCGACCAGGACGCCATGGCTGAACCACAGCAGGGCGACAAGTCCCGCGCTCAGGCCGGCACGAGTCCAGCCGCGCCAGGCCAGCAGCCCCAGCGCGGCTGGCGGCAAAGCGAATACCAGCAGTGCGGCAGCGGCGTGGCGGTCCTGCCAGAACCAGGCGGCATAGGTCGCTGCCAGGGCGAACAGGGCAAGTGCGAGCGGGCGCGCCAGGCTCATGGTTGCAGCTTCAGCGCCAGCTGCGCGATCCGCTTGCCCAACGCGCGTGCCAGCTGCGCTTCCTCGTCGGTGAGTTCCGGCTTGTCATGCGCACCCGCTACGTGGCTGGCGCCGTAGGGGGTTCCTCCGCTGCGGGTTGTACTGAGCGCGGGTTCGGTGAACGGGATGCCAGCGATCACGCATCCATGGTGCAGCAGCGGCACCAACATCGTCAGCAAGGTCGATTCCTGTCCTCCATGCATGGACGCTGTGGAGGTGAATGCCGCCGCCGGCTTGCCGACCAGGGTGCCGCTGGCCCATTCGCTGCCGAGGCCATCGATGAAGTGTTTCATCGGCGCGGCCATGTTGCCGAACCTGGTCGGGCTACCAAGCACCAGTCCGGCACATTCGTGCAGGTCCTGCTTGTCCACGTACGGCGCACCGTCCTCGGGTTCCGGTGGGCTGGCGACTTCGGTCACTGGCGCCACTGGCGGCACCGTGCGCAGGCGTGCCTGCATGCCATCGACCTCGCCGATGCCGCGCGCGATCTGGCGCGCAAGCCCGGCCACCGAGCCGCCGCGGCTGTAGTACAGGACCAGGATGTCGGGCATGCGGCGGGGGTTCCGGGAACAGGTTATGGCGGATGCCAAGGATAGGCGATGCGACCGCTTTGCGGCATGGCATCGGTTAGGCTTGCCCGATGGAACCATTGGACTCCATCAACCTGTGGGGCGCCCGCGTACGCGACCGTGCGCGAATCGGCGCATTCCTGAGCTTCGTCTGGAGGCGCTTCCTGGACGACCGGCTGTTCGAAGCAGCAGGCGCGCTGTCCTACACCACCGTGTTCGCCCTCGTGCCGTTGTCGATGGTGGTGTTCGGCGTGCTGTCCGCATTCCCGGTCTTCGATCTGTGGACCGCCAGCCTCAAGACATACATTTTTGCCAACTTCGTGCCGGGTGCCGCCAGCAAGGTCCAGGACTACCTGAGCACGTTCTCGGAGAACGCGAACAAGTTGACGACTACCGGCGCCTTCGTCCTGGTGATTTCGTTGCTGGTCACGCTCACCAGCGTGGAGGCCATCTTCAATCGCATCTGGCGGGTGCCCACCGCGCGGCCAAAATTCGGACGTTTCCTCGTGTACTGGACGGTGTTGACGCTCGGTGCACTGGTGGCGGCCACCAGTCTGGCGCTGTCAACGCGTTTCTTCGCGCTGGCCATCTTCGAAACCTTGCCTGGCAGGTGGCTTGAAGCATTGATGCTTCAGCTGGCGCCAATGGCGATCGAAATGCTCGCTTTCGCCGCGATCTTCAAGGTGGTGCCGCATCGCACGGTGAAGTGGCGACATGCGCTAGCCGGCGCGGCGTTGTCGGTGCTCCTGTTCGAAGGCGTCAAGTTTGGCTTGGGCGCCTATCTGGCCAGCTTCGATTCCTACCAGCGGATCTATGGTGCGATCGCGTTCCTGCCGATCCTCATGCTCTGGATTTACCTGGGCTGGACCTCGATCCTTTTCGGTGCCTCGCTGGCAGCCTCGATGTCGGCATTCCGTTACCAACCGGCTGAGTTGCGGCTGCCACATGGCTTCGAGTTGTATGGGTTGCTGCGCATGCTTGGTCGTTTCCAGCTGGCGCGGACTACCGGACGCGGCCTGCACAGCGACGAGATCCAGAAGCTGGAACCCATTCTCACCGACAGCCTGATCCAGGAACTGCTGGGGCAGTTAAGCGAGATCGGCGTGGTCCGCCGCGCCGAGAGTGGCGACTGGCTGCTGGCGCGAGACCTGGACGCGGTGACGCTGGGTGAGATGTACGAAGCCGGCCGACTGCGCGTGCCGGTGGCCGAAGCACTCCTGCCGCATCGCGACGATGCGCTTGGCGTGGCCGTCATGCAGGCGCTGGATGGCTTGCGAATGCCCCTGCGCGACCTGCTCAAGCAGAGCGTCGCCAACATCTATCGCGACGTACCCCGCGAGACCCCTGGAGAGTGAGCATGCGCCTGCAGCACCTGGCATGGCTGTTGTTGACCTGTATCGCCGTGTCCGCGTGCAAGCGCGACGCGGCCCCTGCCATCCTGCCAGCGCCGATCGCCGCGCCTGCAGAGCACGCTGAAGGGCCACCCACGACGCCCCCGCAAGCGGCCGACGCCGCATCGCCTGGAACCAGGGAAATGCCGTCGCTGCGCGTCACCACGGTCGACGGCAAGACCTTCGACCTGGCCGACCAGCGCGGCAAGTGGACCGTCGTGAATTTCTGGGCAACCTGGTGCGGCCCATGCCTGAAGGAAATGCCGGAGCTGTCGGCGCTCGATGCGATGCGCGAACACGTCGTTGTCGTTGGCCTGGCCTACGAAGACACCACCGTGGAGGCGATGCGCGGCTTCCTCGAGAAGTATCCCGTCGTCTATCCAATCGCGCTGCTGGATATATACGACCCGCCCAGGGATTTCGAGACGCCGGGCGGACTGCCAATGACCGTGCTGATCGGACCGGATGGCAAGGTGGCCAAGACGATCACCGGGCCGGTCACGGCGCACGACCTCGAGGCGGCGATCGCTGCGGCTGGTGGCCCCAGTGCAAGTTGAGTGAACAAGTTTAGCGGGCAAGTCGAGCTGACCAGGTGAGCGCGCAGGTTGATGGCACTCCGGCAGCCCGCTTCCTGATCACCGGAAAGGTGCAAGGCGTGTGGTTCCGCGCCAGTACACGCGAGCAGGCGTTGCTGTTGGGTCTGCGCGGGCACGCCCGCAACCTTGTGGATGGTCGAGTGGAAGTGCTCGTGGTGGGAACTGGTGATGCCATCCAGCAACTGGCCAACTGGTTGCAACATGGCCCGCCGCTGGCGCGGGTGAAGGCGGTCGAGCGGCTCGATGCGGGTGCCGGCGCCGATCACGAAGCCACGGGTTTCCAGATACGCTGAGCGCAAGGGTTGCGACTGGCCTGTCCACGGCGCTCCTGACGTATACAAGAATCGAGGTGGGGGGATGCACAGGGCGGGGCATGATCGGTAACTTCATTGGCGAACTGAAGCGCCGCAATGTCCCGCGTGCAGCACTGCTGTACATCGGCGCCGTGTGGGCGTTGGCGCAGGGCATCGCGCAGTTGGCTCCCGAGTTGGGCGCGCCTGAATCTGCCACCCGCTGGTTCGTGATCGCCGCATGCATCGGTTTTCCGATCTGGCTCATCGTCTCCTGGCGCTACGAACTCACCAGCAGTGGACTCAAGCTCGACAGCGAGATCGCGCAGGACGTTCCAAGGGATCGCAAGTCCAACCGCCGCACCGACCTGATGATCATCGGGGTGCTCGCGATCGCGGTCGTGCTGCTGCTGACCGACCGCCTGCTGGTCGTCAACGAGCCGGCGCGCGTCGCCACGATTGCGACCGACAATTCCATCGCCGTGTTGCCATTCGTCAACGAGAGCAGCGACAAGGACCAGCAGTACTTCTCGGACGGCTTGTCGGAAGGCTTCATCGTCGCGCTGTCGCGGATCAAGGGCGTGCGCGTGATCAATCGCAAGTCCTCGTTTGAATTCCGCGACAGCAAGGAGGATAGCCGGGCCATCGCTGCGCAGTTGGGCGTCTCCCACCTGCTGGAAGGCAGCGTACGCCGCGTGGGCGAGACCGTGCGCATCAGTGCCAGCCTGACCAAAGCGGCCGATGGCAGCACGCTGTGGGCGGAAAGTTTCGATCGCCCCTACAAGGATCTGTTCGCCCTGCAGGACCAGATCACTGGGCAGGTGGCGACAGCGCTCAAGGCGCAACTGCAACCGCCCGCTCCTGCTCATTCACAGCAGGGCGACCGTCCGCCAAGTGAAAACCTCGAAGCGTACCTTGCTTACTTGCAGGCGCTCTCGGGAACACCCGAGGAGCGCATCAAACATTACGGTCGCGCCATTGAGCTGGACCCCGACTATGGCCGGGCCTATGCGGCGAAGGCGGCCATGTTGATCGAAGTCGTATCCAACGGATTGTCCGGTGCGGATGCCGAAGCCGCCTATGCCCAGGCTGATGCGGCGATTGCGCAAGCGATGCGGCTTGCACCCGGCGAGGCGCCTACGCGTATCGCACGCGGCAGGCTGCTGATGTTGCGGGACTTCGACTGGCGCGGCGGCGAGGCTGAACTCAAGCGTGCGGTTGAACTGGCGCCTGACGACGGCGAGGCCCTGTTCCAGTTGGGGGTGGCGCGGGCCAGCCAAGGGGATCTGGGGCAGGCGGTGGAACTGACCCGGAAGGCGTTGGAAATCGATCCCCTCAACGTGGTCTGGCATCAGTGGCTGGCTGTCTATCTGATGCCGCTTGATCGACTAGACGAGGCGGAACAGGCCGTCAGCAAGGCTATCGAACTGAAGCCGGATTGGGGATACAACCATTATTTACTCGCGGTCATCAAGGTGCTGCGCAAGGACGCAGCGGGCGCCCAAAGAGCTGCGGAGTTGGAGCCCGAAGGCCCATGGCAGGATTTCGCGCTGGCGCTTGCCGCCCAGATAGGCACGGATCGTGGTGGTGCTGACGCCACGTTGAAGAAGAGCATCGACGAGTACACCACCGGTTGGGCGTTCCAGATCGCGCAGATGTACGCCGTGCGTGGCGAACCCGACCGGATGTTTGATTGGCTGGACCGTGCATGGAAGGCACGTGATCCGGGCATGCAAAGCTTGTTGTACGACGCATTGCTGCTGCGCTATCGCGATGACCCGCGCTACGCGGCACTCGCCAGGCAAGTCGGTTTGCCCGATCCCTCCACGCCACAGGCACGCTGAAAAAAAATGCACCCGAGCGCCGCATGTGGCGCGGTGACGGGTGGCACTTAAATGATCGTGTCGCCTGCGGAGTGCTCGCCGCCCACCGCGTTGCGCGCGTTGGCCGGATGTCGCGGGCTGCCAAGCGGCACCAAGGTTCGGCCATCGCTTGCCCAACCGGTCAGGCTGCGTGTGGGTACGGGATAGCCACCGGTGAAACCCGAAAACGCCGGTAGCACCAGCGCATGGGGTTGCAACCAGAACAATGGCACGCGCGACAACCCGGGCAGTTTAGCGACCGGGTGGAGGTGACCGCTCAACGTGAATCCGGCCCCGGCCGGCGGCTCTGGAGCGCCTATGTGCGCGTACGCCAAAGTTCCATCCAGCCAGGGGTCGGCAACCAGGTCGATGCCATAGTCATGGGCGCGCAGGGCGCGATCATGGTTGCCCGCGACGACCCGGATCGCGACATCCGGGATTGCAGTGCGGAACGTGTTCCATGCCGAATCGGCGCCCGGTTGTGGGCGGCCGTGCAGGAAATCCCCGAGCACCAATAATTCGCGGCAACCGGTCTGGACAACCAGCCTTGCCAGCCGCGACAAGTCGTCACGCGTGCCGCCGGTAGGGATGGCGAGTCCTGACGTCCTGAACGCGCCGCCTTTGCCCAGGTGCAAGTCCGCGATCACCAACCGCGACAGGTCAGGCAGGAAGATCGCGCGATCGGGCAACAGTTGTAGCCTGGTTGCGTTGACCGCGAATTCGATGTGTTTTGACATGCTTGTGTTCCAGTTTTTCGGCGGCGCGCCGCACCCGTGTGGACCAGTCTTCAGATGACAATTGCCCGCGCAGCATCTCCGCCCACAACGGGAACGACAGCGGCGTCAACGATGCTGGACGTTGCAGGTCCAGTGGCAGCGTCTGGATCCGAAGCAGGACGTCGCGCAGATCACTGACGTCAAGTTGCTGTTCCATGACTTCGCGCCGCGCTTGCGCCAGCAGGACGTGTCCGCCGTCGTGTTGGCGGAGGACGTCGTACAACAGGCCACTGGAGGCTTGCAGGTGGCGCAACGAGCGCGCCGCCTTGCCGGGTAACGACGGCGGCAACAGTCCTGCCACCCGTGCGATGTCGCGGAACTGGCGCTTGGCCATTTCTGCCAGGTTGATGCCTTGCAGGAGATCGTCGAGTATCCCCGCGGGTTCCATCAACTCGCGCAGCAGTTCGGTGTCGATCTCCAATGCCGCCTGGGCTGTCAGCACCAGTCCATAGTCGTTGACCGCCATGCCAATGGTGTTCGGCGCGCGCTGGGTCAAACGATAAGCCAGCAGCGCTGCCAACGCTTCGTGGGCCTGCCGCCCGGCGAACGGGTAAATGAAGAGGTGCCAACCTTCGCGTGTCTTCATCACCTCAAGCAGCAGCCGGGTAGGCGAGGGAACAGCGGAAAGACGAGCTTGGGTTTCCAGCAACGGTTGCAGCGCCCGCATTTCCGGGACGTTTCCGCCTTCATCCAGGATGCGCAGCACGGCGGCACCCAACTCGGTGGACATGGGCATGCGCCCGCCCTGCCAGCGCGGCACCACGCCAGTGCCCCGTTTGGCGGGGCGCACGTAGGCGGTCATGTCCTTGACCATGGCCAGTTCCAGCGTGCGACCGGCGAACTGGAAGCGGTCGCGCGGTCGCAGGCGCGCGATGAATTGCTCCTCCAGCGACCCCAACGTGCCGCCACGCAGCATCTTCACCTGCATCGCACCGTCGCTGGTGATGGTGCCCACCGACAAGCGGTGTCGATAGGCGATGCGTCGCGCAGTCACGCGATAGGTGCCGTCCGGCTCAACGACCACGCGGCAGAAGTCCGGGTAGCTGGCAAGCGCCCGCCCGCCCTGCACCACGAATTGCAGCACTTGGTCCCATGCATCGTCGTCAAGATTCGCGAATGCATGGGTTGAGCGAACTTCGGCCAACATCGGTCCGGGTTGGAATCCACCGCCCAGCGCGACAGTGACCAGATGCTGGGCCAGGACGTCCAGGCTGAGCCGCAGCGGCTTGCGGGCTTCAATGCCACCGCGCTGCAATTCCACGCGCGCGGCCGCAAATTCCGCCAACTCGAGTGCGTGGGTAGGCACGCACACCAGATGTCCTGATTGACCAGGCTGATGGCGCGCGCGGCCGGCGCGTTGCAGCACCCGCGCCAACCCCTTCGGACTGCCCAGCTGGATCACCTGGTCGACCGCAGGAAAATCCACGCCCAGGTCCAGGCTCGAAGTGGCCACCACGCAGCGGATCGTGCCTTCGCGCAACCCGGTTTCGACCGCACGCCGAATGCCCAAGTCCAGCGAACCGTGGTGGAGCGCGAGTTCCGCATCGTCTCCGAGCCACGTGGCGCTCAGCGCCTTGTGCCACAACTCCGCCTGCGAGCGGGTATTGGTGAACAGGATGGTGGTCTTGGCCTTCGCAAGCGTTCGGGTAACCTCGGCGAGCTGGGCGAGGCCGAGGTGGCCTGCCCAGGGAAACCGCGAACCCTCTTGCGGAAGCAGGGTTTCCAAGGTCACGCGCTTCGGCTTGGCGGCATTGATGATCACTGCATCCTGTTGCCCTGGCAGCAGGACTTCTGCCGCTTCTGCCAGGTTCCCCAATGTGGCCGACAATCCCCAGACTCGCAGGCCCGGTGTCCAGCCCCGCAAACGGGCGAGGCACAGTTGCAGCAGTACGCCACGCTTGTTGCCCAGCAATTCATGCCATTCGTCCACCACCACGGCCTGCAGCCGCGAGAACCGGGTCCGGGTCTCCGGATAGGTCAGCAGCAATGCCAATGACTCGGGCGTGATCACCACCACCTCGGCCTGGCCGTCGCGCGCAAGCTTGCGGTCACGCGCCGACGCATCCCCGGTGCGCATCGCCACCGTCCACGGCAGCGCAAGTCCGGCCAGCGGCACCTGTATCGCACGCGCGGTGTCCGCCGCGAGCGCGCGCAGCGGGGTTACCCACAGGATGCGGGTGCGGGGCGTCTTTTCACCACGCTTGCGCCGCGTCTCAGCGGTCGTTTTGGCGTCACTCAATGCCTGCAGCAACGGGCCTCCCAATGCCGCCAGGGTCTTGCCGCTTCCGGTCGGCGTGACCAGCAGTCCTGAACGCCCCTGCGCATAGGCACGCCAAGCCGCGCGCTGGAACGGCGCCGGGCTCCAGCCATGCTGTCGAAACCAATCGACCAATGGCGCGACGCGCACCGTTGGCATTGCGTTCGTGGTCACGACGCCAACGCTTCCAGCGTCGCCAGTTGATCGGCATCTTCCGCGCGCTTGTCTTCACGCCAGCGAAGGATTCGCGGGAAGCGCACCGCGATACCTGCCTTGTGTCGCTTGGACTTGTTGACGGCTTCGAACGCAAGTTCGAAAACATGGTGCGGTTTGACTGCGCGCACCGGGCCGAACTTGTCCGTCGTATTGGCACGAATCCAATGATCGAGCCGGGCAATCTCCTTGTCGTCCAATCCGGAATACGCCTTGGCCACGGGTAGCAACTCGCCGTCACGCCACAGGCCGAACGTGTAGTCGGTGAACAGCGTGCTGCGACGGCCGTGGCCCCCTTGCGCGTAGATCAGCACCGCGTCGATGGTGAGTGGGTCGATCTTCCACTTCCACCAGTCACCACGTTTGCGCCCGACCCGGTAGACCGAATCACGGCGCTTCAGCATCAAGCCTTCCACCCCACGTTCGCGCGACTGCGTGCGCAACGCGGCAGCTTCGTGCCACGTGGCCGCAGTCAAGGGCGGCGAAGTCGCCACCAGTCGGGCATCGGGGGAAGCATCGTTCGCATCCGCAAGCAGGGTTTCCAAACGCGCGCGACGCACCTGCAGTGGCAACCCGCGCAAGTCTTCGCCATCAAGCTCAAGCAAGTCATAGGCCAGCACCCGCACCGGGATCTGCGACAGGATCCTGGCTGAAGGTTTCAGGCGCTGGATCCGCTTTTGCAACGTGATGAACGGGGCGGGTTGGTTGTTTTCCACGTCCCAGGCCAGTAACTCCCCATCGATCACCGCGTCACGGCCAAGTGCTTGCAGCACCTGCTCGATCTCGGGAAACCTGCCGTCCAGGCGTTCCTCGCCGCGCGACCACAGGGCGATGTCGGTTGCGCGCCGGATCAACTGGATGCGGATGCCGTCCCACTTCCATTCAAGCTGCCACTCAGCGATATCGCCCAGTGACTGCGGATCATCTTCCAGCGGAGACGCGAGGTAAAACGGATACGGCAACGCGCGGTCGGCTTCGGTGAGTGTTGGTGATAGCAACCACGCCAGGAAGCCTGGTTCCGGTGTCCAGCGGCCAATCAATCGTTGTGCAAGCAGGGCGACATCCAGGCCGGACATATCCGCGAGTGCGTGCTGCACGAGTCCTTGTGAGACCCCTACCCGCAGCGCGCCAGTCAACAGCTTGTTGAACACGAACCGTGCCTGCATGTCCATGCTGCGCCACGCCTGCACCACCAACGCGCGGCGTACCCCTTCTGCCTGGTTGGCGACGGGCAACAGGCGTTGTTCGATCCACACATGCAGCGGGATGTCGTCCGCGCGCTGCGAGGGCTCCGGCAGCAGCAGTGAAAGCGTTTCGGCCAAATCACCGACCTGGTGGTAGCTGGCGTCGACCAGCCACGCCGGCGTGTCGGACTCCTCACCCAGCCAACTGCGGAGCTCGACCGTGGATGCGATCCGCTTCCTGGCCCCACCGATCTTGCCGCCTGTCAGCAACCACAATGCCCAGACGGCATCCGCCGGCGCCGCCGTACTGAAATAGCGCCCCAGCGCTGCACGCTTGTCGAGGGTGCCGGTGGCGCCATCCAGTTCGGCGTACAGGTCAGCGAACGCCTGCATCAGTCAGCCTCGCCGTCGAAGTGGGTCGTGAACACGCCCGTATTGATGCCGGATTCGTTCAAGTAGCGCACCAGGGCGTCGGTATTGCCGTGGGTCGCGATGACGCGTTTGGCGCCTGTCTGGCGGATGGTGCGTATCAGTGCCGGCCAATCGGCGTGATCTGAAACCACGAAGCCGCGATCATAGTTCCCGCGCCGGCGGTTGCCGCGAAGCCGCATCCACCCTGAAGCAAACCCGAGCTGGTGCTGCTTGAACCGCCGCATCCAGCTGCTGCCAGCAGCGGATGGTGGTGCAATCACCAGGCGCCCGGCGAACGCCTCGCCCTTGTCGGCATCCGCAACCCGACGGGTTTCGCCCAGCTGGACGCCGGCTGCGCGGTACACCTCCACGCCAGTGTCCACCGCGCCATGCAGCCAGACCGGCTGCGGGTCGATCGCTGCGATTTCCGCAAGAATCCGTTGCGCCTTGCCCAGCGAATAGCTGAGCAGCACCGCGGTCTCGCCACGGGCCGCGCAGGCGTTGCGCCACGCAACCATCTGCGCCGCCACCGCGGGCGTGTCCGGCCAGCGGTAGATGGGCAATCCAAAGGTGGCTTCGGTGATGAAGGTGTCGCACGGCACGACCTCGAAGGGGGCGCAGGTTGGATCAGGCTGGCGCTTGTAGTCGCCAGAGGCCACCCAGACCTCACTGCCAACTTCGATCCGGACCTGGCAGGAGCCCAGCACGTGTCCGGCGCTGTGCAGTGAGACAAACGCGTCGCCGATCTGCCGTTGCTCGCCATACTCGACCACGTTGTATACCTGCTCACCCAGCCGCCACTGCAGGATTCCGAGCCCTTCCCGCACCACCAGATACTCGCCCATGCCTGCCCGCGCATGGTCGCCGTGGCCATGCGTAATGACCGCACGCGCCACGGGCTTCCATGGATCGATGTAGAAGTCGCCGGCAGGGCAGTAGAGCCCCTCGGGGCGCAGCACCACCAAGTCGTTTGTGTTGGGTGACACCAGGTCGGTTCCTCACTGCTGTTGGGGAATCCCTTCGGTCATCCCGTTGCGCCGCGCCGTGGCGCCCTCCACTACATGCTTGCCAAACAAGCGTGAGGGTTTCGGCAAGATTCCCGGTCAGCCGCCGTTCGCACCAGGTGAGACGGCACTGCGCATACTTCCTGGATGAACCTGGACGAAAAACTGGCGGTATTGGCGGACGCCGCGAAGTACGACGCGTCCTGCGCGTCAAGCGGCGCACAAAAGCGCAATTCGCTGGCCAGTGGCGGTATCGGCAGCACCGAGGGCATGGGCATCTGCCACAGCTACACGCCAGATGGTCGCTGCGTCAGCCTGTTGAAGATCCTGTTGACGAACTTCTGCATATTCGATTGCGTCTATTGCGTGAACCGGGTGTCCAGCAATGTGCGACGCGCGCGTTTCACTGCGGACGAAGTCGTCACGCTGACGCTGGATTTCTACAAGCGCAATTACATCGAGGGCTTGTTCCTGTCGAGCGGGATCATCCGCAACAGCGACTACACGATGGAACAACTGGTCGAAGTGGCGCGCTCGCTGCGCGAGGATCATGCGTTCGGCGGCTACATCCATCTCAAGACCATTCCCGATGCATCGCCGGAGTTGCTGGCCGCCGCAGGCAAGTATGCAGACCGCCTGTCAATCAACGTGGAGCTGCCGACCGAAGAAGGCCTGCAAGCACTGGCCCCCGAGAAAAGCCTGTCGGGCATCCGCGTGGCGATGGGCGAACTGCGCTGGCGCATCGAAGAGTCCAGAGAAGCGCGTGTGAGCGTCGCGAGCGACCGTACAAAGAAGACGCGCAAGGCGCCGCGCTTTTCTCCGGCCGGTCAAAGTACCCAGATGATCGTCGGGGCGGATGGCGCCGACGACCGCACCATCCTCACCATGGCCGACAACCTGTACGGGAATTTCCAGCTCAAGCGGGTGTACTACTCCGCATTCAGTCCGATTCCAGATGCCTCCGCGCAGCTGCCTTTACGTGCGCCCCCACTGCAACGAGAACACCGGTTGTATCAAGCGGACTGGCTCCTGCGCTTCTACGACTTCGGACTGGAGGAAATCACCGCCGGTGGTAGCGGAATGCTGGACCTGGACATCGACCCGAAGCTGGCATGGGCACTGCGCAACGTCGAGCGCTTCCCGGTCTGCGTCAACACTGCGGCAAAGGAGATGTTGCTGCGGGTGCCAGGCCTGGGGGTCAAGAACGTCAAGCGGATTCTGTCCTCGCGCCGCGTGCGCCGTTTGCGGCTTGCCGACCTGGCGATGCTGAAGCTGTCGATGCGCAAAGTCATGCCATTCGTGACCGCGACCGACCATCATCCAGGGCAGGGGCTGGACCGCCCGGATCGATTGCGCGCGCTGCTCGCCGCGCCGCCGGTGCAAGCCTCGCTGTTCGGGTGAGCACGCGCTGGACGGCCCGTGTCGAGGTGCCGTGGTCGCTGGAGCAGTGGCGTGCGTTGGCGCGGCAGGCATTGCGTAGCGCAACGCCGCCAGAGGCGATCGATTGGCTGGAAGGCGCGGATGCGTCCTCACTGCTGGAGGCACCCGACATCGAGCACGCATCCGTCCATCTAGAAGTGGGGAGCGTGCCGAAAGAATTCCTGGAACTGGCGGCAACGGTGATTTGCCACCGTGACCGCGACCGCTTCGCACACCTGTACCGCGTCCTGTGGCGCCTCACTCGCGGGTCGCGGCTGCTGTTGCGCGACGCGACCGACCCGGACGTGGCCGAACTGCGTCAACTCCATCAGCAGGTGCGCCGCGATTCGCACAAGATGAAAGCCTTCGTCCGCTTTCGCGAGACAGCGCCTGCTGCGGATGATTTCGTGGCGTGGTACGAGCCGGACCATTACGTCGTGGATCGGGTCGCTCCGTTCTTCGCGCGCCGCTTCACGGGCATGCATTGGGCCATCGTCACCCCATACCGCTCATGCCGTTGGGATGGCGTAACCCTGTCCTTTGGCGAGGGTTCTGAAGCAGCCGACATGCCGCGCGAAGACGGGCATGTCGCGTTGTGGCAGACGTATTACGCCAACATCTTCAATCCGGCCCGACCCAAACCGAAGATGATGCGGCAGGAAATGCCGACGCGGTACTGGAAGAACCTGCCGGAAGCGCGCCTGATCCCGGCGCTGGAACGGGACGCTGGCCAACGCGTGCGCGAGATGGCGGAGCGTCCGGCGGAGCCGGCACGGCGGCGTATTCCGCGGCAGCCTGCTCCACCCATCGCCGTTTCACCGACGATTGCCCCGTCCTCGCTCGACCAGATCGCGACGCAGGTGAAATCCTGCCGGGATTGCGAGTTATGGCAACCGGCAACGCAGGCGGTGCCGGGGCAGGGCGAACAAACCGCTGCCATCATGCTGGTGGGCGAGCAACCCGGGGATGCCGAAGATCTGTCGGGCCGCCCGTTCGTGGGGCCAGCCGGGCAGGTATTGCGTCGAGCGCTGGCGGAGGCCGGCGTGCCGGCGGATTCGCTGTACATGACCAATGCGGTGAAACATTTCCGCTTCAGCCGGCGCGGCAAGCGTCGCATCCACGAGCGTCCGTCCAGCAGCCATGTCGCCGCGTGTCATGGCTGGCTGATGCATGAAATCTCGCTGATCAAACCACGCGTCGTGGTGTGCCTGGGCGCCACCGCAGCGCGCGCGGTGCTGGGCCGTGACATGCAGATCGGCTCTTCTCTGGCGCAGGTGTTCGCGGGACCACTGCACCCCAGCTGCCTGGTGACGTTCCATCCCTCGGCAGTCCTGCGTGCAGGCGACGGCGCGGATGGGATGTACGCGGGACTGCTGGCGACCTTGCAGCACGCTGGCGAACTTGCCGACATGGCCCGAGCTGACGGCGATAATTCAGAGATTCCCTGATTGCGCTGCACTCACGCAATCTTTAACGGCGCGATCGGTTTCACCACGCCGTAGCGTTCCTTTGCCGGTTTTCCGTCCAGCGCTGGCAGGTCGATGACTGGGGTATCCACATGGGTATCCGGCATCCGGTCCAGCAAATCGCGGATCAGGGTCAGGCGGCCGAGCTTCTGGTCGTTGAAGTCGACCAGCGTCCACGCCGCGGCCTCGGTATGGGTGGCGTTGAGCATCGCTTCGCGGGCACGCGTGTATTCGACGTAGAGCTCACGCGCCTTGAGATCGATCGGCGAAAGCTTCCAGCCCTTCAATGGATCGTCGCGACGTTCGGCAAAGCGCTCTTCCTGCTGGTCCTGGTCGCAGCACAACCAGTACTTGAAGAGCAGGATGCCGTCATCGACCAGTTGCTTTTCGAATACCGGCGCCTGCTGCAGGAAGGCCGTGACCTGTGCATCACTGGCATAGCCCATGACTTCTTCGACGCCGGCGCGGTTGTACCAGCTGCGGTCGAACAGGACCATTTCTCCCGCTGCCGGCAAATGCGAGGCGTAGCGCTGGAAATACCACTGGGTCTGCTCGCGGTCGTTGGGTTTCGGCAGGGCGACCACCCTGCACTGGCGCGGATTGACGTGCTCGCTGATTGCCCGGATCACGCCGCCCTTTCCAGCGGTATCGCGGCCCTCGACCAGCACAACCAGGCGCGTGCCTGTGTGCTGCAGCCAGCGCGCCATCGCGACGAGTTCGAGCTGCATGGGTTCAAGCAGTGCTTCGTAGTCCTTGCGCTTGAGCTTGCTCATCGTTTCGATGTCCTCGTGCTTTCCCTGGGCCGCATGCTGCGAGCCACTTCCAGCAATGCGCCCTGCTGTTTGGTATTCAGTGTTCGATAGGCGGCCAGCAGGTCGTGCTCGCCTTTGGTTCGTGCCGGATCCAGCGTGCTTGCCAGTTCGCCAAGCAGCGCGCCAGCCGGTACGCCGAACACGCGGGCGAGCGCGTCCAGATGTTCCTTGCCCGGGAGCTTTTCACCCTTTAGCCAGGCGCTGACCGTATCCACCCCGGCGCGCGGAATGGCAGTGGCAATGTCGGAGACGCTCAAGCCGGTGGCCTTGGTCAACAAACGCAGGGTGGTGTCGATGGACATCGTCACTCCTTGGATGCTCGTCCCTGATCAAGAGCCCACACATCCGTGTGCGGACTTTCCAATAAACGGGGTTTCAGGTTCACTAGATTGCAGGGTTTCGTACGCGCATCGAGCTGCGCGCGGATGATCTTTTCCCAGGCCGTTCGGCAGGCTGAAGTCGAGCCGGGCAATGCGAACACAAAGCTGCCATTGGCCAGCCCGGCGAACGCGCGCGATTGCAACGTGCTGGTGCCGATTTCCTCGAAGCTCAGTGCGCGGAACAGTTCGCCGAAGCCGGGCATCTGCTTGTCCAGCAGCGGCAGCAGGGCTTCCGGGGTGGAATCACGGCCGGTGAATCCGGTCCCGCCAGTGACCACGATGCCATCGACTTCGCCATCGGCGATCCACGCACTGACCTGCGCCCGCAGCCGGTATTTGTCGTCCGGCAGCAGGGCGCGTGCATGCAGGCGATGGCCAGCGTCGGACAGTGCATTGCAGAGATAGTCGCCCGAGCTGTCGTTGGCAGCGGTGCGCGAATCCGACACGGTCAGCACGCATAGCGACAAGGGCTTGAATTCAGTGGAGGCAGTCATGGTCGCAGTGTAGGACGGGGCTGTGATTGCCGCACGCGTGCCGCATCTCCTGGCTCGCGGTTGCTTCCAGCCACTAATTGAACGCCCGTGAATACCACTGGGTCGCGTCCTCGTTCCAGCCGGCCGCACGGTACAGGGCGCGCGCGGCTTCATTGTCCTGGTGGGTTTCCAGTGAGACGCCTGTTGCACCGTCCTCGCGGGCAAAGTCCACGGCAGCATCCAGCAGGGCGCGACCTGCGCCGCTGCGGCGCGCGGCGGCATCGACATAGAGGTCGTTGAGGATCCAGGCGCGCGCGGTGCGTACCGAGGAATACATCGGATACAACTGAGTGAACCCGACCATGACATCGCCACGCATGGCGACGAACACGACCGATTCACCGAAGCGCAGGCGGCTGCGCAGCCAGTCTCGCGCACGTTCCATGTCGGAAGGCTGGCCGTAGAACTGGCGGTAGGCGTCGAATAATGCAACCAGGGCGTCGAGGTCGGACGGCCCGGCTCGGTGGGTGGAAATGGTCATGGGGTCGCTCGTCATTCCGGCGAAGGCCGGAATCTGCGCACCAATTCTATGCGGTGGCATCAAAAAGCTGGATCCCGGCGTTCGCCGGGATGACAAGAAAAGTAGCGTTCAGCCGGAACTCGTGTTTGCCGGGATGACGGCTGGGCTATCTGCGGGTCACGGCTGCGGAATTCGCGGATGACCGCAAGAATCAACCTTCGCGCGCAAGTTGCGCGAGTTCCTCTGCCTGCTGTTCCTGCTGCAAGCGCAGCACCAATGCATCGAGGTCGCCTTCGATGATGTTCGGCAGGTCGTAAAGGGTCAGGCCTTCCACGCGATGGTCGGTGATGCGGCCCTGCGGAAAGCTATAGGTGCGGATGCGCTGGCTGCGGTCGCCGCTGCCCACCTGCAACTTGCGGTCAGCGGCGGTGGCGGCTGCGCGTTTTTCAAGTTCGGCTTCGACCAGCATCGACTGCAGGCGCTTCATCGCCTTGTCGCGGTTGGCATGCTGGCTGCGTTCGGTCTGCGACTCCACCACCACACCGGACGGCATGTGGGTGATGCGGATCGCCGACTCGGTCTTGTTGACGTGCTGGCCGCCCGCGCCGGAGGAACGGAAGGTGTCGACCCTGAGGTCGGCCGGGTTGATGACGATCTCGGTTTCGCCGGCCTCGATCGCGATGATTGCCACCGTCGCCGCCGAGGTGTGGATGCGGCCTTGCGACTCGGTGGCCGGCACCCGCTGCACGCGATGTGTGCCGGATTCGTACTTCAGCCTGGCGTACGCGCCATCACCTTCGACCCGGGCCACGATTTCCTTGTAGCCGCCGTGCTCGCCGGTATTGGCCGATTCCACCTCGACCCGCCAGCCGTTGCGCTCGGCGTAGCGGCAATACATGCGGAAAAGGTCGCCGGCAAAGATCGCTGCTTCGTCACCGCCGGTACCGGCGCGCACTTCCAGATAGATGCCGCCATCGTCGCGGGTATCACGCGGGACGAGTTGCCCGAGCAGTTCGCCTTCCAGTCGCTGCAGGCGCTGGTTGGCGGAGGCGATTTCATCTTCGGCCAGCTCGCGCAGCTCCGGATCAGCGCGCATGCCCTCGGCCGCGGCAAGGTCGGCGCGCGCCAGCGTTTCGGCAGCCAAGGCCTCGGCCACCGGTTGCAGGGTCGAAAACTCCCGCGACAGGTTGCGGAACCGGTTCTGGTTGGCGGATACAGAAGGGTCGGCCAGCAGCCGCTCGATTTCCTCGCGGCGCTCGACCAGCGCGTCGAGTTTCCGGCGCAATCCAGGCGTCATGCGGATGCGTCATCCAGGTCATGCGCATCATCGACCGGCGCGCTGCCCGTCGTGGCGTCAGGGAACATGCGCTCGGCGGCGCGGGTGAGCGCGCCATCGCCATTGCGCGCGGCCTCGCGCAGCGCCAGGGTCGGCGCATGCAACAGGCGATTGGTCAGCGTGTGGGCCAGGTACTCCAGCGCCTGCTCCGCAGGCACGCCCGCGGCCAGCTGTTGGCGCGCCTTGGCCAGCGCGTCCGTGCGGACGATGTCGCCGTGCGCACGCAGGCGCAGCAGCGGTTGCTGGCGCGTCCCGGCGTGGAACTGCTCGACGAAACGCGCGACCTGCAGCTCGATGATCGCCTCGGCTTGTTCGGCTGCGGCGCGGCGGCTGCGACGGTTGTCTTCGATCGAACGTTGCAGGTCGTCCACGGTGTACAGGAACACATCGCGCAGGCCCGCCACGTCCGCCGCGATGTCGCGCGGCACCGCCAGGTCCAGCAGCAAGACGGGCTTGTTGTCGTGGCGAAGCCGACGTTTGGTCATGGCATGTTCGATGTGCCGACGCCGCAGGATCGGTTCGCTGCTGGCGGTGGCGCTGATGACGACATCGGCTTCGTCCAGATGACGTTCCAGCTCGGCCAGCGGCAGGGCGATGCCGCCGTGGCGGCTGGCCAGCTCCTGTGCGTGGGACAGCGTGCGGTTGGCTATGAGCAAGCGCTGCACGCGCGCCTCGACCAGGTGCCTTGCGGCCAACTCGATGGTTTCACCCGCGCCGATCAGCAGCACGGTGGATTCGTCCAGGCGGGCAAAGGACTCCTGCGCCAGGCGCACCGCGGTGGAGGCGACAGACACCGGATTGGCGCCGATCCGGGTATGGGTTCGCGCGCGTTTGGCGGTGGCAAAGGCCTGCTGGAACAAGCGATCCAGCGGCCCGCCGAGGACGCCTGCCTCGCGCGACGCGGCCCAGGCCTGCTTCACCTGGCCGAGGATTTGTGGCTCGCCCAGCACCAGCGAATCCAGTCCGGTCGCCACCCTGAACAGGTGCCGCACCGCTTCGGCATCCCGATGCCGGTAGAGGTAAGCATGCAGGTCGTGGCCGGCGCGCGGATAGTTGACCAGCCAGTCCGCCAGTGATTGGCCGTCGTCATCGGTTTGCGCGTAGATCTCGGTGCGGTTGCAGGTGGACAGCAGGACCGCCTCGCGCACCGATGGCACATCACGCAGCATCGCCAAGGCTGGCCGCAGCGCATCCGCGGCAAATGCCACCGTCTCGCGCAGGGCAACCGGCGCGGTCTGGTGGTTGATGCCGAGGACGTGCAGTTTCATGCGGTGACCGGTTCCGACAATTCCATTCAGCTGCCTGCGCTAAGCTGCCGGCACGACCGCATAGTGTACCGGCCAGCCCTTATGCCCATGCCGCAACGCCCCCGTTTTCGCCTGGTGACCACCGCCCTACTGGCTTTCGCGCTACTGGCCTGCGCGAGCCTGGCGCATGCGGCAAAGCCACCGCCCAAGCCGGAAGACCCGCTGCAGGCGAGCATGGCGGGTGAGTTCGCCTTGCAGTCCGGCCAATTGGGCGACGCCGCGCGCCACTACCTGCAGGCGGCGCGAAGTGCCAGCGACCCGGTGTTGGCGGAGCGGGCCACCCGGATTGCCCTGCTTGCCAACGAGGACGCCCTGGCACGCCAATGCTTCGAACTATGGCAATCCCTGGAGCCACAGACCAGTGTGGACCGGCAGACCGTCGCTGCGACTTTGGACCTGCGCGCCGGCAAGCGGCGGGCGGCCCGGCGGGAGTTGAAAGCCCTGCTGGCAAGCGGCGATGACGGCTGGAAGCAGGTGCTGGCGGCATTGATCGGCGCGGTCGGCCAGCAGCCCAAGCTCGTGGCTGACGTGCTGGGCGACTTGGTCACAGAGCGTGGCATGCCGGATCAACTGGAGCCATGGCTGGGTTTCGGCGGCCTTGCACAAAGGCTCGATCAGCCGGCACTGGTGGAGCGCATCGTCAAGCAGGTGGTCGCCCGCTTCCCGGGTGAACCACGGGTTGCACTGCTGCGCGCCCAGCTGCTGCGCGAAGACGGCAAGCTGGACGAGGCACGCAGCCTGCTGGCAGGGCTGGAAGATGCAGCCAGATTGTCCGTGCCGCTGCGCTGGGCGCTGGCTGGCGAATATGACGCGCTTGGCGATCCGGTCAAGGCCGCAGCCGTGCTGGCGTATGGGCCGCAGGACGAGTCCAGCTATGCCCAGCGCGCGGGTCTGCTGGACAAGGCCAAGGACAAGGCCGGGCTGGGCAAGCTCTACGAAGAAGCCAAGCGTGAGGCGACCCGCCCGGAACCGAGCCGACGCCTGTTGCTGGGCCAGCTGGCCGAAGTGCTGGAACGCAACGACGAGGCCCTGGCCTGGTATGCAAGCGTTCCCGGCGAGCCGGCGCGCGCGATCGCGCGGCTGCGCAGCGCGAATGTGCTGTTCGACCTGGGTCGCAAACAGGACGCGTTCGCTGGCCTGCACGCGATGCAATCCGAAGCCGCGCTGGAAGACGATACCCGCCGTGACGCCTACCTGCTGGAGGCAGACCTGCGGCTCAAGGACAAGGACGCGGCGGGCGAACTGGACGCCTACGCACGCGGTCTGGCTGCATTCGCCGACGACCAGGCCTTGTTGTACTCGCGTGCGCTGCTGTGGGAGCGTCGCGACGACATCGCCAAGGCCGAAGCCGATTTCCGCCGCATCCTGGTCTCCGCGCCGGATGACGTGACCACGCTCAACGCATTGGGCTACACCTTGGCGGACCGCACCACCCGCTACAAGGAAGCATTGGAACTGATCGACCGCGCGCGCGTGGCCGAGCCCGGCAACGCCGCGATCATCGACAGTTATGGTTGGGTGTTGTTCCGGCTTGGTCGCAATGCAGAGGCGCTGGACCATCTGCGCCGGGCCTACACCCTGCAGAAGGACCCGGACATCACCAGCCACCTCGGCCTCGTGCTGTGGGTGATGGGGCGCAAGGATGAGGCGCGCCGCTATTTCGAAGAGGCCCGCAAGATCGATCCGGACAACCGCTCGCTGCAGCGCGCCTTGCAGGAGGCTGGTGCGTGAGCCAGCGGACTTGCGTCGCCGCGCTGTGCCTGGCATTGGTGGCCTGCCAGAGTCTGCCGCCAGCATCCGCTCCAGCCAATGTGTTGGCGGGCAATGCGCAGGTGCAGGCCGCCACGCAGGCGCAGCAGGCCCGGATCTCGGCACTTGGCCTGGGAAATGCCGCATGTGACGTGCCGGCATGGGCGATGTCGGGCCGGGTCGCCCTGTCCAATGGCAAGGATGGTGGCAGCGGCCGGATCGAATGGACGCAAGGCGCCGGGCGCACTGAAGTGACGTTGTCGGCGCCGGTGACCCGGCAAAGCTGGACGCTGACGGCCGATGCCGCTGGCGTGGCACTGGAAGGTGTTTCCGGGGGCCCGTTGCGTGGTGCCGATGCCGGCCAGTTGTTGCGAGAATCCACTGGCTGGGAAATCCCGGTTGCGGCACTGGGCTGCTGGTTGCGTGGCGCGCCTGCCGGTCCCGCCATGGGTGAGGCGCGCTTGGTCTTCGGCATCGACCAGCGCTTGTTGAGGATCGACCAGGGTGGCTGGCTGATCGATTACGCCAACTGGCAACGTGATCCCGCCAGCGGCGTGGAACTGCCGACGCGGGTCAATGCCGAGCAAGCATCCAACCGGGTCCGACTGGTAGTGGACCGCTGGGGCAACGAGTGAGCGTGCTGCCGGCGGGCGAGGGCTGGAGCCACTGGCCGGCCCCGGCCAAACTCAACCTGTTCCTGCGCATCACTGGCCGTCGTGGCGACGGCTACCACACGTTGCAGACTGTGTTCCGGTTGCTCGATTGGGGCGATCGGGTAGGCCTGCGACCCCGCGCCGATGGACGGATCCTTCGATTGGGCGACGGCGCGGTGGGTGTTGGCGAGCAGGATGACTTGCTGGTGCAAGCTGCTAAATTTCTGCAAAAAGAAGCTAAATGCAGGCAAGGTGTGGACATCTGCATCGAAAAGCGCATTCCAATGGGTGCGGGTCTCGGCGGTGGATCATCCGACGCGGCCACCGTGCTCGTCGCGTTGAACCGGTTGTGGGAATCGGGTTTCGATGAGGATCGGCTTGCGGTGCTGGGTCTGCAGCTGGGCGCGGATGTGCCGGTGTTTGTGCGTGGCCACAATGCCTGGGCCGAAGGAATTGGCGAACAGCTGGTCCCGCTCGACCTGCCGCGGGCCTGGTATGTGCTGGCCAGTCCGGGCGTGCATGCCGCGACCGCCGGAATTTTCCAAGCGTTTGATTTGACGCGGGATGCTGCACCCGCAACAATATCCGACTTCCTTTCCGGAACCGTGCTCGACAATGCGTTCGAGCCGGTGCTGCGCCGCCGTGAACCAGCCGTCGAGGCCCTGTTCGCTGCATTGGCGCGCATCGGCAGGCCGCGTTTGACGGGTTCGGGCAGCGTGTGTTTCGTGGAATTCGCCGATCGCGAATCGGCCGAAGCCGCGCTCGCTGCGCTGCCGCCCGGCGTTGATGCCTGGCTGGCGCGTGGTGCGGAACGATCGCCACTGCTGGATGCAGTGGAAGCTTTCAATGTAGGGGCGTCGCCAAGCGGTTAAGGCACCAGGTTTTGATCCTGGCATACGTAGGTTCGAATCCTTCCGCCCCTGCCATTTCCCCTCATGTTTTACTGCTGCATAAGTTTCGCTGGATGAGTTCCGCAACATCCTGATGTCTTCCCGCATGGCGCGCCATGCGGCCCTTGCACCGCCACGGTCAGAGCGCAGCGGAAAATGACAAACATGCAAGACGATCGCAACCTGCTGGTCTTTTCCGGCAACGCCAATCGCCCGCTTGCGCTGGCGGTCTGCAAGGAATTGGGCGTGCGCCCGGGCAAGGCTCTGGTCAGTCGCTTCTCCGATGGCGAAGTGCAGGTGGAAATCGAGGAGAACGTGCGCCGGCAGGAAGTCTTCGTCATCCAGTCGACTTGCGCGCCGACCGCCGAGAACTTCATGGAGTTGCTGGTGCTGGTGGATGCGCTCAAGCGTGCCTAGGTCGCCAGCGTGACCGCGGTGGTGCCGTATTTCGGCTACGCCCGCCAGGACCGCCGTCCGCGTTCGTCGCGGGTGGCGATCACGGCCAAGGTCGCGGCCACGATGTTCGGTGCGGTGGGCACGGACCGGGTGCTGACCGTGGACCTGCATGCCGATCAGATACAGGGCTTCTTCGACATCCCGGTCGACAACGTGTATGCATCGCCGTTGCTGCTTGCCGATATCTGGCGCGCGCATGGCACTGACAATCTGATCGTGGTCTCGCCGGATGTCGGCG
>JBBQHK010000033.1:0-28002 GCA_038323895.1 Lysobacterales bacterium | reverse complement strand
AAGATGAGATCTCCCGGGGCACAAGCCCCCTAAAGGAACCATCAAGACCAGGTGGTTGATAGGCAGGGTGTGTAAGCGCAGTAATGTGTTGAGCTTACCTGTACTAATGATCCGTGAGGCTTGACCATATCACCTCAAGTTGCTTCCACGAGTCGAACTAAATGGCTCCTCGAAGTAACCCTTGGCCTCAACAACACGTTGATGGCATTTGCACCAACCGTTCGCTACATCCCACCTATCTGCTGCAACGAACAGGCAAGATCCGTTCGCTGACAGCAAACCAACGAGAGCGTGTGCGCGATCTGTTCAGTTCATCGAACCGCGACCCTCCACCCTCTCCCTGGTGACAACAGCGCTGTGGCACCACCCGATCCCATCCCGAACTCGGAAGTGAAACGCAGCTGCGCCGATGGTAGTGTGGCTCAAGCCATGCGAGAGTAGGTCATCGCCAGGGTCTTTATTAAAGACAAACCCCAGACCGTCAGGTCTGGGGTTTTGTCTTTGTGCGCACCGCGACACCGATCAGGTCATCGCCAGGGTTTTTTGCCAAACCCCCGTCTCATCATAGACGGGGGTTTTCTTTGCATAGCATCGCACGCAAGCCGCAACGTGCATGGCACTCAACCTGCGGCGGGTGATCGCCAGCGCCCATTGAAAGCACAAGATCCAAGCCCATCAGGCCTGGGATTTTTTGCCCGTCGTGGCTTTGCCTCAATCTGGAGCTGGCTTTCAAACTTCCGAACCAAAACAGATTGCAACTGCGGCATTCTAGATCACGGTAAACGAGACATAAACACTGGATTTTTTTCTGATTTTGTGCGGCGAGACCGCAAGAGGGTTACCAACGCTGCCCATACCGTTGCTGCAGCAGTTACGGCACGTAAGGCGGCGCACAGTCGAGTTACGACATCAAGAATCAGGTCAGCTGAGGGGATTGTTTTGCTGGTTCAGCTGTTTGCAGATTCCCCCCGCCTGCTGGGTGAATGAGCGCGGGACTTTCAGGCAATGCTCAATGCTGCGGACATCATCAGTGCAATGACGCTAGCGAATCCGCCAAACCAGACCAGGCTACGCATGGAATGCTTGTCGGCGATATAGAAAATGCCGTGAAGGACCCGGAACGCCACGAATGCGATCGCCAGCCAAGCAATACGCTGACCGTCGACCTGTGCAAACTGCGCCATGAGGACGCTGGCCGCGAATGCGGGAAAAGCCTCGAAGGCATTGAGTTGGGCGGCGTTGGCGCGGTGGCTGCGGGGATCATCCTGACGCGCCAACCACCCCCGCGGGTCACGATTGTTGTAGCGCTCGCCGTTGGCCTTGGCGATGGAAACCCACATGTAAGGCAACGCAGCTGCGATCAGGATGCACCAGTAAGCGATCGACATCGGAGGCCCTTGAGGCTGTGACGGAGCCTACAGCCTAGCCGATACAGGGGGTTCATTTACCCGCCCCTGGATATGGTCAATGTACGATTTACCTGATTACTTGGCAGCCGCTGTCGCCGAGGGGCGCATGGCATCGCGCGCGGCCTTGAAGGGATTGCCTTCGTACCAGTTGGGCCATTGTCCGTCGTTGGCAAGTGAGGCGCCGACCGTCTGGACCGTTTCCAGATCCTGGATGATGCCGTCCAGCTTCCAGGTTGCCGCATCGAACTGGTCACCAGGCTTGTGGTAACGATGTTCGGTGTAGTCCTTGCCGGTCGCTTCTCCAGCGGACTTGCCGCCATCTACCAGATCGGTACCGCTGTCCAGGTAAAGGGAGGGCACGCCAGCTTTTGCAAAATTGAAGTGGTCGGACCGGAAGTAGTAACCAGCCGCGGTGTTGTCTTCGACCATCGCCTTGCGCTGCTGACCAGCTAGCACTGTCTTCAGCAGATCCTCAAGTTGCGAGCTACCCAAGCCAACCACGGTCGCATCGCGGGCTTTGCCGATCGGCGACAGTGCATCGATGTTGAATACCGCGACGGTCTTGTCCAGCGGAACCACTGGATGGGCGACGTAGTACTTGGAACCCAGCAGCCCCGATTCCTCCAGCGTCACCGCCAGGAACAGGATCGAGCGCCTGGGCGGCGTTGGGGCCTTGCGGAAGGCTTCGGCGATCTCAAGGATGCCGGCCACGCCGGTCGCATTGTCCACGGCGCCGTTATAGATGTTGTCCCCGGCTTCACCGGCATGCGTGCCCAGGTGGTCCCAGTGCGCCATGTAGATGATGGTCTCGTCGGGGGTTTCGCTACCCGGCAAGAGTCCAATCACGTTGCGCGAGGTCTTTTCGATGCTGTTGCTTTTCAGGTCGAACGACATTGTGGCCTTGACGGGAACCGGCTTGAAGCCGCGCTTGTTGGCGGCGGCGCGGAGTTTGCCCAGATCGAGTCCGGCGCCTGCAAACAGGGCCTTGGCGGCGTCGCCGGTGATCCAGCCCTGCGCTGGCAGGCGTGGCGCGGGATCGTCTTTGGCAGGCAGGTCGTACTGCGGCCCGGACCAGGAATTCTTCACTACGTCCCAGCCGTAGGACGCACCCTCGGTGTCGTGGATGATCAGCGCGGCGGCGGCGCCCTTGCGCGCGGCTTCGTCGAACTTGTATGTCCAGCGGCCGTAATACGTCATGCGCTTGCCATCGAACAACTTCTCATCGTTCGCGTGGAAGCCCGGGTCGTTGACCAGCATGACGACGGTCTTTCCCTTCACGTCGATGCCGGCGTAGTCGTTCCACTCCTGTTCGGGCGCGTCCACGCCATAACCGACGAAGACCAGCTCGCTGTTTTTCACATTGACGTCGGTCTGGCCGGTACGGGTGCCGATCACCATGTCGGAGCCGAACTTCAATTCTTGCGGCTTGCCGGCTACGTCGAGCTTGAGCGAGGTCGACTCGTCGGCCGTGGTTTCCACCATCGGCACGGTCTGGAACCAGTCACTGCCGTTGCCCGGTTGTAGGCCGATGCGCGCGAACTGTGTCTTGATGTAGTCGACCGAGGCGTCCTCCCCTGGCGTGCCCGGGCCGCGTCCGCCGAACGCATCGGCCGCAAGCGTCGTGACGTGCTCCACGAAATCCCCGGCATTGATGGCCGCGTTGAATTCATGGCCGCTGGTCGTCGCCATTGCGTCCGCAGGCGCTTGCGCCTCGGCATCGGTCGTGGCGGTGTCATTGCCGTCAGGCGTGCAGGCACACAGCATCAGCAAGGCGAGTGGAAGGGCGGCAATGCGCATCGCGGTACTCCAGTTGACGTCCCTGATTCTAACCGTGATTCCTCGCTTCAAGGCTGGCCACGAACGCCGGCCATGCCCATCGGGTGCGTGCTGTCCAGGATCAGTCCTTCGGCGGAGTGGGGCCATCAAAGTTCACCGCGGTGGCACCGCGCAGGCTGCCAATGCGCGCGCTGGTATGCACGTAGAGCTTGACCTCGCGCTCGAACACCAGCGGCCCGTCAACCACCGCGTTCGGACCGACCACGATCCGCGGGATCTTCTGCTTGCCAATTCGCATCCCGCTCCACTTATTGTTCGGCTTCTCGACCTTGATGCCACCCTTCACGTGCGAACCCATGCCCACGGTGATATCGCCATTGACGGTTTCGATGCCACCGCCCAAGTCGGTGCCGACGATGCCGATAGCGCCGTTGACGGTCGCAATTCCACGCGACACCTTGCCGCCACGGTTGACGAAGATGCCACCGTTGACAGTCTCGATGCTGCCGTCGATCTGCGCGCGTTCACCCACGTGGATGCTGCCGTTGACCGTGCTCAGAGAATGCGTGTGGATATCATCCTTGGTACGGATGCTGCCGTTGACGGTGTCCGCGTCCCCGATGCGGGCGTTTGCCTCGATCTTGATGCTGCCGTTGACGGTGCTCAGGTCGCCATATGCCTGGCCAGCTTCGGCGGTGATGCTGTTGTTGACCTTGCCGATGTCCCGGCCTTGGCCTTGTTCGGTCGAATCGTGGGCAGTGGCGTTGCCAGACACGGCGGCGGTACCTGACAGGGCAATCAGTGCGACAAACAAAAGGGAACGGTTCATGCGGAACTCCGTGGCGTGTTGCAGTCTGTGATGCGGCCAGTGGCCGATTGGTTTACATGCGGGCCGCGAGGATTGGATTGACGGGCCTTCGCTACAATTGTCCCAAGCCTGCGCCGAAGCCCGGCGCGGGGCATCACCCATCCGTCATGGAGCCTCCGTGTCCAATCCCGTTTCCGCCCGCTCCAAGCCTGTCGTGCTGCTGATCCTGGACGGTTGGGGCCATCGCGAAGAAACGCAGGACAACGCCTTGGCACTCGCCGACCTGCCGAATTGGCGCAGCCTGCTGGCTACCTGTCCGCACACCTTGATACATACCGAGGGCCGCCATGTCGGTCTGCCGGAAGGGCAGATGGGCAATTCCGAAGTCGGCCACATGAATCTCGGCGCCGGCCGCATCGTCTATCAGGATCTGACCCGCATCGATGCCGCGATCGATGACGGCAGCTTCTTCGCCAATGCCGAATTGCGCGCGGCCTGCACGGCGGCCAAGGACGCCGGAGGAACCTTGCATGTGATGGGTCTGCTTTCGCCAGGTGGCGTGCATAGTCATCAAGCGCATATCTTCGCGATGCTCGAACTGGCGCGCCGAGAGGGCGTGCCGCAGGTCGCGGTGCATGCGTTCCTGGACGGTCGCGATACGCCGCCACGATCGGCCGAAGCCAGCCTGCACGCGCTTCAGGCGGTTTGCGACAAGGCAGGCAATGCCCGCATCGCCACGGTGGGCGGACGCTACTACGCCATGGACCGTGACCAGCGCTGGGAACGCGTCCAGCGTGGCTGGGACTCGATTGTCGAGGCCAGGAGCGAGCAGCATGCAGGCGATGCGCTGGCGGCCCTGCGCGAGGCCTACGCTCGTGGCGAGAACGATGAATTCGTCGCGCCCACCGTGCTGGCCGGCACGCAGCCGATGCGTGATGGCGATGCCGTGGTGTTCATGAATTTCCGCGCGGACCGTGCCCGCCAGCTTGCGGCCGCATTCGTAGGCCCTGCATTCGCTGGCTTTGAAGTGCGGCGCCCGGCGTTGTCGCGTTTCGTATGCCTGACCGAATACGATGCCAGGCTGCCGGCGCCGGTCGCGTTCGCCGCGGACGATCTTCGCCAGACCTATGGCGAAATCCTGGCCGATGCAGGACTGACCCAGCTGCGCATCGCCGAGACGGAGAAGTATGCGCACGTCACGTTCTTCTTCAGCGGGGGTCGCGAAGAGATGTTTCCCGGCGAAGCGCGGATCCTGATCCCGAGCCCGCAGGTCGCGACGTACGACCTGCAGCCGGAAATGAGCTGCCCGGAACTGACTGCCCAGCTTGTCGAAGCGATCGATCAGAAACGGTTCGACGCCATCGTCTGCAACATCGCCAATCCGGACATGGTCGGCCACAGCGGCATCCTGGAATCGGCAATCCTTGCCGCGCAGGCGGTCGATGTGGCGATTGGCGAGATCAGCGGGGCCGTGCGTGCGGTAGGCGGAGCGCTGCTGATCACCGCCGACCACGGCAACGTCGAGCTGATGCGTGACCAGGTCACCGGTCAACCGCATACCGCGCACACGGTCGGTCCGGTGCCGCTGGTGTATGTGGGGGAGCGACATGTGCAACTGCGCGAAGGCGGCGCCCTGCGCGACGTCGCCCCGACCTTGCTGGACCTGCTTGGCCTGCCGCAAACCGCGCCGATGAGTGGCCGCAGCCTGCTGTTGCCGATGTGATGCAGCGCGTCGTTGCCATGCTCATGGTCTTGTCGCTGCTCGCGTTCGCGCCCGGTGCGTATGCACAGGCGGACCAGGATCCGCACGATGCCGAACGCAAGCTGCAGACCATTCGCAGCGAGTTGAAGTCGGTCGCCGCCGAGCGCCGCAAGCTGGAAGGCCAGCGTGGCGATGCCAGCCGCCAGCTGCGGCAGGCGGACGAACAGGTGGGAGGTGTGCAGCGTGCGCTGCGCAATGCCGATGTCAGCGTCCAAAGAGATAGTGCCGTCCTGCAGAAGTTGCAGGCGGAGCGCGCCAGGGGCACGGCGGCGCTCGCTGCCAAGCGCCTGGAACTGGCGGCGCTGCTGCGCGCGGCGCAGGTCGCGGGCAGCGAGGCGCCCCTGAAGGCGATGCTCGCGCAGGATCGCATTGCCGATGCCGAGCGTGCATTGACGTACCAGGGCTACCTGCAACGTGGACAGGTTGAGCGGATCCGCGCGTTGACGGCGGATCTGCAGCGCATCGATGCGCTTGAACAGGACATCACTGTGCGGCGCGCGGCGCTGGAGCGCGATCGCAAGCGGCAGCAGACAATGCTCGACGAGCTGGAGCAGGCGCGCAAGCAGCGCGCTGGCGTGTTGGCCGGGATCGACGTGCAGTACAAGGATCGTGCTGGCCGTGAGCGTGCGCTGGGGCGCGATGCCAAGGCGCTGCAGAACCTGCTGGCGCGGTTGCGTGCAGCAGCAGCGCGTGCCGCACGCGAGGCGAGGGCTGACGCTGCGCGGCGGGCGGCGGCAGGCACGAAACGACGTACGACGGCGCCGGCCAAGGCAGTCGCCAGCGCGCCGGCGCTGCGCGTGGGCGGGTTGGGTTGGCCGGTGACCGGCAACCTGCTGGCGGCTTATGGCGGCAAGCTCCCGGACGGTCGCCGCAGCGATGGCGTGCTGGTGTCGGCGCCGGCGGGGACCACGGTAAAGGCCGTAGCCGATGGCCAAGTGGTGTTCGCCGACTGGATGACCGGCTACGGCATGATCCTGATCATCGACCACGGCAACGGTTACATGAGCCTGTATGCATACAATGACGGCCTGCTGCGTGATGCCGGCGATACAGTCAAGCGTGGCGATGCGGTGGCCAGCGTCGGCAAGTCCGGTGGCCAGCAGCAGTCCGCTCTCTACTTCGAACTGCGCCGCAACGGCGCGCCGGTGGATCCGCGCAGCTGGCTGCAACGTCAGTAAGGTTATTGCACGCCCCCGACATGTGGTTGCATGCATGATGACCCCGAACGAGCGCAACGAGCGCAACGGGCGGAACCCTGTGTTTGGCAATCGGTCGAACACGCGAGCCACCCACAAACGATGAACCACTGGAGCGAACCATGCGGAACCGCTTTTCTTTTCTGTTGACTGCCTTCGTACTGTGCGCTTCGCCATTGGCTGGCATGGCGCAGGACGCTGCGCCCGCGGTATCCCAGCCTGAAGCAGCTCCGCAGGAAGGATCCCCGCTGGAAGCTATCCAAAAGTCCGACGAAGTCGCCGCCAGCGACGATCCCGACGCCGTACGCACCGATGCCGCCAAGGTACCGCTGGACGAGATCCGCCGCTATGTGATGATCTACAACGCGATCAAGCAGGCCTATGTCGATCCGGTCGACGACCATTCGCTGATGCAATCAGCGGTGCGCGGTTTGCTGCTGGACCTGGATCCGCACAGCGCCTACCTGCGCAAGGCCGACGCGGAGGACTTCAACGAATTCACCCGTGGCGCCTATGACGGCGTGGGACTGGAGTTGCAGCAACTCCCCGAAGGTGGCTTGCGCGTCATCGCGCCGCTGGACGACAGCCCGGCCGATCGCGCCGGGTTGCGCAGCGGCGACCGGATCATCAGCATCGACGGCAAGTTGCTGGCACCAGGCGACGCCGACAGTTCGGCCCCGCTGCGTGGTGCCGCCGGCACCAGGGTGTTGCTTGGCGTGGTGCGCGAAGGAACGCCCATGCCCTTCGACGTACCCCTGGTGCGCGAAACCATCCGCATCAGCAGCGTGCGCTCGAAAATGCTGGAACCGGGTTTCGGCTATGTGCGCCTGAGCAGTTTCCAGGCGGCGACGGCGGCGGATTTCGTGCGCGCCCTTGATTCCCTGCAGAAGCCTGGCCCGTTGCGTGGTTTGCTCATCGACATGCGCAGCAATCCTGGCGGATTGCTGGTGGGCGCGGTGCAGATAGCCGATGAGTTGCTGGATGCCGGCGGCATCGTCAGTACCCGTGGCCGTGAGTCGATTGGCAACAGCCGCTTCGACGCGACCCCGGGCGACCGCTTGAAGGGCGCGCCGATCGTGTTGCTGGTCGATGCCGGCTCTGCCAGCGCGGCGGAAGTCCTGGCTGGCGCGCTTCACGACAACAAGCGCGCGACCGTTGTCGGTAGCCGCACCTTCGGCAAGGGCTCGGTGCAAACCCTGCTGCCGCTGGACAATGGCGATTCGGTCAAGCTCACCACCGCACGCTACTACACCCCGAGCGGACGTTCGATCCAGGCATTGGGTATCGTTCCAGATATCGTCCTCAAGCCTGAAGATGGCGGCAAGTCCGCGCGACCTGTCCGTGAAGCAGAATTGCCACGCCACTTGCGCGGCGAAGGCGAGATGTTCGAGGGCGACAACGCCGGTGATGTCCTGCCAGGGCAGGTGCCTATCACAGCGGCATTGGCAGAACTGAAAAAGCTGGCAGGGGTGTCGGTCATCCCGCCGCTGCCGGCCAAACCAAAGGTTGACGCGCAAACTCAATAGCCGCGGCGATGGCGCAGGCGGCGCGCGATGGCTGCGCGGGTCAGCAGGGCGAATACGATGCCGAACAGGAAGCCGGCAATATGCGCCGGCCATGCCACCGCACCCAAGGCCGGGCCGCTGTAGGCGAACACCACCTGCAGCAGCGCCCAGAGCCCGATCAGCAGTGACGCAGGCACCCGCACGAATTCAAGGAACAGGCCCAGCGGCAAAACCACGCCCAACTTCGCGCCGGGAAACAACGCCAGATAAGCCCCGATGACCGCCGACACTGCGCCACTGGCGCCGATGATCACCCCGTCGGGGGCATCTATTGCAAGTACCGCTGCCAGATTGGCGGCTGCGCCACCGACCAGGAACAGCACCAGGAACCGCCAGCCACCCATCACTCTCTCGGCGGGCAGGCCGAAGATCAGCAGGAACACCAGGTTGCCGAGCAGGTGGATCCAGTCGGCATGCAGGAACAATGCCGAAAACAGGCGCAGCACGCTGCCATCGACGACGGCTTGGCGCCATGCGTTGGCCGTGTCCAATCCACCGGACAGCACGCCCCAGTCCAGCGGCGTGCCTTCGCGCAATGCCGGGGCGCGCATCGCAATCAGTACGTAAGCCAGCCAGAGCGCGGCGAACAACAGGGGCGTAGCCCAACGGAACGTCGTTTTTTTGCGGTTGTCGATGCCAACAAACATGGGGCACTTTACCGTTAGCCTGTGTCCGCTGAATTGTTAGCAACAAGTTAAATTAGTCGGTATATTGCATACGGCGTCGTATGTCGCGGTGCACTGCCCAAGTCAGGGTTCCAGTGCGCATCGCCTGGTGATGGACAAGATTGCCGAGGCATCGTCATCCAGAACACGATCCAGAACAATCATCCACTCCTTGCTGCCAAGCGTTCCCGGAGACGATCCAATGAAGTCCAATTCCTGCTGTTTTCGTGTCACCGCGCTGGCGCTTGCCATCTTCGGCACACTGGCCGCAAGCCAGGCCAGTGCCTCCGGCTTCCAGCTCCGCGAGAACAGCGCCAAGGCGCTTGGCCGCGCCAATGCGGGTAGTGCCGTTGCCAAGGATGCCGCCGTGGTGTCCAACAACCCCGCTGCAATGGCCCAGTTCGACAAGTTGACCGTGCAGTCGGACCTCACCTTGATCGACCTCGACGCCAAGTTCACCGGCAGCGCCTGCACCCCAGTGAGCGCAACGATTTGCGTGCCCATTGGCGGCGGCGATGGCGGCGATCCCGGTGACCCGACCCTGGTACCGGCAATGGCCGTGGTGATTCCGCTCAGCGGCAGCTTCGAGCGCTTGACGGTCGGTGCCAGCATCAGCGCGCCGTTCGGCCTTTCGACTGTGTACGAACCTACGTTTGTCGGTCGCTACAACGCCACCAACTCCGACCTGAAAGTCCCGGCACTGACATTGTCTGCCGCCTATGAAGTCACTCCGGCCTTGTCGTTGGGTGTCGGCTTCATCTACCAGCGCGCCGACGTCACGCTCGCGAATGGCATCGACTTTGGCCGCCTGCTTGCCGCCGCCGGCGTCCCGGGCGGCACCATCGGCAATCCGGTGACCGATGGGTCGGTTTCGATCACGGGCGCCGACAACGGCTCCGGTTGGGTCGCGGGCGTGCAGTTCACCCCGAACGACATGTTCAGCATCGGTTATTCGCACCGTTCCGAAATCGACCACAACATCGAGGGCCAAGCCGACTTCATTGTTCCGGCTGCGTTCTCCGGTGCGCAGCCGGGCTTCAGGGCGATTGCCGCGGCCTATGCACAGTTGCCTGCCAACGATCCGCGTCGTGCCGCGGTTCCGCAACTGCTGTTGCTGGGCAATGCTTTTTCCGATACCGGCGGCAATGCCAAGCTCACCACGCCGAGCATCGACACGATCAGCATCCAGTACAACGCCACCGACGCGCTGCGCATCTATGGCGATGTGCAGCGGACCGGATGGACTTCACTGCAGAGTGTGGTGATCGACTTCGAGAATCCGTTCCAGCCCGACAGCATCGAGCCGTTCAACTGGAAGAACACCATGTTCTTCAGCGCGGGCGTGGAATTCGACATCAGCGAAGCCTTCACGGTTCGGGGTGGCATTGCATCCGATGAATCACCGACCAACGACCTTGACCGTACCCCGCGCTTGCCCGACGACGACCGCATGCTGTATTCGGTCGGCTTCAGCTGGCATGCCAGCGAGCACATTACGATCGACGCTGCCTACCAGAAGATCACCATCGACGACCCCGGCGTGAACATCATGTCGTCGAGCGGTTCGGTGCTGAGCGGCAGCTTCGATGGCAGCGCCAACCTGTTCGCGGTGGGTGCAAGCTACAAGTTCTGACCCGGCATTGCGGACGAGAAAAAGCCCCGCTTTCGCGGGGCTTTTTTGATGGGGCCAGCAATGCCAGTCCGTCAGTCGCCGAGTGTCAGCAGCGAGGCATTGCCGCCCGCTGCAGTGGTGTTGATGGTCACCGTTTTCTCGGTCGCGAAACGCGGCAGGTAGTGCGGGCCGCCCGCCTTGGGACCGGTGCCGGACAGGCCCTGGCCACCGAACGGTTGCACCCCGACCACCGCGCCGATCTGATTGCGGTTGACGTAGATGTTTCCGACCTTGGCGCGGCTGACGATGCGCTCGATGGTGGCGTCGATGCGCGAATGTATGCCCAGGGTCAAGCCATAACCGGTGCGGTTGATGGTGTCTATCACCGCGTCAAGCTGGTCCGCCTTCCAGCGCACCACGTGCAGCGCAGGACCGAATTTCTCGCGGTCGAGCTGCGCCAACGAGTCCAGCTCCCAGGCGATCGGTGCGAAGAACGTGCCGTGTTCGGTGCCGGCGCCCAGCTCGGCTTCTGCGATGAACTTCGCCTCGCTGCGCATGCGCGCCGCATGCTCGTCGAGCACGCATTTGGCATCGGCATCGATCACCGGCCCGACATCGGTGGAGAGCAGGCCGGGATCACCGACGCTGAGTTCGGCCATCCCGCCGGCGAGCATGTGGATGACCTTGTCGGCGATATCGTCCTGGACCAGCAACACGCGCGCCGCCGAGCAACGCTGCCCGGCCGAGGTGAACGCCGAACCCAGCACATCCTTGACCACCTGCTCGGGAAGCGAGGAAGAGTCGGCGATCATCGCGTTCTGGCCGCCGGTCTCGGCAATCAGGGTGGAAATCGGCCCGGACTCGCGGCCGGCCAGCGCGCGATTGATCAGGCGTGCGGTATCAGTGCTGCCGGTAAAGCAGACTCCATCCACCCGCGGATCGCGAGTCAGCGCGGCTCCGACGGTGGCGCCGTCGCCCGGAAGGTACTGCACGACCATCTCGGGAATCCCGGCTTCGTGCAGCAATTTGATCGCCGCGAATCCGATCAGGGTGGTCTGCTCGGCCGGCTTGGCGATGACCGTGTTGCCAGCGGCCAGCGCCGCGGCGATCTGCCCCAGGAAGATGGCCAGCGGGAAGTTCCACGGACTGATGCAGACGAACACGCCGCGACCGGACAGTTGCAGTGAATTGGATTCGCCGGTAGGCCCTGGCAACGCCATGGGCGCGAAGTGCTCGCGCGCCTGCAGCGCGTAATAGCGCAGGAAGTCGACCGCCTCGCGCACTTCGGCGATGCCGTCGGGCAGGGTCTTGCCGGCTTCCTTGGTGCACATCGCCATGTAGGCCGGCATGCGCGCTTCCAGCAGGTCGGCGGCGTGCTCAAGGATCGCGGCGCGGCTGCCGGCAGGCGTGGCATCCCAGGCGGGTTGTGCGGCGACGGCGTTGGCCAGGGCGCGCTCGACCGTGGCACTGCCTGATGCCTGCCAATGGCCAACGACTTCGCGGCGGTCGGCAGGGTTGGTCACGGCGGTTTTTTCGCCCGTCACGCTTGCGCCCGGCACCAGTGGCGCAGCGGTCCAGCTGCCGGCACCGGCATTGTTGATGGCGGCCGCGAGCTCACGCAGCTGGTCGTCGTTGGCGAGGTTGATGCCCATGGAATTGTCTCGGTCCTGGCCTTGGCTGCGGTACAGATCGACCGGCAGCGGGATGCGGGGGTGCGGGATGGATATATGAGCTGCATCGAACGCTGCGACCATCTGGACCGGATCGCGGATCAGATCGTCGATCGAGACATCCTCGTCGGTGATGCGATTGACGAAGCTTGAATTGGCGCCATTCTCCAGCAACCGGCGAACCAGGTAGGGAAGCAGGTCCTCGTGGCTGCCGACCGGCGCATACACGCGGCAGGCGACATCGAGGCGATCGGCAGGGATCACTTCGGCATACAGGTCGTCGCCCATGCCGTGCAGCTTCTGGAACTCGAAGTCCCTGCGGCCACGGACACTGCGCGCCATCCGGTGGACCGTGGCGATTGTCTGCGCGTTGTGGGTGGCGAACATCGGGTAGATCGCATCGCCGGCGCCGAGCATGCGTTTCGCGTTGGCCAGATAGCTGACGTCGGTGTTCTGCTTGCGGGTGAAGAGCGGATAGCCGGCCTGGCCATCGACTTGCGCGCGCTTGATTTCGGCATCCCAGTACGCACCCTTGACCAGGCGCACCGGGATGCGGCGACCGAGCCGCTGGGCAAGTCCGGCGAGGTAGTCGATCACTTGCGGCGCGCGCTTCTGATACGCCTGCACCGCAAGTCCGTAGCCATCCCAGCCGGCCAGTGATGCATCGGACATGGTCGCTTCAATCAGGTCCAGCGACAGTTCGAGGCGCTCGGTTTCCTCGGCGTCGATGGTGAAGCCGATCCCGTACTGCTTGGCCAGCTGGGCAAGCTCCAGCACGCGCGGGGCGAGTTCGGCCATCACCCGGGCGTGCTTGGCGTGTTCGTAGCGTGGGTGCAGCGCCGACAGCTTCACTGAAATACTCGGCGCGGCGAATACATCGCTGGTTGCGAACGAGCCGCCCGGGCCGCTGCGGCCGATCGCATGGATCGCGGCGCGGTAAGCCTCCAGGTAACGCAGTGCATCAGCGGTGGTCAGCGCGCCCTCGCCCAGCATGTCGAACGAATAGCGATAGGCGCCACCGTCGCCCTTGCGCGCGCGCGCCAGCGCTTCGGCAATCGTGCGGCCCAGCACGAACTGATGGCCCATGATCTTCATTGCCTGGCGCACCGCCAGCCGGATCACCGGCTCGCCCGCGCGCCCGACCAGGCGCTGGAACGCGCCGTTTACATCCCGCTTGGTGTCATCGGTCAGGTCGACGAGCTTGCCGGTCAGCATCAGTCCCCAGGTCGAGGCGTTGACCAGCACCGAGTCCGACTGGCCCAGGTGGCGTTTCCAGTTGGCGTCGCCCAGCTTGTCGCGGATCAGTGCATCGGCTGTGCCCAGGTCGGGGATGCGCAGCAGGGCTTCGGCCACGCACATCAGCAGCACGCCTTCCTCGCTGCCCAGGTCGTATTGGCGCATGAAGGCCTCGACCGCGCCCTGGGTGCGGGTGCGGGCGCGGACCCGGCGCACCAGGTCGGCGGCGGTGGCCTGCGCGGCCTCGCGTTCGGTCTCTGGCAAGGCGGCCTGGGCCAGAAGTTCGCGCACATGGGCAGTTTCATCGCGGATCCAGCCTGACGTGATCGCCGCACGCGCCGCTTGCGGAGTGTGCGGCAACTCCGGGGACAGGATCGGGACGATCGGCGACGCGCTAGTAAAACCGGGGGTTGGGTCAGTGCTCATCGCGCCCGCAGGCTGCCATTGGGAGTGCCTAGTGTAGTGCCGCAGGTGATGGGTGGCACGCGTGCAGGTTGCCGCAATCGGGGCCCCCAGCTACCATTTCACAGATGTTCTCGGCCCTTTGCCTGTCCAAAGGCCGGTCGGGACATGCATGCAGCATGCAGCAAGACCAATGCAAGACACCAGACAAGACCATGGCGGGGTTGGCGGCGACATGCGCGCGGACCTGCAGACTCAGTATTCAAGGCAGTGGGGCTCGATGTGATGACACCCGGTCGTATCAAACAATGGGCCAAGCAGGGGCTGCTGGCCGCTGCTTTGGCGTTGCCGACGATGGCGCTGGCGCGGGCCGCCCCGTCCACCGACCCGCACCGCTGGCAGCTGAACATGGACCGCGGGGTGACGCCGCTCGCTCATGCCGCCTACGACGCCCACATGATCGTGTTGATCGTCTGCGTCGTCATCGGTGTCATCGTGTTCGGTGCGATGGCCTATGCGATGTTCGCGTTCCGCAAGTCGCGCGGGGCGGTGGCTGACACCAGCTTCACCCACAGCACGAAGCTCGAAATCATCTGGACCGCGCTTCCGGTGATCATCCTGATCGCGCTGGCGTTCCCGGCCACGCATGGCCTGATGCGCATGTACGACACCCGCGATGCCGAGATGACGATCAAGGTCACCGGCTACCAGTGGATGTGGAAATACGACTACATGGGCGAAGGCGTCGAGTTCACCAGCCGCCTGGACCGCGAGAGCGACCGCGTCCGCCAGAGCGGCGTCGACGCGCGCACCGCCAATCTGCCGCATTACCTGCTGGACGTCGACAACCAGCTGGTGTTGCCGGTGAACACCAAGATCCGTTTCGTGATCACCGCCGATGACGTGATCCACGCCTGGTGGGTGCCGGCGCTGGGCTGGAAGCAGGACGCTATCCCGGGCATCGTCAACGAAGCCTGGGCCGACATCGACACCCCCGGCATCTACCGCGGCCAATGCGCGGAGCTGTGCGGCAAGGATCATGGCTTCATGCCGATCGTGGTCAGGGCAGTGAGCAAGGCCGAGTTCAAGAGCTGGTTGGCCGCCGAGCAGGTCAAGCGCGCGCTGCCACCTGTAGTCGTGCCAGTTGCCGCACCAGTTGGCGCGCCAGCAGAACCAGCCCCGGCTGCCGTCGAGCCCGTCGCGGCCAGCGCCGTCCCGCAGACCGAGCAGGCCCCGGCTGACGCCGCGGCCGCCGGTTGATCCAAGCAACGATTACTGAGGTTCAGGCCATGGCTTACGCCGCGCACCACGACGCACACGACGACCACGCGCACAAGCAGGGTTTCGTAGACCGCTGGTTCTTCTCGACGAACCACAAGGACATCGGCACGCTGTACCTGCTCTTCAGCTTCGTCATGTTCATCATCGGTGCGGCGATGAGCGTGGTGATCCGTACTGAACTGATGACCCCGGGCCTGCAGCACGTCAGCCCCGAGTTCTTCAACCAGATGACCACCATGCACGCGCTGGTGATGATCTTCGGCGGGGTGATGCCTGCCTTCGTCGGCCTGGCCAACTGGATGGTGCCGTTGCAGATTGGCGCGCCGGACATGGCATTGCCGCGCATGAACAACTGGTCATTCTGGATCCTGCCGTTCGCATTCACACTGCTGCTGGTGACGCTGGTCCTGCCCGGCGGCGGGCCTGCCGGTGGCTGGACGCTCTATCCGCCGCTGTCGCTGCAGGGCGGCAACAACCTGGCCTTCGTGATCTTCGCCATTCACATGATGGGCATCAGCTCGATCATGGGCGCGATCAACATCATCGCCACCATCCTCAACATGCGCGCCCCGGGCGTGGATCTGCTGAAGATGCCGATCTTCTGCTGGACCTGGCTGATCACGGCGTTCCTGCTGATCGCGGTGATGCCGGTGCTGGCGGGTGCGGTGACCATGCTGCTGACCGACAAGTTTTTCGCCACCAGCTTCTTCAACGCAGCCGGCGGCGGCGACCCGGTGATGTTCCAGCACATCTTCTGGTTCTTCGGGCACCCCGAGGTCTACATCATGATCCTGCCGGCGTTCGGCATCGCCAGCGAGATCATCCCGACCTTCGCGCGCAAGCCGCTGTTCGGTTACCAGGCGATGGTCTACGCGACCGCGTCGATCGCCTTCCTGAGCTTCATCGTGTGGGCCCACCACATGTTCACCGTGGGCATGCCGCTGGGCGGCGAAATCTACTTCATGTTCGCCACCATGCTGATCGCAGTGCCGACCGGTGTGAAGGTGTTCAACTGGGTCAGCACCATGTGGCGCGGCTCGATGACGTTCGAAGCGCCGATGCTGTGGGCGATCTCCTTTGTGATCCTGTTCACCATCGGCGGTTTCTCCGGCCTGATGCTGGCGATCGTGCCCGCCGACTTCCAGTACCACGACACCTATTTCGTGGTCGCGCATTTCCACTATGTGCTGGTGACCGGCGCGCTGTTCTCGATCATCGCGGCGGTCTACTACTGGTGGCCGAAGTGGACCGGTCGCATGTACAGCCAGTTCTGGGCGAAAGTGCACTTCTGGTGGTCGGTCGTCTTCGTCAACGTGCTGTTCTTCCCGCAGCACTTCCTCGGCTTGGCCGGCATGCCGCGCCGCATTCCGGATTACAACGTGGTGTTTGCGGACTGGAACATGGTCAGCACGTTCGGTGCGTTCGGCATGTTCGTGACCCCGTTCCTGATGTTCGCCATCCTCTATTGGTCCCTGAAGCACGGCCCGAAGGCGGAAGCGCGTTCATGGGAAGGCGCGAGGGGACTGGAATGGACGGTGCCGTCGCCAGCCCCGCACCACACTTTCACCACGCCGCCGGTCATCCGCGAGGGCGACCTTGCGCACGGCGACGTCACCCACTGACTGGAGGACACGTGACTGACACCCGCCACGATGATCGCCACGACAATCCATCCGCTGCACAGCTTCAGCGTGCGCGGCGGGGAGCGCGTCGCACGGCGTTGATGCTGGCCGGGATCGCAGTGGCGATTTATATGGGGTTCCTGCTGATGGGAGCACTGGGCACGTGACCACGGCCAAGGCTCTCGGTGTAGGCAAGATGCTCGGCGTGGCACTGGCCGCGTTCGGGTTCGCTTTCGCGCTCGTGCCGTTGTACCGGATTGCCTGCGAGAAGGTCTTCGGGGTTCGCCTCGAACAGGGCCCGGCACGGGTCCGCGCCGACGTCGTGGCCAAGCAGGAACGTTGGATCACCGTGCAATTCGACGGTGGGGTCAATTCCAGGTTGCCCTGGAAATTCAAGCCCGGGCAAACGACGCTGCGCGTACAGCCGGGCCGCCAGTACGAGGCGCTCTACTTCGCCAGCAATGATGGCGATAGGGCGATCGTTGGCAATGCGGTGCCCTCGGTCGCGCCGGCACGTGCATCGGGCTATTTCAGCAAGACCGAATGCTTCTGCTTTACCGCGCAGACCCTGCAGGCCGGCGAGTCTCGCGAGATGCCGGTTCGCTTCATCGTCGACCCGGACCTTCCGGCCAGCGTGAAGACGATTACCCTGTCGTATACGTTCTTCAAGAATGACGCCCAAACCGCTGCACTGCATTCTGCCAAGCGCAGTGCGGGCGAGGCCCAGGCCGACGCGGCCCGCGCCGCGCCCTGATCCCAGCGTTACGTCTCCACACATCGAATCACCCGGAAAACCATCATGGCCAATGCCCCCGCCGAAAACGCCGACCACCACGCGAGTGACGCCAACGTCTACTACGTGCCTCATGGCAGCCGCTGGCCGGTATTCGCCTCGGTCGCGCTGTTCATCACCATGCTGGGCTTCGCCAGCTGGCTGAACGAAGTCAGTTGGGGCAAGACGGCGTTCTTCGTCGGCCTTGCCGGCTTGTTGGCGATCCTGTTCAAGTGGTTTGGCGACGTGATCCGTGAATCGCTGGCCGGCCGTTACAACCAACAGGTCGATATCTCGTTCCGGATGGGAATGGTGTGGTTCATTTTCTCCGAGGTGATGTTCTTCGCCGCGTTCTTCGGGGCATTGTTCTATGCACGCCAGTTCGCCTTGCCGTGGCTTAACGGTGAGGGCGATGGCATGGCCACCCACAGCGTCCTGTGGGCCGATTTCGCCGGCGGCTGGCCCAGCAATGGCCCGGGCGCAGTTGGGGGTCAATACCAGACGATTCCAGCCTGGGGGCTGCCACTACTCAACACGTTGATCCTGTTGACCTCGGGCATCACCGTGACGATCGCCCACCATGCGTTGAAGGAGGGCAAGCGCGGGGTCCTGTTGCTGTTCCTGGGCCTGACCGTGCTGCTTGGTTGCCTGTTCCTGTTTTTCCAGGTCGAGGAATACGCCCACGCCTACCGCGAGCTCAACCTGACGCTTGGCTCGGGCATCTACGGTTCAACCTTCTTCATGCTGACCGGCTTCCACGGCGCGCACGTGACCCTGGGCACGCTGATGCTGGCGATCATGTGGTTGCGCTGCGCGCGCGGACACTTCACCAAGGACAATCATTTCGCATTCGAGGCCGTGGCCTGGTACTGGCACTTCGTGGACGTGGTGTGGCTGGGTCTCTTCCTCTTCGTCTACGTCCTCTAACGTCCCGGAGTTCGCTCCCGCGTTGTTGCTGCGCCAGTTCGCGAATCCTCATTGACTGAAGTCAACTGCGGTTCGCTCACCGCCGCGCGCCTAGCGGGAGCATCGCCCGAAACGTTAGATGCTCGCTGGCGACTTGGGTGGTGCCGGACACGAAAGCAAAAAAGCCGGCAATGCCGGCCTTGGTGTCGGAACGAAATGGATGTGCCTCAGCCGGGATTGCTGCCGACGCCATGCGGGGTGATCCAGCCCATCCAGATGGCCAGGGCCACGAACAGGAACAGCGCCATCGACAACGCGATGCGCTTGGTCAACGAATTCACCGTGCGCTTGGTCTGCCCCTTGTCGACCAGCATGTAATACAGGCCGGCGCCGAGGTTCCAAAGTATGAGGATCAGGACACCGACGATGAGCAGGGTTTTGAGCGAATCGTTCATGGGTATTTCCGCGATGCGGACCCGGCGTGGCGTGCGCGCATTATGGCAGCTGCAGGCATGAGCGAGGCGAGGCCGCATCGCCGCTACGGCATGGCCCTGGGCTGGCTGTTGGCACTGGCCGCTACCGCGGCATTCGCCTTGCTGGGCTTCTGGCAGCTGGACCGAATGCATGAGAAGCAGGCCAGGCTGGATGCCGCCGCGCAGGCGCTCGTGCCGCAGTCCGCGAAACCCCTGCTGCTGGCCTCCGACCCCGCGCGAGCGCGCGAGTACGACTGGGCGACGGGTGGCGGCGCCCTGGCCAATGCCACCCTGTGGCTGGACAACCAGATCCTGGCCGGCAAGCCAGGCGTGCGCATGTACTGCGTGCTGCTACCGGATGATGGCGTGCAGGCGCTCTTGCTGGATGCCGGGTGGTGGCCCTTGGAGGGCAAGCGCGAGCTGCCGGTCTTCGGTTGCCCGGTCGGGGGTGCGCAGCAGGTGCGCGGACTGCTCGCGCCACCGCCTTCCATCGGATTGGTGCGTGGCGATGCGATGGTGGCAGCTGGCCCGCGTCGCTGGCTGGCGACGCGCATCGACCCGGTTGCGATCGCAGGCGCGTTGAAACTGTCAGCGGGTATCTCCCCACGCGTTTTGCGGCTGGATCCCGCGCGCAACAAGGACGATGCCGGGGTGATGCTGGTGCCCGGCGTGCGTGACCTGGTGATCCTGCCGAATACACTGACGCCGGCACGCCACCTGGGTTACGCCGTGCAATGGTTCGCATTGGCCTTGACTGTGCTGGTGGTGGCGGTGGTGCTGACGTTGAAAGCAAGGAAGCCGAAATGACGATGCGACAGGATCTGGGCAAGCCGCGCCGTCAGAGTCGCGGCATGCTGATCGCACTGGTGGTCCTGTTTTTCGGCGGCATGCTGGTGGCTGGCCTGTTGCGTTTTTCGGGCTGGCAGCCTGATGGCATGAAGAACAAGGGCGAGATGCTCGAACCTTACGGTGACCTGCGCCACTACACGCCGACACTGGCTGACGGGGGCGCGTATCGCTGGGACGACGAGCCACGCACGTGGCGGATCGTGGTCGCTCCCGTCGCTTGCGATGGCAAGCGTCGCGTTGAATGCGGCGAGTTGTTGCGCGGCATCGATACCGTGTGGCGGCTGATGGGCAAGGACGCAGACCGCGTGCATGTGGTGTGGGTGGGTGCGCCCCCGGCTGGTGTTGCCCTGCCTGGTGAAGTGCGCGTCCTGCGCGCCGATGCAGTGCTGCCTGCCAGGCTACCCCGCGGCACTGGGGCGAGTGGCAATGCCACTGGCGTTGCGGTTGGCAATGAAGGTGGCGATGCAGCATGGCTGGTGGATCCGAACGGCTTCGTGGTGTTGCGCTACGCTTCCGGGTTCGATCCGGGCGATCTTCGTGCGGATCTCGCGCGGCTGCTGAAGGTGAATTGATCGGCGATGAGTGGCATGACCTCCAACACCCCCAACAGCCTCCAGACCCCCAAGACCCTCGCACGTCCGTCGGTCTACAGGCACTTCCACCGTATCGCCTGGCTGGCAGTGGCGCTGGCGGCCTGCGTCATCGTGTTCGGCGCGTACGTGCGCCTGTCCAATGCCGGCCTGAGCTGTCCGGACTGGCCAACCTGCTACGGCAAGGCGACATGGCCGACCACCGCGGCGCAGGTGGCTGACCACGCCGCGACCGCGATCCGGCCAGTCGATCCAGGCAAAGCCTGGCGCGAGCAGTTCCATCGCATCATCGCTGGCGTGCTGGGTGTGCTGGTGTTGGCGCTGGCCTTGTTGGCCACGCGCAAGCGATCACTGGGCTGGCTGCACGTGATCGGGGCATCGGCGGCGGTGGCGCTGGCCATTCTGCTATACATGCGAGGGATGCCTGTCGCGGCATCCGCGCTGGCGATTGGCGCGGAGCTGGCGTTGCTGGCAGGCGTCCTGCGCTGGTCGAACACGGATCTATCGCGTACCGGCACGCTGACACTTGCGGTCATCATCTTCCAGGCCCTGCTGGGCATGTGGACGGTGACCTGGCTGCTGAAACCCATCGTGGTGATGGCGCATCTGCTTGGCGGCTTGCTGACGTTCTCGTTGCTGGTCTGGATGGCGTGGCGCGCCACCGGCCTCCCGATCCGTATTGCTGATGCACCCAAGCTGCGCATCCTGCTGATCATCGGCGTGGTCTTGCTCGGACTACAGATCGCACTCGGTGGCTGGACCAGCGCGAATTACGCGGCATTGGCCTGTGGCCCGGAATATCCGAAGTGCGCCGGCGCGTGGTGGCCCGTGACTGATTTCCGCGAAGGCTTCGTCCTGTGGCGCGGGATCGGGGTGGACTACGAAGGCGGCGTGCTCGACAACGCGGCGCGAATCGCGATCCAGCAAGCGCATCGGTTGATGGCGCTGCTGGTGTCCGGGCACCTGTTGGCGGTCGCCATCCGGTTGCTGCGCAACCCTGGCCTGCGCGGCTGGGGCGGCTTGTTGCTGGGTTTGCTCGTCCTCCAGGTTGGCCTTGGCATCGCCAACGTGATGCTGTCGCTGCCACTGCACGTGGCGGTGGCGCACAACGCGGGCGCGACCGCGCTGCTGTTCGTGCTGGTGACCTTGCTGGCGCGCGTGCGGACGCCGGGCTGACGCCATGGCCAGCGCAAGCTGCAAAGCAAACCCACGCCCAGGCGTGTTACGCCAGTACTGGAGCCTGACCAAGCCACGCGTGGTCGCGCTGATCGTGTTCACCGCGGTGATCGGGATGTTCCTGGCCGTGCCGGGACTGCCGCCGCTGCGCGAATCCGTGCTCGGCACGCTCGGCATCTGGCTGGCGGCAGCCAGTGCAGCGGCGATCAACCAGATCCTGGATGCGCGCATCGATGCGAACATGGCACGCACGGCATGGCGGCCGCTGGTGGCCGGCACGCTGACGGTACGACAGGCGCTGGTGTTCGCGGTGGTGCTCGCGGTTATCTCGATGCTGGTGCTGGTGCTGGGCGTCAACCAGATCACCGCATGGCTGACGTTCGCCTCGCTGATTGGTTACGCGGTTGTCTACACGAAGTTTCTGAAGCGGGCGACGCCGCAAAACATCGTGATCGGCGGCATTGCCGGCGCCGCGCCGCCGCTGCTGGGCTGGGCCGCAGTCACCAACATGCAAGGTCCGTGGGACTGGCCGCATGCGCTGCTGCTGGTGCTGATCATCTTCGTGTGGACGCCACCGCATTTCTGGGCGCTGGCGATCTTCCGCCGTGCCGATTACGCGCGCGCGCTGGTGCCGATGTTGCCGGTGACCCATGGCGTGACCTACACGCGCTGGCAGATCCTGCTGTACACGGTGCTGCTGGTGGTCGCCACGGTGCTGCCATGGGCCACCCGGATGAGCGGGATTTTCTATCTCATCGGGGCGCTGGTGCTGGGCGCGGGCTTCCTCTGGCATGCGTGGAAGCTGCTGGATCCGCCGGATGAATTCTTCGCGATGCGCACGTTCAAGTATTCAATCACCTACCTGATGGCGCTGTTCGCGTTTCTCCTGCTCGATCATTGGCTGATGCCGTGGTTGTCAGTGACCGGCGTGGAGTTCGTGCCGGCAGGCTGATGGACGACCTGTTTGCCGCGCAGTCATTCGGCACGCGCACGACGCTTGGCCCGCAGGCGTGCGTGCTGCATGGATTCGCATTGGGGGCTGTGGATGCGTTGCTGGCCGACATCGAATGCATCGAAGCGGTGGCGCCATTCCGCCAGCTGGTCACGCCGGGTGGCCACACCATGCAAGTGGCGATGACCAATTGCGGATCATTCGGCTGGTGCAGCGACCGTCGCGGTTATCGCTACGACCCGCTTGACCCGGACACGGGGCGACCATGGCCATCGATGCCCGAAGTATTCCTGCAACTCGCGGCCGGTGCTGCCGATGCGGCAGGCTTTCCCGGATACGTGCCGGATGGCTGCCTGGTCAATCGCTACACGCCCGGCACGCGGCTGACACTGCACCAGGATCGTGATGAGGACGACCCCTTCGCGCCGATCGTGTCGGTCTCGCTGGGATTGCCGGCCACGTTCCTGTTCGGCGGATTCGCGCGCAGCGACAAGACCGTGCGCATGCCGCTCGCGCACGGCGATGTGGTGGCGTGGGGTGGTGTGGACCGCATGCGCTTCCATGGTGTATTGCCGGTCAGGCAGGGCATGCACGAACAGCTGGGTGCCCAGCGGATCAACCTGACCTTCCGCAAGGTGAAATGAGCCCGCCGCGTCGCGGCAGGATCGCAAGAACCGGAGTGTGTGCACCGGCGGGCGTCGCTAGAGTGGCACCAGGTCCCGCGGTGACAGTGCCATGAGCGCCAAGACAAAACCGGTCTCGCCTGCAAAAAATCCGCATCGGCACGCCACTCTGGTGGCCCAGGCCTGCAAACGGATCGAAGCGGCGGAGCAGCCGCCATCGCTGGACGCGCTGGCGCGCAACGCCGGCCTCAGCCCGCATCACTTTCACCGCGTGTTCAAGGCAGTCACCGGGGTGACGCCAAAGGCCTATGCCGATGCGCATCGCTCGAACGCGGTGCGTGCGCAACTGGCGAGCGGAAACGGCAGCGTGACCGATGCGATTTTCGATGCCGGTTACAACGCGAGCAGCCGTTTCTACGAGCAGGCGGACGCGATGCTCGGCATGCAGCCACGCCAGTACCGTGCCGGTGGTGCGGATGCGCGAATCACGTTTGCATTGGCCCAATGCTCACTGGGCGCGATCCTGGTCGCGCGCAGCGAAAAAGGCGTGTGTGCGATCTCGATGGGTGATGACCCGGAATCGCTGCTGCGTGAACTGCAGGACCGCTTCCCGCGAGCGGATCTGGTGGGCGGCGATGTGGAGTTCGAAAAACTGGTCGCACGCGTTGTGGGACACATCGAAGCGCCGAACATCGGCATCCACCTCCCGCTGGATGTACGCGGCACCGCCTTCCAGCAGCGCGTATGGCAGGCCTTGCGCTGCATTCCGCCGGGGCAGACCTTCAGTTACGCGCAGATTGCGGAGGCGATTGGCTCACCGCGTTCCGTGCGCGCGGTCGCCGGTGCCTGCGCGGCGAACACGCTGGCGGTGGCGATTCCATGCCATCGCGTGGTGCGCAGCGACGGTGCCTTGTCGGGGTATCGCTGGGGCGTCGAACGCAAGCGCGAGTTGCTATTGCGCGAGCGCCCGATCTAGCGCCGCACGACGGGAGCGGCGGGTATTCGCTACGCGACTCGAAATGTCGCTGCGCGAATACCCGCCACTCCCGCCGTATCAGTAGCTATTCGCCGCCGAGCAGGTGCCGCTGCCAGAACAGGATCGTGGCTGCGTCGAAGTAGTCGCGGTTGCCCTTCTTGGCGAACCCATGGCCTTCATCGGCGTACAGCAGATACCACACCGGCTGTCCGTTACCGCGCACCGCCTTGACGATCTGCTCCGCCTCGGTCCACGGCACCCGCGGGTCGTTGCGGCCCTGCGCCACGAACAGCGGCGCCTTGATCCTGGCCGCGTTGTTGAGCGGGGAGATGCGCTCGAACACAGCCGCCATCGCCGGGTCGCGTTCGTCGCCGTATTCGACCCGGCGCAGGTCGCGGCGATAGCTCTCGGTGTTCTTCAGGAACGTGCCGAAGTGGGAGATGCCGACGATGTCCACGCCGGCGCGGATGCGGTCGCTGTAGTGGGTGAGCGCTGCCAGCACCATGTAGCCGCCGTAGCTGCCGCCAATCACGCCCACGCGCGAGGCATCCAGTTCCGGCTGCTTCGCGATCCAGTCAAGCAATGCGCCGATGTCCTTGACCGAGTCCTCGCGCTTGTCCGCATTGTCCAGCGACAGCCAGGTCTTGCCATAGCCGGTGGAGCCACGCACGTTCGGCACCAGCATCGCAACGCCAAGCTCGTTGGCCAGGTACTGCGCGTTGGCACTGAAGGTCGGCAGCGACTGCCCTTCCGGGCCGCCGTGGATGTTGATCACCACCGGATACTTGCCGCTCTTGCACGGCTTGGCGGGCTTGTAATAGAACGCCGGGATGGTGCGCTGGACGCCGTCGACCTGGTCGAAGGTCGGGTAGCGCACCAGGGTCGGGGCGACGAATGTCGATGCGTCCAGACCACCGACTTCGCTGCGCGTCCAGCGGGTGAGCGTGGCGGCGGCGAGGTCGATCACGTGCACGTCGCTGGGCGAGGTCGCGCTGTTCAAGGTCAGCGCGAGGCGCCTGCCATCGGGCGAGAACGCCAGCCCGCCGATCACGCCTATGGGTAACGCAGGCAGCTTGATTTCCCGGTGCGACGGCAGCGCCAGTACCCGCAGCTTGCTGATGCCATCCTCGTTGCTGACGAACGCCAGGTGCTTGCCGTCGTCGGCAATGGTGAGGCCGCCCACGTCCCACGGAATGTTGGCGGTCAATACCTCGAGCTTGCCGTTCTCTGGATCGTGGTAGCGCAGGGTCTTGAATTCCTGCGGCTTGCCCTGCAGCGGTTCGTCGGAGATGAAGTACACCGCCTTCCCGTCCGGCGCAAACGCGAAACCACCGAACGAGGCCTTGCCGCCATCGACCGGGAACAGCTCCAGCTTGCCGCTGGCCACATCGACCACGCCCGGATAGGACTCCGCCGCGGAGACATATTTCATCACCAGCAGCCGGGCACCGTCCGGCGAGAAATCCATCGCGGACCAGCTGCCGCCGGCGGTCACCAACGCGCGGCTCGCGCCGCTCTTGGTGTCGCGGATCCAGACATCGCGGTCGGTGCCGTTGCGGGCGGTGCTGGTGTACGCCATCCGCACGCCGTCGCGGCTCAACACGGTGCCGCCGTTCTGGGTGCGCTTGCCGTCGCTGAGCAGTGTCGTCGAACGGGTCGCCGCGTCGAACCAGTGCAATTGGGCGAACTCGTCGCCGCCCTTGTCCTTGGCGAACACGAAGCCGTCGCGCCAGGCGGTCGCGGAGGCCGGGGTCACGCCACTGACCGGCTCCGGGTAGAAGGTCAGCTGCTCGCGCATGCCCAATGGCTGGCACACGCGGTGCACCTGCGAGGTTTCTGCGAAGCGGGTGCCGATCAGCAGGCAGCCGTCGCGGGTCCAGCCGGCAAGGCTTGCACCGCGGGTGTTCTGGTAGCGGTTGAGCTGGTCCAGCAACGCTGCCGGTATTTCCGGGATGTTCTCGCTGGTGCGGTTGCCCACGACCTCCCGATTGACATCCGCCAGCTTGACCTCGGCGGGCGCGGCGGCGGATTGGGCGAAGGCAGGCAGGGCCGCGACCAGCGCGGCGAGCAGGACTGTGCGATGCAACATGGTGGCTTCCCCAAGCCGACAGGAAAGCCGAGATTAACTCGACTGCGCCCTCGCGCCTCCGCCAGAAGTCATGCGCGGCTGTATTTTCAGCGACGCTGTGCCTGCAATAGCTCGCGGAGTTCCTGTTTGTCGTCGTCGCTCAGTCCGCCTTCGCGCTGCTGCTGCAGTTCATCGATGCGTTGTTGCAGCAACTGTTTCTCCAGTTGGCCGACGGCATCCAGGAAAACGTCGCGAAATACCGTTTCCTCGCCCGGCAAGGATTGGGTAGCAAGTTTCTGCAATGCGGGTGCTTCCTCGCGTTCGGCGAAGTGTTCGAGCAGGGCGCCGGTGCTGACTTCCGGGCGTTCGCGAACCAGCAACACCAGTTCCGACAGCAGTTCGATGCCGGGCTGGCGCAGGGCGGCGAAGCGGTAAGGCGGCTGCAGTTCCAATGCCAGCGCGGGACGATGCAGCAGGTGCAGGATCGCGCTGCGAACCAGACTGGGTTTTTGCGTGTTGGTGCTGGTGGCGCGATGTGCACGCTGCGCCGGCACATGCGTCTGCGGTGCACTGCCGCGCGCGCCAACACCGGTGAGTTCGGTCAGGCGTTGCTGCATCAGGTCGCCGAACGCGCCATCGGGAATCTGCGCCAGCAGCGGCTTGCAGCGCTCGGCCAGGCGCGCCTTGCCGTCCAGGCTGGACAGGTTCACGTCGCTCGACAGCGAGTTGTAGAAGAACTCCGACAGCGGCATGGCATCGCGCAGGCGTGCGTCGAAACCGTCAATGCCTTCCTTGCGCACGATCGAATCAGGATCCTCGCCATCGGGCAGGAACAGGAAGTACCCCTGGCGGCCGTCCTTCATGCGCGGCAACACGGATTCGAGCGCTTTCCAGGCGGCGCTGCGGCCGGCGCGGTCACCATCGAAACAGAAATAGACATCCGGCGCGTTGCGGAACAACAGCTCGGCATGGTCGGGCGTGGTCGCGGTGCCCAGCGTCGCCACGGCCTGGCTGACACCGAACTGGGCCAGCGCGACGACATCCATGTAGCCCTCGACCACGATCAACCGCTCGAGCTTGGGGTTGGCCTGTTTCGCCTGCCACAGGCCATACAGTTCGCGGCCCTTGTGGAACAGCGGGGTCTCGGGCGAGTTGAGATATTTTGGTGAGTCCTCGGGATCGATGACGCGGCCGCCGAACGCGATCACGCGACCGCGACGATCGTGGATCGGGAACATCAACCGGTCGCGGAACTTGTCGTATACATTTCCGCGGTCGTTCTTGGAAAACATCCCGCCGCGTTCCAGCAGCTGCATGCGTCGCGGGTCGGTGCCGAGCGCGTCGCGCAATGCCGAGAATCCATCCGGCGCATAACCAATCGCATAGTGCTCGACGATGCTTGCATCGATGCTACGGCCCTCGACATAGGCGCGCGCCTTGTCGCTGCTGGCCAGCTGCGCGCGAAAAAATCCGGCGGATGCATCCAGCACCGAATAGATGTCGCGGGTGTCGGGATCGGCGTTGCGCTGCTGGGTGTCGCGCGGGATTTCCATGCCGACGCGCTTGGCCAGCTCATCGACCGCGTCGAGAAACTCCAGGCGGTCGTAATTCAT
>JBBQHK010000032.1:0-30360 GCA_038323895.1 Lysobacterales bacterium | reverse complement strand
CCAGCAGGGTGATATTCGGATTCATGTCTTGACCTGCAATTCGGACAAGCCCATCAAAGCGGGGCTTTCAGGGCTGCACCGCGGCGGCATGCCGCGGCACCAGTACTGCCGAAGCGGGCGGCACCAGCCGCTCGCCTCGTTACCACGAGCGCATCAGGCGCCAGCAGCGGCCTTGAGGACCTCAGACAGCAGCGGGTTGGCGAACGCGAACATCATCGCCACGCCGACGCCGATCAGGAACGCGGCGTCGATCAGGCCGGCGAGCAGGAACATGCGGCCCTGCAGCATCGGGATCAATTCCGGCTGGCGAGCGGCGGACTCGAGGAACTTCGAGCCCATGATGCCGATGCCGAGAGCGGCGCCCAGTGCACCCAGACCGACGATGATGCCGATGGCGACGGCGGTGTAAGCCTGGACGTTGGCAATGAATTCCATGGTGAATCTCCGATTGAACAGTAAAAAGGTAGGTTGGAGGGTAGTGCGGAGCGGTAATGCGGATGTATCAGTGTTTCTCGTGCGCCATCGCCAGGTAAACGACGGTAAGCACCATGAAGATGTAGGCCTGCAGCAGGATGATCAGGATGTGGAAGATCGCCCACACCGAGTTGAAGATCACGCCGGGCACGAAGGTGACCCAGGACGCGAACAGGCCCGCGATCAGCATGAACACCAACTCGCCGGCGTACATGTTGCCGAACAGTCGCATGCCCAGGCTGACCGGCTTGGACAGCTGCTCGACGATGTTGAGGAACAGGTTGGGGAGCGCCAGCACTACCTTGCCGAACGGCCCATCTGCATGGAACGGGGAGGTGACCAGTTCCTTGGCGAAACCCCAGCCGCCCTTGGCCTTGACCGAATAGAAAATGATCAGCAGGAACACCGTGATCGACATCGCAAACGTGGTGTTGATGTCAGCGGTCGGCACCCAGCGGAAATAGGTGTGGTGCGCGACTTCCGGCCCTGCAATGGCATTGACCGCCGCGCTCGGGATGTCAATCGGCAGCAGGTCCATGGCGTTCATGAAGACCACCCAGACGAAGATGGTCAGCGCCAGCGGCGCGATGAAGCGTCGGTCGCCATGGAAGGTGTCCTTGACCTGCGTGTCGACGAACTCGACCAGCAGCTCGACGAAGGCCTGCGGCTTGGACGGCACGCCGGAGGTCGCCTTGCGCGCCTGCGTCCACAGCAGGAAGCAGCCCAACAGGCCCAGCAGCAGTGCCACGATCCAGGAGTCCATGTGGACTTCGCCGAACGAAAACTGCTTCGTGTTGTGGGTCAGGTGGTGGACGATGTATTCCGTCAGGCCACCGCCAGATTCACCGCCATTGGGTTCCAGACTCACGCAATCGTCCTCGTCTTGCCGCGATGTTCCGCCACGGATTTCATTGAAACCACGAAAGCTGCTGCAGCAATCGCGGCGCCAGCCAGCACCGGCAACGCCGGCAACTTCCATACCACCATCGCCAGATACAGCCCCCCGGCGACCACCAGCCATTTCACCGCGGTACCCAGCAGCAGGCGCCCAAGCGCCATGCCGGCACCCTCAACCCCACCCCCGAATGCTCCCCACGCTGCCAGCAAGCTTCCCAGCGTCATTGCCCCGCCACCGGCCATCGCCGCAACGGCTTCGCGGGGCCCAGTCATCAGGCAGGCCAGAGCGGTCGCCAGCGTGGCGATGGCCTGGTAGGCCACCACCCGCAGCGCCAGCTGCCGGCCCGCGTTGGCGGAATTCAGCACGCGAAGTCCCACGTTTGGAAACGACCCGGCAAGTAATCAAAACCGTCCTGCCGAGCCGCAAAAGTATAGCAGGCGCGAAATTGCAGGGGCAACCGCCAGAAGATTCAGGTTGTGATGCAACTTTTCCGCGGATGGCCGGTCATAACCAGTAGCGCCTCTCCCCTCCTCGTCAGCTCCGGAGAGACGCCCGAAGCCCCGGCCCGCACCGGGGCTTCGCTTTTTTATTCCAAGCGGGCTGTTCCAGCCAACCAGGCTCGCACAACTCTTGCGATCAAAAGTCTCTTGTGATCAAAAGTCAGACGGCTCTCCGGCGCAGGCCTCCGCGGCCAGGACGTTTAAAGCCGCACAAGGTTCCCGTTCCAGGTGCATCGTCAAGCGTGGCTTTTCGCCTTCGGGATGTAGAGGTCGGTGATCGTGCCTTCGTAGACCTCGGCCGCCATGCCAACCGATTCGCCCAGGGTCGGGTGCGGATGGATGGTGTGGCCGATGTCGGCGGCTTCGCAGCCCATCTCGATCGCCAGCGCGACCTCGCTGATCAACTCGCCCGCGTGCACGCCGACAATGCCGCCACCGATCACCCGATGGCTGGCTTCGTCGAAGATGAGTTTGGTGAAGCCTTCGGTGCGCGAAATGCCGATCGCACGGCCCGACGCCGCCCACGGGAACTTGCCGACCCCGACCTTCAGCCCCTTCGCTTTGGCTTCGGTTTCGGTGACGCCAACCCAGGCGATTTCCGGATCGGTGTAGGCCACCGACGGGATCACCCGCGCGACCCATTCACGTTCTTTACCAGACACGCCTTCGCCGGCCGCCACTTCGGCGGCAAGCTTGCCCTCGTGGGTGGCCTTGTGCGCCAGCATCGGCTGACCCACCAGGTCGCCGATGGCTAAGATGTGCGGCACATTGGTGCGCATCTGCGCATCGACCGGAATCAAGCCGCGCTCGCCGACGCGTACGCCGGCCTTTTCGGCATCCAGCTTGCCGCCATTGGCGCTGCGGCCCACCGCCACCAGCACGCGATCGAAGAGCTTGCCATCGGGAATGCTCTCGCCCTCGAACGTGCAGGCGATGCCGTTTTTCTGCGCCTTGGCTTCGACCACTTTGGTCTTCAGATGCACGGCCACGCCCTGCTTCTTCAGGCGATCGGCGAGCGGCTTGACCAGGTCGAGATCCGCGCCGGGCATCAACTGCGGCATGAACTCCACCACGGTGACGGCGCTACCGAGTGCGCGGTAGACGGTGGCCATCTCCAACCCGATGATGCCGCCGCCGACGACCAGCAGCTTCTTGGGCACCTCGGCAAGTTCCAGTGCGTCGGTGGAGTCCATGACACGCGGATCGTCCCACGGGAAGCCCGGCAGCTTCACCGGCTGTGAGCCGGCGGCGATGACGCAATTGTCGAAGTGGAGCAGCTGCACCTTGCCGTCGGCATCGGTGATTTCAAGCTCATTGGCCGATACGAACGTGCCAGTGCCCTGGACCACGCGGATCTTGCGTTGCTTGGCCATGCCGGCCAGGCCCTTGGTCAGCTGGCCGACCACTTTTTCCTTGTAACCGCGCAGTTTGTCGAGACTGATTTTCGGCGTGCCGAAATCCACGCCGTATTCGCCGGCATGTGCAGCTTCGTCGATGACGGCGGCAGCGTGCAGCAGCGCCTTCGACGGAATGCAGCCGACGTTGAGGCAGACGCCACCAAGGGAGGCGTAACGCTCGATCAGCACGGTGTCCATGCCGAGGTCTGCAGCACGGAATGCTGCGGTGTAGCCACCGGGGCCGGCGCCCACCACGACGATTGCGCAGCTGATATCGGACTTGCGACCGGAGGAGCCTGCGGGTTGCGGAGCTGGCGTTGCGCTCCCTCCCCCGCTCGCGGGGTGAGAGCCCGCAGCTGGCGCGCCGACGGCGCGCGCGGGATCGAACGCCGGCGCCGCTGGCGCAGGCTGGGGCGCGGAGCGGGGCTGGGGTGGGGGTTGAGTTTCGCCTGAGGGTGCTCTCGCAATTGCGCCGCCCTCACCCGCCGCGCTACGCGCGTCGCCCTCTCCCGCTGGCGGGAGAGGTGAGGATCCGGAGCCTTCCGCTTCGATTATCGCGATCACCGCACCTTCGGACACGGAGTCGCCCAGCTTGATCTTCAGTGCAGTGATCACGCCGGCGGCAGGCGACGGCACTTCCATCGTCGCCTTGTCAGATTCCAGCGTAACCAGGCCCTGGTCCCTGGCGACGGTGTCGCCCACCGCGACCAGCAACTCGATCACCGGCACATCGCTGTGGCCGCCAATGTCGGGGACGCGTACTTCTATTGCATTGCCCATGTCAGCTCCCGGTCAATTCCTTGTTGTCCACCACCGCCCAGCTGGTCTGGTAGAGGTCGTGGCGGCGGTCCTTGAGGTTGAGCACCGTGCCGTTGGCGCGGAATTCCACCAGGGCGTCAAGCCGCAGGTCGGCAAAGGCCACCTGCTCGGTGTTCTCTGTGCAGATCGCCGCGATGCCGTCCGGCGGGAACGGGAAATCGACCGGCGTGAAAATGCCGCTCTGCGCGTACTGGATGTCGAAATTGGTCACGCCCGGCAGGTTGCCGACATTCCCCGAGGTCACCACGTAACACTGGTTCTCCACGGCGCGTGCCTGGCAGCAATAGCGCACCCGCAGGTAGCCCTGGCGCACGTCGGTGCAGAACGGCACGAACAGCATCAGCGCGCCTTGGTCCACCAGGTGCCGCGCCAGCTCCGGGAACTCGGAGTCGTAGCAGATCATCACGCCAATGGGGCCGCAGTCGGTGAGGATCGCCGACGCGCGCTCGCCGCCCGCGATCTTCCACCAGTGGCGTTCGTTCGGCGTGGGGTGGAGTTTTTCCTGCGTGTGCAAGGAGCCATCACGCAACGCCACGTAGCAGACGTTGTGTATGTCGCCGTCCTCGACGTATGTCGGGTGCGAGCCGCCGATGATATTGATGTTGTATTGCACCGCCAGCCGCTTGAGCATGTCGCGCAGCTGTTCGGTGTACTGGGTCAGCGTGCGCAGCGAGTCGGCCGGCGACAGCGGTTCGTTGGCGACCGACAGCAGCTGCAGGGTGAACAGCTCCGGGAACACCACGAAATCACTGCGGTAGTCCGCGGCGATGTCGACGAAATATTCGACCTGCTGGGCGAACGCCGCGAAGTCGGCGATGCGTCGCTGCTGGTACTGGACCGTGGCGACCCGCACGCTGTCCGGCAAGGTTCCGCGCTTCTGATGCAGTCGCACCACCGGATTCTCCGCACGCTTGGGGTTGCGCCACATCAGGCGCACGCCATAACCCATCGAATCGGTATCGCTGGGAAGGTAGTCCTGTATCACGCCGTGGACTTCGAATCCGTTGCGCAACTGGAAACTCAAAGTGGCATCGCGCACGCGCGCGGATTCCACCGCCTCGACGTAGGCCTCCACGCTCCCGTGCTGGCGCAACTTGCGCTTGAGCCCCGGCAGGCGGCCAACGAAGATGATTCCCTTCAGTTGCAGCGACTGGCACAGCTTCTTGCGGCAGTCGTACAGCCGGCGCCCGATGCGCAGGCCGCGGTATTCCGTGTCCACGCACACTTCCATGCCATACAACCAGTCGCCCAGCGGATCGTGGCGCGCGGCGTAACCGCCGGCGGTGATCTCGCGCCAGCTATGCGGCGACATGGCGGTGGCTTCGTCGATCCGGAACGTGGCGCAGTGACCGACGATCCTGCCGTCGTACTCGGCCACGAACTGGCCTTCCGGGAAGTTGCCAAGCTGGCCGCGCACCATGTCCTGGCTGTAGCCGGTGCCGTACACGCGCACTGACAGCGCAGCGACATCTGCAAAGTCGGCCTGCTCCAACGCACGGATCAACAGGCGGGGCTTGTGGTCTTGCGAGTTCGGCATCAGTTGTCGCTCATCGGGATGGGGAGGGCTGGTTCATGCCGGCGCCTGGTCCGGCGGAGGGCGCCTGTTCGTCGTCGCGGAGCTGCTGCTGCACTTCCTTCAACGCATCGTTTTCACCGCTGATGGGTTTTTCAGGCGCGCGCGCCTTGCTTGACGGCTCCCGTGCAGGCACTTTCGTGTCGGCGCTGGACCTGTCGTGCAACAGTTCGCGGCCTTCATCACCCGCGCGGCCGAACATGCTGCGCACGTGAAGGTCGCGCTGCGGGAACGGAATCTCGATGCCATGCTTTTCCAGCGCGGTGTGCAGCGCCCAGTTGTAGGCGGCTTGCACGGCGCCGGGACGCTTGGTGGCCGAGGCCGTGAGCCACACCACCAGCTCGAAATCCAGCGACGATTCGCCGAACCCGACCAGCCATACCTGCGGCGTGCGCTGGTCGTTGCCGGTCAGGGTGAACTGCAGTTCGGCGGCTGCCTCCAACGCCGCGGCGCGCACGACTTCCTTGTCGGTGCCGTAGGCCACTCCGAACGGGACACGCATCCGTCGCGACACGTCGCGGTGCGTCCAGTTGATGACGTGACCGGTGATGAATTCCGAATTGGGCACCAACACGTCGATATTGTCATTGGTCCCGATGCGGGTGGCGCGGATCTTGATGTCCTTGACCTCGCCACGGGCCCCGCTGGCCAGTTCAACGAAATCGCCGATCTTGAGCGAGCGGTCGAACAGCAGGATCAAACCGGAGATGAAATTGCTGAAGATTGCCTGCAAGCCGAAGCCCAGGCCCACGCCAAGCGCTCCGGCAAACAGGCTCAACTTGCCGAGCGGGATCCCGATCGCCTCCATCGCCCACATCGTGCCAAGCACGATAAGCACATAGTTCACGACCCGCGCGAAGGTGTAGAGCGCCGCCGGGTTCACCCCCGGATTGCGTTCCCCGTAACGGGCCAGCGCCCGACGCACCAGTTTCGAAGCGATCCAGACACCGAGAGCCACCAGCACCGCCAGCAGCACGCCGCCAACCGTGACATTGATTCCGGAAAGATGCAGCAACTGGAACTCGAGGAAGGGCTGCAGGCCGTCCCATCCGGCACGTGCCGAGTCGTTGGCGACATCGCGCACGGCGTCGCCGGCTTTCTCCAGTCTGTTACCGATGTCCGGGGACGTAGACGTGGACACCGCTACAGCATCGCCCGGCGCATGTCGGCAAGCAGCTGTGCCAGATAAGCGGTGAAGCGCGCCGCCGCAGCGCCATCAATGACGCGATGGTCGTAGCTCAGCGACAACGGCAGGATCATCCGCGGCTTGAATTTCTCGCCGTTCCAGACCGGCTTCATCGATGATTTGGACACGCCCAGGATCGCCACTTCGGGCGCATTGATAATCGGGGTGAATGCGGTACCGCCAATTCCGCCCAGCGAACTGATCGTGAAGCAGCCGCCCTGCATCTGCTCGGGCTTCAGCTTGCCGTCGCGGGCCAGGCCAGCCAGCTCGCCCATTTCCCGGGCGATCTGCATGACGCCCTTCCGGTCGACGTCGCGCAACACCGGCACCACCAGTCCGTTCGGGGTATCAGCGGCGAAGCCGACGTGGAAGTACTTCTTCAGCACCAGTTGCTCGCCGTCCAGCGAGGCGTTGAAGTTCGGGTACTTCTGCAATGCCGCCACGCAGGCCTTGATCAGGAACGCCAGCATGGTGACTTTGCCGGCCTTGCCAGCAGCAATCGCCTTGGCGTTCTCGGCGTTGAGCGTGACCCTCAGGTCCTCCAGCGCGGTGATGTCGGCATCATCGAACTGGGTGACGTGCGGGATCATCGCCCAGTTGCGCGCGAGATTGGCGCCGGAGATCTTCTGGATCCGCGACAACGGCTTGGCTTCGATCTCACCGAATTTGGCGAAGTCGACCTTTGGCCACGGAATCAGGTTCAGCCCGCTGCCCGTTCCTCCTGTCGTGCTGGAAGCAGCCGGCCCGCCGCCGGTGAGAACGCCCTTGACGTGCTTCTGCACGTCGCCTTTGCTGATCCGGCCGCCGCGTTCGCTGCCGCTGACCTGTGAAAGATCCACGCCGAGCTCGCGTGCGAACAAGCGCACCGCCGGGCTGGCATAAGGCACCTTCTCCGGCAGCACTGCTTCGGCCTCGAAACGGACCGGCGGCAGTCCCGCGCCCATTGGTGCGGCGCGATCGGCTGGCAACGGGCTGGCCGGGAGCGGCGCACGCTCCTCCCTGGGCTCAGGCTCGTCCCTGGCCTCAGGCTTTGGTTCGGGCTTTGATTCGGACTTCGCCGGCGCTTCAGCAGCAGGCGCTTCCTCGGCCGCAGGCACCGCGTCAGGGCCTGCATCGGCCGGTTCGATCATCGCCACCAGCCCGCCTTCGGACAGGTTGTCGCCCAGCTTGACCTTCAGTTCCCTGATCACGCCTGCAAACGGGGAAGGCACTTCCATCGTGGCCTTGTCCGACTCCAGTGTGATCAGGCCCTGGTCCTTGGCCACCGTGTCGCCGACCGCAACCAGCACTTCAATCACCGGCACATCACCGTGGCCACCGATGTCGGGAACACGTGCTTCCTTCAGCTCGGCCATGCGCTACTCCGGTGTGTCATCAAGACCCGTATTGTTGCCACATCCGGGCTGTTGGAACAAACCTGGCGAGGTTTTTATGTTTTATCCGGGTGAATTTTTCGAGGTCAGCACCACCACCCGTGTGCGAGGCGAACCATGCGCCCTGCCACTGCTCATCGCATGGCTCCGCCGCCAGAGGCATTGACTGCGGCACGCCAGGCGCGCCAGCGTCGGCGCAGGCCCCAGGCATAGGTCAGGTGGTAGCCCAGCAGCAAGCCGCCGACGCCGAACAGGCTGCCGGCATCGACAAACCAGTCCGCTGCGCCGCTGCCCCGCAGCCGGGCCATGCCCTGCCACAGTGCGATGCCGATCCTCAGCGCCACTACGCCCGTCAGCATCAGCACCAACCAGCGATCGGGCGTGTAATGAAAACCGGCGGGCGATGTCTCGAAACGGGTTCGCCAGACCCCCACGACCCCCATCGGCATTCCAGCCAGCAGGCCGAGCGCCGCCCAGCTCAACGCCTGCGGCACCCAGAAGCTGCTGGCCCAGGCACTGGCCAGGAACACCACCGCCGAGCCCAACAGCAACCACGCGTTGGCTGTCAGTACCCACCCAAGGGCGCGCTGCCGCGCGCGACCACTGCGGTAGCGCATCACCAGGCCCACCGGCAACAGCAACAGCCACAGCAGCAGTAGGGCGAGCAGAGCCAGCGGCAGCAACAGCAGCGGCATCAGGGATGCTCAGCCTCGGCGTGGACGCGTTCGCGGCGGAGCAGGTACAACCCACTGGCAATAATGATTCCCGCGCCCAGCCAGGTAATGGCGTCCGGCAGTACGCCCCACAGTGCCAGGTCCAGCGCCACGCCCCAGACCAGCGCGGTGTATTCCAGTGGCGCGATCAGCGACGCCTCGCCGCGGCGGAAGGCCTCGGTAATCGTGTATTGGCCGAGCGAGCCGGCAACGCCAATCACCGCGATGATCCAGGCATCCTGTGCTCGCAAGGGCACCCAATCCGGCCAGGCCAACAGGCCAGCCCCGACGGCCATCATCGCCAGTAGCCAGACCACCATTGCCTGGTTGGAGTCCGTGCGCGCCAGCACCCGCACGGTAATGGCCGAGACGGAGTAACCAAGCGCCGCGACAAGGACCGCAAGGCCGGCCAAGGTGAACATGCCTTCCCCGCTTGGGCGCAACACCAACAGCACGCCGAGCAGGCCCATCGCAATCGCGGTCCAGCGACGCGGTCCGACCTTTTCGCCAAGGATCGGCACCGATAACGCTGTGATCAGCAAGGGCGCGACGAAGAAGATCGAATACGCGGTGGACAGCGGCAGCCGTTTCAGCGCATACACAAAGCTGCCCATCATCACGATGCCCAGCACGCCGCGCAGCAGGTGCAGTGGCCAGCGGATGCGCAGGAGCGGCCGCAACCCGGTTGTCCACAACGCCCAGACAAGCACCAGCGGTAGCGAAGACAGGCCACGCAAGGTCGCGACCTGCAACGGCGGGTAATGTGCGGACAGCGTCTTCAGGCCGGCGTCCATCAGCGCGAACATCAGCACGGCGGCAAGCATCATCCACACGCTGCGGCGGTGGTCGCGTTCAGCATTGACGAGGGCTGGCATGCCGCGAGCATGCGGCAGCGCAGCACCTACGTCACGCACCTCGCTGTCACACTTGGCCCGCAGACTGGATCCTGGAAACGTCGCCCAGCTGAAACTGCGCCTGACCTGCACCGTACCGAAATTCCACCCCTGCCTATCAACCGCCAAAGAGGTTGCGCCATGCGCTTTGCTGCCATTGCCGTGCCCGTGCTTTTCGGAATGCTCGCGGCCGCCCCCGCGCGTGCCGACGTCTTCATCAACGAGATCCACTACGACAACGTCAACACCGACGTGTCGGAGAAGGTCGAGGTGCTGGCCCCCGCCGGCACCAGCCTGGCCGGGTGGAGCGTCGTCCTTTACAACGGCACCGACGGCAAGAGCTACGCCACGCTGGCGCTGTCCGGCACGATCGCCAATCAGTGCAATGGTTACGGCACCGCAACGGTGGCGGTCCCCGGCATCCAGAACGGTGCACCGGACGGCGTGGCGCTGGTCAATGCCAGCGGCGCGCTGGTCCAGCTGCTGAGCTACGAGGGCACGTTCACCGCCACCAACGGCCCGGCCGCCGGACGTGCCAGCACCGCGATCCCGAAGTCGGAGACCTCGTCGACCGCCACCGGCACCTCGCTGCAGCTGGCCGGCAGCGGCAGCCGCTACGCGGACTTCAGCTGGCAGGCATCGCGCACAAGTTCATTCGGCGCCTGCAACACCGGACAGACGCCTACCGGCGGCACAGGCAGCGGCAACGTGCTTCAAAACGGCGTGCCGGTCACCGGCCTGTCCGCGACCACCGGCAACAGCGTTGCCTACACGCTGGTGGTGCCCACCGGCGCCACCAACCTGCAAGTCGGCAGCAGTGGCGGCAGCGGCGATGCGGACCTGTACGTGCGTTTCGGCAGTGCGCCAACCACCAGCACCTATGACTGCCGCCCCTACCTCAATGGCAACAACGAGACCTGCAGCTTCACCGCGCCGCAGGCAGGTACCTGGCATGTGATGCTGCGCGCCTACAGCAGCTTCTCTGGCGCCAGCCTGAGCGGCAGCTTCACCACAGCGGGCGGTGGTGGCGGCAACAACCCGTATTACAGCGGGGTCAACACCTCCAGTGCGACAGCGTTGCGCAGCAGCCTGCACGCGAAGATCATGGCCAGCACCAAGATCCCCTATACCGCCAGCACCACTGACAGCTGGGACGCGCTGAACTTCGCCGACGAAGACCCGGTCGATGCCAGCAAGATCCTCGACATCTACAAGAACACCGCTTATCCCAAAGCGGCTGGCGGCAACAGCTTCTACAACCGCGAGCACACCTGGCCCAATTCCTACGGATTCTCGGTCGATGGCCCGACCAACTTCGCGTACACCGACCTGCACATGTTGATGCTGGCCGACATCAGCTACAACAGCGCGCGCAGCAACCTGCCCTACGGCAACTGCACGGCCGCTTGCTCCGAATTTCCGACCGCCGCCCATAACGGCCGTGGTGGTGGCAGCGGCAGTTTCCCGGGCAACTCGAACTGGAGCAACGGCACGATCTTCCAGACCTGGAGCGGGATGAAGGGCAATGTCGCGCGCGCCGTGCTTTACATGGACATCCGCTACGAAGGCGGCACCAATGCCGGCATCAGCGAACCCGACCTGCGCCTGACCGACAGCGCGTCATTGATCGCCAACACCAACGGCAATGCCTCCATCGCCTACATGGGCCTGCTGTCGGTGTTGCTGCAATGGAGTCAGCAGGACCCGGTCGATGCCTATGAGCGGATCCGCAACGACGCGGTGCAGACCTACCAGGGCAACCGCAATCCGTTCATTGACCATCCCGAATGGATCGCCTGCATCTACCAGAACGTCTGCCCCTGAGCATGGCGACGCAGCGGCACGGGCTTCAGGCCGTGCCGCTGCGCGTTATCCTGAGCGACCAGAATCCACCGGTCATCTCCCATGCCTTCTTTCGATATCGTCTCCGAAGTCGACACCCACGAACTCACCAATGCGGTCGACCAAGCCAACCGCGAGCTCACCACCCGCTTCGATTTCAAGGGCGTGGAAGCCAGCTTCGAGCTGGACGACGCTTCGATCAAGCAGTCCGCGCCCAGCGAATTCCAGTTGCAGCAGATGACCGATATCCTGCGCGCGCGGTTGATCGCACGGTCGATAGACGCCCGGTGCCTGGAGTTTGGCGACATCGACACCAATCTGGCCGGCGCGCGGCAGACCGTCACGGTCAAACAGGGCATCGAGCGCGAGATCGCCAAGAAGCTGCAAACGGCAATGAAGGACGCGAAGCTCAAGGTCGATTCGCAGATCAATGGCGACAAGCTGCGCGTCAACGCCAAGAAGCGCGACGACCTGCAGGCGGCGATGGCGCTGTTGCGCGCGGGCGAATACGGCGTGCCTCTGCAGTTCGACAATTTCCGGGACTGATGTCGATGAATGCGGCGCAGGTCGAGGTTGATACCCGCCGCTGGCTGGAACGCGCGGTGATCGGGCTGAACCTGTGCCCGTTCGCCAAGGCGGTGTACGCCAGGAACCAGGTACGGATCGTCATCAGTGACGCGAGCACGGAATCGGCATTGCTCGAACAGCTTGGCGAAGAACTCGTCCTGCTGCGCGACACGCCGATCGATCAGGTCGACACCACCGTGCTGGTGCATCCGCAGGTGTTGCAGGATTTCCTGGACTACAACGATTTCCTTGACCAGGCCGATGCGCTGGTCGAAGCGATGGATCTGGAAGGCGAGCTGCAGGTCGCCAGTTTCCATCCTTACTACCAGTTCGCGGGCACCCAGCCCGACGATGCCGAAAACCTGACCAACCGCGCGCCGTTCCCCGTGCTGCACCTGTTGCGCGAAGACAGCGTGGCGCGTGCGGTTGAGGCCTATCCGGAACCAGACGCGATCATCGAGCGCAATGTGGCGACGATGCGGGAATTGGGGATTGAAGGATTTGCCAAGTTGCTCTCCAACTAGCTCTGCGAAGTAGCGTGTGGGGCCGCGCACACGCATGGATTCCCTCCGCGACTCGATGCAACATCAAGAGCCAAACAACTGCTCCAGCTCCGCATCACCCAGCATCCGCCACTGGCCTTCAGCCATGTCGCCAAGATCAAGCCCGCCAACCTGCTCGCGATGCAGCGCCTCCACGTGGTTGCCGACCGCAGCAAACATGCGCCGCACCTGGTGGTAGCGGCCTTCGTGCAGGGTCAAGCGTGCCTCGCGCGAACCAAGCACTTCAAGCTCGGCCGGCAACAGTGGCGTGTTCTCGCTTTCCAGCATCAGGTTGCCGCTGGCGAACGTCGCTATTTCTTCGCCACGCAGGTCCTGCGCCAGCGTCACCAGGTAGATCTTGGGCAATTTCGATTTCGGCGAGATGATCCGGTGCAGCAGCTGGCCGTCGTCGGTCAGCAGCAACAGGCCCGACGTATCGCGATCCAGCCGGCCCACCGTGGACAGCGCCGGATCGCGCAGACGGAAGCGCGGCGGCAGCAGGTCGAATACCACGCGCCCAACGTCTTTCCTGGAACAGGTCACGCCAAGTGGTTTGTGCAGCATCAGCAAGATGCCGGCTGCCGGGTCCAGTGGCTCGCCATCGACGCGGATTTCGTCGTGCGCGGGCGTGTCGTCGGCATACAGGACCTCACCGGCGGCATCGGTGATGCGGCCTTCGCGGAACAGCCATGCGACCTGCTTGCGGCTGCCGTAGCCAAGATTGGCGAGGTGTTTGACCAGTTTCATCGCGTACGTCTGGTTGGTTTGCTTGGCGTGGACGCCTTGATCGCTTCGATCACCTTGAATCCGCCAGACTGCGCGGCCGTGCGCACCTGCAGAAAACCAGTGCCCAAGGCATCCTCGTAAGGAAGATGGCGGTTGGCGACCAGCCACAACCGGCCACCCGGATTCAGTGCCCACGCTGCTGCCTCGATGAAAGCACGGCCGATATCGGGGCGATCACCCCGGCCAAGTGCGTGGAATGGCGGATTGCAGACGATGGCGTCGAAGCGTTCCGAAACTCCTGCGGCGACATCCTGCCAATGGAAATGCACCGGGACGTTGTGTTCTGGTCCAACGGCGGCGGCAAGATTGGCATTGGCCAATACCAGCGCGCGCGCATCGGCTTCGTAAAGATCCAGCGACGTGACTTGCGGGCAGCGCGACATAACCTGCAGGGCCAGATAGCCCCAACCCGCGCCGAAATCGGCGACACGCCCATGCAGGTCGCTTGGCAGCGCGGCAGCCAGCATGGCCGACGCTGCGTCGACCCGATCCCACGCGAAGACCCCGGGCCGGCTCAGAAATCCGCCCGACGGGACGTTGACGCTGATCACCCGCCGCGGCGCATCGCCACGCGCCCATTGCGCCTGCAGCGTCGCGTCGATGGCGGCGCCCGGCGCGGTCCAGACCACCCGGCAGTGGTGCTTGCTGACCACCGACAGCGAGCCTGCCAATAGCCTGAGGTCGGTCTCGCGCGATTTCGCGCCTTCATCGTTGGCCACCGACACCACGACAACGCCGCCTTCAGCCACTGCCGCGCAGGCCTTGGCCAGCAGTGCGCGTGCTTCCTCGCGCTGGCGGGGTGGCAGCACCAGTACCAACGGGAAACTCGCTGCCGGCAAGGCGTCCTCATCGATCAATTCGATGCCGATCCGTGTCAGGCGTTCCGCTTCCGGCTTGAACGGTTGGCTGCCTACCAGGCCGCGGCCAGGATTCGCGTGCAGGGCCGCGCCTTCGCGGGCACGCAGGAACAGCACGCCATTGGCCGGCCACTGCAGCAAGCCGGCACTAAACGGGTGAAACAGGGCGTCGAGGGCGATATCGCGCGATGTAGATGACATCCGCGAAGTGTAACGATGCGCAGGATCAGACAGGCGTCTGACTGTGTTCCCCGCGCTGGCGGCTGAGCAGCGCAAACGCCCAGTTGCCGAGCACGCACAGGCCTGCCGCCAGGCTCCAGCCGGCCGCTTCGCTGCCACCCGGCAGCACCGCGGCAAGTTCGGCCGGCCAGCTGCGGCCATACCAGGCCACGGTGACCAGCGCCGACAGGCCGAACAACACTGAAAGCCCGCGCAGCAGGCGTTGTTCGAACAACGAATGAACCGTCGCGTGCTCGCGTGCAAGACGCGCCACCTGCGCAGCGAAATCCATGGGCAAGTCCACTGGCGGTGCTCGCCGCAATGCACGGGCGACACGCAGGTCGCTCGCATCTGCATCGGCAGTGCCATCGCGAAGGGCCAGGAGCGCACGCTCCTGCGCCTGCCAGTGTGCCTGGTCGAGATCGGGGAAATTCTGTGGGGGATCTTGTCGGCTGGTCATGCGGCAACTCCAATTCGCGAACTCAGTATCTCGCGCAAATGCTTGCGACTACGGAACAGGTGGCTCTTGATGGTGCCTTCCGCCATGCCGGTGATCGTGGCGATCTCGGCGATCGGGAGTTCTTCCAGGTGGTACAGGGTCAGCACCGTCCGTTGTACCGGCGGCAGCGCCTCGATCGCGGCATGCAACTCGCGTTCGTCCTCGCCCTGCGCATGCACGGCCTGCAGGTCGTGGCCATCGCCGATATTGTCGAGCAGGGACAGGCCGTCGGCATCGGCGCCCGCTTCGGCCAACGGGATGCGCTTGCGTTCCAGGTGCCTGCACGCCACTGAATAGGCAACTTGCCCGATCCACGATTTCAGCGGGCTGTCGAAACGGTACTGGTGCAGGTAGCGATGCACGCGCAGGAATGCCTCCTGGCAAAGTTCGCGGGTGTCCTCGGGATGGCGAACCATGCGCTGGATCACGTGCCAGCACAGGCCCTGGTAGTCGCGCACGAGCTGTTCGAACGCGCCCGGGCGATTGGCCAGCACGGCTTGGACAAGCACGCGGTCGATGTCGGGATTGGCATCCATCCAGCACTGGATACGCCCGGGGCGGGTGCGGTTGCAAGTGTGCCGCAGGATTTTTTGCGGGCAGACTGCAACCGGACTCGCCGCAGCCGTATCTCTTTGCCCGAACGGCCACCACTCCGGCAGCCGGATTCAATCTGGAGCACAACATGGATTTCGCACTTCTGGTCCCGGTCAGCCTGTTCATCTGCATCACCTATGCGATCAAGGCGGTGATGGATGCACGCGTGCGCAAGCAACTGGTCAGCAGCAACGGTTCCCCGGAACTGGTGCAGTCGATCATGGCCAATGACGAAACCAACCGCCGCCTGTCTTCACTGCGCTGGGGCATCACCCTGGTGGCGCTGGCGATAGGCTTCGGCATCGTCCAGGGCGCTGGCTGGACCGAGATAAACCCCGGCGTGATCGCCTTGCTGATCGGTTCACTGGGCCTGGGCAACCTGGCCTTCTACGCGCTGTCGCGCAAGCCGGGTTGATCACATGACGGGCCACATCAGCTGAGCGACCCAGCACATCCCGGTATGCTGTCGGCCCCGAAAGCCGGCAGCATCCCGATGTCCGATCAAGACCAGAACACCCCTAATGAGGGCAGCCCGCCCGACCGCATGTCGAACGATCCTCGCAGCAAGTTTCATGATCCCTCCGTGCTGGAGCGCGGCATCGGCATCCGCCTGAATGGCACGGAACGCCACAACGTCGACGAGTACTGCATCAGCGAGGGCTGGGTGCGCTTGCCGTTCGGCAAGTCGCTGGACCGTCGCGGCAAGCCGATGACCATGAAGATGCAGGGCACGGTCGAGGCCTGGTTCCTGGACGACAGCAACGAAGACGCCGTCGAAACGCCGGCTGACTGAACCAGGGCGCATTGCCGCCACGTACATCCACGTCGGCGCACACTTAGGGCTCTCCCCAACGAGGAATCCGCCATGCGCATTCACCACGGCCTGTCGCTCTCATTGTTGCTGGCCCTGGCCGGCTGCGCGTCCACCGGCGGTGCCGGGATGCTGGCGGCGGATGCGCCACGCGCCCTGCCTGAGTCCGGCCCGGTCAGCGTGGCCTGGGTGGACCCGGCGACCTTCACGGAATTGCGCCACAGCAGCAACCGCTGGGCTGCGACGGAAGGTGACTGGCTGCAGGAACTCGCCCAGTACCTGCGCAAGCGGGCGCAGGAACAGCTTGCGCCGGGCGACCGGCTGGAGCTGACCATTGTCGATGTCGATCGTGCTGGCGAATACGAGCCCTGGCACGGGCTCGCCCTGCATGACACCCGCATCGTCCGCGATCTCTACCCGCCGCGCATGACCCTGCAGTTCCGCCATTACAGTGCCGGCGGCAGCTTGCTCGCCGAAGGCGAACGCAAGCTCAGCGACCCTGCCTTCCTGATCAATTCCAGCCCGATCAACAGCAGCGACCCGCTGCGCTTCGAGAAGCGGATGATCGATGCGTGGGTGCGCCGCGACCTGGATACCGCCGCTCGCTGAGGCGCGCCAGCGCTGTCCGTTGCCCGAGGAAGCCGCCAGAATGGCGGCTTCCTCGTTGATGGTGCAGGCACGTCTGGATGAAACAGGACGTCACGCGATTCCCGCATCCATTCGCATTCTGGACTGGTTGCGTGCTGGTGCTGGCCGGTGTCCTGGCCCATGCACCGATGTTCTGGATGGGCCGGCATACGCACTGGCAGATGGTCGGCATGCCGATGACGCCCGGGATGTGGACCGGCATGGCGATGATCCCGGCTGGCCTACTGTTGGCATGCTGGGGGCTGATGCCGCTCCTTGCCGACCTGCGCCGCCACCGGCAGGTCGGCGACCACCTGCGCTTTTTCCACGTCGCCGACGGGGTGCCGCTCAACCGCGCGCACGCGTCCCTGGTGGTGGTGTTGATGGTCGCGCTGGCGATCGATGTGATGAAACCGGCGACACTGGGATTCGTGCTGCCAGGCCTGGGCCGCGAATACGCGATTGGCCACGCGCAAACCGGCTGGCTACCGATGGTGGCATTGACCGGCACCACGCTGGGGTCGCTGGTATGGGGCCGGATGGCCGACGTGTTCGGTCGGCGCGCGGCCATCCTGCTGTCTGCGGTGATGTTCATGGGCACCGCGATCTGCGGGGCGATGCCGAGCTTCGGCTGGAACCTGGCAATGTGCTTCCTGATGGGCCTGTCCGCGGGCGGCCTGCTGCCGATCGCGTTCACCCTGATGGCGGAAACCGTGCCCGCGGCACATCGCGGCTGGCTGTTGGTCCTGCTTGGCGGCCTTGGCACGTCGGCCGGCTACCTGCTGGCGTCCGGGTCCGCGGCCCTGCTGGAACCCTTGTTCAGCTGGCGCATCCTGTGGCTGCTGGGCCTGCCCACCGGCGCACTGATCATCCTGCTCAACCGCTGGATACCGGAGTCGCCGCGGTTCCTCGCCCTGCACGGGAGGCAGGACCAGGCGCGGGCCGTGCTGCGTCGCTTCGCCGGCGATGCACTGGAACGCGACGATGCCGCGAACCCGGCGCCGCCGGTGATCGACGAACAACACCCGGTCTCAAGCCTGCGCAGCCTGCTGCGTGGCCGCCACGCATCCATCACCTGGGGCCTGTTGCTGTGCGGCCTGGCATGGGGCCTGGTGAACTTCGGCTTCCTGCTGTGGTTGCCAATCAAGCTGGTCACCCTTGGCGTGGACTCCGATGCCACCAGCGCTCTGCTGGCGAAGTCGGCGCTGCTGGCGCTACCGGGAATGCTGCCGGTGATCTGGCTTTATCACCGCTGGAGCACGATCCGCAGCCTGCTGCTGTTCATCGGCCTCACCGCGCTTGCCCTGCTCGCCTTCGCGGCGATGGCGTGGCTGCAGGTGCAGTCGGTCGCCGCCGCGACGCTGGCCAGTGCCGCGCTGCTGGTCAGCAGCAATGGCGTGATCGCGATGCTGGTGCCGTACGCGACCGAAATCTACCCGCTGCACGTGCGCGGGACCGGTGCAGGGGCGATCGCCGCCGGCACCAAGTTCGGCGGCATCCTGGGCGCCGCGCTGGGCGTCGCGGGGCTGTTCGAGCACCTGGCGCTGTCCGCGGTGCTGGTGGCGGTTCCCACGCTGCTGTCGATGCTCCTGCTCAGGCGGCATGGACTGGAGACGCGCGGGCGGCGCCTGGAAGACATCGAACACAGCCTGGCGCAGCGCGGAACCTCGTCCTGACATCGCTGGCGCTCGGCGCCCGTCGTGCCTACGTCGTTTCCGTCGACGTATCCCGGCTTCCATCGCATAGCCCGCCTGTGGCCATCAATGCGCCGTTATCCTCGCCTGCAATTCGATTCACATGCGGGAAAAAGCACATGATCAAGAGCGCGCTGTTCGTCCTGCGCATCATCGCCGCCTGGGGCCTGGCAGTGATGCTGGTCTCGGGGCTGTATTCCAGCGTCCCGTTGATCGGCCAGTTCGAATTCCCGATGGTGCTGGCCGGGATGGCCACGATGGCGCTGGTGGTCACCGGCGCGTTCTCGCATCTCAACCGGGTGCGGCTGATCGCCGGGCACATCGACAATGGCGCGCTCGGCAACCGCCAGCGCCGGCAGGTCGAGATCCCGTTCGAAGCCGGCGAGAGCTTCGACCTGCTGGAGGCCGCGATCCGCGAACTGCCCCGCATCGAACAGGTCGAAAGTGCACGCGACAGCCTGCAGATCCGGGCCAAGCTCACCCGCCCGACGACCTATGGCGAGCATCCGCTACGGCGCTACAACCCGCTGCTTTGGTTCGGCGTGACCCGCAACCAGATCCTGGCAACGGTCACCCCCAGCCATGACAGCGGCAGCGTCCTGCTCATCTGCGAACCCGAGAATCCGGCGTGGAGCGACTGGTTCCTGGTCGACGACGGCACCAATTACGAGAACGCCGAGGCGATCACGCGCGCCATCACCCGCCGCGTGGCCGAGCGCCGCCGCGGCGAACAGGCCAGCGTCGCGCAGACCCAGAGCGAAAAGGAACTCACCGTCGCCAAGCTCAGCCGGCTGCACGCGCAGGTCGAGCCGCATTTCCTCTACAACACCCTGGCCAGCGCGCAGTTGCTGACGAAAAGTGACCCCGCGCGCGCCGAGCAGATGCTGGGCCACCTGATCCAGTACCTGCGCAACTCCCTGCCCGATGCCGACGATGCGATGTCGCAACTTGGCACCGAACTTGAACGCGCGCTGGCCTATCTGGAAATCCTCAAGATCCGCATGGGCGACCGCTTGTCCGTCCAGGTCGACGTGCCCGAGAACCTGCGCGCCACCCCGCTGCCGCCGATGATGCTGCAGACCCTGGTCGAGAACGCGATCAAACACGGGCTGGAGGCGCGCACCGGGGGCGGCACCGTATGGATTCGCGCGCGTCGTGGGGATGATGGCATCGTCGCCATTACCGTGGCCGACGATGGCGAAGGCCTGAACACCAAGAACAGTGGCACCGGCATCGGCCTGAAGAACGTGCGCGAACGCCTGCGGCTGATGTTCGGTGGCAAGGCTGCACTGTCGATCATCGCCAACTTCCCGACCGGCGTTGCGGCAACAATTACCGTGCCCGCGGTTGATGCGGCACCTGCAAGCAACACGGCTTTCCGGAGCGACCACGATGTCTGATCTTGTACGCACCTGCATCGTTGCAGAGGACGAGTCCCTGCTACGGCAAGCACTCATCGACCAGCTACATAGCGCATGGCCGGAACTGCAAGTCCTGGCCGAATGTGAGGACGGCGCAAGCGCGGTGGAAGCGCTGGCCGAGTACAACCCGGACATTGCCTTTCTCGACATCCGCATGCCCGGCCTGACCGGCCTGGAAGTCGCCACTGCCGCCGCACATGCCAGTCCACGCACGCAAATCGTGTTCGTGACCGCGTATGACCAATATGCAATTGACGCCTTCGAGCGCGGCGCGATCGACTACCTGCTGAAACCCGTCCAGCCCGAGCGCCTGGCCGCTACCGTCGCACGACTCCAGGCGCGCACCGGCAATCCGGACGCGGCGACGCTCGCCGCATTGATCCAACGCCTGGGCGAGGCGCCACGGGCCAGCGACACACCCGAGCCGCTGACCTGGATCACCGCCAGCGCCGGCAAGGAAACCCGGCTGATCCTGGTCGACGAGGTCGCCTACTTCCGCGCCGACAACAAATACACCACGGTCGTTACCGCCGAAGGTGAGGCTTTGCTACGCACGCCGATCAAGGAGCTGGTGGCGGTGCTGGATGCGGCCTGCTTCAAGCAGATCCATCGCTCGACCATCGTCAATCTCAAGGCGATCGCCGGGATCACCCGCGACGACGCCGGCCGCGGTATCGTCCGCCTGAAGACCCGTCCCGAAACGCTGACCGTCAGCGTGCCGTTCATGGCCCTGTTCCGGAACATGTGACCCGACCGGTTACGCGCGTCGCGGCAGCGCCGTCACCCTGGCGGTGGCATGGCGGTGCACGCATCCGCGCGTGCCTGCAGCACCTCGCGCTCGCGCGCATTACCGGTCAGCGACGCCGCCCGGATGAAGGCCTCGCGCGCTTCCTCGAAGCGGCCCAGCTGCTGCAACAAATCGCCACGCACGGCTGGCAATGGCGCGTAGTCGCGTAGTTGTGGTGCGTCAGCCAACGCTTCGACAATGGCGAGGCCCGCCTCTGCACCCTGCGCGCGACTGACCGCCACCGCGCGGTTGAGCTCGACCACCGGCGAGGGCAACACCTGCGCCAGCTGCGCATACAGGTCGGCGATGCGCGGCCAATCGGTGTCCTGCATGCGCAAGGCGCGTGCATGGCAGGCGGCAATCGCGGCTTGCAGCGCGTAGGCGCCAAGGCCGCCGCCCAAGCGATGCGCTCGCGCCAGTGCGGCAAGCCCGCGCTGGATCTGCAGGCGGTCCCACCGCGTGCGGTTCTGGTCGGGTAGCAGGATCGGCGTCCCGTCGGCCTGGGTGCGCGCCGGCATGCGCGAGGCCTGCAATTCCATGAGTGCAAGCAAGCCCAACACCTCGGGCTCGATTGGCAACAGGCCTGCCAGCACCCGGCCAAGCCGCAACGCTTCCTCGCACAAGGCCGGCCGCATCCAGTCATCGCCGCTGGTCGCCGCGTAACCTTCGTTGAACACCAGGTAGACCACTTCCAGCACGGCATCGAGCCGCTCCGGCAGCTCGGCTTTTCGCGGCACCTCGAACGCCACCGCCTCCTTCGCCAGCGTGCGTTTGGCGCGGACGATGCGTTGGGCCACGGTTGGCTCGGCCTGCAGGAATGCGCGCGCAATCTCCGCAGTGCTAAGGCCACCCAGGAGGCGCAGGGTCAGCGCGACCCTTGATTCCATCGGCAACACCGGATGGCAGGCGACGAACAGCAGGCGCAACAGGTCGTCACCGATGTCGTCGTCCGCCAGACGTTGCGCGTCGTCGCCCTGCATGTCGGCTCCGTACAACTCCAGTTCGATACCGAACTCAGCCTGCTTGCGCGCATGCAGCGCGCGCTGGCGCAGGTGATCGATGGCGCGATGCTTGGCCGCGGTCATCAGCCATGCCGCCGGCTTGTCCGGCAGGCCGTCGCGCGGCCAGCGTTCCAGCGCGCCCAGCAAGACATCCTGCGCGAGTTCCTCGGCCATATCGAGCGTGCCGGTGATGCGTGCAATGCGTGCCAGCAGCCGCGGTGATTCCATCCGCCACAGCGTGTCCAGGGTGCGATGGATCGCGTCAGGGCGGGTGTCGATTGGCATCGCGGGCGATCACATCACCGCCCGCGGCATCCTGCAACCCTTGCCCTGGCGGCATCGTGCGATCACTTCGCCGGCATCTGCGATTCGTCCATCCAGAACGCTTCCCACTGATGGCCGTCCAGATCCTCGAAACCACGCTCGTACATGAAGCCAAGGTCCTGCGCATCCATCGGCGTGGCCGCGCCGGCGGCAACTGCCTTGGCGATGAATTGATCGACTTCCTCGCGGCTGTCGAGCGACAACGCCAGTAATGCCTCCGTGCTGGCGCGCGCATCGGCAATGGGCTTCTTCGTGAATCCAGCGAAGAAGCTTTCAACCAGCAGCATCACGCTGGTGCGTTCGTTGATGATCAGGCAGGCAGCGTTTTCATCGGTGAACTGCGGGTTGAACGAGAATCCGAGCGCGGCGAAGAAATCGACGGTGCGTTCGAGGTCCTTGACCGGCAGGTTGACGTAGAGATTGCGTGGCATCGTGGTGTCCTTGGCGGGATGGGTGGCTTATGGCGTCGGCTTCATGCAATTGACCATCCATGGCTGGCCATAGCGGTCGTCGAACATGCCGAAGCACAACGCCCATTCGCTCTCTGCGAGTGGCATCCGCACCAGCCCGCCTTCTGACATCGCGGCAAACACACGCTCTGCTTCCTCGACACTGTCCACCTCGATGTTGACCGAGGTCGTGGCTTGGCCATCGAGGTTTTCCATGGCATCCGAGCCCATGATCGAAGCGCCGCCAACCAGCAAGTGGATGTTGGCGACAAGCGGCCTCATTGGCTCGGGCATGTCCGGCCCCATGTCGCCATAGGTCACGCTCGATACGATTTCGCCGCCCAAGGCATGCGCATAGAACGCGAAGGCCTCGCGGCATTTCCCTTCGCGGAACATCAGGTACGGGATCAGTTTCATGGCGTCGCTCCTTATGGTTGCCGGTTCAATTGCCAAGTCGTTCGCGCAGGCGGTCTTCCTGCTCGCGCAGTTCCGGGGTGAATGCATCGCCGAAGTCCTCTGCTTCGAAGATGGGTCGAATCTCCAGCTCGGACGGGCCCGGCATCGGGTTCGGGCAGCGGCTGGCCCATTCGATCGCCTCGTCCAGCGAACGCACCTGCCACAGCCAGAACCCGGCGACCAGCTCGCGGGTCTCGGCGAACGGGCCGTCGATGACCCGCCGCTGCGCGCCATCGAACGCGATGCGCGCGCCGCGCGAACTCGGGTGCAGGCCTTCGCCCGCCAGCATCACCCCGGCGTTGACCAGTTCCTCGTTGAACTTGCCCATGGCTTCCAGCAATTCCGAAGACGGCATCACCCCGGCTTCGGACTCCGCGGTCGCCTTGACCATTACCATCACTTTCATGTCGATCTCCTTCATCGCGGCGCGTCCTGGCCGCTTTCAAAGATAACGACGAACGGGTGTGGCCGGAATCGACACACCGAGCAAAATTCTTTCCATAGCCCGGTTTGAGCTGGGTGCCGACTGCGGGCATGATCGACGTCCCGATGTGTGCGATGCGGAGCCTGCGATGCAATACCTGACCCTGATCCACATCGACCCCACACTGATGGCCGAGCTGCCCGAGGCCGAATACGACCGCCTGATGCGCGGCTGTTTCGAGAAGGCCGACGCCCTGCAGCAGGACGGCTCGTTGCATGGTTCGCAGCAACTGGAAAACCCCGACACCGCCAGGACCCTGCGCGTGCGCGATGGCATCAGCCGCGTCACCGATGGCCCCTTCGCCGAGACTCGCGAGTTCCTGGCCGGCTTCAACCTGATCGGGGCCGACTCGATGGACGAGGCGCTGCGCATCGCGCAGGAGTTCCCGTGGGCGCGTTTCGGCAGTATCGAAGTGCGTCCGGTGCTCGACATGCGCGCCGTACGCGAGCGCGTGGGCGCCGTTGAGGGCCACGCTACCCCTGACACTGGCTTCACCCGCGTCACATAAGATCAGGATTCCCGGGGGCGCTGCCCGCCTGAATCGAGGTGGCATGTATATCGTTGGCCTGGGTACCGCGCACCCCGAGCGGCGCTATACAAAAGCCGACTGCTGGGAGTCCTTCAAAGCGTCCCCATGGTTCGACCGGCTGGACCGTCGTGCGCGCATGGTCACCGAACTGGTGCTGTCACGCGACAACGGCATCGAGGCCCGCCACCTTGCTGTAGACACGCTCGACAAGGTCTTCTCGATCGACTCCGACACCCTGCATGCGCGCTTCCTGGCGCATGCCCCGCCTTTGGCATCGCAGGCTGCCAGCCGTGCGCTGGCCGACGCGGGACTGCAGGCCGCCGATATCGATGCGGTGATCGTCAGTACCTGCACCGGCTACCTGTGCCCGGCGCTGAGCAGCTACGTCACCGAGTCACTGGGCCTGCGCGCCGATGTCATGGCGCTGGACCTGGTCGGCCAGGGCTGCGGCGCGGCGCTGCCAAACCTGCGCACTGGCGAGGCGCTCATCGCATCGGGCCACTGCGCGCGAGTGCTGTCGATCTGCGTAGAAGTCAGCAGCGCGGCGATGTACCTGGACAACGATGTCGGCGTTTTGATCAGCGCCTGTCTGTTCGGCGATGGCGCTGGCGCGGCGGTGCTGTCGGCCACGCCGGTCGATGGCAAGCGAAGTGTGCGCTGGGTGCGGGCGGCATCGATCATCGATCCCTCGCAGCGCGACGCATTGCGCTTCGAGCAACGCGGTGGCCTGCTGCGCAACATCCTGACGCGCGAGGTGCCGGGCCTGGCAGCGAGTTATGCGCCGCGCGTGCTTGACGAGGTGCTGCAGGCGGAAGGTCTGGAACGCCGCGACATCAACCAGTGGATCTGGCACGCCGGCGGTCGGGACGTGCTGGCCGCGCTGTGCCAGCGCCTGTCGCTGTCGGATGCGGACGTGAGCCATAGCGCCGCCATCCTGCGCGAGTACGGCAACATGAGTAGCGCCTTCGTCTATTTCGTGTTGCAGGCGGCGCTTGCGGCGGAAGAATCCGGCGGGCATTGGTGGCTTGCCTCGTTCGGCGCGGGCTTCAGCAGCCACGGCGCGTTGCTGGAGGTGGCGTGAATCGGTCGCGTGAGTCAACGCTCTTGAGCATGCCGCGGGTAGTTGAACCGGAGTGGCTGGATCACTTGCCCGCCGACGATCCGCGCGCCGTGCGTTCGCGCGGGGACCTGCGTCGGATCAACAGGCTGATGTCCGCAACGGGCTTGCTGGGTGAAGCACTTGACCCGCTGGTGGCTGGGCGTGCAAGGGTCCACATCGTCGAACTTGGAGCGGGCGACGGCAGCTTGTTGCTGCGCCTGGCACAGTCGCGTGCAGAAATCTGGCCTCCGGTCACGCTGGAATTGCTGGACCTGCAACCGGTGGTCGCAGCGGCGACCCTTGAGCGGTATGGCGAATTGGGTTGGACTGCGAGCGTCGTGGGTGTCGATGTCTTCGATTGGCTCGCCAATCCACCGCATGATTTCAACGCCAGCGATCCACCGATCATCGTCGCCAACCTGTTCCTGCATCACTTCGAAGGCCAGCGTCTGGTCGACTTGCTCCATGGCATCGCATCACGTGCGCGCGCCTGCGTCTGCCTGGAGCCCCGGCGCTCGGCGTTTGCATTGCTTGGCAGCCGAATGCTTGGTGCGATCGGCTGCAATTCGGTCACGCGGCACGACGCGGTGGTCAGCGTGCGCGCGGGTTTTGCAGGTCGTGATTTGAGCGACTGTTGGCCGCAGCCTGCAAGCTGGGATCTTCGCGAGCATTCGGCTGGGCTGTTCAGCCACCGCCTCGTTGCATCGCGCGCATGAGCCAGGCATTCGACGCCGTCATCATCGGCGCCGGTCCTGCGGGCAGCACCGCGGCGATTCGCCTGGCAGGCGCGGGCTGGTCGGTAGCCATCGTCGAGAAGCGCGAGTTCCCGCGACGCAAGGTGTGTGGCGAATGCATCGCTGCATCCAACCTGCCACTACTCGACGCACTTGGCGTGGGCGAGGAATTCGACACACTTGCCGGCCCCGAACTTGAACGGGTGGGGTTGCTGGTCGGTGACCGCAGCATCGTCGCACCGCTGCCACCGATGCTCGATGCCCGCCATCGCTGGGGACGCGCGTTGGGCCGCGAACACCTGGACACGCTGCTACTCGCGCGTGCCGAAACCCTTGGGGTCCAGGTCTTCCAGCCTTGGTCAGTCAAGCAGCACCAAGCCGATGGCGACCTGCATCGCTGCACGCTGGTACGCGCGGGCGAATCCACCGACGTGCAACTGCATGCTCCCGTACTGATCCATGCGCACGGCTCCTGGGAGCCCGCCCCGCGCGGCGATGCCGATACCTCTGCACACCGCGCGCCGCATCGCGACGGCGACCTGCTTGCCTTCAAATCAACGTGGCGGGATGCACGCGTCGAGCCCGGCCTGCTGCCCGTGCTGGCGTTTACGGGCGGTTATGGGGGGATGGTGCTTGGTGACCACGGCCTGACAACGCTCGCTTTCTGCATCCGTCGCGATGCACTGCAACGGGCGCGCGCCGCGCATCCGGGAACCAGCGCAGCGCAGGCCGCATTTGCGCATGTGCTTGCCTCCTGCGCGGGCGTGGGCGACGCGCTGGACAGCGCGGAGCTGGCCGGACCATGGCTCGCGGTGGGCCCTCTGCAACCCGGCATCCGCAAGCCGTGGGTCGGCGCTGGCCAATTCGCCATCGGCAATGCGGCCGGTGAAGCGCATCCGATCCTGGGCGAAGGCATGAGCATGGCACTCCAGTCCGCATGGCTGCTGTCTGATCGCCTGATTGCGCATCACGTGCAGACGCCGCTAGCAGGGCAGCGGCAGGCCTGGTCATCACTGGGGCCGGCGTACACGCGCGCGTGGCGAACCAGTTTCGCACCGCGCCTTCGATTCGCTGCCGTGTGCGCGCACCTGGCCATGCGCCCGCACGCGGCCGCACCATTGCTGCCCTTGCTGCAACGCTGGCCCAGCGTGTTGACCCAGGGCGCGCGCATTGCCGGCAAGGTGCGGCAATCCGCCCTGCCTGCCACGATTGCCGCAGGGCACCCGCTTGCCAGACACTCCGATTCACAACCTGCCGCTGGAATCCGCTGATGAGCATCCAAGATGCATCCACCTTCGATGTCCTGTGCGAAGTCATCGCCAAGGATCATGGCCTTGACCCGACGAAGCTCACACCGGACACGCCACTGGCCGAGCTCACCATCGATTCATTGGCCCTGATTGAATTGATCTTCACGCTTGAGGATCGTTTCAGCGTGGTCGCAGACAACGTGCCAGCCGATTTGCCGACGTTGGGCAGCGTCGCCGACTATATCGATGGCTTGCGTGCCCGGACGGGCAATACAGGCAATGTCGACGCTGGGACGGTAGTCGCCAGCTGATGACGGGCGGCGCGCCAACGGATCGCATGCCACGGCGCGTGGCGGTGACCGGCATGGGCATCGTGTCGCCGCTGGGCAATGACGAAGACGCGTTCTTCGATGCCTTGCAGGCAGGTCGCTCGGGAATCCGTCGTCTGGATGCACCATTTGCCGCTCGCCTTGCCAACAGGATCACGGCACCCGCTGACCTGGATGTCAGCATGCACTTCCCACCGCCGAAGCTGCGCATGCTGGATCGCTTCAGCCAGTTCGCGCTGGTAGCCGCCGAACAGGCGATGGCCGGATCCGGGCTGCAACTCGATGCGGCAGAACGCCGTCGCACCGGCGTTTTCATCGGCACCGGGAACGGTGGGGGTCACATCATCGATGTTGGCTACCAGGCCCTGTATGCGGACGGCGCCACGCGGCTGCCCCCGTTCACTGTATTGATGGCGATGCAGAATGCCGCAGCGGCATGGATCGGCATCGAGCACGGGCTCTCCGGACCCAACCTGACCTGGTCGACGGCATGTTCCTCGTCGGCCGTGGCCATCGGCGAAGCCTGGCGGCGGATCCGCGCTGGCGAGGCGGAGGTGATCCTGGCGGGAGGCAGCGAGGCACCCCTCAACTTCGGCACGCTCAAGGCGTGGGAAGCCCTGCGCACGCTGGCCAGCGAAGATGCGAACGATCCCGCGGCATCCTGCAAACCGTTCGCTCGCGACCGTACCGGCATGGTGCTGGGCGAAGGTGCTGCAGTCCTGGTGTTGGAGGACTGGGAGCATGCGCATGCGCGTGGTGCGCGCATTCGTGGCGAACTCCTGGGCTATGGCCTGTCGACTGACAACGAACACATCACCCGACCCAGCATCGCGGGACAGGCGCGCGCGATGGAACTGGCGCTTGCGTCGGCCGGATTGCCGGCCGCCGCCATCGACCATGTCAATGCGCATGGCACCGGCACGCTGGCCAACGACGCCACTGAAACCGCGGCGATCAAGCAGGTCTTCGGCGCACGCGCGTACGACATCCCCATCAGTGGCACCAAGGCCATGCATGGCCACCTGCTGGGGGCCGGCGCTGCAGTCGAGCTGGTCGCCACCCTGCTTGCGCTGGAGCGTGGCGTGTTGCCACCCACCATCAATCTCGTGCAGCACGATCCGGACTGCGACCTGGACTATGTCGCCCAGGGTGCGCGCGTCGTGCAAGGGGCCGAGATCGCGATGAGCAATTCCTTCGCGTTCGGTGGCACCAATGCGGTGCTGGTCTGCCGTTCTGCGCGGCGCGAAAACTGACCGCAGGCGGGGCAACGTCCGACGCTGCGCAGGACATCGCACTGACTGTCGCCGCTCCATGTTCCGGCGATGCTGCATGCCACGCCAACCGGAATGCCGCGATGGACCTGCGCACTGCCCTTCTCGTCCTGTTGTTGTTGCCACCCGCGGCATTGCCCGTCAACGCCCGATCCTCGATGCGCTCGCCATTGCATGCCGCGCCAGCACCACTGCCTGCACCCATGCTGGCAACCGGCTTGCATGCCGGCATCGACGTCGCCGGCTATCTGGTCAGCGAAAAACTCGACGGCGTGCGTGCCCGCTGGGATGGCCGGCAACTCCTGACCCGCGCGGGCAATCGCATCGATGCACCCGCATGGTTCACCGCTGGCTGGCCGGCGCAGGCCATCGAAGGTGAACTGTGGATCGGCCGCGGGCAGTTCCAGGAAGTGAGTGACCTGGCTCGCGCACTGCAGGCCGATGCCTCGGCATGGCGACAAGTGCGCTTCATGGCCTTCGACCTGCCGACATCCGCGCAACCCTTCGCCAGTCGCACGCGGGAATTGCGCGTCATGGTCGAACGGATCGCATCTCCGCGATTGCAGCGCATTGTCCAGCTCAATTTCAACAATCGCGCGCAAATTGATAGTTGGCTGGACGCCGTGGCCTCGGGCGGTGGCGAAGGCCTGATGCTGCATCACGCCCACGCCCACTACCGCGCCGGCCGCACTGACCAACTGCTGAAATACAAGCGCTGGGACGATGCCGAAGCCCGCGTGGTCGGCTACCGCCCGGGCAAGGGAAAACATGCCGGCATGGTCGGTGCGTTACTGGTGCAGGACGCACATGGCCGGCGCTTCGCACTCGGAAGCGGCCTGCGAGATGCCGACCGCGCGCAGCCACCGCTGATCGGCAGCTTGGTCACGTTTCGCTACAACGGACTCACGTCCAAGGGCACGCCACGGTTTGCGCGCTACCAGCGGGTGCGTCCGGACATGTCTGCGGTTGCATTGGACTGCGTCACTGCGACTGGCTGTACAGGTCGATGATCTCTTCGATCCCATGCTGGCAGACGCTGCAGAACGTATCGCTGCGGTCGAACATCAGGCATTGCAGCTCGGGCCGGTAATACCCGGTGGAAGAGTAATTCGCGCCCTGGAACGCACCCAGCGTGTCCCGGTAGGGCGCCTTCGCAAACAGGCCTTCGTTGTAGGCCCGGTCTTCGCGGAACAGCGCGTTGATCTCCGACTCCGGGCGGTTGTCTGCTCGCAGTTTGGCGCGGCGTGTCTGGTAAACCTTGGCATGGGCATCGAACGCGGCCTTGGGCCATGGCGTGGGCACCGGCACCGCCGGGGTTGCAGGGCTGTGCGCCCATTTCAGTTGAGCTGGATCCAGCAACGC
>JBBQHK010000031.1:0-32082 GCA_038323895.1 Lysobacterales bacterium | reverse complement strand
CGGTGCCGACCGCGCATGGTGAGTCCGTGGTGATGCGTCTGCTGGACCGCGAAACCGTGGTGCTGGATTTCAGCAAGCTGGGGTTCGGCCCGCAGTTCATGCCGCGCTTCCAGAAGGTGCTCGAACAGCCGCACGGGATCGTGCTGGTGACCGGACCGACCGGTTCCGGCAAGACCACGACGCTATATACGGCGCTGAGCAAGCTCAACACGCCGGACGTCAAGATCATCACGGTCGAGGACCCGATCGAATACCAGATCGAGGGCATCAACCAGATCCAGGCCAAACCGCAGATCGGGCTGGACTTCGCCAATGCGCTGCGCAGTATTGTTCGACAGGATCCGGACATCATCATGATCGGCGAAATGCGCGATCTGGAAACCGCGCGCATCGCGATCCAGTCCGCACTGACCGGCCACCTGGTCCTGAGCACGCTGCATACCAACAATGCGGCCGGCGGCATCACCCGCCTGCTGGACATGGGCGTGGAGGATTACCTACTGACCTCCACGGTCAACGGGATTGTTGCGCAGCGGCTTGTGCGCAAACTCGAACCGACGCATGCGGAGCCCTACGCGGCGTCGCCTGAGGAAATCGAGAAATTCGGCCTGCGCCGGTTCCAGCCGCAGGGCGACATCGTCCTGCATCGTCCAAGGCCATCGGCACTGTCGCCCACCGGCTATCTTGGCCGCACCACCATCATGGAATTGCTGGTGATGGACGATGAGGTCCGCCGCGCAGTCATGCGCCACGCCGGCATGGACGAGATCGAGAAGCTTGCGCGCAAGGGTGGCATGAGCACGATGTACGAAGTCGGCATTGCCAAGGCCCTGGCTGGCCTGACCACCATCGAGGAAGTCCTGCGCGTGAGCGAGGACGCCTGAGCTGATGGCGCTGTATCGCTACAAAGCCCTGAACGCGCGCGGCGAAATGCTGGATGGTCAGATGGAGGCCGCCAGTGACGGCGAAGTGGCCTTGCGCCTGCAGGAGCAGGGCCACTTGCCGGTCGAAGCCAAACTTGCCAGCGAAAGCAGTGGTGAGTCTGCATGGCGCGCGTTGTTCAAGCCGAAACCTTTCGCCGGCGCGCGGCTGGTCCAGTTCACCCAGCAGCTGGCGACCTTGCTGGGCGCGGGACAGCCGCTGGACCGCGCGCTTTCGATCCTGTTGGAATTGCCCGAGGACGATGTCGCACGGCGCACCATCCATGAGATCCGCGAGGCGGTGCGCGGGGGCGCGTCATTGTCGGCGGCGCTGGAGCGCCAGCACGGCGACTTCAGTCGGCTGTACGTGAACATGGTCCGCGCCGGCGAAGCCGGCGGCAACCTGCACGACACCTTGCAGCAGCTTGCCGACTACCTGGAGCGGTCGAGCGCGATGCGGGCGCGGGTGATCAATGCATTGGTGTATCCCGCGATCCTGCTGCTGATGGTCGGACTGTCCTTGCTGTTCCTGCTGGGTTACGTGGTGCCCCAGTTCTCGGCGATGTATGAAAGCCTGGACGCCGACCTGCCGTGGTTCTCGCAGCTGGTGCTGGGGCTGGGCGAGATGGTGCGCAGCTGGTGGGTTCTGATTGTGGCGGTTCCGGTACTCATCCTTCTGTGGCTGGACCGCAAGCGCCGCGATCCGGCATTCATGCTGAAGTTCGACGGCTGGCTGCTGCAGCGCAAGTTGGCCGGAACACTGGTGGCGCGGATCGAGACTGCACGGCTGGCGCGCACTTTGGGCACCCTGTTGCGCAATGGCGTGCCGCTGCTGTCCGCACTCGGCATCGCCCGCAACGTGCTCGATAACCGGGTGCTGGCAAATGATGTGGATGCCGCCGCCGCCGACGTCAAGAACGGCGTAGGACTGTCCCAGGCACTCGGCAAGGGCAAGCGCTTCCCGCGCCTGGCCCTGCAGATGATGCAGGTCGGTGAAGAATCCGGTGCGCTCGATACGATGCTGCTCAAGACCGCCGCCACCTTCGAGCAGGAAACCTCGGTCGCGATGGACCGCTTGCTGGCGGCGCTTGTGCCGGCGGTGACCCTGGTGCTGGCACTGGTGGTCGGCATCGTGATCCTGGCGGTGCTGTCGCCGATTTATGACCTGACCAGCGTCATCGGGTGAATCTGCCTGAAACCCTGCTGCGCTCGAATCCTCGCGGCGCGCAGGGGTTTGAAGCAGGTTCAAAGTCCGGGCGCAATTCCGTGGCAGCATTCATCCTCGGCTCAACAACGAAATCGGGAAATTCCATGCGCAACCGTTCATTGACCCGTTCACGTGCCGCCGCCAGGCAGGCTGGTTTTTCGCTGATCGAGATCATCCTGGTGGTGGTGCTGATCGGCGGTATCGTCGCGTTTGCGGCATCACGCATTCTGGGCGGCGGCGACCGCGCCAAGGTCAACCTGACCAAGGCGCAGGTTCAAACGCTGGCCGAGAAGGTCCAGCAGTACGAGATGGATACCGGCAGCCTGCCGGGCAGCCTCGCTGACCTGGTGAAGGCGCCCGGCAGCGCGTCGGGTTGGCTGGGTCCGTATGCGAAGGACGCCGAAATGAAGGACCCGTGGAACCATCCCTACACCTACACGGTGCCTGGTGAGAAGGGTTCGTTTGATCTGATCAGCCTTGGTGCCGATGGCAAGATGGGCGGCGAAAGCGTCGATGCCGACATCCGCTACGAATAACCGCGCCGGACTTCGCCGCAGGATTTGTCGCAGCATGACCCGTTGCAGCATGTTCCGTCGATGAGCCTGCCGCGATGAAGCGCGTGCGCCGGCTGTCATCTGGATTCTCGTTGCTTGAAATGATCCTGGTGATGGCGCTCATTGCGGCGGCCAGCCTGCTCGCCGTGGCCGCGTTCGGAAGCGGCATGCAGGGCATGAAATTGCGTGCCGGTGCCAGGGATGTCGCCGCGCAGATGCGTTTCGCGCGCGCGGTGGCGATCAGCAGTGGCCAGCCACAGGACGTCATCATCGATCCGGCGACGCGGCAGTGGCAGGGCGCCAAGGGTCGCAGTGGCGACCTGCCGGACATCGGCGAAGTGGTGTTCACTGGCGCGCGCGCCAGCCAGTTCGAGCCGGGTGGACAGAATGAAGGCAAGGGCACGGTGCGCTTCTTTCCGGATGGCGCGGCGACTGGCGGACGGGTGCGCCTGCTCGCCAACGGCGGTGGTTGGGATGTCGACGTGGGCTGGTTGATTGGTGACGTGCGGGTCAAGCGCGTGCAGGCTTCAAAGTGAACAGAACCCGGCGCATCATTCGCACCCACCGTGGCGACGGCGTCGTGGCCAGGACCCGGGGCGGAGCGCGACAGCGCGGTTACACCTTGATCGAGATTATTGTGGCGTTCGCGATCCTCGCGCTTGGCCTGACGCTGTTGCTCGGAACGCTTTCCGGCGCGACCCGCCAGGTACGCGCCGCCGGCGATGCCGGGCGTGCCGCGCTGCATGCGCAATCGCTGCTGGACGAGTTGGCCAACCTGCCGCAGCCGCAACAGCGCGATGGCGAACTGGAACAGGGCCGTTACCGCTGGCGCCTGGATGTCGAGCCCTGGCAGGACCCGTCTGCGCAGAATGCCGCATCGCCCATCGACCCGAATGCCGCGCAACTGATGCACCTGCGCCTGCGCGTGGAATGGGGCGAGGGCACGCCAGCCAAGCGCGTCGAGGCGACATCATTACGACTGGTCGTGCCGCAGGCTGACGGGCTGTCGGCGCCATGAACCCGGCCATCAGCCGGCAGCGCGGATTCACGCTGATTGAAGTGCTGCTGGCCACCATGTTGCTGGCGGCTGGCCTGACGCTGGGCTTTTCCACCTTGCGCGCGGCTGGCGCAACAGCCGAGCGTGGCGAGGCGATGGCAGCCCGCAACGAGCGCATGCGCGCCGTGTCGGAGTTCCTGCGCAGCCGCATCGGTGGCGCGCAGGGAATCGTGTTCAACCTCGACGAAGCAACCGGGCAGGCACAGCGGTTTACCGGTGATGCGCGCAGCATGCGTTTCGTCGCCGACTTGCCGGACTACCTCGGCCGTGGCGGGCCACACCTGCATGGACTCGGTTTCGACGGCGGTGAAAGCGGGCAGGCACTACAGGTTGAATTCCGCATGGTTGTCGCTGGTGCAGCGCTGACCACACCGGATGCACGTCCACCAGAACCGTTGGCCGATGGCCTGCGCAGCGTGCGGTTCTCCTATCGCACCAATACCCGGGACGGCCAGCTTGGGGCCTGGCAACCACAATGGGATTTTCCCGAGGCGTTGCCGTTGCAGGTGCGGGTGGAAATTGCCGATACGCAAGGGCCGTGGCCGACCCTGATTGTCGGGCTGCCGCACGCCGTCAATAGTGGCATCGCGGTGGAGCGTGACGAGTGATGGCCGTGCCCCGCCAGCGCGGCGCAGCGCTCCTGCTGGTGATGTGGCTGGTCCTGCTGCTCAGTGGGCTGGTCGCCGGTTATGCGATGTCGGCGCGCATCGAGTCGATGCAGGGCAATGGGCTTGCCCGCAGCGTGGTGGCGGGCGAAGCCGCGCGTGCCGGTGCTGAATATGCGGTCTCGCGCTTGATGGAGGCCGATCCCGCGCAGCGCTGGACGCCGGATGGGCGGGCGTACCGGGTTGTTTTCGACGGGGCGCAGATCGAGGTTTCCGTGCGCGACGAAACCGGCAAGGTCGACCTCAATGCCGCGGCTCCGGACCTGCTCGCCAGTTTGCTGCGCACGCAGGGTGAACCCGAGGGATCGGCCCGGCGGATCGCCGGCGCCATCGTCGACTGGCGCGACGGGGACAACCTGGTGCAGGTGGCTGGAGGCGCCGAAGACCCCAACTACGCGTCCGCCGGCCTGGGATGGGGCGCGAAAGATGCACCGTTCGAAACGGTGACCGAACTCGAACAGGTACTGGGCATGCGCCCGGCGCTGTTCCACTCGGTTTCACCCTACCTGACCGTACATTCGGCCTTGGCCATGCCGGATGCGAACTTCGCCGACACTCCGGTGTTGCAGGCAATGGGCGCTGAACGTCCGCAACGAATCGACGGCACTCCGCCGGTCAGTGGCAGCGGCACGTATAGTATCGACAGCCGTGCACGACTCGCGAATGGTCGCCGCGCGCAACTTTCGGTCATTCTGCGGGTGGGGGGTAACGGGTTGACTGGATCCAGCTACACGCCACTGCGCTGGCAGGATGGGGCGATCACGCCATGAGCGAGTTGGTGTTGTCAAACGAGCGCCTCCAGTCCGCGGGGCGCGGTATCCGCGGTTTCCTTGCGTGGTGGGGCGCTGGCCTGGCCAGCTGGCTGCCATCACGCTGGCGGCAACTGCTGGCGGCGTCGGCGGATCGGCTGCTGTTGCAGATTGAAGGCGATGGCATCCGCCTGCGTCGCCAGATGGCCGGAGAATTGCAGGACCTGGCCACACTTCCGGTGCTGCCGTCGCGCGGGATGGAGGACGATCCGCTGGCAACCGTGCTGTCCGCACATGCCGCCGACTTGCCGCGCTGGCTGTTGCTGCCAGCCGCCAGTGGCTTGCGCCGTACCCTGCAATTGCCCGGTGCCGCGCGCGAACGCCTGCGCGAAGTGCTGGGCTTCGAGATCGAGCGGCAGACCCCGTTTGCCGCCAGCGACGTCCTCTACGACGGGCGCGTCTTGCACGTGCGCGATGACGGCCAGTTGCAGGTTGAGCTGGTGGTCGTGCCGCGCAAGGGTTTCGATGATGCGAATGCCGTTTTGGCGGGGCTTTCGTCATGGCTGGCAGGCGTCGACCTCGCCGACGCCGATGGCCGTCCGCTCGGCATCAACCTGCTTCCCGTTCCGCAGCGAAAGGTGCGTGCAAATCCGTGGCGCTGGTGGAACCTCGTGTTCGCCGTGTTGTTCCTGGCAGGCGTGACGCTCGGTCTTGCCCAGATCCTGGCCAACCGGAACGAGGCTGCACGCCGGTTGCAGGCCGATGTCGACGTGCGCAGCGCGCAGGCGCGCACGGTCGCGCAGCAGCGCCAGCGGCTGGTCGATTCCGTGGAGGGTGGCGTCTACCTGCAGCAACAACGCAATGCACGCCCGACCGTGGTTGAGGTCCTGGATGAGCTTGCACGGCGCTTGCCGGATGGCACCTATCTGGAAAAAACGGCGATCGAGGGTCGCCAGTTGACCATCATTGGCTTGTCCAACCAGGCTGCAGCACTGGTCGGCAAGCTGGAAGGTGCGCGCCCATGGAATGCGCCAGCCCTGAGCGGCGCGCTGCAGCCGGACCCGCGCACCCGCAATGACCGGTTCACCCTGGTGGCACAGCTCAACGATGCACCGACGGTGGAGGGCAAACCACGTGGCGCGCGCTGATCGCGATCGCCTGCTGGCCATGGCACTGTTGCTGGCGGTGCTGTCGCTGGTGTACCTGCTGGTCGTGCATCCGCTGTTTACCCAGCCACTGCGCGCGGCGGATGCACGCATCGAAGATTTACGTGACCGCGATGCGCGGGTGCGCGCGCTGCTCGAGCAGGCGCCCCAGATCAACAAGCGGCTGGCCGAAATAGATGCCCGTGGCAGTGCGGCAGGCTTCCTGGTCGAACCCACCACCGAGTTGGCCACTGCTGCCCTGATCCAGCAACTGGAACGGGTGGTTGAGGAAGTCAGTCCAGGTAATCGCGGATGCGCCATCACCAACCGTGCGCCGCTGAGCGGCGAGTCGTCACCGAGCCGTTTCCGGCGGGTCACGGTGCAGGTACGCCTGCGTTGTGGCAATGCGGAGACGCTGGCGGTGCTGCATACGCTTGAGTCGGCACGACCCTATTTGTTCGTGGACGCGCTGAATATTTCCGCCCAACGATATTTCGCAATCCCGGGCAACAACCCACCGCAGGAAGGCGGGCTGGACGTCAGCTTCGACCTCTACGGATACCTGCGCCCGGTCGCGGGCGTCGCAGGAAAGGGGGTGGCCGGTGGATGAACGCGGCTTGCTGCATCGTTTCGAACAATCTGGTCCGTTGACCTGGTTGTTGGCCGCCTGCGCGGGTTGGGCATTGCTGTTGTGGCTGGCGGCGCTGCTTGGGCTGGGCAATGCGGTGGCGCCCACGCCCAGCATCGCGGCTGATGTGCCGCTGCCGCAGGCAAAGCCCGCAAGTCCCGACCGGATTGGACCGTTGGCACAATATGCGGAAGCGGCCGCGCGCCCTGTCTTCACTTCGGATCGGCGCCCGCGCAGCTTCCTGGCGACCAGTCCGGAAGGCGATGCTGCGGCGGGGATGCAAAGCCAGTCCCTGGATTTCATCCTGACTGGCGTATTGATCAGCCCGCAGGTGCGGATGGCGTTCCTGCAGCCCACCGGCGGCGGTGAGCCCGTGCGCGTGCGCGAAGGGGCATCGCCGGAAGGTGCCTCCGGCTGGCGGCTGGTGGATGTGCAGCCGCGGCGGGCGGTTTTCGCAGGTAGCGGCGGTGAGTCCAGCCTGGAGCTGCGCGTGTTTGGCGATGACGCACTTGTCGAAAAGGGCCTCATTGCCGGCAACAACGCTTCGGCAGCCAACGCTGCTGCGGATGCCGCAGCCGCCGCAGCGCAGGATGCTGCAGACGCTGCGCCAATCCCGATCAGTGAAGCCGCCCGGATCGAGACGATCCGCAAGCGCATCGAAGCGCGCCGTGCGCAGATGCAAGGCAACACCCCGAACAGCCGTGCGCCCACGCCGTTGAGCGCACCGACAACAAGATGAAGCTGGAGTTTCCCGAATGAACCTGCGTCCGTTCCTGATCGCACTGATGACCGTCCTGCTTGCCGCATGCGCCAGCATGCCGCCACCGCAGGTGCGCCATGCCGATCGCCTGCCTAGTGCCCAGTCGGGCGCCGGCGGCATCCAGCAGGACCGCCTGCCGGATTCCCTGGGCAATTCCGGTCCCACGCCGGTGATCCGCCGCGGCCGCAGCGCGCCGATCAACCAGGCCATTGCCGGTGCAGCGCCGCCATCGCTCGGCAGCAGTGGGCAAGCCCGCTTCAACTTCGAAGGCGAATCCCTGCAGGCGGTGGTGAAGGCAATCCTGGGCGACATGCTGGGGCAGAGTTACAGCATCGCGCCGGGCGTGCAGGGCACGGTCACCGTATCCACCCAGCAGCCGGTCGGTTCGGCGGGTGCGCTGAGCCTGCTGGATAGCGTGCTGGCACAGAACAATGCGCGCATGGTCTATAGCGACGGTCGCTACAACATCGTGCCCGCAGACCAGGCCATGACCAGCGGCGTGGTTCCGCGCACCGGCTCGCCAGCGCTGGCGCGCGGCTTCGAAACTCGCGTGGTGCCGCTGCGCTTTGTCTCGGCCAGCGAGATGGAGAAAATCCTCAAGCCCTACGCGCGGCAAGGTGCAATCGTGAGCGCCGACGGCGCGCGCAACATGATCACCATTGCCGGTACCCGTTCTGAACTGGAGAACTACCTGCGCACGATCCAGGTGTTCGACGTGGACTGGATGTCCAGCATGTCGGTCGGCGTCTACCCCCTGCAGTCCGGGCGCGCAAGCACGGTGGTGCAGGACCTGGAGCGCGTGTTCGGCGAGCAGGGCAAGGCGCCGACCGCCGGCATGTTCCGCTTCATGCCGCTGGACAGCAGTAACTCGGTGATGGTCATCACCAGCCAGCCGAAGTACCTGGACGACATCCAGCAGTGGATCGACCGGATTGAAGGCGGCAGCGGCGATGGCCGCCTGTTCTCGTACGAGCTGAAATACATCAAGGCGCGCGACCTGGCCGATCGCCTGTCCGAGGTGTTCGGCGGTGGCCGCAGCGGCAACGATTCGCCATCGATGATGCCGGGCGTGGACTCCACGGAGATCCGCAACTCCGGCGTGGATGACGCGTCCAGTACCTCCAGCGCGCCCGTGGCCAATGGCCTGGGCGATGGCGGCAGCCTGCCGAACAACCGCAGCGGCAACGGCCGGGTGACCTTGAAGGTGGATGGCAGTGAAGTGGGCGTGTCCGCGGTCGAGGACACCAATGCGTTGCTGGTCCGCGCCAGCCCCGCGCAATGGAAGTCGATCCGCGAGGTCATCGATCGCCTGGACGTGATGCCGATGCAGGTGCACATCGAGGCGCAGGTGGTCAGCGTGGCCCTCCAGGGCGATCTGCAGTACGGGGTCAGCTGGTTCTTCGACAACGCGGTCGGAGATGCGGGCCTGCCTTTCCCGACCGGGCGCAACAGCTTCGGCAGCTATTCCGGCGGCGTCAGCCAGATCCCCAATGTCGGCAACGTACTTAGCTGGACGTTCCTGGGCAAGAACGCAGCAGCCATTGTCAGCGCGCTGGACACCGTCACCGACGTGCGGACCCTGTCCGCGCCCTCGGTGTTCACCCAGAACAATCGCGAAGCCAGCCTCAACGTGGGCCAGCGCATTCCGATCTCCTCGGTCAGCTTCAATCCGAACAACGGTGGCAGCGACGGCACCTACAGCCAGGTGCAGTACCTGGAAACCGGCATCATCCTGAAGGTGCGGCCGCGCATCACGCGCGACGGCATGGTGTTCCTGGACATCGTCCAGGAAGTCAGCAAGCCGACCGGCGTGCCCGACGAAAACGGCAATGTGCGCATCGACACCAACAAGGTGCATACCAGCGCGGCGATACCGAGCGGCGAAACCATCATGCTCGCCGGCTTGATCACCGATGGCACCAGCCGTAATTCGACGGGTATCCCCGGCCTGAGCCGGATCCCGGTGATCGGTGGCCTGTTCGGCCAACAGGGCACCAGCACCTCGCGCGATGAGTTGATCGTGCTGATCACTCCCACGGTCGTGCGCAGCCCGCAGGAAGCGCGCGAGCTGACCGACGAGTACGGCCGCCGTTTCCGCGCGATGGAGCCGCTGTACAACTCCAAGGTCAAGTGAGCCAGGCCGGCGCGTCCATGCCGGCCCCCGTTCAGACTGGCGCTGCCCAGCCCGTCGTGCTGGTTCCGGTCGGCGTGGATGAAGACGCGCTGGATGCGTGCCTGGCCGCGCTTGAGGCATCCATGCCGGCAGGCACTCGGGTCTGGCTTGCAGACGATGCCCAGGCCGGTCCGCGCGCCGGCACGATCATCGAGGGCTGGCTTGCTCGCACTCGCATGCTGGCGGCGCATACCCGCCGCGCGCGGAGCATCGGCGAAGCCGCCCACCTGGACGAAGCGCTGCGTGCCTGTGGCAATGCCGACGTGGCGATCCTGGCGGCCAACGCACGGCCGACGCCCGGTTGGCTGCAGCAACTCACCGCTTGCCTGGCGCGCGATCCGGTGATTGCGACGGCCACGCCCTGGAGCAATGCCGGCGAAGCGGCGGCGTGGCCGCGGATCGGTGAGATCGTGGCGCTCGACGAGGACCCGTCGCGCTTGGCACGCGCCTGCGCGCAATTGCCGCCGATCCACCCCGAGCTGCCGGCTGCCGTGGGCCATGCGGTGCTGGTGCGCGGCAGTGCACGCTTGCGCGCTGGTGGGCTGGATGCGGCGAGTTTCCAGTCCTGGTATGCAGCGCTGACCGATTTCTCGTTGCGCTTGTCCGGTCTTGGGTGGCGGAATGTCCTGTGCGAAACCGCCTTCGTGTTGCGCGCCGACGAAGGCCGTTCCAGTGATGGCGACATGGATCGACTGTCGGTGCGGTGGCCGGCGTGGCATGCACGACTGGCGCAGTGCCTGATGGACGATCCACTGCGCGGATTGCGCGCACAGTTGGGTGACAGTCTGGCCGGGCTCGACAGCGGCTCGCCGCAGGCCGATCTGTTTCCGTTTTCCTCATGAACAACCCCGGCATCGCCGCGATTGTCGTATCCCACGACAGTGAGGAAACAATCGACGGGTGCCTGCAGCGCTTGCGCACGGCGGAGGGCGTTTCTGAAATTCGCGTGGTCGACAACAACTCTCGTGATGGCACGCTCGAGATCGTGCAGCGGCATGCGGTCGCCGATCCGCGCCTGCGCTTTATCGCCAATCCCGACAACCCCGGTTTCGCCGTGGCCTGTAACCAGGGTGCGGCCGAGGCCTCCGCGCCGTGGTTGGCTTTCGTCAACCCGGATTGCCTGGTGGAGCTCGAATCGCTGGCGCGGATGCGCATGCATGCGGCGGGTTTCGCCGCTGCGCTGGTCGGCGCCGACCTGGTCGACGAGGACGGAGTGCGCGATGCTGCTGCGCGCCGGCGCGACCCCGACTTCGCAGAGATATTGGGCGATCCCTCTCGGGCCCGGCTTGGCGTGGACGTGGATCCTGCGCAGCTACTGCAATTCGTGGATGCGGTTTCAGGCGCGTTGATGCTGCTGCCGCGCAGCGTGTTTGCGGGAATCGGCGGCTTCGACGACGCCTACCGGCTGCACGTGGAAGACCTGGACCTGTGCCGTCGAGCGCGTGCGGCCGGCGCGGTCGTCGCCGTGGCAAACGACGTGCGGGTGGTGCATGTGCGCGGCGTGTCATCGCGCGGCCGCCCGCTGTTCGTGGAGTGGCACAAGCATCGCGGTTTCTCTCGGTATTACCGCAAGTTCGAGGCCCCGCAGCGCGGGCCACTGGTGTCGGTACTGGTGCATGCCCTCATCTGGTGCCGGTTCCCGGTGGCCGCCGTAGGCGCGTTGCGCCGGTGGCGCGCCTAGCTAGCGGTACTTTTTTCAATCAGTCTGTCAACCGGCGGCGCCGACCGCCGTTTGCAAGACTGCGGCGCAGATTCCAATACAAGCGTGCGCCCCGCGATATGCTGATACCAAGGGCTGGGGAGGTCCGGTCATGCCGATGAAGCCGAAACAAACTGATCACCGCCTGGTGCCAGCGAAGCGATTGCGCTGGGCAGGTGGTTTTGTGTTCGTCTGCAGCCTCGTGCTGGCAGCGTGCGGCGGCGGAGGTGGTGGCGGTGCTAACGGCTCGGCGCCTAACGCGCCGCGTCCGCCGCCGCCGCCACCCGCCCCTGCCGCAATCAGCGAAGCCGAGGCCGCGCGATTCCTGTCGCAGGCCAGCTTCGGCCCAACCCGGACGGAGATTGCCCGGGTGCAGACGCTGGGCTACTCGCAATGGCTGGACCAGCAGATGGATCCCGCGCGCACGCCAATGACACTGGTGCTGCCGCACATCCAGCAGATCCTTGCCAGCGGACTGGCCGAGGAGGATCTGAGCCAGGCGCATCGGCGCAACGCATGGCTGTGGCAGGCGGCGACCGCGCCCGACCAGTTGCGCATGCGGATGGCGTTCGCGCTCAGCGAAATCTTCGTGATCTCCGATTTCGAAAGCGGGCGCGCACAGATTCCAAGGGTGTCCGACTACCAGGACACCCTGGCGCGCAATGCATTCGGGACGTATCGCGGCGTGCTCAAGGCGGTCACCTTGCACCCGGCGATGGGTGCGTACCTGAGCCATGCCGGCAACCGCAAGGCGAGTGCGGACGGCAAGGTGGTGCCTGACGAGAATTACGCGCGCGAGGCGATGCAGCTGTTCAGCATCGGCCTGCAGGAACGCAATCCTGATTTCTCGCCGGTGCTGGACGGCGCGGGTCAGCCGAAGGCGACCTATGACCAGGCGGTCATCGGCGCAATGGCGCGGGTATTCACCGGCTGGACCTACGCAGGCCTGTCCGACGCGAATTACGGGCGGATCGACGCGCGCTCCTACGCACCTATGCAATGCCATCCGGCCTTCCATGACGACCAACCGAAGGCGATCTTCGGCGGCATCGTGATCAGCAACGGCAGCAATTGCGCGGCTGACCTGGAGCAAGCGCTCGATGCGCTCAGCAGCCACCCGAGCACGGCACCGTTCATCAGTCGCCAGTTGATCCAGCGCTTCGTCACCAGCAATCCAAGCCCGGACTACATCCGCCGCGTGGCCCAGGCCTGGACCGGCAGCGGTGGCGACCTTGGCCGGGTGCTGCGCGCGATTTTGCTGGACAGCGAAGCGCGCACCGCGCCTGCCGCCAGCGATGCCACGTTCGGCAAGCCGCGCGAGCCACTGCTGCGCATTGCCCACCTGTGGCGGGCATACCAGGCGCGCTACGTGCCACCGGCGGACGGCAGCCTGCGCTTCCGGGCGGGCAACACCGGCGACCTCACCCTCTCGATCGCCCAGGATTCGCTGCGCGCGCCATCGGTGTTCAATTTCTTCGAGCCCGATTACCGCATCCCGACAGCGGACGGCAGCCTGGGTGCCTACGCCCCGGAACTGCAGATCATCAACGAGTCAAGCTTCACCACCGCGCACAACCAGAGCGATGCGCTGCTGTGGAACTACGGCAGCACCGCTGCCCCGACCGTGCCCACCAATGCGCCCGTGCTGGACATCACCCGGCTGGTGCAGCTCGCCGACGCCGGCGACCATGCCGGCATGGTGCAGGACGTGAACCTGTTGCTGCATGGCGGCAACATGTCCGCCGCCAGCGCGGGAAGCATGACGCGCATGCTGGACAGGCTGCGCAGCGATGGCCGAAGTACCTCCGAACGCGCACGCTCGCTCCTGCTTCTTTCTCTGCTGTCCCCGGACTACGCCATCCAGCGTTGACGCCATTCCACGGGCGCTGCTGCGCCTTGCGAGGGAACACATCATGTCGCACTCGACCCGTCATCATCGCCGCCGGTTCCTGCAGGGGCTTGGTGCCCTTGTGGCAGGTGGAACCGCCAGCGCGCTGTTCCCGCAACTCCAACTGATGGGCCATGCACTGGCCGCCAACCCCAGCGCTGGTGAGTACCGGGCGCTGGTCTGCATCTTCCTGTACGGCGGCAACGATTCGTACAACATGCTGATCCCACACGCGCAGGACGAGTACGACGTCTACCTGCGCAGCCGGGGTGGCGTCCACAACGCGACCGGAAATCCTTTCGGACTCGGCATTGCGCGCGACAACCTGGCCACGGTCGCGGATACGGGCGGCAACAACTGGGGCCTGCATCCCGCGTTCGCGGCCGCCAAGCCGCTGTTCGATGCGGGCGAGATGGCGTTCCTGGCCAACGTCGGCAGCCTGGTCGAACCGGTGCGCAAGCCGGAGGTCGGATATCCCGGCGGCAAGCCGTTGCCGGCGTACCTGTATTCGCACAACGACCAGCAGCGGCAATGGATGCGCGGACATTCCACGGGCACACGCACTGCGAATGGCTGGGGCGGGCTGGCAGGCGACCGGATTGCGTCGCTCAACGGCGGGTTGACGGCGTTGCCACCGACGATCTCGATCTTCGGCAACAACCTGTACCAGAGCGGGGCCTCGGTATTGCCGTATGCGATCGCCGCCAGCGGCCCCAGCGAGCTGGCGCGCATGTCCACCACCGGCAGCCGGGCCGACGCGATCCGCCTGGAGGCGCTAAACGAACTGTTGCATGCCGGCCAGCCGCAGGTGATGCAGGACCGCTATGCCGGCCTGGGACGCACCTCGATCGCCGTCAACGGGGCCCTGCGCACGGCACTGGATCCGGCCAATGGCGGCGACATCGCCACGGTGTTCCCCGCAACGCAGCTCGCCTCGCAACTGCGCATGATCGCGCGCATGATCAAGGTCAGCCGCGGGCCGGCGATCGGGCACCAGCGACAGATCTTCTATGCCGGGCTGGGCGGATTCGATACGCACGACAACCAGATGGACCCGACCCGCCACGCGGCGCTGTTGTCGCAGCTGTCAGGCGCGCTGGTGGCCTTCCGCGCAGGATTGCAGGAAATCGGGATGCTCAACCAGGTGACCACCTTCACCATGAGCGATTTCGGGCGCACCTTGAACAGCAACGGCAATGGCACCGATCACGGCTGGGGTGGCGTGCAACTGGTGATGGGCGGTTCCGCCTCGAACGGCGGCTCGCTGCAGGGACGCCGCGTCTGGGGCGACTATCCCGTGCTTGAACTGGATGGCGAGCAGTCAATGGGTCGTGGCCGCATGATTCCGACCACCTCGATCCAGCAATACGGCGCAACCATGGCGACATGGTTGGGCGTTTCGGCGGGTGACCTGCCCACGATCTTTCCCGGTCTCGGCAACTTTGCCGCGCCGCGCCTCGGATTCCTTGGCTGAGCAGGGTCAACGGTAACGGTTGATCTCGTCGCGCAGGGTTCTGGCGGCGTTGGCTGCCGCGCCTGCGAAATCCCCGCCTTGCGACGCATACAGAATGCCGCGCGATGAATTGATCATCAGCCCGGCGCCGGCGGCGTCCTTGCCATTGCACACGGTGGCCTCGACATCGCCGCCCTGCACGCCGATGCCGGGAATCAGCAATGGCATGTCGCCGACGATGCCGCGGATCACCTTCAATTCTTCGGGGAAGGTGGCGCCAAGCACCAGTGCGCAGTTGCCGTTGCCGTTCCAGTCGCGTGCGATGGTGCGGGCGATGTGTTGGTAGAGAGGCTTGCCATCGATCAGCAACTCCTGGAAATCGCGCGCGCCAGGGTTGGAGGTATGGCACAGGAACACGCAGCCCTTTTCGACCCGGTCGAGGAAAGGCTGCGCGGAATCGCGGCCCATGTACGGATTCAGGGTGACCGCATCGGCGCCGAAGCGGTCGAACGCTTCCACGGCGTACATGGATGCGGTGCTGCCAATGTCGCCGCGCTTGGCGTCCAGGATCACGGGGATGCCCGGATGCGCTTCGTGGATGTGCGCGATCAGGCGGGTGAGCGCATCTTCGTGGGCATGCGCGGCGAAGTAGGCGATCTGCGGCTTGAAAGCACAGGCAAACTCAGCCGTGGCATCGACGATGTCACGACAGAATTTGAAGATCGCATCTTCGCAACTGGCGAACTGCGAGGGGAATTTCGCCGGGTCCGGATCCAGGCCCACGCAGACCAGTGAGTTGCTGGCTGGCCAGCGCGCGCGAAGGTGGTCGATGAAGGTCATGTCGGTCGTCTCGTCCTGCATGCGAGAACGCCCACGTTGTCGTGGGCGTTTCAGACTTACTTCAGCGCCTTGAACCGCAGGCGGTGTGGCCGCGCACCATCCGCGCCGAGGCGCCGCTTCTTGTCTTCCTCGTACTCGCGGTAGTTGCCCTGGAAGAACTCGACGTGCGAGTCACCCTCGAAGGCCAGGATATGCGTGGCGATGCGATCCAGGAACCAGCGGTCATGCGAAATCACGAACGTGTTGCCGGGGAACTCCAGCAGCGCATCTTCCAGCGCGCGCAGGGTCTCGATGTCGAGGTCGTTCGATGGTTCGTCCAGCAACAGCACGTTGCCGCCCTGCAGCAGGGTCTTGGCCATGTGCAGGCGACCGCGTTCGCCGCCTGACAGGGAACCGACAAGCTTCTGCTGGTCCTGCCCCTTGAAGTTGAAGCGCCCGATATACGCGCGCGACTGGATCTCGATGCCATTGATGTTGAGGATGTCCTGGCCGCCGGCGATTTCCTGGAACACGTTGTGGTTGCCCGTCAGCGCATCGCGGCTCTGGTCGACGTAGGCCAGCTTGACGGTGGGGCCCATGTCGATCTCGCCGGAGTCCGGCGTTTCCTGGCCGGTGATCATCCGGAACAGGGTCGACTTGCCGGCGCCGTTGGGGCCGATGATGCCGACGATCGCGCCATTCGGAACGCTGAAGTTGAGGTTGTCGATCAGCACGCGATCGCCGTAGGCCTTGCTGACGTTCTTGAACTCCACCACCTTGTTGCCCAGGCGCTCGCCCGGCGGGATGAAGATCTCGTTGGTTTCGTTGCGCTTCTGGTAGTCGACCGCTTGCAACTCTTCCATCCGGGCCAGGCGCGCCTTGCCCTTGCTGCGCCCGCCCTTGGCATTCTGCCGCGACCATTCCAGTTCCTTCTGGATGGCTTTCTGGCGGGACTTCTCCTGGTTGTCTTCCTGCTTCAGGCGCTCGCCCTTCTGCGTCAGCCAGTCGGTGTAGTTGCCCTTCCACGGAATGCCGCGGCCGCGATCCAGTTCCAGGATCCACTCGGCGGCGTTGTCCAGGAAGTAGCGGTCATGGGTGACCGCAACGACTGTACCGGTGTAGCGGGCCAGGAACTGTTCCAGCCATTCCACCGACTCGGCGTCGAGGTGGTTGGTGGGTTCGTCCAGCAGAAGCATGTCGGGCTTCTGCAGCAACAGGCGGCACAGCGCGACGCGGCGCTTCTCGCCACCGGACAGCTTGCCGACGATGGCTTCCCACGGCGGCAGGCGCAGCGCGTCGGCGGCGATTTCCAGCTGGTTTTCGAGCGTGTGTGCGTCGCCGGCGGCGAGGATGGCTTCGAGGCGCTCCTGTTCCTTGGCCAGCGCATCGAAATCGGCGTCTTCCTCGGCATAGGCGGCATACACCGCATCCAGCGCGGTCTGTGCATTGAGCACTTCACCAACGCCTTCTTCCACCGCCTGGCGTACGGTCTTCTCGGGATCAATCTCGGGTTCCTGCGCGAGGTAACCGACCTTGATTCCTGGTTGCGCGCGCGCTTCGCCCTGGAAGTCGGTATCCACGCCCGCCATGATCTTGAGCACGGTCGACTTGCCGGCACCGTTCAGCCCCAGCAGGCCGATCTTGGCGCCGGGGAAGAAGCTCAGCGAGATGTCCTTGATGATCTGGCGCTTGGGCGGGACGATCTTGCTGACACCACTCATGGTGTAGATGAACTGGGACATCGGGGGCTCCGCAGGCATGCGGCGGCGCCTGCACTGGGCAGGGCCGCGAAAGGGGTGTTCGGAAGCGGCAATTATAGCCGTTCGCACTGCGCGTACCGTGGGCGCCGTGCGGGGGCTGAGTCTTTCGACAGGATCAGGTCAGGCCCATCACCTGTTGTGCGATCAGGCTGCCTGCCGCGACGGCGAACCAGGTGCCCAGGCCGAGCAGGATCGGACGCGGGCCGGTCTCACGCATCTGCTTGAGGCTGGCCGACAGGCCGATGCCGGCCAGCGCAGCCACGATGCAGACCTGTGCCACGACGTGCAGGCCCTGCAGGATGTTCGGGGGTAACAACCCCGTGCTGCCAACTGCGGCAGCGCCAATGAAGCCAAGGATGAACCACGGGAACGTCTTTCGAATCGAAGTGTTGGTGCTCCTGCCGTGGTTGCGCCGGGCCAGCCACATCGCCAACGCCAAGGTCACCGGGATGATCAAGCTGGCGCGGGTAAGCTTGACCACGGTAGCCGTATCGCCTGCCGCTTGGCTGTACTGGTAGCCCGCGGCGACGACTGAAGAGGTGTCATTGATCGCGGTGCCCGCCCACAGGCCGAAGCCGTGGTCGCTCAGCCCCAGCAAGTGTCCCAGCGGCGGGAACAGCAGGGCGCCGGCCACGTTGAACATGAAGATCGTGGTCATCGACACCGCGATTTCATGGTCGCGTGCGCCGATCACCGGCGCGGTCGCGGCGATTGCCGAGCCACCACAGATCGCGGTACCCACGCCGATCAAAATCGGCAGGGCACCGCTCAGGCGCAGCAGGCGGCTCAGCCCCCATGCGGTGAGCAACGCGATGGCGAGCGTCACCAGCGTCAACGGTAGCGAGGCCAGGCCCGTCTTCGCGACCTGCGACAGCGACAGCCCGAACCCGAGCATTACCACCGAAGCGCGCAGCATGGCTCCTTGTGCAAAGGTGACGCCCGCTTGGTGTCGGGGCCGGGTGAAGCCGGCTGCGCCAAAGGCAAGGCCCAGCAGCAGGGCCGAGACCGCCGCGCCGACCACCGGCAAGCAAGCGCCAATCAGCATCGCCGGTGCCACCACCAGTGCCACCAGCAGCAGTCCACTGGATCGCGCGCGCCACGACCGCAGGAGGAGGGCCGGGCGCGTGGGCAGGGCGTGGTCAGGTACGGTATTCATGGCGTTGCACTGATGCGGTCGCCAGAGTCTGGGCCGCGCATTGAATCAATAATAGTTTCGATTATTTATTCATGCGATAAGATTGTTTGATGCAATACGCCAGCCCGCGGCAGATCGAAGTCTTCGTGCAGACCGTCGCCTGCGGCAGCCTGCGTGCGGTCGCAGGCTTGCTGCACATGACGCAGCCCGCCGCCAGCATGGCGCTCGCCGAACTCGAGAAATTGGTAGGGGGCGAGCTGTTTGAGCGGCGGCGCGGCCGGCTTCACTTGAATGCTCATGGTCGCGCGCTGCTGCCACTGGCGAAGGAGCTGTTGGAGCGACATAAGGAATTCGCCGGGTTCAACAACGATGGCATCGCACCGGGCAGCGAGCTTCGCATCGGTGCCAGCAATACCGTGGGCAACTACCGGATCGGCGAACTGCTGGGCCCCTTCGCCCGCGCGCAACCCGAGGTGCGGCTGCGGCTGCGGGTCGAGAATACCCGCGTCATTGCCGCTGCTGTGCTGGAGGGCAGCCTGGACGTGGGCTGCGTGGAAGGGCCGGTCGTGCATGCGGAACTTCAACGCCAACACTGGGGCGATGACTTGCTGGTGGTCTGCTCCGCCGCCGACCACCCGCTTGCGGGCCGCCGCGGATTGGTGCCCGACGACTTCCGGAATGCGCGTTGGGTGTTGCGCGAGCCCGGTTCGGCGACCCGCGAAATGAGCGAACGCCTGCTGGCGCAGCTGCCGCCGCCGGCCGGCCTGCTGGAACTGGACCAGACCGAGGCTGTGAAGCAGGCGGTGGTGGCGGGTCTGGGCCTGGCCTGCCTGCCTGAAGTGGCGCTGGCCGATGCCGTCGCCGCGGGTCGATTGGCGGTGTTGGACACGCCTTTCGCAACATTGCGCCGCACCCTGTCGCTGCTGTGGAGGCGCGACCAGTACCAGGCGGCGGCATTGCGCGCCTTCCTTGCATCGGTCACGCCAGCACCAAAGGCAGAGTCAAGAGCATAGCCAAGACAGGCGCCAGGACCAGCATAAAATCCACCCGCCTCGAAATCACGCAGGCCAACCGCGGCGAGGCGTTGACGGCGGCGCGCTCAGCCAGCCGCCCGGCCTCCGCTACAATTGGAAACCCCACCGAAAGCCGGAGCTGCGATGTTTTCCCGTGCCCACCTGATTGCCGGATACGACCCAGAGCTGGCCAAGGCCATCGCCGACGAAAACCGCCGGCAAGAGGATCATGTCGAGCTGATCGCCTCGGAAAACTACGCCAGCCCGCGGGTGATGGAAGCCCAGGGCAGCCAGCTGACCAACAAGTACGCCGAAGGCTATCCGGGCAAACGCTATTACGGCGGGTGTGAATACGTCGATGTCGCCGAACGGCTGGCGATCGAACGTTGCAAGGAACTGTTCGGGGCGGGCTCTTCCGAGGGGATGTACGCAAACGTGCAACCGCATTCGGGTTCGCAGGCCAACCAGGCAGTGTATTTCGCACTGCTGCAGCCGGGCGACACCATCCTCGGCATGTCGCTGGCCCACGGCGGCCACCTCACCCATGGCGCCAAGGTCAACTTCAGCGGAAAGCTCTTCAACGCCGTGCAGTACGGCGTCGACGAGAACGGCCTGATCGATTACGACGACGTCGAGCGGCTGGCGCTGGAACATAAACCCAGAATGGTAGTCGCAGGTTTCAGCGCGTATTCGCAGGTCGTCGACTGGGCGCGCTTCCGCGCCATCGCCGACAAGATCGGTGCTTACCTGTTCGTGGACATGGCGCATGTGGCGGGCCTGGTCGCCGCTGGCGTGTATCCGAACCCCTTGCCATATGCGCATGTGGTGACATCGACCACCCACAAAACCCTGCGCGGACCACGCGGGGGGATTATCGTGGCCAGCCGCGCCGGGATGGGCGATGCGGCAGAAGAGATTGAAAAGAAGCTGCAGTCGATCGTGTTCCCCGGCATCCAGGGCGGCCCGCTGATGCACGTGATCGCGGCCAAGGCGGTCGCGTTCAAGGAGGCGCTGGAACCCGAATTCAGGACCTACCAGGCACAGGTCGTGAAGAACGCACAGGCGATGGCGAAAACGATCATGGCCCGTGGCTACAAGATCGTCTCAGGCGGCACCGAGAACCACCTGATGCTGATCGACATGATCGGCAAGGGCGTGACCGGCAAAGCCGCCGAAGCGGCATTGGGCAAGGCCCACATCACCGTCAACAAGAACGCGGTGCCGAACGATCCGGAAAAGCCCTTCGTGACCTCGGGCCTGCGCATCGGCACGCCTGCGGTGACCACCCGTGGCTATGCCGAAGCCGATTGCGTGGCGCTGGCCGAATGGATCTGCGACGTGCTGGACAACCCCAAGGATGAGGACGTGATTGCGGGCGTGCGCGAGAACGTGACCAAGCAGTGCGCGCGGTTCCCGGTATACGGCGACTGACGCTGGCGTGCATTGCCTGTTCTGCCAGCACGACAACACCCGCGTGATCGATTCGCGCGTCAGCGATGACGGGGTGACGATCCGTCGGCGCCGCGAATGCGAGGCCTGCGGCGAGCGGTTCTCCACCCTGGAAACGATCGAGCTGAAACTGCCGACCATCATCAAATCCGATGGCCGGCGCGAGAACTTCGATGCACGCAAGCTGCGGCTCGGTTTCGACCGTGCACTGCAGAAGCGGCCGGTGTCGGAAGAGCAGATTGAATCGTCGGTGCGTGCCGTGGTGCACCAGCTGCGCATGACCACGGAGCGCGAGATCGCGTCGCGTCGCTTGGGCGAATTCGTGATGGGTGAACTGCGCAAGCTCGACCACGTCGGCTATGTGCGCTTCGCATCGGTATATCGCGCGTTCCAGGACGTCGCCGACTTCCGCGAGGAACTCGACCGCCTGGAACATGACCTGCCCGGCGAGGGCCAATTGTCCCTGCTGGGTGGCGCAAGCCCGGGCACGGAATCGATCGACAAAGGCCGCAGGCGATGAGTCCTATCGTGAAGTTCTCCACGACCGATCACGAAATGATGGCGCTGGCGCTGCGGCTGGCGGACCGTGGCGCATTCACCACCCGCCCTAACCCGATGGTCGGCTGCGTGATCGCGCATGGCGATGAGGTGATCGGCGAAGGTTGGCACCAGCGCAAGGGCGAAGCGCATGCGGAAGTGCTTGCGCTGCGGGCGGCCGGCGATCGTGCAAAGGGCGCGACGGCCTACGTCACGCTGGAGCCCTGCGCGCACAGCGGCGACACCGGGCCGTGCGTCGAAGCCCTGATCGCGGCCAACGTGGCGCGCGTGGTCTGCGCGATGCGCGATCCGTTCCCGAAAGTGGATGGCGCCGGCATCGACATGCTGCGAGCGGCAGGCATCGCAGTGGAGGTCGGCCTGATGGACGCACAGGCGCGCGAGCTCAATCGCGGCTTCCTGTCGCGGATCGTGCGTGGCCGGCCCTGGCTTCGGGTCAAGCTGGCGGCCAGCCTGGACGGGCGCAGCGCACTCGCCTCCGGCGACTCCAAATGGATCAGCAGCGAAGCGTCGCGCCGTGACGTGCATCGCTGGCGCGCGCGCAGTGGCGCCTTGCTCACCGGCGCCGGCACGGTGCTGGTGGACGACCCGCGACTGACCGTGCGCTTGCCTCAAGAAGAAGCATTCGTGCCGCCGTTGCGGGTGGTGCTGGACCCTGGCCTGGCGACGGTCGCGCGTGGCCGGGTGCGCGAGGGCGATGCGCCAACCTTGTACCTGCACGCGCCCGATACCAAGCCACCGCGGATGTTGAACACCGGGCGCGGGATCGAGCACGCCTCCGTTTCGGTCCAGCGCGGCATGTTCGACTTGCACGCGGTGCTGCGCCTGCTGGCTGATCGCGGCATCAACGAGGTACAGCTGGAAGCCGGTGCGACCCTGGCTGGCGGGTTCCTCTCGGCCGGGCTGGTCGATGAGCTGCTGCTCTACATCGCGCCCGTGCTGCTCGGCGAACGCGCGCGTCCGCTGTTCGATGGCCTGCAAATCGACGAGATGACCGAACGGCTGCAGTTGCGGATGGTGGACACACGCCATATAGGCAACGACCTGCGCCTGCTGTTGCGGCCGGCTACGGACGCAAGCTGATGTTCACCGGATTGATCGGGGGCGTTGGCCGGCTGGCCGCGCGCGAACCGCGTGGTGGTGACATGCGGTTGACGGTTGGGGTCGGCACATTGCCGTTCGACGACGTCGCATTGGGCGAAAGCATCGGAGTCAACGGCGTGTGCCTGACCGTGGTCGACTTCGATGCCACCTCGTTCGCGGTCGACGCGTCCAACGAGACATTGGCTTTGACCACGCTTGGCAGCGTGGCCATCGGCGCAGCGCTCAACCTGGAACGCGCGATGCTGCCGACCGACCGCCTCGGCGGTCATCTGGTCAGCGGCCATGTGGATGGTCTGGGCCACGCCGTGCGGCGCTGGGACGATGCGCGCGCGGTGCGCTGGCGGATCGAGGCACCGATGGCGCTGTTGCGATACATCGCGCACAAGGGCTCCGTCTGTGTCGACGGCGTCAGCCTGACTGTCAATGCCGTCGACGACGCCGGTTTCGAAGTTGCATTGATCCCGCACACGGTCGATCAAACTGCCTTCAACGCATTGCGCGAAGGCCATGCAGTCAATATTGAAGTGGACCTGCTGGCGCGGTATGTCGAGCGCCTGCTCGACACCAGATAATCCACGTGTCCGTTCATCCTTCGACAGGCTCAGGACGAACGGATCTTTAGAACGGACGGCCCAGCCGTTCGTGGTGAGCCTGTCGAACCATGAACGGCGGTAACGATGTCCTTCTCGACAATCCCTGAGCTGCTGGACGAACTGCGCGCCGGGCGCATGGTGGTGATCGTCGATGACGAGGACCGCGAGAACGAGGGCGACCTGATCATGCCGGCGGAGCTGGTCCGGCCTGCCGACATCAATTTCATGGTCACCCATGCGCGCGGCCTAGTCTGCCTGTCGCTGACCCGCGAGCGCTGTGCGCAACTCGGGCTGAATCCGATGGTGCGCGACAACACCTCACAGCACCACACCAATTTCACCGTCAGTATCGAAGCCGCCGAAGGCGTGACCACCGGCATAAGCGCCTACGATCGCGCGCATACGGTGCGCACCGCGGTACGTCCTGACGCGAAACCGCAGGACCTGTCGCAGCCTGGCCATATCTTCCCGTTGATGGCGCAGCCCGGCGGCGTGCTGACCCGCGCTGGCCACACCGAGGCCGCCGCCGACCTGTCGATGCTCGCTGGCTTCGAGCCGGCCGGCGTGCTGGTGGAGATCCTCAATGCCGATGGCTCGATGGCGCGGCGCCCGCAACTGGAAGCCTTCGCCGCCCAGCACGGCCTGAAGATCGGATCCATCGAGGACCTGATCCGCCACCGTTCGGAGACGGAGCACACCATCGAGCGCATCGACAGTCGCCCGGTCGAGACGGACCACGGCGGCTTCGTGTTGCATACCTTCCGGGATCGTCTGAGCCGCGCCCTGCACTACGCGCTGGTGCGCGGCGGGCTCGGCGGCGACGGGCCCATGCTGGTGCGGGTGCAGGCGCAGAACCCGCTGGCCGATTCGCTGCACTGGCGGCGCAGCGATTTCGGCCCGTTGGTGGGCGACGTGCTGTCGCTGATCGCTGCAGAGGATCGTGGCGTGCTGGTGCTATTGGGCGAACCTGAGGACACCCAAGCGACGTTGGCCCGGATTCGTGAGCAACCCGAGCCGGCAACCGGCAGGATCGGCGCGCTCGCGCAATGGCGCCGCACCGGCGTCGGCTCGCAGATCCTGGCAGACCTGGGCCTGTCGAAGCTGCGCGTGCTCGGCAGCGCGCGCAGGCAGGTCGGGGTCGCCGGGTTTGGGCTGGAGATCGTGGAATACGTGGCGCTGCCACCGCGTTAGACTGCACGGCCCCGTATCGACCGGATTCTCCGGACCAGCCAGATGCCGCATTTTGAAGGCGATATGCGTGCCCCCGAAGGCGCACGATTCGCGATCATCGCCAGCCGTTGGAACCCGCGCATCACCGATTCGCTGGTGGCCGCCGCGCGCCAGACCTTCGTTGCCAATGGCGTGGACGAAGCCGCGCTCGACGTGGTCCGCGTGCCTGGTGCATGGGAATTGCCGATGGCCGCACGGACCTTGGCCGTCGCAGGTGGGCATGTCGCGCTGGTCGCGCTGGGTTGCGTGGTGCGTGGCGACACCCGTCACTATGAGCATGTCGCCGATGGTGCTGCAGAAGGGCTGATGCGGGTCGCGCTGGACACCGGCGTGCCGGTGATCAATGGCCTGCTGGCGGTGGAGCGCTTCGAGGATGCCGCGGCCCGCGCCGGCGGCAGCCATGGCAACAAGGGCGAGGAAGCGGCGCTGGTGGCGATCGAAATGGCCGATCTGGCGAAAAAACTTCACGCACAGGGAAATCCGCGATGAACCGGCACAGGCACGATGGCATTGTTGGCCCAGACACGGGATCGAATCATGCATAAGAAGCATCGGACCGATGGGGTGGATCCCGTCGCGCGTTCGCGTTCACGCCGTCGCGCCTTGCAGGCGATCTACGCCTGGCAATTGAACCGCCCGACCGAGCAGGCCCTGGTCGCGGAGTTTGCCCACGAGCAGGCGCATGAAATCGCCGACCTGGAGTACTTCGAGGACCTGGTGCGCGGCGTGCTGCGCCATGTCGCTGAACTCGATGCCGCGCTGGCGGAGCACCTGGACAGGACGGTCGAAGAAATCGACATGATCGAGCGTGCTGCGCTGCGCATCGCTGCGTATGAGCTGCTCCACCGGCCTGACGTGCCGTACCGGGTGGTGATCAATGAAGCGATCGATTCCACCAAGCGCTTTGGTTCCGAACACGGCCATACCTATGTCAACGGCGTGCTGGACAAGGCTGCGCTGGCATTGCGCGGCGCCGAAGCGCAGGCATCACGCGAGCGATCATGATTTTTTTCTCCCTCCCCTTCTTTGAAGGGGAGGGTTGGGGTGGGGTTGCGGATCTTTGGTGCGAATTTCAAAGCACCCCCTCCCAGCCTCCCCCTGCACGCCGGGGGAGGAGTAATCAATGGAATTCGACCTGATCGCCCGCATCCGTGCTCGCGCCGCGCCGCGCGATGACGTGGTGCTGGGCATCGGCGACGATGCCGCGCTGCTGCAGGTGCCCGCCGGCCAGCAACTTGTGGTGGCCATGGACACGCTCAATGCCGGCGTGCATTTCCCGGAAGGCACCGCGCCGGCCGACATCGGCTGGAAGGCGCTGGCAGTGAATCTTTCCGACCTGGCTGCAATGGGCGCACTCCCCGCGTGGTGCACCTTGTCACTGTCGCTGCCGCAAGCAGAGGCCGCGTTCGTCGACGGGTTCATGGATGGCTTTCTTGCGCTCGCCGAGCAGCACCTTGTCGCCTTGGTGGGGGGCGATACAACGCGCGGACCCTTGTCCGTCTGCGTGACCGCGCATGGCTTCGTGGAAGCGGGTATCGCACTACGCCGAGGCGCGGCACGCATCGACGACGACATCTGGGTCAGCGGCACCTTGGGCGATGCAGCCGGCGGATTGGCGCAATGGGAAGAAAGAGAAAAAAGGGGTCAGGTACATTTTTCTGCGAAAAATGTACCTGATCCCTTTTTGCTTGCACGCCTCAATCGGCCAACCCCGCGCATCGCACTCGGCCGGGCGCTGCGCGGCATCGCCCATGCCTGCATCGACATATCCGACGGCCTGCTGGCCGACCTTGGTCATGTGTGCAACGCCAGCGGGGTTGGTGCCCAGGTCGATATCGATGCGTTGCCCGTGTCAGATGCGTTGTGCTCGGCCTTCAATCGGCAGACGCGACGTGGCCTGCAGGCAACCGGCGGCGATGACTACGAATTGTGTTTCACCGCAGCACCGGACGCACGCGATGCGATCGAAGCTGCATCACGCGATGTCGCGACCGCCGTGACCCGGATAGGCGTGATGGTCGCGAAGCCAGGCGTGACGGCGCGGACGAGCGAAGGTGCGTGGTCAGCGCCTGCGGCGGGGTGGGTTCATTTCGGTAAGTCCGCAGGCATTGGTGAGGCGAAACACTGCGAGTGATGCGAGCCCGTAGCGATACCTGACCTTTCAGACTTCATCCGCACGGAACGCATCACGCATCCAATGCAGGCGCGGGGCGTGCGGATCGCCGCTGGCATCGATCACGTCGAACCGGCAGGCCGCCTGCGCATGCCGTGGGTGTTGCATCAGGAACACCTGCGCGGCATGCACCAGCTTGCGGCGCTTGCGTGCATCCACCGATGCAAAGCCCCCGCCGAATGCCGCGCTTGCCCGGTAGCGCACTTCGACGAAAACAACTGTTGCGGCGTCGATCATCACCAGGTCGATCTCGCCGCCGCGTGCCTGGGCATTGCGTGCCAGCAGTTTCAGGCCCTGCGCCTGCAAGTGGGCGAGGGCGGCAGCCTCGACCGCATCGCCGCGGGCGCGGCCCGCTGTCATCGGCACGCGGTCATGGGCGGGTTAAAGGGCGCCGTCGGCGAGGGGCATGGCCACACCACCGGTGAAGCGCGACCAGGTCGGCCGGCGCAGCACGTTGCCGAAGCCGTCCAGGCTCAGGCGTCCGGTCGCGCCGGCAATGTCGCTGTTGGGCGCCAGCGCCAGGTGTTCCAGATAGGCAGTCAGCAGCCAGGCGTCATAGCCGAATGCGAACAAGCGCGCGGCTGGGCCTCTGGCGCTATCGAGACGGGAGGCGGCGCTTGCCTGGGATGGGATGCCAGACACGTGGTGCACACCCCAGGTCTCAGTGGGGTAGACGATGCCGTCAAGCAAGATATCCTCACTGGCTTTGCCAGTGCCGGACACGATCTGCGAGGTCGCGACGCGCGGTTTGCCGGCCAGCCCCGCTGCAGCCAGTTGTGGAGCTAGTTCGCGTGCCTGGCTGCCCTTGAGGGCGAGGAACACCGCATCAATTGCGCCATCGGCAGGCATGACCAAGGCAGCGCCCGGCCGGTAGTCGATCCGTGCGGCGACCTGTCCGCCACGCTGCAGCAGATGCTCGGCCAGCGCGCTTGCAGAGCGCCGCTGGGCCTCGTCATTGCCGCTGATGATCAGGATTCGACGCGCGCCGCTGTCCAGGATGTATTCGGCGGCAGTGATGCCTTCGTCTTCCGGCGACAGCGAGAAACTGGCGCTGCCCGCAGGCGGCATGCGGCTACCGCGGTTCAGCGCCAGCAGGGGCACCGACCTGGTGTCCTGGGCGAATACGGCATCGACTTCCTCGCGGCTGAGGGGGCCAACCACGAAGTCATTGCCTTCCGCTGCAGCCCGCGCGAAAGCTGCACTGGCACCAGCGGTCGTGTCATAGAAACGCAGCTCGGGGCGCCGCCGACGCTCGCCGTAATAGCCGGTCAGGAACCCGTCCCGGACCGGTTCGGCGGCCGCCGCCAGACTTCCGCTCAGCGGCAGCAACAAGGCGACCTTGACCGGTGGGCGATAGCCGTCGCGGTCTGCGGGCGGGCGACTGGCGGCATCGAAGTGCCAGTCCCCGCGGTCGAATGCGCGCGGCAAAGGCAGGCCACGGTTGAGCAGGGCGCGACCGGCGAAGTTGTACAGCGGGTCGCCGATAGGCAGGTCGCCAGCGCCGCGGCTCAGGCTGGCATTGTCCAGTTGTGCAAGCAGGGCTTCAATCCGCGCGGCGTTCGCGGCACGCGCAGGTGCCGGAAGGCTGGCCTGCTGGCTGGCAAGGGTGCGCGCGTCGTCGAAGACCGTTGTGCGCACTGCGAGCGGTGCGGTTTCCTGGACCTCCACGTTGGCACAGCCGGTGGCCGCGGTCATGACGACCAGCAGCAGGGTGATTGCAAGGTGTTTCAAGGCCACGGCAACGTGCTCATTCGGGAACCGGCTAGGATTCTACTCGTGCCGTCAGTGAAGGAATGCAATGCAGTACCCGGGAACAACAGCTTCTGGAAAGCCCCCTTCAGGGAAAGCGGCGTCAGCAAAGCTCTATGTCGTCGCCACGCCGATTGGCAACCTCGGCGACCTCAGTCCGCGTGCGCTGGACACATTGAAGACCGTGGCCGCGATCTGCGCCGAGGACACCCGGCATACGCGCCAGCTGCTGTCGCACTTCGGCATCGAGCGCCCGCTGATTGCCTTGCACGACCACAACGAAGGCGAGGCCGCCCCGGCGCTGGTCGCCCGCATGCTGGCGGGAGAGTCGCTGGCATTGGTGTCCGATGCCGGCACGCCACTGGTCAGCGATCCCGGTTACCGGCTGGTACGCGCTGCGCGCGAAGCGGGCATCGTGGTCAGTCCGGTGCCGGGCGCAAGTGCATTGATCACCGCGCTCAGCGTGGCGGGTTTGCCGAGCGACCGCTTCGTGTTCGAAGGCTTCCTGCCCGCCAAGGCCAGCGCGCGTCGTGAGCACCTCACGCGCCTGGCCAGTGAACCGCGCACGCTGATCTTCTACGAATCCTCGCATCGCATTGAAGACGCATTGGAGGACGCGATCGGCGCGTTTGGCCATGAGCGTCATGCGGTGATTGGCCGCGAATTGACCAAGCTGTTCGAGACCGTGCTGGATGGCACGCTGGCGGAGCTTGCCGAACGCGTGCGCGCGGATCCCAACCAGCGCAAGGGCGAGTTCGTGCTGCTGGTGCAGGGTGCGGCCGAAGATGCCGATGCGAAGATCATCGAGGGCAAGCGCCTGTACGCCAAGCTCGCCGCGCACCTGCCACCCTCCACCGCGGCGAAGCTGGCAGCTGAACTCAGCGGAGCGCCGCGTAAGGCGCTGTACGGAAGCGAATGACCCCCCTCCAGACGTTGACGCCATGTCCAAGCAAATCACCCGTCGTCACTTCATCCAGGCCTCGGCGAGCCTGGCCACTGCCAATGCGCTTCCCGCCAGCGGAAATGACGTACCCGCGGTGCGTGGCAGCCGCATCCAACCGGTGGTGATTGCTTCCGGCAACGGCCACAACTTCCGCAATGGCGGCAAGCTGACCTGCGTGGAGACTGCGTTCGACATGATCTTCAACGGTAGCGATGTGCTGGATGCGTTGATCGCCGGCGTCAACATCGTTGAGCTCGACCCGGAAGAAACCAGCGTCGGCTATGGAGGTCTGCCCAATGCCGACGGCGTGCTGCAACTGGACTCATGCTGCATGCATGGGCCGCTGAAGCGCGCAGGCGGGGTGGCGGCGCTGGAAGGCGTGCGTGCGCCGTCGAAGGTCGCGCGTGCGGTCATGAACGATACCGACCACCATCTGCTGGTCGGCGGGGGTGCGCAGGTGTTCGCAAGGCAGATGGGTTTCGAGGTCGAGGCCGACCTCAATACCGAGCGCTCGTGCAAGCTTTGGCTGGACTGGAAGCGGCGGGTGGATCCGGGCCACTACCTCGACCCGGCTGCGCGCGCCCAGGCGGGGCTGCGCGCAGGACTCGACATGGTCGCCGAGGGCTTGATCGACCCGGTGCATTACTTCGGCACCATCAACTGCCTGGGCATCAATAGCGGCGGCGATATTTGCGGGGTGACGACGACCAGCGGCCTGGCCTGGAAGATCCCGGGGCGCGTGGGCGATTCGCCGATCCTGGGCGCCGGCCTGTACGTGGACAACGTGGCGGGCGCGGCTGGCAGCACCGGTCGTGGCGAGGCCAACCTGTACAACCTGACCTCGCACCTGATCGTCGAGAACCTGCGCCGCGGAATGCATCCCAAGGATGCAGCGGTCGATGGGCTGCGTCGGATCCAGGCCAACACAGTGGAAAAACGCCTGCTCAATGCCCGCGGACTGCCCAACTTCGGCATCAACTTCTATGTACTTGACACGCAAGGCCGGCACGCCGGGGTTGCGATGTACCCGGGCGGCAAATATGCGGTGTGCGACGCCAACGGTGGTCGCCAAGTGGCGATGGAGGCATTGCTGGAAGGCAGGCCTGGCGACTGATGACGGTCCGGAAAGCCACCTGAGTCAGGGAGGTCCGCGCCACAGGCGCGAATGGGGTGAGGATGGCCCACTTGCGCAGCATTGCCGCGCGGGCCAGACGAGCGCACGGCTTGTGCCATGCCATGCCATGCAATGCCAAGCCGGGTCGGGTCGGGTCGGGTCGGGTCGGGAAGGAAGTGCCTGCCCGGGGCGTGAAGTCTGCGCAGCAAAGGTTGGGGCATTAGACGACATGGCCGTAGAATAGACCCCGGCGGAGTCGGCCAGACAGTCGCGTCATCCACATGCAAATGTGCGGTGCCGAGGAAAGTCCGGGCTCCACAGGGCACGGTGCCAGGTAATGCCTGGGCGGCGCGAGTCGACGGAAAGTGCAACAGAAAGATACCGCCGATGGCCCATCGCACCTCCGGGTGTGGCGGGATCAGGTAAGGGTGAAATGGTGCGGTAAGAGCGCACCGCGAGCCTGGCAACAGGCCGGTACGGCAAACCCCACCGGGAGCAAGACCGAATAGGGACCCCATGACGTTGCCCGCGTCAGGTCCGTGTAGGTTGCTAGAGCGTATCGGCGACGATGCGCCTAGAGGAATGACTGTCCACGACAAGACCCGGCTTATCGGCCGACTCCGCCACTTTTTCGGCACGCAGTGCCGAAAAAGCCCCAAAGTTGGCTTCGCAAACTTTGAGCCCCGGGCAGACGCCTCCAAATCCCCGCCGCTTCGCGGCGCCCCCTTTGCTAAAGGGGGCTCGGCTTTCTGAAAAATTTTTGCGAATTGAGACGCCAATGACTCTTGATTTGCCAATTCTTGGGCCGACAGCGTCGAACTCGGGTTTCGTTGCGCTGCAGCAAGACCTCTTGGCCGCGGTCTGGACATCCACCAAGAGTGTGCCAACTATCACGTAATCTCAAAATTTGAGACGAAACAGTAGCTTGTGGATAAAGCTTGAACAAGTCTCTGAAGTTCGTTGCAAGTCATTGACCTGCAAAGTGAAAGTTCCGCCGGGGAGTTGTTGACAACCTGATAGGTGGTGCCTAATGTGGGGCCTCGTGGGAAAACCGGGGAATACGTGGTTTTTCCTCTCTTTTGAAACCCGCGCAGACGGGCGAGGCAGGGCATGTTCCAGGGCGAAACCGCCATTACCATCGACGACAAGGGCCGGCTGGCGATTCCAACCAGCTACCGGGACATTGTTGCTCGTGAGTGTGGCAGCCGCTTGGTCGTGACCTACAACCCCTTCGAGGTGGGTTGCCTGTACCTGTACCCGATGCCGGTCTGGGAAACATTGCGTGACCAGGTCAATGCCCTGCCGCGGATCAACAGGACCAGTCGCCAGCTGCAGTTGAAGTTGGTCGGTGCAGCCACCTTCGTGGAGCCCGACGGCAACGGCCGCATTTCCATCCCGGCCAGCCATCGCAATGCGGTCGGCATCGAGAAGAAAGCCGTGCTGCTGGGGATGGGCGACAAATTTGAATTGTGGAGCGAGCAGGCCCACCACGCACAGATCCGGCAGACGCTTGGCGATGCCGACCTGGGCGAGGACCTGCTGGGCCT
>JBBQHK010000030.1:0-33047 GCA_038323895.1 Lysobacterales bacterium | reverse complement strand
GGCAGCGCGCACGCCGCCGCTCAGCTATCGCCTCGCAACCTTGGATGTGTAACGTGGGGAATCAGGACAGAAATAGCAATCTCGCCAGGCGCGCTCGATGAGGCAGGGAGCGACGAGCAGCCAAGCAAGACGGCGGGGCCGGCGAAGAAGTAGGCGATGGCTCGGAGAATTTTCATGGCCGTCTAACACCTAATAGCTTGTAAAAAGCGGAATAAGGACCGGGTAGTCACTTTCCCGGGCCGCTGAAACAACGAACAAATCCTACCCCAAATCAGGCACTTGGCCGATCCAATCAGCATCCGCTCGCCAGCACGATAGATGCGAAATCAGCCAAGGATGCATGTTTATGCCTTATGGCATCGATAACGACGAATTTGCCGGAGAGTCTGAGGCGTTGCAGGTGGACATGGCAAAGGCGCTTCGGCCCAGCTTGTTCGACGAAGTTCGCCGCGTTTTGCGCTTACATCACTACAGCATCCGAACCGAGGGTGTGTATGTCGGCTGGATTCGCCGCTTCATTGAGCTGAACGGGTGTCGCCATCCTCGGCAGATGGGCGCACGCGAGCTGGAAACCTTTCTGTCGCGCTTGGCGGTGGACGGCAAAGTGGCAGCCAGTACTCAGAACCAGGCGTTGGCGGCGATCTTGTTCCTTTACCGCGATGTGCTCCGGCTGCGATTGGACTGGATGGAGGATGTGGTCCGGGCCAAGAAGCCGCGGCGGTTACCGACGGTGTTGGCGCGCGCCGAGGTGCAGGCGCTGCTGGCGCAGATGGATGGGCGACCACGCATGCTGGCTTGCGTGCTGTATGGCACTGGTTTGCGTTTGCTCGAATGCTTGCGCTTGCGGGTCAAGGACGTGGATTTCGCCCGTAGCGAAATCACGGTGCGCAATGGGAAGGGTGGCAAGGATCGGCGGACACTGCTGCCCCGTTCACTGGTGGAGCCTTTTCAGCAGGAGATCGAGCGTGCGCGGGTGTTGCATGCGCAGGACCTGGCAGCAGGATTCGGGATGGTGTACTTGCCATATGCGCTTGATCGGAAATACCGGAACGCCAATCGCGAGTTCGCCTGGCAATACGTATTTCCCGCGCTGAATCGGTCGGTGGATCCACGGGACGATGTGGAGCGTCGCCATCATGTGAGCGAAGGGGTGGTGTCGCGGGCGTTGAAACAGGCGCGCGAGCGGGCGGGCATTGCCAAGCCGGTCACGGCGCACACGATGCGACATTCATTTGCGACACACTTGCTGGAGTCCGGTTACGACATTCGCACGATCCAGGAGCTGCTTGGCCACAAGGATTTGGCCACGACCCAGATCTACACGCACGTGTTGAATCGGGGTTCAAGCGGAGTGCTCAGTCCCTTGGATAGCGCGATGTGACTGGCCTGGGTCAGGGCGAGGCGGTGACCTGCAGGCTGGCCTGGGCGCCTTGCCGGCTGAGCGCGGTAAACGTGATTCGACGGCCGTCAAGGTCAGTGTGGCTGCTGCCGGCGTCGGCGCGGGGATTGAGGTGCAATTCCAGCCCGCGGGCTGTCCCTGTGGCGGGCATCCACTGCAAGGCAATGACGGCATCGCCTGCCCAGACGCATTGCACGTCCGGGGGGCAGCGCGAGTCGTTGACCAAGCGCACGTAGCGCAGGGTTCCGCCATTGGTGAGGCTGGCGGTTTGGCCGGGCATCAGTGCAACGGTGGCGCCGTCTACGGCGCGCACGCCCACGTTGTAGGGAACGGCGCAGGCCGCGAGTAGTGGCGTCAGGGCAAGACTGGCGAGGAGGCGATGCATGTTGGAATGTCCGCTTGGGAATGCGCCCATCATGCCGGTGTATCCGTTAAGGCGATGCCGACACCTCGCGGTCGCGGCGCGAGGCCAGCCGCTCCGCCAGGCGGGTGGTTTCCGGCAGGCGATATCCAGTGACGAAGCGCATGACCAGTTCCGGCGCCGAGGCCATCGCGACGCGGTGGCCAGGCGAAATGATCAGCGGCAGGCAGCCGGGCTTGCTGCGCAACACCCAGCCGATCTGCACGGGTCCATGACGGAGCGGAGTGAATGCCCCGCGCATGTCGTGCAGGTTGGTGCGGCTTTCGCCGATTGGGATGGTCTTGCCCACGCCGATACTCGGCAGGCCGGTGGCAATACCGAAATGTGCGGCGATGCCGAACCGACGCGGGTGTGCGATGCCGTGGCCCTCGATGAACGCCATATCCGGTGCTTGCGGCAGTTGTTCCAGGGCGGCGAGCAGGGCCGGCAGTCCGCGGAAGCTGAGCAGGCCAGGGATGCAGGGCATGCGGGTGGGCAGTCGCGCGACATGGCTGGCGATGACCTCAAGACTTGCGGCATCCAGCAGCACGGCAGCGGCGCGGGTGATGGCGCCTCCATCCTCGAAACCGACATGGAAGCCAGCGACGGTGCGCAAGGGTTTCGCGAACTGGTCGCGCAACACGACCTGCGCGCCGAGTTCAGTCTGCAGGGCGAGCAGTGCGGTGGTGTTGCCATCCCACGCGGAAAACCGGGGCACCGTCTCGATCACGTCTTCAACCAGGCTGCAACGTTGCAATCAAGCCACGCGCGGCATTGAATCGCGATGCCGCATCTGGCAAATCAAGCGTGAGTCGCAGCTTGTCGGGACCGTCCATGCGGTAGTGCTTCGGCTGTCCCTGGATCAGGCGGATGACCGACATCGGGTCGACGTTGGGTTTTTCGACGAACTGGATGCGCCCGTGCTTTTCGCCGATGTCGAGCTTGCGGATGCCCAGCGCGGTGGCATCGAGCTTGAGTTCAGCGGTGGCGAACAGGTGCTTGGTGGCATCGGCGAGCAGTCCGAAGCGGTCGATCATTTCAACCTGCAGTTCGCGCAATGCGTCACGGTCGCGGGCGGCGCTGATACGCTTGTAGAGGGTCAGGCGCGTATGCGGGTCAGGCAGGTAGTCGTCGGGGATCAGGGCCGGCACGTGCAGTTCCACCTCGGCGCCATGGCGGTCGATGTCGTCCACGTCGGGCAGCTTGCCGGCCTTGATGGACGCCACCGCGCGTTCCAGCAGCTCGGTATAGAGGCTGAAACCGACCTCGGCCATCTGCCCGCTCTGGTCTTCGCCAAGCAGTTCGCCTGCGCCGCGGATCTCCAGGTCGTGGGTGGCCAGGGTGAAGCCGGCGCCGAGTTCGTCCATCGAGGCGATCGCTTCCAGCCGCTTCCTGGCATCGCCGGTGATCGCGCGCTGGTCGGGCACGGTCAGGTAGGCATAGGCGCGATGGTGGCTGCGGCCGACGCGTCCGCGCAGCTGGTGCAACTGGGCCAGGCCGAACTTGTCGGCGCGGTTGATGATGATGGTGTTGGCATTCGGGATGTCGATGCCGGATTCGATGATGGTCGTGCACAGCAGCACGTTGAAGCGCTGCTTGTGGAAGTCGAGCATCACCCGTTCCAGTTCGCGTTCCGGCATCTGTCCATGGGCGATGCCGATGCGCGCCTCGGGCGCGAGTGCCTGCAATTGTTCGCGCATGCGGCTGATGCTTTCGACGTCGTTGTGCAGGAAATACACCTGGCCGCCACGGCCGAGTTCGCGCTGGAATGCTTCGCGCAGTTGCGCGTCATCCCAGGCAGTAACGAAGGTTTGCACGGCCAAGCGATTCGCAGGCGGGGTGGCGATGATTGACAGGTCGCGCAGGCCGGCCATCGCCATGTTCAAGGTGCGCGGAATGGGTGTGGCGGTCAGTGTCAGCAGGTGCACGTTGGCACGCAGGGCTTTCAGCGCTTCCTTCTGCCGCACGCCGAAACGCTGTTCCTCGTCGACGATCACCAGGCCGATGTCCTTGAAGCGCACGTCCTTCTGCAGCAGGCGGTGGGTGCCGACGATGACGTCAACCGTGCCCTCGGCGACGCGACCGAGTTCGGCTTCGATCTCCTTCTTGGACTTGAAGCGCGACAGCACTTCGACCTTGAGCGGCCAATCGGCGAAACGATCGCTGAGGGTCTTGTAGTGCTGTTCGGCCAGCAAGGTCGTCGGCACCAGCACCGCGACCTGCTTGCCGGCACTGGCGGCCACGAAGGCGGCGCGTACCGCGACTTCGGTCTTGCCGAAGCCCACGTCGCCGCAGACCACGCGGTCCATGGGCTGCGAGGATGCGAGGTCGCGGATCACCGCTTCGATCGCGCTGTGCTGGTCGGGGGTCTCCTCGAACGGGAAGGTCGCCGCGAATGGTTCGTACATCGCGCGGTCCACGTCGATCGCCAGGCCCTGCCGTGCCTGGCGCTTGGCCTGGATCTCAAGCAGTTCGGCGGCGACGTCGCGGACCTTGTCGGTGGCCTTCTTCTTGGCCTTGGTCCATTGCTCGCCGCCCAGGTTGTGCAGAGGTGCGGTTTCGGCACTGGCGCCGGCATAGCGGTTTATCCGGTCCAGTTGCGCGACTGGCACGTACAGGCGGTCGCCCTTGGCGTATTCGATGTCGAGGTATTCACCGGGCATGCCGCCGGCATCCAGGGTGATCAGTCCTCGATAACGGCCGACGCCGTGGTCTTCGTGCACTATCGGCGCGCCCAAGGACAGTTCGCCAAGATCGCGGATGATCGCCTCAGGCTCACGGCCGACGCGCTTGCGCCGGCGCGGCTGCGAGGCGCGTTCAGGGAACAGCTGGCGTTCGGTAAGGATGCACAGCGCGGGGTCATCGAGCGCGTAGCCGTCTTCGAGTGGGGCGACGGCGATGAAGAACTTTCCTTCTCCCGCTAGCGGGAGAAGGTGGCCCGCAGGGCCGGATGAGGGTGGAGTCACCTGCCCACCCTTACCCCAGCCCTCTCCCGCAACCGGGAGAGGGCGTTGAAGACCAGCAAACGCCCCAAAATCCGCCACCACCTCAGGTGCCAGACCCGCCGCCTGCAAGACTTCCAGCAAGGCCTCGCGGCGACCGGCGGAATCGGTGGCGACCAGCACCCGTCCCGGATACGTTTCAAGGAAGGATTTGAGCGCGGCGGCCGGCGCCGCATCACGCACGCTCAGTGGCAGTTCGGGCGCCGGCTGAAGCGGTAGCGGCCTGGCGTCGGCATACCTGGGGTGCGTGGGCTCGCAGATTTCGAGACGTTCGCCGCGATTGAGGATTTCGCGCAGCGCGTCTGGCGCCAGCCACAGTTCGCCCGGGGGCAGCAGCGGGCGCTCCACATCGTGGCGCAGTTGTTCGTAACGTGCGCCTATCTGCGCCCACGCATGGTCGGCGGCGACGTGGACGCCAGCGCCGAGCAGTGGCAGCGTGCTGTCCGGGAGATAGTCGAACAGGGTCGCGGTCTCGGCGTGGAACAGCGGCAGGTAGTACTCCACGCCGGCCGGCGCCGAGCCGGCCTTGAGGTCCTGCACCAGCGCGCTGCGGCGGGTGTCGATGTCAAAGCGGCTGCGCAGCGTTTCGAGCGCGCGCGCAACCGGGGCGTCGTCCAGCGGCACCTCGCGGCCGGGCAGCAGTTCGATGCGCTCGAATTTCTCAAGCGAGCGCTGCGTGTCCGGGTCGAAACCGCGGATTGATTCAATTTCGTCGTCCAGCAGCTCGATCCGGAACGGTTCCGGCGCGCCCATCGGAAACACGTCCAGCAGGCCACCGCGCACGGCGAAATCGCCGGGATCGAAGACCTGCGGGGCATGCCGGTAGCCGGCTGATTCCAGTCGGCGCTTCTCTGCATCCAGGTCCAGTCGCTGGCCAATTTTCAGGTCGAAGCGGTTGCCCAGCACGTGGCTGCGCGGCGCAAGCCGTTGCATCAGGGTCGCGACCGGTACCACGACAATGCCGCGCGCCAGGGCCGGCAGGTGGGCCAGGGTCGCGAGCCGCTGGCTGACGATGTCCGGATGCGGGCTGAAACGGTCGTAGGGCAGGGTTTCCCAATCCGGGAGTTGCAGCACCGGGAGTGCCAGGTTCCCGCCAAGCAGGGTGTGAAGATGCGATTCCAGCTGTTGCGACGTGTGGTTGTCGCGGGCCACCACCAGCAGCGGGCCGGTGTGCTGGCTGGCCGCTGCGGCCACGGCATGCGCCAGCGCACTGGCCGACGCCGGTGCGCGCCACCAGGTGCGTGACTGGCCGGGTTGGGGCATCGGCAAGGACAGGGAAAACGGGGGCTTGCTGGTCGGGGATTTGCTGGGGGGCATGCAATGAGTGTCCGCGCCGGACGCGGTGCGCCAGCGCTTGATGATCGGGTTGTGTTGCGAAGTTGCCAGCTGCCGATTCTATCGCGGCCCACCTGGCTGGCTTTTGACAAAGCCCACTACAAGGCGATTGCGTGGTGCAAATGGCAGCAATCAGGCCTGCGGCGGATGCGCCGGTGGGCGCAGGCGTGGCTTGGGCTTGGGCACGTCCAGCATGACCCGTACCAGGCCCGGTGAGCCGCCATGCTCGCGGCGGAAATCCAGCGAGGCCGCCAGCGCCTGCATCGGCACGTTGCTTTCCAGGACGTCGCCGTACACCCGGTCCAGCTTGCGACCCTTGGCCCAGCGGACCAGGCGCCGCATCAGGTGCCTGCCCAGGCCCATGCCATTGATGTAGTGACTGACCAGGATCGCGAACTCTCCGGCGTGGCCGTCGTCGTCCACCGCGATGCGGGCCACGGCGCCGATCAGCGCTTCGCCGGGGGGCAAGGGTTCGGCCACGACCAACGCGAATTCGCGCCGGCTGTTGGGCCGGGTCAGGCGCTGCGCCTGTTCCAGGCTGAGTTCTTTCATCGGGTACAGGAAGCGCTGGCGAACCTCGTCCGGCTGTAAAAGCGAAAAGCCCGCGCGCAGTGGCACAGCGTCTTCGGGCCGGATTGGGCGCACCAGCACCTCGCGGCCATTGGCCAATCGGATGGTTTCGTGCCAGGGGGGCATGCGGTTGCGGACTGCCATGCCGACATCATGGCGATATCAAGGTGAAGGAAATGAATGGGGCGGGGCATCGGTGTGGCTGCGGAGCGTGCTGCGCTCTGTGCCTGAGGGCGGGGAGCAAGATGCCAGTTTATCGGCGCAGTTTTTTAATGCCCTCCACCAGCCCAAGTATCACGGCCCCCGCAACGATGCCGATGCCGGCATTGAACAGGTTCTCCCACAGCCAGCCCAGCGAGCCGTGGGCATGCTCCTGGATCCAGTGGTGAAGCACGCCGATGCCATGCACCAGGATGCCACCGCCGACCAGGAACATCGCCGCCGTGCCGGCGATCGACAGGAACTTCATGAGGTTGGGGGCGAAGACGAGCAAGCCGCGGCCGAACCAGGCGGCAAAGCCGGTGGAACGATCACGGATCAGCCGCAGGCCGAGGTCATCCAGCTTGACGATGCCGCCGACCAGGCCATACACGCCGACGGTGATGAGCAGCGCAATCGCCGATAGGACTCCGACCTGGGTAGCAAAGCTGGCATTGGCGACAACGCCGAGCGAGATGACGATGATCTCGGCTGAGAGGATGAAATCGGTGCGGATGGCGCCTTTGATCTTGGTCTTCTCGAACGCGACCATGTCCACCTGCGGGTCGGCGACAGCCTTGATCAATTCGACATGGTGCTGCTGGACTTCCTCCGGTTTGTGCAGGTAGCGATGGGCCAGCTTTTCGACGCCCTCATAGCAGAGGTAGGAACCGCCGACCATCAATAGCGGCGTGATCGCCCAGGGCGCGAACGCGCTGATCGCCAGCCCCGCGGGCACCAGGATCACCTTGTTGATCAACGAGCCCTTGGCCACCGCCCAGACCACCGGCAGCTCGCGTTTTGCCTCGATCCCGCTGACCTGCTCGGCATTGAGCGCCAGGTCGTCGCCGAGTACGCCGGCGGTTTTCTTGGCGGCTACCTTGCTCATCACGGCGATGTCGTCAAGCAGGGTGGCGATGTCGTCGAACAGTGCGAAGAAGCTGGAGGGCATGGTGGCGTCGCGGGAAAAAAGTGGCCGAATTCTCGCACGAGGGCGGATGAAGACCCGGAAAAGGGACCCTGAAAAGGGGGACGGAGGTAGTTAAGGGCGCACCTTAACTACCTCCGTCCCCTTTGCTGCTTACCTCAGGCCGGCTTCCGCAGCCACTCGCAGCGCGACGAAGCGCCGGGTTCGCCCAGCGCTGCCTGCAGCGCCTGCAGCACCGGCGCCATCTGTGCGTCGAACTGCCACGGCGCGTTGAGCAGCAGCAGGCCACTGCCGTTCATGCGCAGCGGTGAGTCGTCCGGGCGCACCAGCAGTTCAACCAGCAATGCCGACTTCGCATCCATGGCGGCGGCGGAACGCTGGAACTTGGCCAGTGCGCGGCGCTGCTTGATTGGATACCACAACGCGAACATGCCTTGCGGCCAGCGCGTGAGGCCCTCGCGGATCGCCGGCAGCGCGATGGCGAATTCATCGAGCTGGGCTTCGAACGGCGGGTCGATCAGCACCAGCCCGCGCGCGAATTTCACCCCATCGACGCGTGGTGGCAACAACGCCTTGATTCCGGAGTAGCCATCGCGCTGGTGCACGGCGATGCGTGGTTCACCGGAAAAATTCGCCTTCAGCGCCTCGGCCTCGTCCGGTAGCAGTTCGCAGGCGGTGATGCGGTCGGATTCGCGCAGGGCATGCGCCAGCAGCCAGGGCGAGCCGGGATAGGCATGCGCGCCATGCTGTTGCCGGCAGGCGCGTACCGCGGTCAGGTAGCGCTGGATGCCGGGCGCACGCGGGGATTCGGCCAGCAGCCGGGCGATGCCGTCCGCCGACTCATTCGTGCGCAGCGCCGAATTGCCGTCCAGCGCATACAAGCCGCGCCCTGCATGGGTGTCCAGCGCAAAACACGGCGAAGGCTTGGTGGTCAGGGCGTCGCACAGGGCCAGCAGGACGACGTGCTTGAGGACGTCGGCATGGTTGCCGGCATGGAAGGCGTGGCGGTAATTCATCGCCCGAGTTTACGATGCGCGGATGCAGACCATCCTGATTGCCGAAGACGAGGCCGCGATTGCCGACACGGTGGCGTACGCGCTACGGGCCGAAGGTTACGCCGCCGAACACGTGCTGCTGGGCGGCGACGTGCTGCCGCGGCTGCGTCGTGGTGGCATCGACCTGCTGATCCTGGACGTGGGGTTGCCGGATTGCAGCGGCTTTGATGTCTGCCGCCAACTGCGCGTGGAAAGCGAGGTGCCGGTGCTGTTCCTGACTGCGCGTGATGGCGAGTTGGACCGCGTGCTGGGGTTGGAACTGGGTGGCGACGACTATATGGCCAAGCCCTTCTCGCCGCGCGAACTGGTCGCGCGGGTGCGCGCGCGCCTGCGTCGGCATGTGGTGGCAGGCGATCAAGCGGGTTGGAGGCGGCGCGGCGATTTCGAACTCGATGCTGCCGGCTTTCGCGCCCGCTTCCATGGCACCCAGCTTGACCTGACCCGCTACGAATTCGGCTTGCTGGAAGCCCTGCTGGCGCGGCCGGGCGCGGTGATGGACCGTGGCCGGCTGATGGACCGGGTCTGGGGAGATGCGCTGGAAAGCGGTGAGCGAACCGTCGATACGCACGTCAAGACGCTACGCGCCAAACTGCGCACGATTGCGCCGGATGAGGATCCCATCCGCACGGTGCGCGGACTGGGGTACGCGCTGCATGCCGGCGACTGAGCCAGGCCGTCGATGAATATCGGCCTGCGGGTGTTGCTCGGCTACTTCCTGATCGTGGCGCTGGCGGCGCTGCTGGTGGGCCGGGTGTTCGTCGAACAGGTCAAGCCAGGCGTGCGCCAGGCGATGGAAGACACCCTGATCGACAGCGCCAACATGCTGGCGGAACTGGCCAGTGACGACATGCAGGCCGGCGACATCGCGCAGGGCCGTTTCGCGGCGAGGGTGCGCGCGTTGCAGGGGCGGCATATCGAGGCGAATGTGTCGGGATTCGCCAAGCGTGGCAGTAATTTCCAGGTGACCGTGACAGACGCGCGCGGGATCGTGGTGTTTGATTCGCTGGGCCGTGACCTGGGTCGCGACAATTCACGCTGGAACGATGTCCATCGCACCTTGCGCGGGGAATACGGCGCGCGTTCCACCCGCAGCGACCCCGCCGACGACGCCAGCACGGTGATGCACGTGGCCGCGCCGATCTTTGGAGGTGATGACGGGCGCGGGCGCGTTGCCGATGGCAGTCGCAGTCGGCGCCAGATCATCGGCGTGCTCAGCGTGGCCAAGCCCAATCAGGCGATGGCGCCTTTCATTGCGCGTAGCCAGGCCGTGGTACTGCGTTGGGGTTTGGTGTTGATGGGCGCGGCATTGTTGGTGGGGTTGATCGCGGCCTGGTGGCTGTCGCGCCAGTTGGGCGCATTGCGCCGGTATGCCGATGCGGTGGCGTCGGGCGAACGCGCCAGCCCGCCGGATGCCGCCGGCGAGTTCGGTGACCTTGGCCGCGCGCTGCACGAGATGCGGGTCAAGCTCGAGGGCAAGCAATACGTCGAGCAGTACGTGCATGCATTGACCCACGAACTCAAGAGCCCGCTGGCGGCAATCCGCGGGGCCAGCGAGTTGCTGGAGCAGCCGCTGCCCGATGCCGACCGTGCGCGCTTCGTGGCCAGTATCGGTGCGCAGGGACAACGCATGGCGCAGATGGTCGACAAGTTGTTGGCGCTGGCGGCGGTGGAACACCGGCAGCGCATCGAACAGCCGCAGCAGCTCGACGTTACCGAACTCATGCACGAGGCGGCGGACGCGGTGCGCCAGCGTGCCGATGGCGCCGGCATCGCGCTGGTGATCGATGCGCAGGATGCCGGGCCGGTGTCTGGAGACCGGTTCCTGTTGCAACAGGCGTTGGTGAACCTGCTCGACAACGCGCTGGATTTCGCGCCGCGTGGTTCAAGCATCCAACTGCACGCGTCGCGTGATGCTCAGAGGATCTGCATGGACGTGCGCGACCGCGGCCCAGGCGTCCCGGAGTTCGCGCGGGAACGCGTGTTCGAACGATTCTATTCATTGCCGCGGCCCGATGGAGGCAGCCGCAGCAGCGGGCTCGGCCTGCCATTCGTGGCCCAGGTCGCGGTACTGCACGGCGGCCATGCCGAACTGCTTGAGCGCGAAGGTGGCGGCAGCGTGGCTCGACTCGACTTGCCCGGTGGCTGAGCTGGGCTGACTTCACCGCCGCTTCACCGTTGCTACCGCGTGCGTGCACATCCGCACGCCAACATGCCTTCCAGCCCGGCACGGTTGCCGGAGGGAGTGTTGCGATGGGCAGTTTGCGTCTTGGGGTGAAGATCGCCGTTGTACTCGCGCTGGTGCTGGCGATCCTGGTGCCGTTGTCGATGATCCGCGGCACGATTGCCGAGCGCCAGCAGTTCCGCGTGCAGGCGGTGGACGCGGTCACGCGCAGTTTTGCCGGTGCGCAGGGTATCGCCGGGCCGGTGCTGGTGGTGCCGTATCGCGAGCAGGTCGAAGTCGAGGAGCGCGACGCCCAGGGTGTGCTGCACAAGCAGCAGCGCGTGGTCGAGCGCCAGTGGCAGTTCTTCCCGAAGACGATGCGCGTGGCGGGCAAGCTGGTGCCGTCGGTGCGCGAACGTGGCCTGCACCAGGTGCGCGTGTATGAGTTGCAGGCAGCCATCGATGCGCGCTTCGACGTGCGCTTGCCGGCGCATGATCCCGCCCATCCGCGCAGCATCGGCATGCCCTGGCTGGATGTCGGCATCGAGGATGTGCGCGGACTGGTCGGCGCGCCGAGCTTGAAGGTTGGCACGGCCGACATCGCCATTGCACAAGGCCAGCGCGGGCGTGCCGGTGGTGGCGTGCATGCCGTGTTGCCCGCATCGCTGCTGGTCGATGGGCGCTTTGCATTTTCCGCGCGGCTGGACTTCGCGGTGCGCGGCACCGAGGCACTGGCGATCGCGCCACTGGCCGACAGCAACCGCATCGTGCTGGATTCGCCGTGGCCGCATCCGCAGTTCAATGGCGATTTCCTGCCGCGCTCGCATCGGATTGACGAGAAGGGCTTCCATGCCGAATGGGAAGTTTCGTCGCTTGCCAGTAGTGCGCAGGATCAATACCGAAAGGGGGCACACCCGTCGGCGGGGAGCCTGGCCGATCACGACGATGCGACGCAGGCGAGGCCTGCGCGGGAAGCCGTGGAAACTGCAGCGGCAGGCGTGGGCAACATCGATGCGATCGGGCTGTCGCTGGTGGAGCCGGTGAACCTGTATTCCAAGGTCGACCGCGCCAGCAAGTATGGCCTGTTGTTCGTGCTGCTGACCTTCGTCGGTTTCTTCATGTTCGAAACCATCCGCCAGTTGCCGATCCATCCGATCCAGTACGCACTGGTCGGACTCGCCCTTGCCATCTTCTTCCTGCTGCTGCTGAGCCTGTCCGAGCACATCGACTTCGGCTGGGCTTATCTCATCGCCAGCCTCGGCTGCATCGGCCTGATCGGCGTGTACGTGGGCAATGTGTTGCGCAGTGGCAGGCGCGGGCTGGGCTTCGCCGCCATGCTGGCGTTGTTGTATGCCGCGCTGTACGGCCTGTTGGTGTCGGAAGACAATGCGCTGGTGCTGGGCAGCGGGTTGCTGTTCGCGATCCTGGCTGCGCTGATGCTGGCGACGCGCAGGATCGACTGGTACCAGGTGGCGGCGCGTACTGGCCAGCCGTCGATCTCGCCGAAGCTGGCGCAGTGAGGCGCACTGGCGGCCTGCCTCATGGGGGTGCTGGCGCGCCGCACCGGCCGCGCTGGAACGTGCGACGCATCACGCCTTGGCAGGCCACTCGGCTCGAGCCATGACCGATGGCCTACGGCGCTGGCGTACTGCCCGGCCTAGACTTCGGGGTTTGACGCCTGCGTGGGGAATGCAATGAAAGGAGTGTTGTTGGTTGCCGCGCTGCTGACGGCTGGGGTGGCGGGTGCTCAGGGCATGCCTGCGCAAGAGCGCGTGGACCTGGACATGACCGGGCGCATTCGCTCGGAAGCATTCAACCGGTCGCAGGTGATGGCAACCCTGGATCATCTGACCGAAGTGATCGGTCCGCGCCTGACCAACTCACCGTCGATGGCGGAAGCCAACCGTTGGACTGGTGCCAAGTTCAGCGAGTGGGGTCTGTCCAACGTGCACGACGAGGCGGTCGCCGACATCGGTCGTGGCTGGTCCTTCAACGATGCCAGCGTGGAAATGCTCAGTCCACGGTTGATGCCACTGCACGCATTGCCGAAGGCGTGGACGCCGGGAACCGCAGGCCCGGTCCAGGGCGAGGCGATCTACGCCAAGCTGGAAAAAAAGGCCGACCTGGAGAAGTGGAAGGGCAAGCTCAAGGGCAAGGTCCTGTTCACCGACGAGTTGCGTGCCTACAAGCCCACCGAAAAGTCCGATTTCAACCGCCATGACCACGACACGCTCGAAGATTTGCTGTCCTATCCGCTGCCAGCCGAGCGCCGTGGCAGTGAAGCGATGCTTGCGCAATACCTGGAGCGCATGAAGTTTGGTCCGGAGCTCAATCAGTTCCTGATCGATGAGGGCGTGGTCGCCACCATGTCGATCAGCAGCTGGAACGACGGCATCGTCCGGGTGATGGGCGGCGGTTCGCGCAAGGCCGGTGAGTCGGTGGGGGTGCCGTCCCTGGTGATGATGGCCGAACATTACAACGCCGTGATGCGCGCGCTGGACCGCAAGCAGCCGGTGCAGCTGCGCATCAATGTCGATGCCCGCTTCCTCAATGACGACAACCAGCCCGGGTACAACACCATCGCCGAGATCCCGGGTAGCGGCCCGCTGAAGAACGAGGTGGTGATGCTGGGGGCGCACATGGATTCCTGGCACACCGGCTCGGGCGCGAACGACAACGGCGCCGGCGTCGCAGTGATGATGGAGGCGGTGCGCATCCTCAAGGCGGTGGGCGCAAAGCCGAACCGCACCATTCGCGTAGCGCTGTGGACCGGCGAGGAACAGGGCCTGCTCGGTTCGCAGGCTTACGTGGCCAAGCATTTCGCGCGCTATCCGGAGCCCACCGATCCGGAACAGAAGGCGCTTCCCGCCGCGTTCCGCACCAACAAGGGAACGCTGATTCGCACGCCGCAGCACGAGAAGATCTCGGCCTACTTCAACCTCGACAACGGCAGCGGCAAGATCCGCGGCATCTATGCGCAGGAGAACCTGGCCGCTGCCCCCATCTTCGAGGAATGGATGAAGCCCTGGAACGACGTTGGCGCGACCATCGTCACCCAGCGCAATACCGGCAGCACCGACCACATCAGCTTTGACCGCGTCGGCATCCCCGGTTTCCAGTTCGTGCAGGACCAGCTGGACTACTTCAGCCACGTCCACCACACCCACCTGGACGTGCAGGACCATGCCTCGGCCGACGATCTGAAGCAGGCGTCCGCGATCGTCGCCTCGTTCGTCTACAACACCGCCATGCGCCCGACCCGGTTGCCGCGCAAGATGATGGTTGACTAGGCCTCGAAGGCACCCGGATAAGCGACGGGCCGGCATTTGCCGGCCCGTCCAGTTATGGGTTCGGCATCAGGCAAGCAGCGAAACCCCGGGCACCAACCACAACGAAATTCCGGCCAGCGTACTGCCGATCAGTGTCGCGGCCAGGACGTCGCTGGGATAGTGCAGGCCCAGTACCACCCGCGACAGCGCCACGCTCGCCGTGAATGGGATCAACACGATCGCGAGCAGCGGGTAATGCGCCATTGCCACCAGGCTGAAGGCGACGGCATGCAGGGTGTGACCCGACGGGAAGCTGAACTCGTCCAGCGGCGCCACCCATGCGTGGATGCGCACATCCGATGCGAACGGGCGCGGGCGCCGGGTCCAGCGCTTGAGGGTCTTGTAAAGGACCAGCGCGACCAGCCCGGTGAGCGCCAGGTGCAGCGATGCACGCAGGCCAACCATGCCGTCGAACACCACCAGCGTCGCCATCAGCGCATACCAGAACAGGCCATCGCCGAGCCGGCTGACGGCGGCGAAATAGCGCAGTGCGCCGCTGCGCGCGCACAGCCGGTTGCTACGAAGGCACCAGCCCGCGTCGTGCAGGGTCAGGCGTTCAGGCAAGTGCAGGTTGCGCATGTTCGGCGCTCCGTAGGCGGATGATGCGTTGCAGGATGTCGTCGAAGTCAGTCGCGACCTGCACCGGCCGCAGCTTGCGCACGGCGTCGCGCGCGGCGCTGCCCATGCCGTGGCGCAGTGCATCGTCGCAACCGATCCGGCAGGCCGCAGCCACGAAGTCATCGTCGTCCTGGTCTTCGATGGCGGCACCGTGCAGGCCATCCAGGAGGTGCTCGCGCGCCGCCCCGTAGCGAAAGGCAACCGTGGCCACGCCGCTCGCCATCGCCTCAATGGTGACGTTGCCGAAGGTTTCCGAATGGCTGGGGAACAGGAACAGGTCGGCGCTGGCGAAATGTTCGGCCACCGCATCGCCGCGCTGCAGTCCGCTGAAGATGAAATCCGGATTGGCGTCAAGGATCGCGGACAATTCCGGGCCCTCGCCCACCCACACGAACTTCGCGTCAGGACGCCGCTGCTGCAGGGCGCGGAAGGCGCGCACCGCCAGCGGCAGGTTCTTTTCCGCGGCGATCCGCCCCAGGTAGATCGCAGCCAGGCCGTGTTCGCCTACGCCCCAGGCCTCGCGCAGGGCGGCGCTGCGGCGTGCAGGATCGAAGCGCGCGGTGTCGACGGCGCGCGGCAGGTGCACAACCTTGCTGAAAGCCTGTGCATTCAGGAAGTCAGCCAGTTCGCAGGTCGGCACCAGGGTGGCGTCAGACGCGTTGTGGAAGCCGCGCATCCAGCGCAGCGCCAGCGGTTGCAGGAAGCCGACGCCGTAGTCACGGGTGTATGTGTCGAAGCGGGTGTGGAAGCCGGAAGCGACCGGAATCCCCATGCGCCTCGCGGTGCGCATCGCCGACCAGCCCAACGGGCCTTCGGTGGCGATGTAGATCGCATCCGGCCGCTGCCGCGCCCACACGTCGCGAAGCGCTCGATGCGAGGGAAAGCCAAAGCGCATGCCGGGGTAGCCGGGGATCTGGGCGCTGCGGGTCAGCAGTTCGTACGCGGCGCCAGTGTGTCGGCTCGACTGCCGCGGGCGCACCACATCCACCTCATGGCCGCGCGAGCGCAGGCCCTGTTCCAGTCCCTGCACGGTCAGTGCCACGCCGTTGACTTCGGGCGGATAGGTTTCGGTGACGATGCTGTAGCGCATGCGTGGCTCCGTCAGCGTTGACTGGCATGCCGTGGAGCTTGGGCGCCTGCTATGTCGGGATGATGGCGGTGGGGTGACGTCTGGGTGACAGGACGAAAAGGGGCCGTTTTGGTCTCTTTCCCGCCTTTCCCGCCGTTTCATCAGGCTATTCCGGCTTTCATCGCAGCGGTGGTTGACCTTGGCTGCTGTCTGTACTGTACTAGTCAACACAGTACAGTTAGTACAGCCAACCCCCAGAGGACCTGCCGATGGCCCGTACCCAAGCCCTGATGATCCAGATCGCCACCGGCGATCCACGCCCCATCGGCAAGCAGATCGTCGACGCGGTGCGCATGAAAATCGCCACCGGTGAGCTGGGGCAGGGCGACCAGTTGCCCAGCGTGCGCGGGCTGGCCCAGCAACTGACGATCAACCCGAACACGGTGGCCAAGGCCTATGCCGAACTCGCCGCCGAGGGCTGGCTGGAGGCGCGCCAGGGGTTGGGCCTGTACGTGGCCGCGCCGCGCCAGCGGCTTTCCGAGTCCGAGCGAGAACGCCGCCTGGACGAGGCGGTCGGCCGCTTCATCAACGATGTGGTGCCGCTGGACTACCCGCCTGGCGAGGTGCAGGCGCGCATCGCGCATGAGTTTCAACAGCTTGCGCCGCGAAAGATTGCCTGAGCACACCCCTGGGCCCACCCCCGCGCCCGACTGATTCGACATCGAGCAACGACATGCACATAGACAACGATTACGTCATCGAAACCCGCGCGCTGAGCAAGCGCTACGGCAAAAAACTTGCACTGGACCATCTGGATCTGGCAATCCCGCGCGGTCGCATCCACGCCATCGTTGGTGCCAATGGGGCCGGCAAGTCCACCTTGTTCCGGGTGCTGCTGGGATTCCTGCCACAGACCTCGGGCCAGGCCCGCATCCTTGGCCGCGACAGCCAGCAACTGATGCCGGACGATCGCAGCCGCATTGGTTTCGTCAACGAGGAGCACACGCTGCCCAGCTGGATGCGCGTCTCGCAGGTGATCGCAATGCAACGGCATCAATACCCACGCTGGAACCAACAGGCGTTCGATGGCGTGATCGGTCATTACCACGTGCTGCGCGAGCAAAAGGTGTCCCAGCTGTCGCGCGGTGAACGGGCCGGTTTCAACCTTGCGCTGGCACTGGCGCAGCGGCCGGAACTGCTGGTGCTGGACGAACCGACCCTGGGCCTGGACGTGGTCGCCAAGCGCGCGTTCCTGGAATCGCTGATGTACAGCAACGTCGCCGACGAATGCACGGTGATCTATTGCTCGCACCAGATGGAGGAGATCGAGCGCGTCGCCGACAACCTGGTGATCCTCGAACGCGGACGGTTGATGAACATCTCGGCGCCGGAGGACTTTACCGCGCGGGTCAGTCATTGGATTGCCGACATCCCGTTCAAGGGACCCGACCCGCGCAGCGTTCCCGGCCTGCTGGAGCGCCAGCAGATCGATGGCCTGCAGCACTACATCGTGCTGGACCAGGAAGGCGCCGACTTCGAACAGTTCCTGCGCACCAGTGGCGCGCGCAACGTGCAAAGCATGCCCGTCGGCCTGGACCGCGCCGTCAATGCCTTCCTTTCCAAGAACCACGCCGCACCGGTTGCTGCCTGACCTGCGCTGGCATTGAGGACACCAACATGATCGACCTTTTCAAAGGTGAGTTGACCCGCTTCCGCATGTGGGTACTCGCCGCTGCCATCGTCAACCTGGGAGTGCTCGGCTTCCTGAATCGACTCGTTGATCTGGCCCAGCAGCCCGTGCAGATTTATCAGGTTTTCGCCATGGTCTACGTGGTGGCCGGCAGCCTGCTCGGGCTGTACCAGTTGGGCAGTTACCGCCGCCCCAACCAATGGCTCAACTTGCTGCACCGGCCGTTGCATCGGCTGCGGATCGCGGGGGCGCTGACGGGTGCGGGCGCAGTCGTGTTGCTGTTGACGGTCGCGTTGCCCATCGCGATCATCGCGCTCTATCAGGACACGGTCACCACGCGGGTGCTAGACCTGCGGCACTGGATGATGCCGCTTGCGGCGTGGCTGCTGGGATTGTGCGGTTATGCTGCCGGCGCCTACGCCATGGTCGCCAACCGCCGCTATTCCTTCGGTGTCGTGGTGTTGCCGGTGTTCCTGCTATTCGCGAATACCGGTGGCATCGCGGTGCTGGCCTTGCAGCTGGTGGTGCTGGTGTACCTGCTGGTGCTGCTGGCGATCGCATTCAAGCCCGACCCGGCCGCAATCCCGCACAATCCCCTGGCGGTCATCGCCACCGCATTGCCGGTGCAGGTCGGCGCGTATTTCCTCATGTGGATGCTGGGTATCGCGGTGGAGATGGTCTGGACGTTGGCGGGCACGCATCCGCTCAACATGCCAGTGGCGCCGATGGGCGGGTATATCGAAGCCCAGCGCGCCGAGGGCAAGGACATGCTGCTGATGGGTATCGCGGGCAGCCGCGACCCGGACGCCGCGCTGTGGCGCGAACAGATCGCATTGTCCGACGTGTACACGCGCTATCCGTTGCGAAACCTGGCGCAGCGCAACCAGATGAGCAATCCCGCGCCGATGGAGTTCGACGACGAAGAGCACAACGTACGTTGGGTATTCAGTCATGACCGCATGCGCTTCGTCGGCCGCGGCACGCTGGACAATCGTGCGCGCGGCGAGCTTGGCGTCGGCCATGCGCAGGTGGCGTTCCCGGCACCGACCATGCCATACGCTGCGGGCTATCTGTTCAATGCAAATGCGGCATACCAGTTCGATAGCGGACAGCAGAAGATGTTCGAGCGATTGCACTTGCCGAAAGGCGAAGTGATGACCAGTCCGCCCGAGCCTGCCGGCGACAACGTGTTGGTGCTCAGCAACCGCGCCGCCTATTTCTATCCCGGCCGCGAGGTCGCCAACGGGCTGGATCTGCTGCAGCCGTTGATGCGGGTGCCGATGCCGGCGCCGGTCGGCAAGCTCAGCCGGATGGACGTGGTGGAGCTGCTGGACGGTTACCTGGTCTCGTTCACCTACACCTGGGGCGTGTGGTCGGGCGAACTGCAACTGCCTTATCAGCAGGTATTGCGCGTGGATGGCACTGGAAAGACGCACGACGTCGCGCAGCGCAGGCTCGACCTCGACTTGCCTGCGGCGTACACCACGCGCATCTGGTGGCTGTCGCCGATGTTGCGCACGCTGAGTCTGGGCGCGCAGGACCTTTTTGCGGCACCGGATCCGTTGCGTGCGAAACCCGAACCGGTGCCGACGCAGATCATGTGGCTGGCCGGCATCTGCAGCCTGTTGTCGCTACTCGGTGCGATCTGGCTGACCCGCAGGCAATCGCATTCGTTACCTGGACGTTTGGGTTGGGTGGTTCTCTGCGCTGTGGTCGGGCTGCCCGCACTGGCCAGCCTGTGGCTGCTGTACCCGCGCCGGGAATCGATGCCGGACGACGTGTCGTCGACGAAACCAACAGTCGCCTGAGCGTAGCCGCGGAGATCGATGATGATGAAGTTTCGAAACTTGCATGTCGCGACGGCGTCGCTGCTGTTTGCGATCGCTCTGATGTCTGCGCCGCAGCGCCTGGTGGCAGCCGACGCCTCACGCGTGCTGGACGATGCCAGTGCCACCCAGCGCGCACTGTCACGCGCACCTCGCTTGCCACGCACGGCCTTCCTGGAAGGCCGCAACCTGCTCTCGGTGCGGTTGTCGCCCGGCGGCGATCATGTGGCCTACCTGCGCGAGCTGGGCGAATCGCGCAGCCTGTGGCTGCTGCCGACCCATGTTGGCAAGCGTGGTCAGCCGCGCGTACTGCTGGGACGCACCCAGGCTGACCAGGTGTCCTGGTCGGGCGATGGACGCTGGCTGTTCCTGCGCAGCGCCGCGGCACTGGACAGCGTGTCGGTAGATGGGCGCGCCGGCTTGCGCGTGCCGCTAGGCGGCACTCAGCGGCGGCAGGTGATCAAGGTCGACCCTTCGCAGGCAGCGGCTGTGCTGCTGCGCGAGCGCGTCCACGTCGGAGGCAGCGAGCGTTGGCGGATCGTGCGCATGGATACGCATGGGCGCAGCACTCTGCTGCACGAAGACCCGCGCTGGTTCCACGATGTCGCCATCGATGCGAATGGTCGGCTTGCCGCGATTGCACGCTTTGAAGGCGACCATGACGCCGTGCAGCGCGTGTTGCCGGATGGCAGCCTGCGCGAGCTGCTGCGCCTGCAGCCGATGCAGCGGGTCTCGCTGCTGGCCACCAGGTCTGACGGCAGCCTGCTGGTGGACGGAAATGCAGGCGGTAACTTTCGGCGTGTAATGGTGCTTGGTCCGGATGGCAAACTGCAGACCGTGCATCAGGATCCTCGCGGTGAGGCCGACCTCGACGAAGTGGTGCTGGATCCGCGCACGCAGGAACCGGTGGCGGCCAGCTACCGCACAACCGTGGCTTCGACCTATGGCATGGGCGATGCGCAAGCGCTGGTCGCGAGGATCGTCGGCAGATTCCCCGGCCGCGACATCGCCCTGCAAGCGGGCAACGGACCCGGCGAACGCTGGCTGGTGGCCGAACGTGCGGCCACCCTGCGTGATCCGCGCTGGTACCTGTACAACCCGCGCGATGGCAATCTGAAGCAGATCCTCGACGGCAAGGGGCTGGGCGACTCAGGCATCACCGCCAAGGCTCCGCTGGAGACCGAACTCGCCAGAAAAATATCGATCAGCTACGCCGCTTCCGATGGCAAGCGCGTGCATGGCTTCTTGCTGTTGCCGCCAGGCGTGGATCCGGCGCTTGCGCCGCTGATCGCGCACGTGCATGGCGGACCGATCAACTATTTTCGCCCGGGCTACGACAGCATTGCCCAGTTCCTGGCCAACCGCGGCTATGTCGTATTCCAGTCGAACTTCCGCGGTTCCACCGGCCATGGCCGCGACTACACGTTTGCCGCGCGCGGCGACTTCGGCAACGGCCGGGTGCAGCAGGACATCGTCGAGGGCGTGCAGTGGCTGGTCGCACAAGGCATTGGAAATCCCGAACGGGTCGGCATCGTCGGCCATTCTTTCGGCGGGTATTCGACGCTGCTGGGCCTGACCTTCCAGCCGGACCTATTCAAGGTAGGCGTGGCTGGCTCCGCGCCTGCGGATTTCGGCTGGTCGATGCGCTGGCTGCTTGACGCCGGCGACCAGGGCGCGCTGCCTGATCGCTCGCTGCTGCATACCCTGCAGGCGCTGTCGGTGGACCCTGCCGATCCCGCCTCGCGTGCACGCCTGACTTCGCAATCACCGCAGGTCAATGCCGCGCGCATGCACCGCCCGCTGCTGCTGATCGCCGGCGGTGCCGACCGTACCGTGCCGATCCGTTCGGTCAACCACTACGCGGCGACGTTGCGCACGCTGCATCGGCCGGTGAGCTTGCTGGTGGAGCCGGGCGGTGGGCATTCCCCCGTAAATCCGATCCCGCGCGAGGCGTATCTGTTCGCGATGGAAACAATGTTGCAGCGCCATCTGGGCGGCCCCGACCCGGAAGCACCTGGCCAGCGCCTGCGCACCTACCTGCGTGAAAACCTGCGGGTGCCTGGACCGGAGTTCGCGGCCCTTGCGAGAAAAGAGGACGCACGGAATTAGAAGAAAAGAAGAAAAGGGGACGGGGGTAGTTGAGGTGCGCCTTAACTACCTCCGTCCCCTTTTCGTTCTTGTCCCCTTTTCGTTCTTAGGCGCCCAGCTGCAATTGCATCCCGAGTCCGCGCATATCCTCGATCTCGCCCTCAAGGTCGGCGCGCAACAAGGTGCGGAACTGCAGCCAGCTGGATTCCAGCAACAAGCTGAGTCGATCACCATCGGCGCGCAATTGCAGGGACGGCAAGGCGTCGCTGTCGCGCGAACGATGCAGCAGCACTGCCAGCCGCAGCAGCGCCGCGCTACGCCGTGCGTTCGCCAGCAAGCGGTCCGGGATCATCTCGAAAGCCGTTTTGGCGATGCTGCGTCGGTGAGTGCGCACCAGCAATGCCAGGAATCGCTGTTCCTGCTGCGAAAATCCCGCGATGTCAGAGTTCGCCAGCACGTAGGCGCCATGCACGTGGTAGCCGCTGTGCGCGATGGCCAGGCCGATCTCGTGCAGGCGCGCGGCGCGCACCAGCATCTGGCGGTCGTCGGCTTCCAGGGTCCACGCCTTGGCGACCTGGTCGAACAGGCGCAGCGCAGTCGCTTCCACCCGCGCCGCCTGCGCGGTGTCGATGCCGTAACGGTGCACCAGCGCTGCCACCGACGTGTCACGCGGGTCATCAGCGCCGCCGCGGCCAAGCATGTCGAACAGGACGCCTTCGCGCAGTGCGGCCTTGCTGACCGCCATCCGCTGCAGCTCCAGCGCGTTGAACACCGCCTCCAGGATCAGGATTCCGCCGGCAATCACTGGTCGGCGTTCGGCGGATAGGCCGGGCAGGTCAATGTCCGCGATGCGTTCCGCCCGCAGCAGTCGATCACGCAACTGCGGCAGCGCTTCGGCAGTGACCGCGCCCTTGGTAAGTCGCATCTCGGCGCAAATGGCACCAATGGCCTTGTTGGTGCCCGCCGCGCCGATGGCCTCGTCCCAGCCCAGGCTGCGATAGGTCGCCGCGAATTGCTGGAACTCGGCGGTCACTTCGATCAGCGCCTCCTTCCAGCGCTTGCGCGACAGCTTGCCGTTGCCGAAAAACCGCCTGGTGCTTGCCACGCAACCGACCTGCAGGCTCTCGCGTTCGAGCGCTTCCATGCCGCGGCCGATGATGCATTCGGTGGAGCCGCCGCCGATGTCGATCACCAGTCGCAATTGGTCGTCCTTGGGCGGCTGCGCATGAGCGACGCCCAGGTAGACCAGGCGCGCCTCCTCGCGTCCGGAAACCACTTCGATCGCATGGCCGAGCGCTGCTTCCGCCGGTAGCAGGAAGGCCTGCGGCGCACGCAACTGGCGCACGGTATTGGTGGCCACCGCGCGCACCCGATGCGGTGGGATGTCCTGCACGCGCTCGCCGAATCGCGACAGGCAGTCCAGCGCGCGTGCCAGCACATCGGGCTTGAGGCCGCCGTGGCCATCCAGGCCTTCGGCCAGGCGTACGCTCTCACGCAGGCGATCGACCACCCGCAACTGCCCCAGCGCCATCTGCGCCACCACCATGTGGAAGCTGTTGGAGCCCAGGTCCACCGCGGCCAGCATGTCTCCGTCCTGAAGTGGCACCGGATGCGCGCTGCGAGACGCGGTCGAACGGCTGGCAGCGGTCCTCATGAGGCGTTTTCCGGCCATATCAGGGCCTTCGGGTGCGGATGGGCGAGCATGTTCATCGGCGGATTATCGCCTGCACTCACACATACAGCCCGTCAAGCAGTGACAACTGCGCCGAGAAAGGCCGCTGACCGTCGACGGGTTCGAGCTTCAGGTACTGGCCATCGGCCTGCATTTCCCAGGCATTCTGGTTGTCGTCCAGATAGTGCAGCAGGCCTTCGCGATGCACGCGCTGTGCGGCGATCGGGTCCAGGATCGGGAACGCGGTTTCGACCCGGCGCAGCAGGTTGCGCTCCAGCCAGTCAGCGGACGAGCAATACAGCTCTGGCGCTCCAGCATTGCCGAACCACCAGACCCGGTGGTGCTCCAGGAAACGGCCCACGATCGACAGCACCCGGATATTGTCAGACACTCCGAAGATGCCCGGGCGCAACGTGCAGGCGCCCCGCACCACCAGGTCCACCTGCACGCCGGCCTGCGAGGCCGCATACAGCGCATTGATCACCCTGGTTTCGTTCAAGGCATTCATTTTCGCCACGATCCGCGCCGGCTTGCCGCTACGGGCATGATCGGCCTCGCGCGCGATCCGCTCCAGCACGCCGCTGTGCAATGTGAACGGCGCTTGCAGCAGCCGGCCCAGGGTCAGTGGCGCGGCCAGCCCGGACAGCTGCTGGAAGATCAGGTGGACATCGTTGCCGATCTCTGGATCGGCCGTCATCAGGCTGAAATCGGTGTACAGGCGCGCGGTGCCGCTGTGGTAATTGCCGGTGCCCAGGTGCACGTAGCGTTTCAACGCCGGGCCTTCGCGACGCACGATCAGCAGCATCTTGGCGTGGGTCTTGTAGCCGACCACGCCATAGACCACCTGCACGCCGGCATCCTGCAGGCGATCGGCCAGGCCGAGGTTGGCTTCCTCGTCGAAGCGCGCGCGCAGCTCGACCACCACGGTCACGTCCTTGCCGTTGCGGGCAGCCTGGACCAGGTGCTCGACGATCTTGGACTCGCTTCCGGTGCGGTACAGGGTCTGCTTGATCGCAAGCACGTTCGGATCTTCGGCAGCCTGGCGGATCAATTCCAGCACCGGCGCGAAGGCATCGTAGGGATGGTGCAGCAACACGTCGCCCTGGCTGATCTGCTCGAACATCGCGTCCACGTCGCGCAGCAGGCGCGGCAGGAACGGCCGGAACTTGAGATCCGGCCGATGCACCAGGTCGTACACCTGGGTGACCCGGTTGAGGTTGACCGGGCCGTCGATCTTGTAGACCGCGTTCGCCGGAAGGTCGAAATTGGCCAGCAGCATCTTCACCACTTCGGGCGGGCACTCCTCGGCGATCTCCAGCCGCACTGCGCGCAGGTAGCCACGGCCGACCAGTTCGTCGCGCACGGCCAGCGCCAGGTTGTCGACGTCGTCCTCGTCGACGATGAGTTCCGAATTGCGGGTCACCCGGAACTGGTAGGCGCCGTTGACCTTCATTCCCGGAAAGAGTTCATGCACGAATGCCGACAGCACCGCGCTCAGGAATACGAAATCGTGCAATGCGTCGCCGTCCCCATCGGCATCCGGCAGGCGGATGATCCGTGGCAGCGAACGCGGCGCGCGCACGATCGCCATGTGGCCCTCCCGGCCGAATGCATCGCGTCCCTCCAGCAGCACCACCACGTTCAGCGACTTGTTGAGGATCTTCGGGAACGGATGCGCCGTGTCCAGCCCCAGCGGCGACAGCACCGGCATGATCTCGTTGCGGAAATGCTCGCGCAGCCACTGGGTCTGCTCTGCGGTCCATTGCGAGCGTTGCAGCAGGCGGATGCCTTGTTCGTGCAGTGCCGGCCGCAGTTGTTCGTCGAAGCAGCGGTATTGCGCAGCTACCAGTTCGGCGGCGCGGTCGTGGATGCGATTGAGCAGGGTGGCGGGCGCCAGGCCATCGGCGGCCAGCGGACCACCAAATTCCATCGCGTGGCGCACCGAGCCGCCGCGGATCTCGAAGAACTCGTCCAGGTTCGTGCAGGAAATACACAGGAATCGCAGCCTTTCGAGCAGGGGCACCGAAGGGTCCTGCGCCTGCGCCAACACCCGGAAGTTGAAGTCCAGTTGCGACAGTTCGCGGTTGGCGTACAGCGAAGCATCCGGAACGGATGCAAGCATTGGCTGGGTTGTCTGCTGGATCGTCATTGCGGCGCTTTCATGATGTTGGTCAGTCAAGGTAATGGCTGGCGGCCCGAGGCTGCACGCGCTCCGCGCCGAAGTGGCAGCTGAAGGTGCTGCCATGGCCGACCTGGCTGGCAACGTCGAGCCGGGCGCCGTGCAAGCCCAGGACGTGCTTGGCGATGGCAAGTCCAAGCCCGGTGCCGCCGGATTCGCGGGAGCGGCTGGTGGAAACCCGATAGAATCGCTCGGTGATGCGCGGCAGGTGTGCTTCGGGAATGCCATAACCGCTGTCACGCACGGAAAGTACCGCGCCGCCGCCCGCTCCCATCGCGAAGTCGATCGCGATCTGGCCGCCAGACGGGGTATAGCGCACCGCATTGCTGACCAGGTTCGAGAACGCGCTGTGCAGTTCCTGGTTGGAGCCCCACAGGTCGATGTTGGCGCTGTCATTCACGCTGATCCGGTGCAGGCCGTGGCTCAGCGCCTCGGCTTCGCGGCGCAACGTGGCCAGCATCGGCGCCATCGCCACATGTTCTTCCGGCAAGGTGTCGCGCGCTTCCAGCCGTGACAATGCCAGCAGATCCTCGACCAATTGGGTCATCCGCTGCGACTGCCGCTGCATCTCCCCGAGCATGGGCGCCCACTCGGGTCGCTCTGCCGGGTCGAGCATCTCCAGGTAGCCATGCACCACCGTCAGCGGGGTGCGCAGTTCGTGGGAGACGTTGGCCACGAAGTCCCGTCGCATCTGTTCAAGTCGCATCAGCTTGGTCACGTCGCGTGCGACCAGCAGCCAGAGTTCATCCGAATACGGAATCAGGCGCAGGCTCAGGCGGCGCGCGGGATCGGCGGGCGATGCCACGTCCATCATCGGTTCGGCATTCCGGCCTGCTGTGAGCCATGAGGCCATCGGCAGGGGCTGAAGCGCCATCACCACCGACGCCTCGACATGTTGTGGATGGCGAAGGCCAAGCAATGGCGTGGCGGCCTCGTTGAACCACAGCACGCGTTGGCGGTTGCGTTCGATCACCACCACCGCATCAGGCAACGCGGCGGCGGCGGCACGGTAGGCGCGCAGCATGGCCAGCAAACGCCGCTTGCGGACGCGCATGTCCGTTTGCCCGCGCACCAGCAAACGGTCCAGTTCATTCCAGACGCCCACGCCGGGCGACGGCAGTGGGCGCTGGCGCGCGGTCAGGCGCATCAGCACGCCGTGCAGTTTCCAGTAATGCCAGGTCACCACGCTCAATGCCGCGATCGTCAATGCGGGCCACGGTCGGCCGATCAGCCAGCCGATGCCGAGCCCCGCCACCAACACCAATGAGAGCTGGGCGAGGGTGCGGAACCATGCGGCGCGAGCGTCGGGCGTCATGCGGCCACGGTCATGCCGCTGCGGAGAAGCGATAGCCCGCGCCGCGCACGGTCTGCACCATGGGATCCAGTCGATGCGGCTCCAGGGTCTTGCGCAGGCGGCGTATATGCACGTCCACGGTGCGTTCCTCCACATACACGCTGCCGCCCCAGACATGGTCGAGCAGCTGCGAGCGGCTGTAGACGCGTTCCGGATGGGTCATGAAGAAATGCAGCAGGCGATATTCGGTGGGGCCGATCTGCACCGGAGCGGGCTCGCCGCCTGACGCGGGATCAGGGGTGGCGAATACGCGGTGGGCGGCGCCATCGATGCGCAGGCCGCCGACCTGCACGCTCCCGTCTTCGTCGTCGTCGCGCGATCTGCGCATGACCGCGCGGATGCGGGCAAGCAGCTCGCGCGCGGAGAACGGCTTGACCACGTAGTCATCCACGCCGGCTTCAAGTCCGCCAACACGGTCGTTTTCCTCGCCGCGCGCGGTCAGCATGATGATCGGGATGTCGCGGGTCAGTGCTTCGCGCCGCCAGCGGCGGGCCAGTTCCAGACCACTGGTGCCCGGCAGCATCCAGTCCAGCAGGATCAGGTCCGGGATGCGTTCGGCGATTGCCGCCTGCGCCTCGCGCGCATCGCCAGCCTGCGCGGATTCGAAATCGCCCTTGCGCAAGGCATAGGCGACCATGTCGCGGATGGCGGGTTCGTCATCGACGATCAAGATGCGTTTTTGCATGTCAGGCAACACGTCTGCGCCGCGTTCGCGGCCCTCCCGGCATTACACGACGGTTTCATGACGTAATTGTGACGTTGTCACCAAGCCGGTGCACGCGCGCCGACGAGCGGGTCGGCACTCGAGCCCGCCCCGACGCCCAATTGCAGCTTGCCGCGCGTGGCGTCCTCATCGCGAATGCCCTGGCGACGCAATTCCAGCACTGTCGGGGTGATCGCGGCGATGCGCGCATCGATCCGGCTTCGCGCGTAGTAATCCAGGGTGCTGCGCTTCTTGAGGTTGTTGAGTTGGACCAGGGCCTGCTCGGGACGGCCGTTCAGGTACGCCGCTTCAGCCCAGGCCTCGCCGGCACGGACATCATCGCCGGAGATTTCATTGGCGCGGGCATAGGCTTGCTGGAACAGCAGGTCGCTGGCTGAAGTCGCCAGCAACGGTCGCAGCACGGCGACCGCGCGCGCACCGGCAGCGGGCGTGTCGCGTTCGGCCAGCACCTGCGCATAGCTCAGCACCAGTGCCCGGTGCGTGGGCCTGCGCGCAAGCAGTGCTTCGAAACGGCGGTCGGCATCGGCGACGCGGCCGGCCTTGGCCTCGGCCACCCCCAGGCTGATCTGCAGCCACAGGCTGCCTGGGTGAGCGGCCTGCACGATTGCCATTTCGCGCATGGCATCGACCCCGTGGCCGGCCTGCTGGTGCGCGAAGGCCAGTCCGTAACGCTGGGCATCGTCCAGCGGTTGCCTTGCCTGCATCTGCTGGTACTCGAGGATCGCCTGCGCAGGGGTGTTGGCGCTGAGCACGCGCAGGCGCTCGCGTGCCCAGCCGAAATCCCCAGTCTCGCCACGTGCGCTGCTGGTCGCGATCTGCATTCCCGCCGGCAGCAGTGGATTGCTGGCCACGCGCATGGTCGCGGCTGGAGCGGATTTTTCCAGCGAAACGGCACGCTCGCGGGCTTCGCTGACGCGGGTCAGGGTGATTGGATGGGTTTGCAGGTAGCCCGGCGTGCGGCTGCGTTCATCGCCCTGGTTGATGCGCAACACAGACTGCAGTTTCTCGAAGAAATCCGCCATGCCTTCCGGGTCGTAGCCACCGCGTGCCATTGCGCGGATGCCAATACGGTCGGCTTCGGATTCATTGTCGCGCGTGTAGTCGATCTGCCGTTGTTGCAACAGGCCCATGCCGCCAATGATCGCGGCCTGGGTGGCATCACCACTGGTGTTCCCACCCGCTTGCTGCGCTGCAATGATCGTCCCCAGCATCGCCAGGAGGATTGGCAGGCTGTCGCGCTGCGCGCGTTCGGCGCCGCGCAGGACATGCTGCTGGGTGACGTGGGCGATCTCGTGGGAGAGCACGCCGGCCACCTCGTCCTCGCGGTCGGCGGCCAGCACCAGGCCCGCGTTCATCGCGATGTAGCCGCCGAGGGTGGCGAACGCATTGATCTGGCGGTCGCCCAGCAGGAAAAAAGTGAACGGCTGTTGCGGCTTGTCGCTGGCGCCGCCCAGCCGCTGGCCGACTTCATCAAGCCAACCGCCCAGCAGCGGATCGTCCAGTACATAGCCCGCATGGCGCAGCTGGGCCAGGGTCATCGCGCCGTATTCGGCCTGCTTGGACGGTGACAGCACATTGCCGGCGGAGGAACCGATATCCGGCAGTCTATTATCCTGCCCAGCGGCGGCAGAGGCGAACACAAGCGCCCCGGAAAGGGCGACAGCGAGGATCGATGGTCTATGCGGCACGCGAATCTCCATGTTCTCAGGATGCGGTCGTGCGAGCCTCGTGGCGTGAACCGGGGTTGAAGCACCCGCGGGAATCCACATCAGGCCTTGCCTTGTCTGGAAATCGGGTCCCCGCGCCCGCATGTTCCAACAATACGTTTAGACGCGAGCCCTTGTACGGTTGGACCCGATATTGTCAGACCGCAACCGACCCCTGATGTTCCCTTGTACATGGGCCCGATCGCACTTATCACCCTGGAGACCGACGTGAGCGACGCCACATCCCCCGCAATCACCATCTATAGCAGCGCCATTTGCCCATATTGCGTGATGGCCAAGAATTTTCTGAAAAGCAAGGGACTGGACTGGACCGAGATCCGCATCGACATGGATGTCGCCGCCCGCGAGCGAATGGTGGCGCGCACCAAGCGTACCAGCGTGCCGCAAATCTTCGTCGGCGAAGTCCACGTAGGCGGCTATGACGACCTGATGGCGTTGCATCGTGCCGGTAAATTCGAGTCGTTGCTCATGGGTGACGCCCAATGAGCAAGCCTCGCGAGGATCGGCCCCTGGACGAAGCTGATCGCCTGGCGGAGTTCACCGCCTTCCGCAAGCGCATGAACGAACGCATCCTGGCCGAACCCAACCAGGTCGTGCGGCGCTTCTTTGCCTTGGACACGCAGACCTACCAGGCCGGTGCACTCGACGTGAAGACCAAGGAGCTGCTTGGCCTGGTGGCGTCGATGGTGTTGCGCTGCGATGACTGCATCAGCTATCACGTGGCCCAGTGCAAGGAAGCAGGCGTCAATCGCGACGAGATGTTCGAGGCGTTCTCGGTCGCGCTGGTGGTTGGCGGCAGTATTGTCATCCCGCACCTGCGCCGCGCGGTCGACTTCCTCGAGCACCTTGAGCAAGGCGGAGCGGCATCGCCCGAAGCCCACGAGCACGGCTGATGCGAGCCACGTGGCATAATTAGCGGCTAATTTTCCCGTATTGCCGCGCATCCTTCATCCGATATCCGTGCGCGCAACGCCAGCCAGGAACAGACCCTTATGACCACGACGATCACCGTCATCCGCGGCGATGGCATCGGCCCGGAAATCATGGATGCCACCCTGCATGTGCTGGAGGCGATGCAGCTGGGCCTGATTTACGAATTCGCCGACGCTGGCCTTGTCGCGCTCGAAAAACACGGCGAACTGATCCCCGCCGCGACCATGGAGTCGATCACCAGGAACCGCATCGCACTCAAGTCGCCACTGACCACGCCGGTCGGGGGCGGGTTCTCCTCGATCAACGTGGAGCTGCGTCGCCGCTTCGACCTCTACGCCAACGTGCGGCCGGCCAAGTCGTTCCCGAATACCAAGTCGCGGTTCCCTTCGGGCGTCGACCTGGTCACGGTGCGCGAGAACACCGAAGGCGCCTACACGTCGGAAGGCCAGGAGACCTCGGCCGATGGCGAGGTCGCGACCTCGATCATCCGCACCACCCGCAAAGGCTCCGAGCGGATCGTCCGCTACGCCTTCGACCTGGCGCGCCGCACGGGCCGCAGGAAGGTCACGGTGGTGCACAAGGCCAACATCATGAAGTCGACCTCGGGCCTGTTCCTGAAGACCGCGCGCGAAGTCGCCCAGCAGTACCCGGACATCGAGTGCAACGAGATGATCGTGGACAACACCTGCATGCAGCTGGTGATGCGTCCCGAGCAGTTCGACGTGATCGTGACCACCAATCTGTTCGGCGACATCATTTCCGACCTGTGCGCTGGCCTGGTGGGCGGGCTTGGCCTGGCCCCGGGCGCGAACATCGGTGCCGATGCGGCGATCTTCGAAGCCGTGCATGGCTCGGCCCCTGACATCGCCGGCAAGGGCATTGCCAACCCCTGCGCGTTGCTGCTGGGAGCGGCTCAGATGCTGGACCACCTGGCGCAGCCGGAGCAGGCCGAGCGCCTGCGCGCGGCAATCGTAGCCACGCTGGAAGCCAAAGATGGGCTGACCCCGGACCTGGGCGGGCAGGGCAATACGATGGGCTTCGCCAAGGCGATCGCCAGCAGGTTGTGATGCTGCAACATGCCACGTCACGTGGCTGGCATGAAAAAAGGCGCCATCGGCGCCTTTTTTGTGTCGCTACGGTGGAGCGGTGGGTGTCCGCGCAACGGCATTCTGAGCCGTGGAGCGAACACCCAACCGCAAGGCGCCGTCGTGCCCTCAGTTGCGGGACTGCAACTTCGACAGAAGGCGCAGCAGTTCGAGGTACAGCCAAACCAGGGTGATCATCAGGCCGAAAGCGCCGTACCACTCCATGTACTTCGGCGCGCCGGATTCGACGCCTTTCTCGATGAAATCAAAGTCGAGGACCAGATTCAGCGAAGCGATCACCACCACCACCAGGCTGAAGCCGATACCGATCAGGCCGGATTCGTGAATGAAGGGAATCTTGATGCCGAAAAACCCCAATGCAATCGTGGCCAGGTAGATCAACGCCACGCCGCCAGTTGCCGCCACCACACCGAGCTTGAAGTTCTCCGTAGCTTTGATCAGGCCAGAGCGGTAGGCGAACAGCAGGGCCAGCATGATGCCAAAGGTCAGCATCACCGCCTGCATCACGATGCCCTGGAACTGGGCGTTATAGATCGCCGAGATCGAACCCAGGAAAAAGCCTTCAACTACGGCATAAAGGGGCGCGGTGACCGGCGACCACGTCTTCTTGAACACAGTCACCAGCGCCAGCACCAAACCGCCGATCATGCCGCCCCAAAGATAGATCCCGGCGCCGGGGGCCACTTCCCCAGTCGGGGTCATGGTCTGCGACCAGGCAAAGGCTGCTGTCATCACCGTCAGCAGCAACAGGATACCGGTCTTGTTCACGGTGCCATTGAGGCTCATTGCCCCGGCGTCGTGGCGCACGACGGTGCCGGTGCCGAGGTCGAGGAAGGTGCTTTCCTGGAGTGCAGGGTTGCCGCTGCGCATGAGGGATCTTTCCTGTGTTTTATCCGGCCCGATGCCGTGGGTGGAGCATAGCGCAAGTTGCCTAAACGGCAGGCTGAATGACTGGTGCGAAAGGGGGGACTCGAACCCCCACGCCTTGCGGCACTGGCACCTAAAGCCAGGGCGTCTACCAATTCCGCCACTTTCGCTTTTCGCGAATGCAGATTGTATCCGCTGGCCCGATCAAACTGGGGCGGCTCGCCAAAAGAAAACGCCCGGCTTGTGGCCGGGCGTTTCGGGTGTGGTGGGCCGTGAAGGGTGACAACGGACGGCTTGCGAACCGTCAGGTTCGCGTCCGTTGGAACGCCGCGCGCACTGCGCGTGGCCGGACCCGCGAAGCGGGCGAACCCGGGTTCGATTTTTCGGCTCGCCAAAAGAAAACGCCCGGCTTGTGGCCGGGCGTTTCGGGTGTGGTGGGCCGTGAAGGATTCGAACCTTCGACCTATTGATTAAGAGTCAACTGCTCTACCAACTGAGCTAACGGCCCGAACTCAAAATTGTAACAAACTTGTCGCAGCAAAATTGGGGTGGATGATGGGATTTGAACCCACGACCCCCGGAATCACAATCCGGTGCTCTAACCAACTGAGCTACACCCACCAAAGTTTGTGGCGTCGCACTGGCGCGCCCGGCAGGAATCGAACCTGCAACCGGAGGCTTAGAAGGCCGGTGCTCTATCCGGTTGAGCTACGGGCGCCCATCCGGATTGTCGCATCGAAGTGGTCACTCGAGATGTAACCACGAATGGTCGGGGTAGAGGGATTCGAACCCCCGACATCCTGCTCCCAAAGCAGGC
>JBBQHK010000029.1:0-33288 GCA_038323895.1 Lysobacterales bacterium | reverse complement strand
CGTCCGACATCCGATCAGGCCTGCGGCAACCTTCACCGGGAATCACGGGGGCGGTGGCAAGAATGCCTCTTCCTCCTGACCGCAGCGGCCGGAGCAACGCGATGGAAACTGATTTCGTCCCCTTCGACTTGCATCGCATCCTGCTGGGCGAGCAGCCGCCGGCTTACCTGCTCGAAGTCGCGCTCAAGTGCGTGCTGGTCTTCTGCCTGTTGTTGCTGGTGATGCGCCTGATGGGGAAGCGCGGCCAGAACAACCTCAGCCCCATGCAGCAGTTGCTGCTGATCGCCTTGGGTTCGGCCGCTGGTGACGTCCTGCTGTATCCCACGGTAGCCCTGTCTTATGCCGCGCTGGTGCTGGTCGGCCTCACCTTGCTGACGATCGGCCTGGAGAAGTGGAGCCAACGTTCCCAGCACGTCCGCGATCACACGGAATCCCATCCCACCGTTCTGGTCACCGACGGCACCATCGACCACGATGCGTTGCGACGCGAGCGCACCACCATGCGAGAATTGCGCGCGGAACTCCGTATTGCCGGCGCACGTTCGCTATCGCAGGTGCGCTACGCCATTCTCGAAATGACAGGTGATTTCAGCGTGTTCCTGAACGACTTCGAGCCGGATGACGAAGACCTGCTCGATGATATCGTCAACGAACAGGGGCCAGCGTCGCGGCACGCCGCAAAAGGCGGGGTCTTGGCTTCGGACTGCGGGCGGTTCCAGCGTTAGGCGTCGACGCCGTCGCGGGCCAGTTCGTTGAAGCTGGGGCAGGACCACAGGCCCTGCTGGATGCCGAAGTCGGCATCCAGCAGGTCGGCCGCGGCCATCACCTCGCACAGGGTGGTGCTGCTACACATCAGCTCCGCGCGCAGGTCGCCCTTCTTTGGCGTGCTGCCATCCTTGAGCAGGTACATGCCCTTGATGATCCCCTCGGCGCTGCCCTCGGGTAAGTCGTCCGACATCCGATCAGGCCTGCGGCAACCTTCACCGGTTATCACACCGGCAGTGGCAAGAATGTCCCCTCCTTTCCTGACCGCATCGGACCGGAGCAATCCATGGAAACCGACTTTGTCCCCTTCGACTGGCATCGCATCCTGCTGGGCGAGCAGCCGCCGGCTTACCTACTGGAAGTCGCGCTCAAGTGCGTGATGGTGTTCTGCCTGTTGTTGCTGGTGATGCGGCTGATGGGGAAGCGCGGCCAGGACGACCTCAGCCCCATGCAGCAAATGCTGTTGATCGCCCTGGGTTCTGCCGCCGGCGACGTGCTGCTGTATCCCACGGTGGCCATGGCCTATGCCACGCTGGTGCTGGTCGGCATCACCTTGCTGACGATCGGCCTGGAAAAGTGGAGCCAACGTTCCCGGCACGTCCGAGACTTCCTGGAATCCCACCCCACCGTACTGGTCACCGACGGCACCATCGACCACGATGCCCTGCGCCGCGAGCGCACCACGCCGCGCGAATTGCGTGCGGAACTGCGTGTCGCCGGTGCCCGCTCGCTGTCGCAGGTGCGCTACGCGATTCTCGAGGTGACTGGAGAGTTCAGCGTGTTCCTCAACGACCAAGAGCCGGACGACGAGGACCTGCTCGATGACATCGTCAACGAGCAGGAAAAGGCCGCGTCGCGACGCAAACCGAAAGCGGCGACAGCCGCAAAGGCGTGAGTCGGCGACGTCACGCCAACAGCGGGTTCGGCTTGTCCGCGTTGATCTTGTACAGCTTGATCGCGCGCGCCACGTCCTTGGAGGTCATCTTGCCTTCGGCAGCCAGTGCAGCCACGGCGGCGTGGGCAACGTAATGGCGGTCCACCTCGAAATGCCGGCGCAGGTTGTCGCGGGTATCGCTGCGGCCGTAGCCGTCGGTGCCGAGCACGCTGTAGCGCATTGGCACGAATTCGCGGATCTGGTCGGCGTGGTGGCGCACGTAATCGGTGGCGGCAATGGCAGGGCCTTGGCGGCCTTCCAGCAGCGCGGTCACCCAGGCCTTGCGCGGGGTCCTGGCTTCGGGGTGCAGGCGGTTCCAGCGTTCGGCATCCACGCCATCGCGTGACAGCTCCACGAAACTCGGGCAGGACCAGACATCAGCCTTGATGCCGAAGTCGGCATCCAGCAGGTCGGCGCCGGCCATCACTTCCCGCAGGATCGTGCCGCTGCCGAGCAGTTGCACGCGCAGTTCGCCTTTCTTCGGCTTGCCGCCATCCGCGAGCAGGTACATGCCCTTGATGATGCCCTCGGCGCTGCCTTCCGGCATCTGCGGATGGCTGTAGTTTTCGTTCATCAGGGTGATGTAGAAATATTCGTCCTGCTGCTCGGCCAGCATGCGCTGCATGCCGTATTGCACGATCGTCACCACTTCATAGGCGAACGTGGGGTCATAACTGCGCACGTTGGGGATGAAGCTGGCCTGCACCTGCGATTGCCCGTCCTGATGCTGCAGTCCTTCGCCATTGAGCGTGGTGCGGCCGGCGGTCGCACCCAGCATGAAGCCGCGCGAGCGCATGTCGCCGGCCTGCCAGGCGGAGTCGCCAACGCGTTGGAATCCAAACATCGAGTAGTAGATATAGAACGGCAACATCGCCAGGTCATTGGTGCTGTAACTGGTCGCCAGCGCCATCCAGGAGGAGAACGCCCCGGCTTCGGTGATGCCCTCTTCCAGCACCTGCCCGGCCGCGTCTTCGCGGTAGAACATCAGCTGGTCGGCATCCACCGGCTTGTACTTCTGGCCTTGCGGCGCATAGATGCCCAGCTGGCGGAACATGCCCTCCATGCCGAAGGTACGCGCCTCGTCGGCGACGATCGGCACGCAGCGCGGACCGACCTGCTTGTCGCGCAGGATGATGTTGAGCATCTGCACGAACGCCATCGTGGTGCTGATCTCGCGCTCGCCAGTGGACTTGAGCAGGCGCTCGAACGTGGCCAGCGGTGGCACTTCGAGTTGCTGCGAAGCCTTGCGCCGGCGCTGCGGCAAATAGCCGCCGAGCTGTTCGCGGCGCTCGCGCATGTATTCCATCTCCGGCGACTTCTCGTCCGGACGGAAGAAGGGCACGGCGCCATCCTTGAACTGGTCGTCGTCGATCTCAAGCTTGAAACGGTCGCGGAATGCGCGCACCTCGCTGTCGTCAAGCTTCTTGGTCTGGTGGGTCGGGTTGAGCGCCTCGCCGGCTGCGCCCATGCCGTAGCCCTTCACCGTCTTGGCCAGGATCACGGTTGGCTGGCCGACGGTCTTCACCGCCCTGTCGTAGGCGGCATACACCTTGTGCGGGTCGTGGCCGCCGCGGTTCAAGCGCCAGATGTCGTCATCGGACATGTTGGCGACCATGGCCAGCGTCTCGGGAGTCTTGCCAAAGAAGTGCTCACGCGTGTAGGCGCCGCCGAAGGCCTTGCAGTTCTGGTATTCGCCATCGACGGTTTCCATCATGACCTTGCGCAGGATGCCTTGCGTGTCCTTGGCCAGCAGTGGATCCCAGTAGCTGCCCCAGATGGTCTTGATCACGTTCCAGCCGGCGCCGCGGAAGGCGCTTTCGAGTTCCTGGATGATCTTGCCGTTGCCGCGCACCGGTCCGTCCAGGCGCTGCAGGTTGCAATTGACGACGAACACCAGGTTGTCCAGTCCTTCGCGGCCGGCCACGCCAATGGCGCCCAGGCTCTCCGGCTCGTCGGTCTCGCCGTCGCCCAGGAAGCACCAGACCTTGCGGTCACTCTTGGGCATCAGGCCGCGCGCTTCGAGGTACTTCCAGCTGCGCGCCTGGTAGATCGCGGCCAGCGGGCCAAGGCCCATGCTCACGGTCGGGGTCTGCCAGAAATCAGGCATCAGCCACGGATGCGGATAGCTGCTGATGCCACGTCCACCGACCTCCATGCGGAAATTATCGAGTTGGGATTCGCTGATGCGGCCTTCCAGGAAGGCGCGTGCGTAGATGCCCGGAGAACTGTGGCCCTGCAGGTACAGCAGGTCACCCGGGTGATTTTCCGAAGGTGCCCGCCAGAAGTGGTTGAAGCCGACGTCATACAGCGTGGCCGACGAGGCGAAGCTGGCGATATGGCCGCCCAGGTCACCAGGCTTGCGGTTGGCGCGCACCACCATGGCCATCGCGTTCCAGCGGATCATGGAGCGGATCCGCCATTCCATCGTCGCGTCACCCGGAAGCTTCGGCTCCAGGTGGGTGGGAATGGTGTTGATGTATTCGGTGGTCGGTGCGAATGGAAGATGCGCGCCGGCCCGGCGGGTCAGCTCGACCATGCCTTCCAGCAACTGGTGCGCGCGGTCTGCGCCGTCATGGTCGATGACCGCCTTGATCGATTCGATCCACTCGCGCGACTCGGTCGGATCGGGATCGTTCTGCAGCATCTCGTTGAGCCAGTTCATGCGCGCTCCGGGTCAGGCGGGAATCGTCGGGAACCCGAGTCTAGCAAGCACTCGGCCTGTTTCCATTGCGCATCGCGGCGTAGCTGGGTTTTACCCGGATTTATTCTTGGCCAGCCGCGAATGAACCCTCGTACTGCTCCCATCGGGCGATCCAGCCTTGACCGCACCAGTCCTGCAGGTAGCCGAGCACCCGCGCCGGCACTTCCTCGATGGGTTGGGTGATGGCCATCAGTTCGCAAAGTTCGGCGAAGCTGCCGCTGTGCCGGCAGCAACCGAATGCGGCCGCGCCATCGGGTTCCAGCGAACGGAAGCGGCCGACGCCGTCCTGGTCGCGCCACAAAACCCAATCCATCGCGTTATCGATGCCGGCATACGTGGGCGGCGCCTGATCGGCCTTGATCGCTTGCCAGATCGCCACGCTGCCATGGCGCGCACGATGCACACGCACACTACGATGCAGCCGTACGCGCAAGCCAGGCCAGTGTCCGGGCGGAATCGCCTGCAGTTGGGCCCAGTCGGCGCGCGGGTCGTCGGCTGCATCGAAGCTGTCCAGCAGCAGGCGTTCGAAGCGGGCCAGCTCGGCAAGTTGCGGATAGCCGCGGAAGTCCCCGGCTTCGGCCAGCCACGCCGGTAGGGCGTTGCCGAAATCCCGCAAGGAACGCACCCGCGACGGATGCGCGTCGATATAGCCCTTGCACAGCGACTCCCAGAGTTCGTCGCCAAGGTAGGCGCCCAATACGGGGTGATCGTTCTCCAGCGCTTCACGCAGGCGCGCGCCATAGGCATGCGCATAGATGCCCAGGCCAGTGGCGGCAGGCAGGCGGCCGCCATCGACAGCTTGGGCGAGGCGGTCATCGGGCGTGCCGCGCAGGTGGGCGATGAACTGGCGTTGCAACTGCGTCAGCTCGAGGTCGACGACGCTCATGCCGCGCGGGCCACGCTGGCGCGCGCGAACGCCGTCCGGGCCTGGTCGAGCTCGCCAAGCAAGTCCTGCAGCGGCGGGAAATGATCGTCGCGCTCGATCATGGTGCTGACCGGGCCGAAGGTGCTGATCGCGCGTTCGTACAGCGCCCACACATCGGCGGGCACGTCATGGTCGTGGGTGTCGATGCAGTAGTCGCCGTAGTCGCTGTGGCCGGCCAGGTGGATCTGCCAGACGCGGTCGGCGGGAATGCCGTCCAGATAGTCCTGCGGGTCGAAGCCCTGGTTGCGGGCGCTTACCTGGATGTTGTTGACGTCCAGCAGGATGCGGCTGCCGGCGCGGCGCGCGACTTCGGCCACGAACTCCCATTCCGGCATTTGCGACTGGCGGAATTCCACATAGCTGCTGAGGTTCTCAAGCAGGATCTCGCGGCCCAGGAATTCCTGCACCTGCTGCACGCGGGACACCACGTGCGCGATGGCGGCTTCGTTGTATGGAAGCGGCAACAGGTCATGGCTGTTGAGGCCGTCAACGCCGGTCCAGCACAGGTGGTCGGACATCCACGCTGGCTGGATCTCGCGGGCAAGCTCACGCAGGCCGCGCAGATAGTCCATGTCCAGCGGGTCGGTGCTGCCGATCGACAGCGACACGCCATGCATCACCACCGGCCAGCGTTCGCGGATGCGCTGCAGGTAGTGGCGCGGCTTGCCGCCGGCGACCATGAAATTTTCCGAAGTGACTTCGAACCAGTCCACGTTGGGCGTGGTGGCCAGCACTTCGTCGAAATACCGGGTGCGCAGGCCCAGTCCGAAACCCAGCCATGGCCGTTCCCCCGGCGCGTGTGCGCCAGGGGAGGACCCGGGGGAGGACGTGGCAGTGAGCAGGCCGTATTGCATTGCTTGCCTGGCCGTCAGGCGGCGCTGGTGCTGCCGCCGATGTTGCTGCAGCTGGCCGCCGGCAACATCACGAAGCCCTGGCCCTTGCAGCTGCCCTGGCCCTTGCAGGCGTTGCTGGCGGTATGGCAGTCATTGTGGCCCTTGCACTGGTTGATGCCGTAGCACTGGATCTGGCTGCTGGCCGCAACCTTGAAGCTTTTGCCGGCATCGATGACCTTGCCGCCGACATCGCCGCACGCGGACGCGGTGGCGCCCACGTAACCCTGGCCCTTGCAGCTGCCCATGCCCTTGCAGGCATTGGCGGCAGTCCCGCAGTCGTTGTGGCCCTTGCACTGGTTCACGCCGGAACAATGCACCAGCGCGACTTGATCGGCCGCTGCCTTGGCCATTGGCTTGTCCTTGCCGCCAGCGGCGTTGGCGGGCGTGCTCAGCGCAAGGCCGGCGGCAAGCATGGCCAGCGTGGCACCAGTCATTGCGGCAGCGCTCTGTGAAGCGATCATATTTGCATTCATGGCAGTTTTCTCGATTGGGAATGGTAGCCGGATCATCCGGATGCAGGCGTTGCATGTATTGCGGGTTGCGGGCGCTGCACCAAGTTGCGCCCCGCATGTGTGATACGTGTCGATGCGGGAAACGGTTACACCCGTCGCGAATAGCCGATCCACGCGAACATCCGGCGCGAGAACAACAGGCTCAGCAAGGAGAGCAGCAACACCGCGCCGACATGCCAGAGCAACACCATCAGCGCGGACTCGCCACCATCGTGGATCAGGCTGACCGCGCTTGATGACAGCGCTGCAGCGCTGAGCATCGCCAGCAGCGCGGTGCGGCGAGGACGCACCACGCCCGCATGCCGCACCATCAGCAGCAGCACCAAGCCCAGCGGAATGCTGGTCATGGTGATCGCACGCATGCATTCCATACCGTGGGTATTGAACGACAGCCCGGCCGAAGCATCCAGCACGACATCCTGCATGCAACCCAGCGCCAGGCCGGCGATCCACAGCACCGCAGCAGGCAGCGGCAGCCAGGCCCATCTCGCATTGCGCCCCGGCACGCTGACCTGGAACACCGCATAGCCTGCGAGCACGCCGGTCAGCAGGCTCATCGCCCATTCGATGGTGGCCTCGGGTGAGGCCATCACCCGGATCCAGCCGGCGCGCACGTCGAAATTGGAGACAATGCCCGCCACCACCAGCAACGCCAATCCCAGCCACGCCAACGCGCGCCGCAATGGTGAGGACATCCGACGCACCGGCGACGCGCGGGCGGAGAGCTGGTCGATCAAGCGGCTGGTTTCGGTGTTGATGTCATTCATTGGGAGGTGTCCTTTCCGGTCAGCACGCGTTGCAGCGAGCCGATGGCGCGATGGCACGCGACCTTCAACGAGCCGACGGTTTGCCTGCTTTGTTCGGAGGCTTCATTGAGCGAGAGTTCCTGCAGGCGCAGCATCGAAATCGCACCGCGCTGGCGCGGCGGCAATTCATCGACCGCGCTGCGCAAGCGGCGTCCTTCGTGTTCGCGCATGAGCGTGTCCTCGGGGCCGGGATCGCCATGCGCGTGGTAGTTGACATCCACCGCATCGGCCATTTCATGGCGGGCGCGATGCACGCGCCGACGCAACAGGTCGATGCAGCGGCGACTTGCAATCGTGCCCAGCCAGGGCGTGAACGGACGCCCGCGCTCGAAGGTGTGGCGGATGCCGTGCACCACCATCAGCACCTCCTGCACCGCGTCTTCGGCATCCTCGCCATACCCCAGGTAACGGCGGGCGATCGCACGCACATACGGCGCAACGGATTGCAGCAGTTGGCGGTACGCATCCTTGTCGCCGTCCTGGGCGCGCACCATCAAATCCGCCCAGTGCGCATCGTCCGCAGCGCGCTCGCTGGCGACCGACGCTGTCTGTTCCCCTGATTCAGCCATGCTGGTCGCGGAAACCGCGTCCCTCGTGAACGGTAGGATGACGGCCATGATGGATCAGCGGCTGCCAGCTGCCAATCGCGAAGGTCAGCCGCGACCAGCCAGACTGCACCTGCGGGCTGATCGGATCCAGCAGAGTGAACGGGTGGCAGAGGACATCAGTGGCTCCTGGGTCGAATGAAGGGGTACCGGCGCGCTCGGCGCCCGTACCTACCTGTTCGTGCCAGAAGCAGATTGGTTACGCTCAAAAAAGCGAAAAGGGGACGGAAAAGGGGACGGAGGCAGTTAAGGCGCACCTTAACTGCCTCTGTCCCCTTTTCGTCGTACGTCAGCGGGCAATCCAGCTCAACGAATGCTGGAGCGGATCTGCGCCTCGACCGCAGCGATCGCGGTCATGTTGACCACCCGGCGCGACGTCGAGGCCGGGGTCAGGATGTGCGCCGGCTGGTCCAGGCCCATCAGGATCGGCCCGATCGCCACGCCGCCGGTCATCACCCGCACCAGGTTGTAGCCGATGTTGGCGGCGTCCAGGTTCGGCATCACCAGCAGGTTGGCGCGACCCGCCAGGGTGGTGCCGGGGAAGATGCGCTGGCGCAGGGCGTCGTCCCAGGCGGTGTCGGCCATCATCTCGCCGTCGATCTCAAGCTTGGGCACGCGTGCGCGGATGATCTCGTAGGCACGGCGCATCTTCATTGCACTGCTGTCCTGGTGGCTGCCGAAATTGGAATGGGACAGCAGCGCGACCTTGGGCTCGATCCCGAAGAGTTTCAGCCGGTAGCTGGCCTGCAGGGTCGCCTCCGCTATTTGCTCGGCAGACGGATCCAGCTGCACATGGGTGTCCACGAAGAAGATCACGCCCTGGTCGTTGATCACACCGGTCATCGCCGCGGTGCCGACCACGCCCGGCTGGAAATCGAAGATGCTGCGCAAGTAGCCCAGCTTCTTGTGATAGCGCCCGACCAGGCCGCAGATCATCGCGTCAGCTTCGCCACGTTCGACCATCAGCGCGGCGATCAGCGTCGGCCGTGATCGCAGCAGGTTCCTGGCGGCATCCGGGGTCACGCCGCGGCGCTCGGTGAGCGCGTGGTACTGGCGCCAGTAATCGTCGAAGCGCGGATCGTCATTGATGTTGGTGAGTTCGAAATCCACCCCGGCGCGCATGCGCAGGCCAAGCTTTTCAATGCGGGTCTCTATCACGTCCGGACGACCGACCAGGATCGGGTACGCCAGGCCTTCGTCGATCACCGTCTGCACCGCGCGCAGCACGGTGTATTCCTCGCCTTCGGCATACACCACGCGCTGGCGGGTGACCCGCGCGCGCTCGTAGACCGGCTTCATCATCAGGCTACTTCTATGGATGAACTGGCTGAGCGTCTCGCGGTACGCATCGACATCGGCCAGTGGGCGCAGCGCGATCCCGGACGCCATTGCCGCCTCGGCCACGGCCGGTGCCAGCATCGTCAGCAGGCGCGGGTCGAACGGTCGCGGGATCAGGTATTCGGGGCCGAACGTGGGGGCTTCACCGGCATAGGCGCTGCCCAGGTCACCGGCCTCCATCCGCGCCAACTTCGCGATAGCGCGCACGCAGGCCAGCTTCATCGCCTCGTTGATTTCTGTTGCGCCCACGTCCAGCGCGCCACGGAAGATATACGGGAAGCACAAGGCGTTGTTGACCTGGTTCGGATAGTCGCTGCGGCCAGTGGCGATGATGCAGTCCGGGCGCACGGCCTTGGCATCCTCCGGCAGGATTTCCGGATACGGATTGGCCAGTGCCAGGATGATGGGGCGCGACGCCATGGTCGCGACCATCCCGGGCTTGAGGATGCCGCCAGCGGACAAGCCGAGGAAAACATCCGCGCCCTCGACGATGTCGCCCAGCGTGCGCTTGTCGGTGTTGCGCGCGTATCGCTGCTTGTCCGGATCCATGTGGTCGCGCCCGACGTGCAAGACGCCATCGCGATCCACCGCCAGGATGTTCTGCGGGTTCATGCCAAGCGCCACCAGCATGTCCAGGCAGGCGATGCCCGCGGCGCCAGCGCCGCTGGTCGCCAGCTTAACGTCGCCGATGTTCTTGCCGGCCACCGCCAGCGCGTTGAGAATCGCCGCGCCCACGATAATGGCGGTGCCGTGCTGGTCATCGTGGAACACCGGGATGTTCATCCGCTCGCGCAGCTTGCGTTCGACGATGAAGCACTCCGGCGCCTTGATGTCTTCAAGGTTGATGCCACCGAACGTCGGTTCCAGCGACGCGATGATGTCGACCAGCTTGTCCGGATCTCGCTCGTTGATCTCGAGGTCGAACACATCGACGTCGGCGAACTTCTTGAACAGCACGCCCTTGCCTTCCATCACCGGCTTGCTGGCCAGCGGGCCGATGTCACCCAGCCCCAGCACCGCGGTGCCATTGGTCACCACTGCCACCAGGTTGCCGCGTGCGGTCAGCGCGCCAGCCTCGTTGGGGTCGGCCACGATCGCTTCACAGGCGTAGGCCACGCCGGGCGAATACGCCAGCGCCAGGTCGCCCTGGGTGACCATGGGCTTGGTCGCGCTGATCTTGATCTTGCCCGGAGGACTCAGCCGGTGGTAGTCAAGCGCGGCCTGCTTCAGGTCGTCGCTGGAATCTTGCTGGTCGGTCATCGAAACACACCACGGATGCGGGGACCAACGATAATACCGACTTCATGCGTAGCGGACGGTCAGATATCCGCAACCCGCTCCGCCGACATGATCTGGTCGAGTTGGATCCTGTTCGCGAACAGCGAGAACGCAAGCATTCCGGCAAGACCATTCGCGCGCTCAACCCATAACGGCAACCAGCGCGGGCCGACCAGATCACCGCTGTCGAACAATGGCTCGAAGCGTTGCACGTCGGCCAGGGTCATCTTGCCGGCGAACAGCATCCGGCACAGGCGCAACTTGCGCTGTTTGAGCGCCCAGCGGAAAAACGTATGCATGCCGATCAAGCCACGCAGGTAGACGGTGTCCTTGGTGAACGCGCAGCCGCCTGTCGTGGGCACACCGCGGAACACGCGCTGGGCAGAGGTGAAGCTTTCGTTCGGGACCTGCCCGGCATCCTGGAAATACTGGAACACCTGCAGGAAATCGGCGCCATCCAGCGCCATCGCCACCGCTTCGATACGCAGGCTGACCCGCTTCATGCGTTCGATGTCGATGCTGCCGGTGATCTGTTCGGCAAACGTCGCCAGCCCTTCCTGGGTCGCGGTGGTCCGTGGCGAGGACAGCGACAGGCTGGGCAGCACGGTTTGTTCGCGGCCATTGAGCGCGGTCAGCGAATGCACGAAGGCCTCGTGCTGCAACAACTGGTGGTGGTCGTAGTCGGAGAACGCGGCGCCCGCACGCAGGCGGATGCGGGTTGCGCCCGCCGCAGCCTTTGCAATCAGGTCGGGGTCGAGTTCCACGGTGATCACCCGCGCATCGAAATAGTCGTCCAGCGACTTCTGCAGTTGCAGGCACAGCGAGATGGCGGAGATGTCCACCTGCTCCGAGGGCGCCAGCAATTCCTGGTCCAGTTCGTTGGCAATCCCGATGAAATGGCCAGCGGCTTCGCGCATGGTCGCGCCACCGGGCAGGGTGTGGTCGGGTTTTCCGAACAGCGCGATCGACAGCTCGGTGACCTTGGGCGTGCCCAGGTTTTCCAGCAGCTCGGCCGCCAGCCCCCAACTGTGCGCGGATTCGATCAGGTAGATGCCCAGCGGATGCGACGGATCGGCGGCTGCGGCGACTGCCTCGAACTCGCGGCGCTCTTCGGAAAAATCATTCGCTGGATAGGCATACGCAGGCAGCGTCGCCCGGCCCTGCGCGTGCTCGGCCAGGAACTGCTGCTGTTCGCTGGCCGGCCAGCTGACCAGGCTGAGCAGGCGGATCCCGCGCGCCGCCCTGGTCATGCGCGCGTCGAGCGCGGCGTGGTGGGCGATGTCGGGAGTCATGCTTTTCTCCAAGCGAGATTGCACTTCCTTCTCCCGCTGGCGGGAGGAGGTGCCGAAGGCGGATGAGGGTGGCGAACACACCCAGCCAGCCTCACCCCAATCCTCTCCCGCCAGCGGGACAGGGAGCTATCACTTAATCAACCCCGTACTGCTCGTCCACGCGACTGCGCGGTCCCTTCGGCTGCACCCGCGCATCGGCTTTCTGGGCAAGCCGCGTGGCCAACTGGCTGGCAGCGCCCACGACTTCATCGCGCAGCTTGAGGAAATTCGCGAAGCGGTCACGATCAATGGTGCCGGCCTCGATTGCCGCACGTACCGCGCAACCCGGCTCGCGCTCATGCTTGCAGTCGCGGAATCGGCACTGCGCGGTCAGCGCCTCGATGTCGGTGAAACTCTCGGCGACGTCCTCTTCGCCGGTCGGCTTGAGCTCGCGCATGCCGGGGGTATCGATCAGGCAAGCGCCCGACGGCAGCGCGATCAGCGCGCGATGGGTGGTGGTATGGCGGCCGCGGTCGTCGGTCTCCCGCACCGCGCCGGTCTTCATCTTCTCGGTGCCCAGCAGGGTGTTGGTCAGGGTCGACTTTCCGGCACCCGAACTGCCGATCAGGACCACGCTCTGCCCTGCGCCCAGCCACGGCTCAAGGGTTAGCACGCTGGCGCGATCCCTGGCATTGACTGCAAGCACCGGCACATCCATTGCACGCAATTCCTGCACCGCGGCATCGACATCGGCGCTGTCCTTGTCGGCCTTGGTCAACACGACCACCGGCTGCACGCCGCTGCCGCCGATCAGCATCAGGTAGCGCTCGATCCGGCGCGGATTGAAGTCGGCGTCCAGTCCGCACACCACGAACACGGTATCGATGTTGGCGCCGACCACTTGCTGCTTGTAGTGCTCGCCGGCGGCACCGCGCTTGATCGACGAATATCGCGGCAGCAGAGCGACGATGCGCAGCGCATTCGGCGCCTCGCCCTCGATGAGCACCCAGTCGCCGACCGCGGGCCTGCCTTCCGGCGTCGTCCCGCCCTGGCGATAATTGCCCGCACGCTGCCACTCCGGCAACGATTCGGCGCGATGCGAGGCCTGTACGGATTCGGCCACCAGATAGCCGCTGCGGTGCTGCTCGCTGATCCGGGCCAGGCGCGCATCGGGGTGAGCGGCCATGACGTCGGCCCAGCCGGCCTCCAGGGTGGTGGGCGTCCAGCGCCAGCCGATGGATTGCAGCGGGGTCATGCGTGTCGGAATGCCGTCATGGCGCGATTCTAACGGGGAATCTGACAATGACGGCCCGCAAAAAGGGGTCAGAGTGAATTTCTGCTCGAAATGGGGTCAGAGTGAATTTCCTGCCGACGATTCCTGGACCGCTCCAGATCCTGGTCAGGAAACTTCACTCTGACCCCATTTTGCGAGCGGCGCCCTCGCATGGTTTCCGCTAGGCTGACCGCCCACGACCAGCCCTGTCCTGCCGATGTCGCCGCCCAGCCTCAAGACCCGCGCCCGCCTGTCCGAAGTCCGTTATGAAATCCGCGGTGAGCTTGCCCGCCGCGCCCGCGAACTGGAAACACAGGGCCGCCACCTGATCAAACTCAACATCGGCAATCCGGGCGCGTTCGGGTTCCGCGCGCCGGAACACCTGCAGCGCGCGATCGCCGACCACATCGCCGGTACCGATCCCTATACCCACCAGCAGGGCCTGCCGGAAGCGCGCGAGGCAATTGCCGCCTTCCACAAGGCGCGCGGCACGCCGAATGCATCGCCGGAACGGGTGTTCATCGGCAACGGTGTCAGCGAGCTGATCGACATCAGCCTGCGCGCCCTGCTCAATCCCGGCGACGAAGTCCTGTTGCCATCACCCGATTACCCACTTTGGTCGGCGGCGACCATCCTCAATGACGGCCGGCCGGTGTATTACCGCTGCGACCAGGCCGATGGTTTCCTGCCCGACCCGGAGCAGATGGAATCGCTTGTGTCGCTGCGTACCCGCGCAATCGTGCTGATCAACCCGAACAACCCGACCGGCGCAAACTATCCGCGCGAGCTGCTTGAAAGGATCGTGGCGATTGCCGCCAGGCATCACCTGTTGCTGCTGTGCGACGAGATCTACGACGGCATCCTGTACGACGACCATGTGTTCCAGCCACTTGCACCACTGGCTGGCGACCTGCCCTGTTTGAGCTTCAGCGGCCTGTCCAAGGTGCACCGCGCCTGCGGCTGGCGCGTGGGCTGGGCGGTGCTCAGTGGCGACCCGCTGGCCAGTGGCGATTTCCATCACGCCATGGACCTGCTGGGTGCGCTGCGCCTGTGCGCCAACGTGCCGGGACAGTTCGCGATCGACCAGGCCCTGCACGGCGTCGATACCATCACCCCGCTGTGCCAGCCCGGCGGCCGCCTGTATGAGACGCGCCAGGCATTGATCGAATCGTGCAATGCAAGCGAACACCTGCAACTGGTCGCCCCGCAGGGCGCGCTGTACGGCTTCCCGGCGGTGGTTGGCGATGCCGCGCGCGGGTTCGACGACCATGCCTTCGCGCTGGAGATGCTGGAGACCGAGGACGTTCTGATCGTGCCGGGTTCCAGCTTCAACGTGCCGTATCGCAATCATTTCCGGGTCACCCTGCTGCCGGAAGCGCCGGTGTTGCGCGAAGTGTTCGCACGCATTGATCGCGTGCTGACGCGGCGCGCGTCCAGTGATGCGGGTTTGCATACTGCAGTGGCTTGATGGACGCGTTTCTGAAGCAGAGTAGCTACCTCGCACTCGGCGACAGCTACACCATCGGCGAAGGCGTCACGGACGAAGCGCGCTGGCCGATGCAGCTTGCACGCGCCTTGCGCGCCGTCGGCATTGCGATTGCCGATCCACGCATCATCGCGAAGACAGGCTGGAGCACCGACGAACTCTCAGCGGCAATGGATGCTGTTGAGCCATTGGGCAAATGGGATGTCGTGTCACTGCTGATCGGCGTCAATGATCAATACCGCGGACGCGATGTCGATGACTACAGCGGCGGATTCACCACGTTGCTGCAGCGCGCGATCGCGCTGGCCCATGCAGGACCATCGCGCGTCATCGTGCTGTCGATCCCTGACTGGAGCGTCACCCCATTCGCCCATGCCAGCGGACGCGACCTGCAACAGATCGCGGACGAGCTCGATGCCTACAACGCCGCCGCCCGCGAGAGCTGCGAAGCGAACGGCGTCGCCTTCATCGACATCACCGAGGCGTCGCGCGCGAGCGGTACAGAGCCCGCGATGCTGGCCGACGACGGCTTGCATCCATCGGCAGCGATGCATGCCAAGTGGGCACGACTGGCGTTCCCGGTGGTGCGGGGGCATGCTCAGCGCAGGCACCACACCACGTGAGCACAGATTGCTTCACGATGCGGCCCTGCAACAGAGCCGGTATTGCAACCAACGAACCTCTGAACAAGTCACCGATCGCTGATTCCGATCATGGTTCGACAAGCTCACCACGAACGGAATCAGAGCGTTATCGGCCCGATCAGAGAGTTCCCGTTCGCCCTGAGCCTGTCGAAGGGTGAACGGGGTGATTGAACAGAGGCCCTCTGACGAGCTGCTGACGTCATCAGCGTAAAATGCCGGTTCCCACGTTCCGGAACACCCCCATGACCATCGACCCCACCCGCGCCCGCATCGAATCGTTGCTGGCTGCCAATCCCGTCGTCCTGTTCATGAAGGGCAATCCGCGTGCGCCGCAGTGCGGGTTCTCGGCCAAGGCAATCTCCGCGCTGGACGCGACCGGCGTGGCCTACATGCACGTGGATGTGCTGTCCGATGGCGAGATCCGCGAGGGCATCAAGGCCTATGGTGACTGGCCGACGATCCCGCAGCTGTATATCGGCGGCGAGCTGGTCGGCGGCAGCGACATCATCATGCAGATGGCGTCCAGCGGCGAGTTGCACACGGCGCTCGGCGTGCCCGCGCCGGACCGCACGCCGCCGGACGTCGAAATCACGCCCGCCGCCGCCGAGATGCTTCGCACGGCAATTACCAATGCGGGCGAAGGCGTCTCGCTGCAAATCCAGATCGACAACGCCTACAACGCCAGCCTGCAACTGGCCCAATATGACGATGCCGCCATCGCCAGTGAATCGGCTGGCATCCGCGCCCAGTTCGATCTTGCCAGCGCGCAACGCGCACGCGGCCTGCGCATCGATTGGGCCGACGATGAACGCGGCAAGGGGCTGGTGATCGACAACCCGAATGCGCCGCCGAAGGTGCGAGCAATCGAGCCGGCAGAAGCCGCAGAGCGCGTCAATGCCGGAAGCCTGGTCATCATCGATGTGCGTCCCGCCGACGAACGTGCGCGCGCTGCTTTGAACCTGCCGTTCGCCAATTTCGACGATGGTATGGAGGAAATCGAGGCGATCGACAAGTCCACGCCGCTGGCGTTCCTGTGTCATTCCGGCGGTCGCAGCGGTCAGGCTGCCGAACACTTCCGTGCGCTCGGCTTCACCGAGGTCTACAACATCAGCGGCGGCATCGACGCGTGGTCCGCCTTCGACCCGGCGATCCCGCGGTACTGATTGCTAGAAGCCGCCGCCCGCATCCAGCCATACCTGTTCCTCGGGCGTGCTGGTGCGGCCCAGCGCGGTATTGCGATGCGGGAACCGACCGAAGCGCCTGATCACCTCGCGATGCGCGTGTGCGTATCTGATCAGCTCGTCACTCAGCGGCGCCATCAGTTCGACGCTTCGATCCTGCATCGCCATGTCTTCGCAATGCTCGAATGGCAGGTAGATGAAGGCGCGCAGGTCGTCATCCACTTGCACGTCCAGCCCTGCCTCCACCGCCATCGCCGCGTGCTGCAACGCCAGACCATCGGTGGCGAACGCATGTCCGCTGTCGCGGAAGATGTTGCGCGGGATCTGGTCGAGCAGTAGCAGCAAGGCGAGCGCGCCATCCGGAGTGTCCATCCAGGCGTCGAACTCGCGCCGCGCGGCGGCCAGGTGCGCGTCGCCGAAGCGCTGCCGGCATTCGTCATCGAAGGCCTCGCCACCATTGAACCATTTGCCGGGGCCGGCTTGGCGCCAGAAGGCGATCACGTCAATTGCGATCACTTCAGCTGGTTTACTCACTCGTCAAACCTCAGGTGGCGCACGGATTTTCCGTGGCGGCGGATCAGCCGCAAAGCTTCAATACCGACCTTGATGTGGTTCTCCACGAAATTCGCCGACACGGTGGCGTCGCTGGCTTCGGTCTTGACGCCTTCGGGCACCATCGGCTGGTCGCTGACCAGCAGCAGCGCGCCGCACGGAATGCGGTTGGCGAAGCCGGCGGCGAAGATGGTCGCGGTTTCCATGTCGATGGCCATGCACCGCATCGCACGGAGTCTTGCCTTGAACGCGGCATCGTGTTCCCAGACCCGGCGATTGGTGGTGTAGACGGTTCCGGTCCAGTAGTCCAGCTCCATGTCGCGGATTGTGGTCGAGATAACGCGTTGCATGGCGAACGCCGGCAATGCCGGCACCTGCGGCGGCAAATAGTCATCACTGGTACCTTCCCCGCGTATCGCCGCGATCGGCAACACCAGGTCGCCGAGTTGGTTCTTGCGCTTCAAGCCGCCGCATTTGCCGAGGAAAAGCACGGCCTTGGGTGCAATGGCCGAGAGCAGATCCATCATGGTCGCCGCGTTCGGACTGCCCATTCCGAAATTGATCATGCTGATGCCATCGGCGGTGGCGCTCGGCATGGGCCGGTCGATGCCGACGATCTTGGCGCCGGTCATTGCCGAGAAATGGCCCAGGTAGCCGCCGAAATTGGTCAGCAGGATGTGCTCGCCGAAACCATCCAGCGTCACGCCGGTGTAGCGCGGCAGCCAATTGTCGACAATATCTTTTTTGTCCTTCATCGCGCGCCCTTCATCGTAATCCCCTTTCTGTCTTTCATCTTGTTTTGCGAAGTGTCCCACGCAGCAATGACCTCGGTCATGTAGCGCCGGCGAGGCAATGCCGTTACCGTTCAAGCAGGCGCACGTCAGGTGCGCGAGGATTACGAATGAATTTGCAAACGACGACCGTCGCGCTTGCGGTGGCCTTGCTGGCAGGTTGCGCCAGCACGCCAACGAAGAAGACCGCGAACTCCGACAAGCCAGACCTGGGTTTCGCATTGGATCCCTATCCCAGCACCTACCAGCGCGTAGCCTCGGCGCCCGTGCTGCTGCAGCATGCCACCGTGCTCACCGGTACTGGCCAGCGCTTGGACAATGCCGACGTGCTGATGCGCGATGGCCGCATCGTTGCGGTCGGCACGGCGCTCGACGTGCCCGCCGATGCACGGCGCGTGGATGCCACCGGCAGGTGGGTGACCCCGGGCATCATCGACATCCACTCACACCTGGGCGTGTACGCCAGTCCTGGCGTGAACGCGAGCAGTGACGGCAACGAGGCGACCTCGCCGGTCACCGCGCAGGTGTGGGCCGAACATTCGGTCTGGCCGCAGGACCCGGGCTTCCACGCCGCCCTCGCCGGCGGTGTCACCTCGCTGCAGATCCTGCCCGGTTCGGCCAACCTGATCGGTGGCCGTGGCGTCACCCTGAAAAATATCTCATCAGTGACCTATCAGGGCATGAAGTTTCCGGGTGCTCCATGGGGCCTGAAGATGGCCTGCGGCGAAAATCCGAAACGCGTGTACGGCAGCAAGGGCGGGCCTTCGACGCGAATGGGCAATGTCGCCGGGTTCCGTGCCGCCTTCGCCGATGCCGCCGAGTACATGAAGAAGCGCAAGACCGCCACGTCGAAGACTGACTCCGACAAGGACAGCGCCGGCAAGCGCGACCTCAAGCTGGATACGCTGGCGGGCGCGATCAACGGCGACATCCGCGTCAACATCCACTGTTACCGCGCCGACGAGATGGCGATCATGCTCGACCTGGCCAAGGAGTACGGCTTCAAGATCGCTGCATTCCACCACGGTGTCGAGGCCTACAAGGTCGCCGACAAACTCGCAGCAGAGGGTGTGTGCGCCGCGCTGTGGGCTGACTGGTGGGGCTTCAAGATGGAGAGCTTCGACGGTATCCAGGAAAACATCGCACTGGTCGACCGGGTTCCCGGTGGCTGCGCGATCGTGCATTCCGATTCCGCCGAAGGCATCCAGCGGCTGAACCAGGAAGCCACCAAGGTCATCGCCAATGCCGGCCGCATCGGCATCGACATCACGCCCGAACATGCGATCCAGTGGCTGACCAGGAATCCGGCGAAAGCCATGGGCATCCTGGAGCAGACCGGCACGCTCGAGGCCGGCAAGATGGCGGACGTGGTGCTGTGGAGCGGCAACCCGTTCAGCAGTTATGCGCAGGCCGTGCAGGTGTACGTCGATGGCGCGCGCCTGTATGACCGGCATGATCCGGCGCGACAACCGAAGTCGGATTTCATGGTCGGCCAGGATCAGGCGCACGGGGGTGTGGAATGAGCCGCTTCGCACTTCACCTTGCTCGTCATCGCGGCGAACGCCCGGATCCAGTGCCTTTGTTCCTCGATAGCGGCAAACGCAAGCACACAAGTCACTGGATGACCGCTTTCGCGGGAATGACGGCATTGGTGTTGTTGCTTCCCACGAATGTCGCCACTGCCCGGGACCTGCTGATCCGCAACGCCACCGTGCACACCGCCACCGCGAACGGCACCCTGCAGGCGACCGACGTGCTGGTGAAAGCCGGTCGCATTGCGGCGATCGGCACCGGCATCGCGGCTGGCGACGCGACCGTCGTCGACGCCCAGGGCAAGCCGCTGACGCCGACGCTGTTCGGCGGCATCACCGACATTGGCGTTGAAGAGGTTTCCGGCGAATCGGCGACCGTGGACAGCACACTGGCGCTGGGCGAGAACGCCGCCGACATGCAGGTGCGCCCCGAGTTTGATGTGACCCTGGCCTACAACCCGGAATCGGTGCTGGTGCCGGTGGCGCGGGTGGAAGGCATCGGCTGGACCATGCTTGCCGCCGGTACGCGTGCGGGCGGTTCGATCATTGGTGGCCAGGGCGGCGTGGTGCGGCTGGATGGAAGCCTGGACGCGATCGGTCCGCGCGCGCTGTACGTGACCCTGGGCGGCGATGGTGCAAGCCTGAGCGGTAGCTCGCGCGCCGCGCAATGGATGCTGCTTGACCAGTTGATCGATGAGGTGCGTGGCCGGATTCCGGCGGATTCGAAGTTCGCATTGCTCACGCCGGCTGGACGCAGCACTTTGGCGAAGTACATGTCTGCTGATGGCCGCGGTGGCGTGGTGCTGGTGCGCATTCACCGCGCCGCCGACATCGCCCGCCTGCTGCGCTGGGCGAAGCAGCGTGACGTGCGCATCGCCCTGGTCGGCGCTGCGGAAGGCTGGAAGATTGCACCCCAGATCGCCGCGGCCGGGGTGCCGGTGTTCGTGGATGCGCTGGCCGACCTGCCCTCGGACTTCGACGAGATCGGCGCAACCCTGGAAAACGCCGCGCGCCTGCATGCGGCGGGGGTGCGGGTGACGTTCTCGCAAACCGGTGATGCGTCGCACAACGCGCGCAAGATCCGCCAGTTGGCCGGCAATGCCGTGGCCAATGGATTGCCGTGGGAAGTCGGCCTGGCCGGGTTGACCTCCATCCCGGCTGGCATTCTTGGCGTCGGCACGCAGTTGGGCAGTATTTCCATTGGCCAGCGCGCCGATCTGGTCCTGTGGACCGGCGACCCGCTGGACGTGGCGAATGTTGCCCGTCACGTCTGGATGGATGGCCGCGCGATCCCGATGCGCTCACGCCAGACCGATCTGCGCGATCGTTACCTGCAACCGGACAACGGCCTGCCACGCGCATATCCCAACGACGCGCGCTGAGCTGCACCGGGGGCAAAACACCGGGGAATTTCCCGTGACGTCCGGCAACCCGGCATCCATGCCGGAATGCTGATCCGCGGCTGACTCCCTTCACCTGTCATGCCGCTATGCCACATGCTTCCTCACGTGACTTGCGGTAGCTTCGACGCAACGGATCGGGGGATTTGGAGGATATATGCGCATTGGCATCGTGGTGGACTCCGCTTGTGACCTGCCGGCGGACTTCATCGAACGCGAAAACATCACCATCCTGCCGGTGACCGTGCAGATCGGCCAGGCAATCCTGGCGGACGTGCGAAATGAGGAGGCAACCATGAGCTTCCTCAGCGGTGATACCGCCGCTCGCGCCTATGATGCGGACACCACGCCATTCACCGTGCAGGAAGTGCACGAACTGTTCCTGTCCAAGCTTGTCCTGGACTATGACTACGTGTTCTGCATCACCACTACGCGCACGCGCAGCGGAATCTATGACAACGCCGTGCAGGCCAGTTACACCATCCTCAATGATTACAAACCGGTGCGGACCGCTGCCGGCAACAACACGCCATTCGCGCTGCGCGTGATCGACAGCCAGAACGTATTCGCCGCCGTCGGAGTGCTGGTGGTGGAAGCCGCCCGCCTGCGCGCCGCTGGCGAGGCTCCCGCAAAGATTCGTGCACGGCTGGAGAACCTCGCGCTGTACACCCAGGGCTATATGGTGCCGCCTGACCTGCACTACATGCGCAACCGGCTCAAGAAGCGGGGCGACCGGAGCGTCAGCTTCATCAGCGCAACGCTGGGCACTACCCTGGACATCAAGCCGATCCTGCACTGCAATCGAGGCGACACCGAGCCGGTGGCCAAGGTCAAGGGGCTGAAGAACGCAACCCAGAAGATGTTCGATTTCGCCAGCAAGCGGGTCAAGGATGGTTTGATGACGCCCACCGTGGGGATAAGTTACGGCGGCGACCTCGACGATCTGAGGCAACTGCCTGGCTATGCAAACCTGCGCGAAGCCTGCGCCGCCCACAACGTCGAGGTCTTCGAAAGCGTGATGGGACTGTCCGGCCTTGTGAACGTCGGCAAGGGCGCCGCGGTGGTGGCTTTCGCGGCAGAATCCGAGAAATTTTCCTGACCGCCGCGCCCGCGCGCCAGCCACCGAAGTCGACTGATTCAACGACGCCGCGCTAACACGCGGCGTTTAGTCTTGCGGCATCGACAAAACCAACTTGAGAGGCCAACCATGCCGACGCGCTACTACATCAGCCTTCCCGACCCTGAGCACGCGCGCGGCGCGGATCCTGCGCTTTCCTTCCGCTCGCAGGGTGCGGAAGGACTGGCCGTGGAACTGCAGGAAGCCCTGCGCGGCGACCGCCTGTTCGAGCAGTGGCGCGCGCAGCAGGATGAGCCCGACGAGGTCGATCCCGCATTCGGTGCGACGGATGCGGATGCAACGGTGGAGGGCGAACAGCACGACCTGCATATCGACCTGGTGGTGACCACCGCCTTGCCCTCCGTCGTGCTGCGCCAGCGGCTGGGCCTGCTGGCCGGCAATGGGTGGCAGTTGCGCGACGTACGCGCGGCCTGAGCGCACCAGGCACGTCTCGCGCGTGACGCCGGTGCTGTTGTCATGGAGTGGCGGCAAGGATGCAGCGTGGGCGCTGCATGCCCTGCGCCAGCACCACGATGTGGACGTCGTCGGCCTGGTCACCACGGTGACCAAAGGTGACGAACGCATTGCAATGCAGGGCATCCGTACCGAAGTCCTGGAGGCGCAGTCGCGCGCAGTCGGCCTGCCGGTGATCAAGGCGCGATTGCCGCAGCGCGCGGACAACCCGGCCTATGAATCGGTACTCGCCTCGGCCCTGGAGCGCGCACGCATTCGCTGGCCGGGCCTGCACGACATCGCCTTCGGCGATCTGTTCCTGGCCGACATCAAGGCCTACCGTGATGACCTGTGCGGGCGGCTCGGCTGGACGCCGCACTACCCGTTGTTCGGCGGCGACACCGCCACCCTTGCACGCGACATGATTGCCGGCGGACTGCGTGCCCGGTTGTGCTGCGTGGATACCACGCAACTGGACGCGCGCTTCGCTGGCCACGCGTTCGACGCCGAGTTGTTGACGTCGTTGCCGCCTGGAATCGATCCCTGCGGCGAACACGGCGAATTCCATACCTGCGTCAGCGACGGCCCGATGTTCGCTGCACCTCTCGACATCACGCGCGGGGACACCATGCTTCGCGACGACCGGTTCGCCTGTACCGACTTCCTCTTGACTTGAATCGCACGCCAGGCTGGCAATAAGCATGTTTTTCGAGTACCGCGAATCGTGAGCTGCAACTCACGTGTCCGCTTTGCCGCCTTGCTTGCGTATTCATTGGAATCTGCCCACTTGAAGTGCGCGAACCTTGCTCACTACGTCACGCTGCCTGTTGCCCATCGCCTTTCTCTGCATCAGCCTGCCAGGCTGCGTGCAGGCCACGCCCGATCTCCCGACAAGCGACCGGGCGCCGCATGTGCAATCGCAACCGGTACCGCCAACGCCTGAAGCCGGCAGGAACTCTGGAATCGGCCCTGATCTGAAGGCCATTGAACTGCCACCGGACGCGTGGCACGGCAACTGGCGACTGATGGCCGCGGACGATCCGCACGACCAGGCACTGATGGCGTTCTCGATCCAGAGCAGTCCAGGCGAACCTGCTGGCACCGGCGACTACGCCATGTTCCAGCCCTTCTGCGACGCGCTGGCTGGCGCACCCATCAGCGGCACCGCTGACTGCGAGATCATCGGCCAGGGAGGAAGTTTCGACCAGGTTGATTCATCAGCGGCACGCCTCCTGCTCACGTTCCATCCCACCGCGGACGGCAAGGCGCACCGGCTCGAGCTGCGCCTGGAAGGCGAACGACTGGTTGGCGAATACGCGTTCGACGCGAACGACGTCAACAGGCCAGTGGTTGCCGAACGTTCGCCCGTCCAGTGACCGCTTCGCCCCACCAGCGATCATCCATCATCAATCACACATCACCAAGGGAAACCACGCCATGTTCCGAACCCGAACCATGCTGCTCGCTGCCTCGCTGTCGCTCGTCCTGATCTCCGGCTGCAAGCAGGAAGCAACATCGCCCGCCAGTGCCGGTGACGCCGCCTCCGGCATGCAGGATGCCATTGAAAAAGCCGAGGGTGATGCCAAAGCGGCCGGTGCCATCGCGGCCGCTGAAGCGGCACTGAAACCGGGCGAGCGCGTGCAAGGCGTCATCCAGCTCGACATCGGGAACGGTGCGGCTCCGTTCCGCTCACTTGCCACCAAGATCGACGACGACCTGGGCAAGAAGACCGCCGAGCGCCTGGGCAGCGGCGCCGGACAGAAAGACCTGGCGGACGCCAAGTCGAAGGTGGGTGGCAGCGCGAACGTCAGCTCGCAGGACATCCAGGAAATGGCCAATATGTTCGCCGGCAAGACCGTATACACGTCGCAGATGTATTCCCTGGGAATCATCAACCAGCGCGGCGTTGAGCTTTCAGGCATTTCCGCCGATGGACGTCGGGTCACTTTGAATATCAGTTTTCCGATGGACAGCGACACACCGGCGAGCACGAAGCTCGGATACGTGCCCAATGGCAAGAAGCAGATGCAATCGTTCGAGACCGATCGCAAGGCTGACGATGCAGTGCAGGTCGCCATCAACCGCTTCGAACGCGTGGACGACCACACCATGTCCATTGCCGGCACTTTCAGCAGCGGCAAGCTTATGCCAGGCGTGCTGGCCAAGGACCTGGCAGGCCAGGAGATCGCGGGCGCCAGCGGCAGCTTCGACTTCACCGAGGTCCACGTCCGGCCCGAGAATTAAGTCCGTTGTCTGGGCTGGCACCTGCCGCTGTGCAGGTGCCATCCATCAATCGCGCGTCAGTCGCGCAGCGCCGCCGCGTGGTGGGCGATGTGATCGCCGATGAAACTGGCGATGCAATAGTAACTGTGGTCGTGGCCGGGCTGCATGCGCAGGATCAGTGGGTGCCCGTGGGTGCGGCAGGCCACGTCCAGCAGTTCCGGGCGCAGTTGGGTCGCCAGGAATTCGTCGGCGCTGCCCTGGTCGATCAGCAGCGGCAAGCGCTCGCTTGCATCGGCGATGAGCGCGGCGGCGTCATAGGCTTTCCAGGCTTCGCGGTCATCGCCGAGATAGGCACCGAATACTTTCTCGCCCCAAGGTACCTGCGATGGCGCCACGATCGGCGCGAACGCGGACACACTGCGGTAAAGCCCGGGATTGCGCAGCGCCACCACCAGCGCGCCATGCCCGCCCATCGAATGCCCGCTGATCGCGCGGGCCGTAGTCACCGGGAAATGCGCCTCGATCAGCGCCGGCAGCTCATCGACCACGTAGTCATACATGCGGTAGTGCGTTGACCACGGCGCCTGCGTGGCATTGACGTAGAAGCCAGCACCCTTGCCGATGTCGTAACCCTCGGCATCGGCGACATCCTCGCCGCGCGGGCTGGTGTCGGGGCAAACGATCGCGATACCGTGCTCGGCGGCGTGACGCTGCGCGCCGGCCTTGTTGATGAAGTTCTGCTCGGTGCAGGTCAGCCCCGATAGCCAATACAACACCGGCACCGGACCCTGCTGTGCCTGCGGCGGCAGGTAGATCGCCACGCGCATGTCGCAGCCCAGCACTTGGGAATAGTGCTGCCAGACCTGCTGTTCGCCGCCGAAGTTGGCGTGTGATTCGATTTTCTGCATTTCAGAAGTGGATCACGGTGCGAATCGACTTGCCTTCGTGCATCAGGTCGAACGCTTCATTGATCCGGTCAAGCGGCATGGTGTGGGTCACGAACGGGTCAAGGTCGATCTCGCCCGCCATCGCCTGTTCGACCATGCCGGGCAACTGGGTGCGCCCTTTGACTCCGCCGAATGCGCTGCCGCGCCAGACCCGGCCGGTCACCAGTTGGAATGGCCGCGTTGATATCTCCTGGCCCGCACCTGCGACGCCGATGATGATGCTCTCGCCCCAACCCTTGTGGCAGCACTCCAGCGCCGCGCGCATCACATGCACATTGCCGATGCATTCGAAACTGAATTCCACGCCGCCGTCGGTGAGCTCCACGATCACGTCCTGGATGGGTTTTTCGAAATCCTTCGGGTTGACGCAGTCGGTGGCGCCCATCGACATCGCCAGTTCGAACTTGCCGGGGTTGGTATCGATGCCGATGATCCGGCCGGCTCTTGCCTGGCGCGCGCCCTGGACCACCGCCAGGCCAATCCCGCCCAGCCCGAACACCGCCACCGTGTCGCCCTGCTTCACCTTCGCCGTGTTGTGCACCGCGCCCAGGCCGGTGGTGACGCCGCAACCGAGCAGACAGACTTTTTCATGGTCCGCTTCCGGGTTGATCTTGGCCAGCGAGATCTCGTTGACGACCGTGTATTCGCTGAAGGTGCTGCAGCCCATGTAATGGAATATTGGTTTTCCGTTGTAGGAAAACCGCGTGCTGCCATCCGGCATCAGCCCCTTGCCCTGGGTCGCGCGTACTTTCTGGCACAGGTTGGTCTTGCCCGAAAGGCAGAACTTGCACTCGCGGCATTCAGCGGTGTACAGCGGGATCACGTGGTCGCCGGGTTTGAGTGAGTTCACACCCTCGCCGATTTCAACCACCACGCCCGCGCCTTCGTGGCCCAGCACCGACGGAAAAATGCCTTCCGGATCATCGCCCGACAGGGTGAACGCATCGGTATGGCAGACACCGGTGTGACTGATCCTGACCAGCACTTCGCCGGCGCGCGGTGGCTCGACATCGATCTCGACGATCTTCAGGGGTTCGCCTGCGGCGAAGGCAACGGCGGCACGTGATTTCATGGGGGCTATCCGGAATACGTCTCAGCCCACTTTAACCCGTGTGCATTTCGAAGCGATCCGGTGCGCGGCAGAGCATCTGAGGTTCCATCGCCGCCATCCATGGCGGAGTCACCGGGCTGCGGAGACGCCTGCCCGGCGTTCCATGGCCGGGCGTTCGCGTCAGCGCGCGGCAGTGCCGCGCATGCGCTGATGCTCACCCCGTGTTCTGGATCCCGGCGGCGATGCCATTGACCGTCGCCATCAGTGCATGCAGGGTCGCATCGTCCTCGCGACCACTCTTGCGCCAACGCTGCAACAGCTCGACTTGCAGCAGGCTGATTGGATCGACATAAGGATTGCGCAGGCGGATCGACAAGCGCAGGCGTCCGTCATTCACCAGCAGATCGTCTTCCTGGCGGATCGCCAGGATCGCGTCGCGGGTCGCGTTGAATTCAGCTGAAATTTGCGGGAACAGCACGTCATGGTCATCGCCGGCCAGGCGTGAGTACTGTTCGAATATGTCCATGTCGGACTTGGCCAGCACCATCTCGACATCGTCCAGCAGCGTCGCGAAAAACGGCCAGTGATCGGCCATCTCGCGCATCACCTCCAGGCCGTGCGCGTTGATGCCTTCGCGCAAGGCATGGCCAACGCCATACCACGCGGTCAGCCCGGACCGGTTCTGCGCCCAGGCGAATACCCACGGGATCGCGCGCAAGTCCTGCACGCCGCCATCGCGGCGACGCGACGGCCGCGAGCCTAGGCGTAGGCGTTCGATGACGTCGATCGGCGTTGCGGCGCGAAAATAGGTATGGAAACGCGGCTCCTCATAGACCAGTGCCCGATAGCGCGCTCGGGCGTTGGCCGCCAGCTCGGCCGCGATCACGCGCCAACGCTCCTCGCGTGCATCCGCGGGGCGCGGCAACAGGCTGGCACGCAGCACCGCCGCAGTGGTCTGCTCCAGGTTGCGCAGTGCCAGCGCACGGATGCCGTACTTGCGATGGATGACTTCGCCCTGCTCGGTCACCCGCAGGCTGCCATCCACCGAACCGCGCGGCGCGGCATACAGTGCACGCTCGGTCTTGCCGCCACCGCGGCTGATCGAACCACCGCGGCCATGGAAGAACGCGATACGCACGCCTGACGCCTTGGCCAGCGCGGTCAGGGCGACCTGGGTACGTTGCAGCGCCCAGCGCGATGCGAGGATGCCGCCGTCCTTGGCGCTATCCGAATAGCCCAGCATCACTGTCTGCCGGTCGCCGCGCGCATGCAGGTGGCTGCGATACGCCGGGTCATCGAACAAGGCGCGCATCACCGCGGGCGCAGCTTCCAGGTCGGCCACGGTTTCAAACAGCGGCGCGATGTCGAGCGGGACCACCGCGTGTTCGATACAGCCTGCGGCGCGCGCCAGAACCAGCACGGACAACGCGTCTGCGGCGCTGCGGCTCATGCTGATGATGTACAGGCCGATCGCATGGGCACCGAAGCGGCGACGTGACTCGACTACCGCGCGAAACACCTCCAGGGTCGAACGCGCGGTGGCATCGTCGGTTGTAGCATTCGCCAGTGGCGTGCCGTCCAGCCATCCATGCAGGCGCGCCACGCGCGCATCCACGCTGCACCCGGGCCAACCAGCATCGTCATCCAGCGCGGCCAGCGCCGCGTCATGCCAGGCCGAGTCCTGGCGCAGGTCCAGCGCCGCGAGGTGGAAGCCGAATGCCTGCACGCGACGCACCACTCGTTGTACCGCGAAGTGACCTGCGCGCTCACCCCGGTTCGCCAGCAGACTGTCTTCAACCAGCGCCAGGTCCTCAAGCAAGTCTTTCGGACTGGAATAGCCCGTGTCGCTGCCTGCCTGTGTGTCTTGCAGGCGTGCGCCCATCAAGCCGAGCAACTCGCGGTAAGACATGTTGGCCCGTCGTGCGCGGGGGATTGGCGCGTGCGGAAGCAGGCTGCGATAGGTGGCGATACGCGCATGGATCGCAGGGTCGATGCCGGCCCGGTCGCGGGTCTGGCTGAGTTCGGCCGACAGCCGGCGCAGGTCGCGCCGGTAGTTGGCCAGCACCTGCGCGCGCTGCGCATCAAGCGCAGCCAGAATCGTGCTGGCGCCGACGTTCGGATTGCCATCCATGTCGCCGCCGACCCAGGTGCCGAAGCGCAACAGCGGCGGCAGCAGCGGACGTTCGCCGTAGACCTTCTCGATCGCCTCGGCGAATGTCTCGTGGAACACCGGCAACACCCGGTACAGGACGTCGGCCAGATAGAAGCCCACGTGGGCGCGCTCATCGGCTACGGTCGGGCTGCTGGTCGGCGTTTCCGAGGTCTGCCATGCAACCGTCAGCGCCATCAGGATGCGTTGCATGTCGGCGCTGCGTTCGGGAGGCGTATGGGTGCGGTCAATGTCGGAGACCAGACGCTCGACGACATCACGTTCCTTCTGCAACAACACGCGACGCATGGCCTCGGTCGGATGCGCGGTGAACACCGGCTCGATCGACAGCCGCTGCAGCAGCGCCGCGAATGCATCGTAGCCGACACCGGCATCACGCAGCTCGGCAAGCACCGCTTCCAGGCCGCCGGGTTGCGGCGCGCTGCCGCTGCGCTGGTAGTCACGGCGGCGGCGGATCCGGTGCACGCGCTCGGCAAGGTTGGTGGTGCCGAAGTAGGCGGCGAAGGCACGCACCAGCGACTCGGCCTCCTGCAACGAAACCCGCGCGAGCGGCGCTGCCAGCTCGTCCGCATGCGCACCGCCCGCGCGGCGGGCAATCGCGGCGCGGCGCAACGTTTCGACGGTGGCCAGGAACTCCGGCGAGACCTGCTCGGCAATGACCTGCCCGACCATTGCGCCAAGCCGGCGCACGTCGTCGCGCAGCAGATCGTCGCTTTCGGAAAACTCGAGTGGATCGCGCAGGGATGTGTCTGGAATTGTCATTCCGGCAGGCTAGCGCGATTCTTGACGCGATGCAGCATCGACCATCGAAGCCTTTCGGCTATCCGACTGCGCATATTTAGCTGCGCAATAATCGTCGCTGCGGCGACTCAGTAGGCGTACTCGCGGAACACCGGATCGACGCTGCCCTTCCAAGGCCCGCTGAACAACGCAAGCTTGTGTTCGGCCGGGGTCAGTCCGGCGTCTGCGATTTCCATCAAGGGTTCGATGAAACTGGTCTCGTCTGCTCCATCACTGCTCAGCCACGCGCGCCGACGCAAACCGGCATGGGCAATCTTCAGCGCCTCGACCGCGAGCTCGCGCAGGCTGGCATCGCGGAACGGCGTGCGCAGGCCAAGCCGCGGCACGTCGTCACGCAGTTGGTTTCGTTCTTCGATACTGAAGTCCTTGACCAGGTCCCACGCCGCATCCAGCGCGGCATCGTCATAAAGCAATCCCACCCAGAACGCCGGCAATGCGCACAGCCGGTTCCACGGGCCACCATCGGCGCCGCGCATTTCCAGGAACTTCTTCATCCGCACTTCCGGGAACGCCGTGGTCATGTGGTCGTTCCAGTCGGTGAACGTCGGCAGCTTGCCAGGCAGCACGTCGAGCTCGCCGCGCAGGAACTTGCGGAACGACTTGCCGGCGGCGTCGATGTATTCGCCGTCGCGGTAGCTGAAATACATCGGCACATCGAGCAGGTAATCGACATATCGCTCATAACCGAAGCCGTCCTCGAACACGAAGTCGAGCATGCCGGTCCGATCGCGGTCGGTGTCGGTCCAGATGTGTGAGCGATAGCTGAGGTAGCCGTTCGGCTGGCCCTCGGTGAACGGCGAATCGGCGAACAGGGCCGTGGCAATTGGCTGCAGCGCCAGCGACACGCGGAATTTCTTGACCATATCCGCTTCGGACGCGTAATCAAGATTCACCTGCACCGTGCAGGTGCGAGTCATCATGTCCAGGCCCAGGCTGCCGACCTTGGGCATGTAGTCGCGCATGATCTGGTAGCGGCCCTTGGGCATCCACGGCATCTCGTCGCGCCGCCACTTCGGCTGGAAGCCCATGCCGAGAAACCCCAGCTGCAATTCATCTGCGACCGCGCGCACTTCGCGCAGGTGGGTGCCGACTTCCTTGCAGGTTTCATGGATGCTTGCCAGCGGCGCGCCGGACAATTCCAGCTGGCCAGCCGGCTCCAAGGTGACCGAGGCCATGTCCTTGCTGAGCGCGATGACACGGCCATGCTCCTCGATCGGCGCCCAGCCGAACCTGGTCAGACCCTTGAGCAGCGCCTCGATGCCGCGTTCGCCGTCGAATGTCGGTGGGCGCAGGTCATCCAGACGGAAGCCGAATTTTTCGTGTTCAGTGCCAATCCGCCAGTCCTCGATCGGCTTTTCGCCCGATGCCATCACCTCGACCAGCTGCCTGTAGTCGGTGATCAGGGTGTCGTTGGCGCTGCTGGGACCGGACATGGTCGGTATCGCTTGATGGGGTGGCGCAGCATATCGCGGGCCGCTGGTGCGGACAGCATGCCTGGCGGCCCGCAGTGTTGCGGCACTGCGCGCAAATGAACGCTGGCCGCGCTGCATACGTATTCCGCGGGCTCAGGGTTGCCCCTACCGCAGGCCGCTTGTAGCCTCGATTGCGAATCTCCCATGGAACCCCGACATGCGCTTGGCGCTCATGCTCTGCCTGATGCTGTGCACGCTTGCCGGCACGGTACGCGGCGCGACGAATGTCGCTTCCGGGATCGAGCACCTGGAACCGGCGAACTGGTGGGTCGGCATGCGCCACCACCAGGTCGAATTGATGGTGCACGGCAAGGGCATCGCCACGCTGGCGCCCCGGCTGTCGCATCAAGGCGTCGCCATCATCGATGTGCAGCGCACTGGCAATCCGAATTACCTGTTCGTCACCGTGGATATCGATAGCGACGCCAGGCCCGGTGCGTTCGACATCGAATTCCTGGACGGCCCTCGGGTCGTGGCCAAACATCCGTGGCGATTGGATGCACGCGGCGCGGGTTCGGCGCAGCGGCGCGGGTTCGATGCACGTGATGCGATCTACCTGGTCACGCCGGACCGCTTCGCCAATGGCGACTCGTTCAACGACAGCGCCGACGGCCTGCGCGAACGTGCCAACCGCGGCGATCCGAACGGCCGCCACGGCGGCGACATCGCCGGCATCCGCCAGCACCTGGATTACATCGCCGGCATGGGTTTCACCCAGTTGTGGCCGACGCCAATGCTTGCGAACGACCAGCCACGGTATTCCTACCACGGTTACGCGATCACTGACCTGTATCGCACCGACCCGCGGATGGGCAGCAACGAGGACTACCGCGCGCTCTCGCGCGAAGCGAAGTCGAAAGGCATCGGACTGATCATGGACGTGGTGCTCAACCACATCGGGTCGGAGCATTGGTGGATGCGAGACCTGCCGGCGCCCGACTGGATCAACAACGGCGGCACGTTCAGGCCCACCAACCATCGGCGCACCACGATCCAGGATCCGCATGCCGCCGCCGGAGATCGCGAGGCATTCATCGGCGGCTGGTTCGTTGAATCGATGCCGGATCTCAACCAGCGCAATCCTCACCTGGCGACGTACCTGATCCAGAACACACTCTGGTGGATCGAATACGCGGGTCTGTCCGGCATCCGCGAGGACACTTTCGGCTATGCCGACACCGGCTTCCTCAGTGCATGGGCGACGGCAGTGCTGCAGGAATATCCCGGCTTCGCGCTGGTCGGTGAGGAATGGAGCAACAACCCGGCGATCGTCGCGCATTGGCAGCGCGGCAAGGTCAACGCGAATGGTCACGTGCCCGGCATGCCGGGCATGATGGACTTTCCGCTGCACATCGCCCTGCGCGACGCGCTGCTGCAACCGGAAGGCGCGGACACCGGCTGGATGCAGTTGTACGAGGCGCTGGCGAATGATTTCCAGTACCCGGATCCGGGCCGGCTGGTGGTGTTCGCTGAGAACCACGACACCCCCCGCCTGCTGGCGCATGTCGACGGCGACATCGACCTGTGGAAACTGGCGATGGCACATGTCGCCAGCGTGCGCGGTACGCCGCAGTTCTATTATGGCTCGGAGGTGCTGCTGGCCGGCCCGCGCGAACGCAACGATGGTGAGCTGCGCGCCGACATGCCGGGCGGCTGGATCGACGACCAAGCCAATGCATTCAGCGGCAACGGGCTCTCGGTCGCGCAGCGGGATGCGCAGGCGTGGCTGCGCCGACTGCTGGTGTGGCGCAGGGATACGCCCGTCATGCACGACGGCAAACTCACCCACTACGCGCCGGTCGATGGCGTGTACGTGTACGTTCGTCATGACGACAAGCGCAACACGGTCCTCGTCGCGCTCAACAAGAACCGGGGCAAGGTCACGCTGCCACTTCCGCGTTTCGAACAATTCCTGCGCGGGCATGCCAGCGCAATCGATGTGATGCGCGGAAATCGCGTCGCACTGGGCGACGAACTGCAACTGCCGGGCATGTCGGCGACGATCCTGCAGCTCGAATGAAATGGTTCACCTGAAATCGGTCAGACGGCGAGACCGTCGGGTGAATCGCGGAGCGACATTTAGAGTCGCGTAGCGAGCACCCGGCGGTAGGCGCCGTCGCGCCGGAATGCGTGTACGTGTCGCTGCTGCTAGATCTCCAGCCAGCGC
>JBBQHK010000028.1:0-34564 GCA_038323895.1 Lysobacterales bacterium | reverse complement strand
AGGGCTTCGAGCTCGAGAACGGCTCGAAGTGGGTTGACGAAAAGCCGGCTTCGCATGAGGAAGGCGTGGTCAAGGCGCTGCTCAAGCGCGTCGCTGTCGAGCGCCCGGGCTACTGGGCCCGCGTGGTCAAGGACTGGAAGGGCGTGTCGGAGGAAACCACCACCGGCGTGCATCGCCTGTACCAGATCGCCGAGGCCGGCAAGCTCCTGGTTCCGGCAATCAACGTCAATGATTCGGTCACCAAGTCCAAGTTCGACAACCTCTACGGCTGCCGCGAGTCGCTGGCCGATGGCCTGAAGCGCGCGCTGGACGTGATGCTGGCCGGCAAGGTCGCGGTGGTCTGCGGCTACGGCGATGTCGGCAAGGGCAGCGCAGCGTCGCTTCGCGCGTATGGTGCCCGCGTCGTGGTCACCGAGATCGACCCGATCTGCGCCTTGCAGGCGTCGATGGAGGGCTTCGAGGTCAACACCATCGAATCGACCCTCGGTCGCGCCGACATCTATGTCACCACTACCGGCAACAAGGACATCATCACCGTGCAACACATGCAGGCGATGAAGGACCAGGCCATCGTCTGCAACATCGGCCACTTCGACAATGAGATCCAGGTCGATGCGCTGTATGCGCTGAAGGACGTGCAGAAGACCAACATCAAGCCGCAGGTCGACAAGTTCACCTTCGCCGGCACTGATGGCAAGCCTGGCAACTCGATCTTCCTGCTGGCCGAAGGCCGCCTGGTCAACCTGGGTTGCGCCACTGGCCACCCGAGCTTCGTGATGTCCAATTCATTCGCCAACCAGACCCTTGCCCAGCTCGACCTGTGGGAAAAGAAGGACAGCTACGAGAACAAGGTCTACATCCTGCCCAAGCGCCTGGACGAGGAAGTGGCGCGCCTTCACCTGGAGAAGATCGGGGTGAAGTTGACCACGCTGACCAAGGACCAGGCCGACTACCTCGGCGTCTCGGTCAACGGCCCATACAAGCCGGAGCATTACCGCTACTGATCGGATGCGGCAGCGATTGCAAGCAACGGGCGCCGGAAGGCGCCCGTTTTGTTTGTGGAATTGCAGCTACGGGATGATGGCCGCCGGCGTGCAGACGCGGTTCCTGCCCAGTGCCTTGGCCCGGTACAGCGCGGCATCGGCATCACGATAGAACGCATCGGCATCGGCATGACGTGCTGGATCAAACGCCGCCACGCCAATACTCACCGCGAGCGTCAAGGTCTGGCTTTCGTCCAATGCGTGTGGCGTGCGCAAGACATCGATGCGGAATGCCTCGGCACGGTGGACTGCGGCTTCCAGTGCCTGGCCGGGGATCAGAACCGCGAATTCCTCGCCACCCAGCCTCGCCACGATTTCATCCGGCTTGTCGAATGTCCGCTGCAGCTGCGTCGCGAACCCGCGCAGGCAGACGTCTCCTGCCACATGGCCATGGCTGTCGTTGACCGCCTTGAAATGATCCAGGTCGAGGATCATCAGCACCAACGCATCGCCCTCCTGGCGCGTTGCAATCATGCCCTCCTCAATCGCGCTCGAGAACCTGCGCCGGTTGGCCAGGCCAGTAAGCCCGTCGAGCCGGCTCTGCTGCTCGAACAAGTCGCGCTGGCGACGAAGTTCGTCCTCCAGATCCAGCCGCTGCAAGTATTCGACGTGGCTGCGGCGCAACGCCAGTGAGACGTACAGCAGGTACAGGACGCTCACCGCCACCAGTTCGACGAGCGAGCCATTGGCGATGAACGCGCCGAGGGTCGGCAGATAGGTCAAGGCGACGGCCGCATACGCCCGCCCCAAGCGCATCGAAAAGTTGTGCGCGAACGCGGTGGCGAAGGCGTAGGAGCTGATCGCGGCCACCGTGCGCGCAGCTTCGTTCGGAGTCACCATCAGCAACCACGCGCTGGCAGCCCCCCACGCCGCCGCATTCGTCAACAGCACCACCCAGATCTGGTCCAGCCGCCGGCGCACGGGTTGATCGCCTGAGCCAGCGGGCACGCCATGAATGCGAAACCGCAGGACCACCAGCACCAGGAACACCAGCGCCACCAACAGGAACGGCCCGCGGGCCCGTTCCCACAGACCACTCGCCATGCCCGCCAGCAACCACAAAAGCAGGTAGAACGGCCCGCCAAGCCGCAATCGCTGCAGGGTGTCTTTCAGTTCCTGCAACAGGCGTGGCGTCGCTGCGGTCAACGCAGGCGCGATTTCGACTTTAACGTGCATCGGTTCCCCCCGCCGCACCTTGCCTGCCATATCCCGCACCGGTCAAGCAATGTTTGAACAAAGGATCGAATCTTTGGTTTTCTTTCATCCGGATGAAGAGATATAGTGCCCCATCCAACGCGCCGAACCCTGCACATGCTGCCAATCAGTTTCGAGTTCTATCCGCCCAAGACCGATGAGCAACGCACGCAGCTGGACCGCAGCGTGCAGCGCTTGAAGGCGCACCAGCCGCAATTCATGTCAGTCACTTTCGGGGCTGGCGGATCCACCCTGAGCCACACGCCGGAAACCGTGCAACGGCTGCGCAGCGAGCATGGCGTTGCCGGCGTGCCGCACATCACCTGCGTGGGCGGCAGCCGCGAGGAAATCCGTTCGCTGTTGAAGCTCTATCGTGCGCTGGGCTGCGACCGCGTGGTCGCGTTGCGCGGCGACCTGCCATCAGGCATGGCGCGCAGCGGCGACCTGCGTTATGCCAGCGAACTGGTGCAATTGATCCGCAGCGAACACGGTGATCATTTCCACATCGAAGTCGCCGCCTATCCAGAGACACACCCGCAGGCCGACGATGCGATGGCCGACCTGCGAAACTTCAAGACCAAGGTCGATGCCGGCGCCAATGGCGCGATCACCCAGTATTTCTACAACGCCGACGCCTACTTCCGCTTCGTCGACGACGTGCGCGCCGCGGGTATCGACCTCCCCATCGTGCCCGGCATCATGCCGATCTCCAATTTCAGCCAGCTCAGGCGTTTCTCCGAAGCTTGCGGCGCCGAGATCCCGCGCTGGATCGGCCAGCGCATGCGCGCCTATGGCGATGATGCCGACAGCATCCGCGCATTCGCAGCCGATGTCGTTGCCGGACTCTGCACCCGGCTGGTAGCTGGCGGCGCGCCGGGACTCCATTTCTACACGCTCAATCTGGCCAAACCGACGCTGAACGTACTCGCCAGGATGGCGTGAATTCCACTGCGGTCCAGCGATTTTCGCACCCCCGTTAAAGAAGGCTGCTACGTCCTGAGTTGCTGAACGACGTTACTGAACAAACCGGATTGCCCGGCGCTTCCAGACAGCGTCTGGCCCGCGTACGCTGGCGTGATGCAGCGCTTCGCATTTTTCACACTTGTGTGCCTATCTTCCCTTGCCCTGCCGCATGTAGTTCAGGCGCAGGTGCGTCGTTGCACCGCTGGCGATGGCAGCCTGATCTATACCGATCGCAAGTGCGATGACATCGGCGCCACCGAACGCATTGCGTCCAACCCCATTGCCGGGATCAGTGGCAGCCGCCTGTATCGCGGTTGCGCGCGCAGCGTGCAGGATCTCGCGTATTCGCTCGGCAACGCGATCCAGTCCGGCGACGTCAACCAACTCGCTGGCGTCTACGATTGGACCGGTACCTCCACCTCGAATGGTTATCGGCTGATGTCGCGCCTTGATGCGATCGCCAAGCGCCCGCTGGTTGACGTGCAGCCCATGTATTCGGGGGGTCAAGACCCGTATTCCAATTCGGGCATCCTCGAATTTGACGAGGACGGCTCGTTTATCCAGCGCCCGGTTGCCAGGCCCCGGCTGATCGGGCTTCGCGTCGAACAGACACTGGCCAACGGCAGCACGCCGTCGCGCACGGTGTTCGGCCTGCGCAGGAACATGGGTTGCTGGTGGGTGCATTTCTGACGCCAGTTGCCCAACGCCAACTCCTGTCGCAGCGGATTCAGGCAAAATCATCGTTTGAAGTTTCCCGGAGTGGCGGCGATGGAATATCCCGAATGGATCTGGCAGAACGGCAGCATCAAGCCTTGGGCCGAGGCCACCACCCACGTGATGGCGCACGCGCTGCACTATGGTTCGTCCGTGTTCGAGGGCATCCGCTGCTATGACACGCCCAACGGTCCCGCGATCTTCCGCCTGACCGACCACACGCGTCGGCTGTTCGCTTCGGCCAGGATCTACGACATGGTCATCCCGTACACGGTGGACGAACTCAACGCCGCCTGCCGCGAGGTGGTGAAGCGCAATGGCCTGTCCAAGGCCTACCTGCGTCCGGTGGCCTACCGGGGACTGGGCGGTTTTGGGCTATCCGCGGACACCCCGATCGACGTCGCCGTGGCCACCTGGCCAATGGGCGCGTATCTCGGCGATGGCGTGCTGGAACAGGGCATCGACGCCTGCGTGTCCAGCTGGCAGCGCTTTGCGCCGAACACGATTCCGGCGGGTGCGAAGGCGGGCGGCAATTACCTGTCCGGACAACTGATTGCGCGCGAGGCACGCAGGCTCGGCTTCGGTGAAGGCATTGCGTTGGCCTCGACCGGTCTGCTGAGCGAAGGTGCCGGCGAAAACCTGTTCCTGGTGTTCGACGGCGCATTGCACACCACGCCGGTCAGCGCAGCGCTGCTCAACGGCATCACCCGCAACACGATCATCGCGCTGGCGCGCGCCAACGGGATTGAAGTGGTCGAGCGCGACCTGCCACGCGAGTACCTGTACCTGTGCGATGAATTGTTCATGTGCGGCACCGCTGCTGAAATCACCCCGATCCGGTCGGTCGATGGTCGCCAGGTCGGTGTCGGCAAGCCCGGCCCGCTGACCCAGGGCATCCAGTCGATGTTCTTCGGCCTGTTCGATGGCAGCACGCCGGACAAGCACGGCTGGCTGGAGCCACTTGACGCGTAAGCGTCTAAAAAAAGTGGCGTCACTCGCCCGAGAACCTGAGCGTGGCCACGACGCCTTGCGTATCGCCGGGACGCACACGCACATCCCAGCCGTAGAGTGTGCAGATCCGACGCACGATCGATAGGCCGATGCCGCCGCCCTGCGAGTGGCCGGCGTGGGTGCCGCGATAACCACGCTGGAACAGTCGTGCAGCGTCTTCCGCGCTGAGTCCGGGGCCGGAGTCAACCACTTCCACCGCATCGGCGTGCAGGCGCACCAGCACGTCGCCGCTGCGTGTGTATTTCACCGCGTTGCCAATCAGGTTGCCCAAGGCCACCGCCACCGCTGACTCGGGGGCATCGATCATCAACCGCGACTCGCCCTCCAAACGGAGTTCAAGCGGCTTGCCGCCGAGCTGCGCACGATGATTGTCCAGCAGTTGCCGGGCAAGCTTGGCCACGTCGCAACTGCCCACTGCACGCTCGTTGCGCGACAGCAACAGCAAGGCGCTGATCAGGTCGGTGCACTGCTGTTCGGCGCGCTCTATACGGCCCAGGCGCTGCCGCGCACGGTCATCCAGTTCGGGTCTGGACAACAGCAGTTCCACCGCGCCACGAATCACCGCCAGCGGCGTGCGCAATTCATGGCTGACGTCGGCGTTGAACTCGCGGTCGCGTTGCACGACTTCGGTCAGGCGGCCGGCGTAGTCGTCCAGGGCCTTGGCCAGCTCACCCACTTCGTCTTCGGCGAAATACGGCGCCAGATCATCCGGATCCGAACTCATGTCGCTGCGCCGCAAGCGCTGGGCGAGATCGGACACCGGTGCCATGACTCGGGACGCGGACCACCAGCCCAGCAGCAATGCCAGCAACGTGAACACCAGCACTGCGCCGACCACCGTGCGTGTCTGCTGTTCCTGGCCCTGCAGGGTCTGGGTGAGCTCGTATGCCAAGAAGAAGGCATGGTCTGGCGTGCGGCGTACGGCGAGCTTGTAGGCAAAACGCTGGCCGTTCTCCACGCCGTGCAGCTCATGGATTCCTTCGCGCAGCTTCCTCCACTCCTCCGGGATATTGCCGAACTTCTGGCGAGCATAGACAAAGCCCTTCACCCCCTCGAATGAGAACGTGGCGTTGTTGGGATCGCGCTGAAACGCGCCCGCATAGGCATCGATGTTGCGATTCAAGGATTCTGAAAGCAGCTGGTTCTCCACGCGGGTACGCAGCCACGTCGTGGAATAGGCAAACAACGCCGTCAGGCAAAAGCCGAGCAGCGTGAACGTGATGATGATGCGCGTGCGCAGCCGATGCCGGCCACGGGCCACCGACCGCTGCGGCGCGGGGTCAGCTCTCGACATCGGGCACGGCGATTCGATAGCCAATGCCGTGCCTGGTCTGGATCATCGGCGTGGCGAAAGGCTTGTCGACCATCGCGCGCAGGCCATGGATATGCACCCGCAGGGAGTCCGAATCAGGCAGTTCCTCGCCCCACACACGGGTTTCGAGTTCCTGCCGGGTGACCACCGCTGGCGAGGCTTCCATCAGCGACTGCAGGATTTTCAACGCGGTCGGATTGAGCTGCAGGAACTTGCCTTCACGGCGCACTTCGAGCGTGTCCAGGTTGAACTCCAGCTCACCCACGTTGAGTATTCGCGCCAGCGGGCCGCGCCCGCGCCGGGCAAGTGCGTTCAGGCGAACGTCGACTTCCTGCAACGCGAACGGCTTGATCAGGTAGTCGTCCGCGCCGGATTCGAAACCGGCCAGCTTGTTGTCCAGCGAATCGCGAGCGGTCAGCATCAGCACAGGCGTCTGCTTGCGCGCTTCATTGCGCAGCTTGCGGCACACCTCGAGGCCATCCATGCCGGGCAGGTTGAGGTCCAGCACGATGGCATCGAAATCGTGCACAACCGCCAGGTGCAGGCCGGTCACGCCATCGGCGGCGAAGTCCACGGTATGCCCGTGATCCTCCAGGTAATCGCCAAGGTTGGCAGCGATATCGGGGTTGTCTTCAATGACCAGGATGCGCATGCAGGATTCCTTCCGAGGGCTTGCAGCACGGATGCTGTCATCAGTGTGACCTGCAGCCGTGAACAGGGTTCAACGGTTCAACAATGTTCCATGATTCTGGCACAGCGGCACGCAGCCAGCCGTGCGTGGAATCCTCCCATTCTGGTTCGCGAACCAGGCGACCACCTCGCGACGCGTAAAACCAAGCTTTGCAGGTTGGCACGTCCAGCAGCGGCTGGAATGTCCGCACAGGCATCTTTCGCAAACTACTCATAAACCAAAGCCCAGGCGGGGAGCCACTTGGGCCAAAAGTCATATGTTGCTGCCCTGCGCGCTCCCGGGGTAGCACCAGCGCCACGTCGTTACGTTAGTCGCCGTCCAATCAACAATCCGTCAAGCCCGTGATGCGAGGGCGCTTATGGGTCAAGGCACCTTCCGAAGTCACGTAGGCGATGATGTGCCCGGCGACATCAACGCCCGTGGCGTGTTCGATCCCTTCAAGCCCCGGAGAGGAATTGACTTCCAGCACCAGCGGGCCTCGCTTGGAGCGGATCAGGTCAACGCCGGCCACGCCCAAACCTAGTACCTGTGCGGCCCGCACCGCGGTCGCGATCTCTGCCTTGCTTACGCGTGCCGCCTTGGCACTGCCGCCGCGATGCAGGTTGGAACGAAAGTCGCCCTTTGGGGCATGCCGCGACATCGCCGCGACCACCTTGTTGCCGACCACGAAACACCGCAGGTCGGCGCCTTTCGCTTCAGCGATGAATTCCTGGACCAGAAAATGCGCGTACAGGCCACGCAGGGTTTCGATCACCCCGCGCGAAGCAGAGAGCTTCTCGGTCAGCATCACCCCCGCGCCCTGGGTGCCTTCGTTGAGCTTGATTACATGAGGGGGCGGGCCAAGCATCGCCAACAGGTCGCCTGTATCGTCTGGATTGTCCCCGAACACGGTCACCGGCAGGCCGATGCCATCCGCCGCCAGCAACTGGTGGCTGCGCAGCTTGTCGCGCGCACGCGCAATGGCGGCGGCGCTATTGGGGGTGAAGCTGCCCATCAGTTCGAACTGGCGCAGTACCGCGCAGCCATAACGGGTCACCGAGGCGCCGATCCGTGGCACCACTGCGGCATAGTCGGCGATGTTCGCGCCCTTGTAGCGCATCTCGAAGCCTTCGGTGCTGATCCGCATATAGCAGCGCAATGGATCGAGCACGCGCACACTGTGCGCACGGCTGCGCGCGGCCTCGACCAGCCGGCGCGTGGAATACAGCTTGCTGTTGCGGGACAGAATCGCGAGTTTCATCAGGGTTGCTCGGGGGAATACGGCGCCTCGACCGGGGATATCCGGGGTTTGCGCCGGTGCAGGAAGGAGGCCGCGGGATCGACCATGAATCCCAACGCCAATGCGGTTCGTCCCAGCAGCAACGGGAACCGCATCCCGCAACGATCGGCCAGGTTCATTTCAATTTCGTGTTCGAAGCCGGCCAACAGCAACTGCGTGTGCACGAACACGCGCAGGGTCCGGTGCCCGCCGGAATCGGTGACGATGCGCTCATCAACGATCGCAGCCGTCGCTTCGATCAGGGTGCCGCGCGCACTTGGCCGCACCACGAAGCCGACCCAGGGCGCACCTGCCTCGGTGAACCGCCATTGCCGTTCCACATGCAGGGCCGAACTGCGCGCGCCGGTGTCCAGCTTGGCCCTGACCCGCGGTAGCTGCAGCATTGGCAACGCCACCCATTCGCGCCATCCCGTCCGGATCGTGGTCATGCGTGTACCCCGGGCCAATCAACGCACGAGTGAAAACAAACGGCGGCACCCCATCCGGAGTACCGCCGTTGTCGCTCTGGAGCGGGTGAAGGGAATCGAACCCTCGTCAGTTGCTTGGGAAGCAACAGCTCTGCCATTGAGCTACACCCGCCAACGCGCCAAGTCTATGCCGCCCGCCGCGACGCTTGCAACGCAAGCGCAGCCGATGCCTGCACTCAGAACTTGCTGGCTACCGTCACGAAGAACGTGGCGTTGTTGCCATTATCCTGGTTGACCGTGATGCGGGTGCCGGTCTGCACGTCCAGCCCGAACATTTCGCTGCGGATGCCGAACTGTGCGGTGCCGTATTCGCGATCCAGCACAAGACCCGGAGTCGCATAGGGCAAGGTGCCGGGTATCGACTGGGCGGTGGCAAAGGCTTCGGCCGCCGGCTTCTCGAGTTCACGATCCCACGTCAGCTTGGCGTAAGGCATGATGTGTTCGCTCAGTGCGAGGCTGGCCTGCCAGCCCACGCTTGCGACCATCGAATCGAACGACTGGTCTGCGTAAGCGAGCGAGGTGGACAGCGCCGGGTCGGATTCGGCGAAGCCATCCACGTCGATCCGCTGCGAGACCACGCTCACCAAAGGACCGTGGTTCAACTTGCCGTGGCTGAAGGTCCAGCCTGCGCTGCCGGCCGCCGTAAGATTGCTGCCGTCGGCGGATCCGTAATGGCTACGCACCCCCGGGCCGAGCACGATGTCCCGCTGGACGTCAAAGTCGAGCCAGGTGTAGCTAAGCTGCGCGTTAGCCCATGGGCCGTCACCATGCCAGCCGATGAAACCGCCCAGGGTGGTGTCGGTCTGCTCGAAGTTGCCGCGACGCATGCCCCAATCGATATCGGCCTTGCCGTAGGCACCAAACGCGCCGTAGGTGAGGTTGCCGGACGCCCATTGCAGGCCACCATTCAGGCTCGGCGCCTCGCCATCGAAACCATCGCCAGTACCGCCGCGTCCGAAACGCTGGTTGGTGCTGAGGAAGCTGGCCCACCAGCGCATCCCATCGCTTTCCGGACGATTCCCCAACCCGGTCGCCAGCATTTCGGTGCGGGCACGGCCAATGGTGGCCGCCGACTGCGGCAGCAGAGCGATCTGGCGTGGACCTTCGATGACCGATACCGCGAACTGCGCCAGCAGGCGATGCCCTGCTGTCGTGGGATGTACACCATCTGCAAACGCGTAGGATTCCGCGCCGCCGGGCACTGTGGTCGTTGGGTTGCAAACTAGCGAAGGCACGGAACAGGCCATGCCAGTCACGTTGCTCAAGCCATAGGTCGCCGGCGCGGCGGAAACCTCGCGGATGAAAGAAAAGGTATCAAGCGGGATCACGCGCAGGTTGGCTGAAGCCAGTCCACCAAACAACGTCTGGTTGTAGGCCTGAACCAGGGCGGTGATGCCCGCGGATCCGGCGGGTCCCTGGGACAGGCCGAACGGCGTACGCCCCACGTCCGGGATCGTCGGTACCATGATGTAACGGGCGCCCGCTTGGGTGAGGGTCCCGATCAACGCCACTTCCGTGCCTGCTGCCGAGAGGAACTGGCTCTGGGTGCTGAGCCCGTTGATATGGAAGAACAGGTCGTTGGCACCACCCCACACCGTGTAGAGCGCGTTGGGGTCTGCGCGACCGCTATTGCGGGAAAGATAAGCCGCGACCTGGGTCGGGATGGTCGGCGCAAACTGGGTTGGCGGTGTCGGCGGGAACCCGGGGCCGGCCTTGAAGGTCGCGCCACCGGCTGCATAGTTGGTGCCGGTTGCTGGCGTGATGCCGGTCGTGGTGAGTCCCCAGGCAGGGCTTGCATCCGTCCCGTAATAGTCCGCCAGGAATTGTGCCCAAACCAGACCGGGGTTGGTCGTGAACTGACCGACCAGTCCTGCCTGCGGCCCCTGCGTCTGGACCAGGAATGGGCGATAGAACCCGGAGTCAGTCAGGCTGTCGCCGAAAAATACGGTCTGGGTGAAAGTCGGCTGGTTTTGCGCAAACAGCGGCATCGCGGCCAAGGCCAGGGCAGCAGCCAGCACGGTGCGGGAGAATCTGGTTTTCATGACGTTCCTCGGGAGGGGCAGGATTCTGGCGGTCGATGCTACGGGCAACCCATGTTGCAGCTACAGTACGACACCGAATGGCGCCGATGGTTTCACGAAATTCTAACGGTCACAAGCTGCGCCGCCGCACGCCCGGCGCTCATTTCGGGCCAGAATGACAGGATGCAGATCCAGCTCAATGGCGAAATGCGCCAAACCGAACCCGACACCACTATCGCGTCCCTGCTGGCGTCCGAGGACCTCGCCGAGCGCCGCGTGGCGGTCGAGGTCAACGGCGCCATCGTGCCGCGCGCGCGTCATCCGCACCATGTGCTGCATGAAGGCGATTGCGTGGAAATCGTGCATGCGTTGGGCGGCGGGTGATCCATCGGCAATAATGCCGGGATGACACAGCCACCCGACCTGCTCCACATCGCCGGCAAGGCCTATGACTCGCGGCTGCTGACCGGCACCGGCAAGTTCAAGGACCTTGACGAAACCCGTCGCGCCACCGAAGCCGCCGGCGCACGGATCGTCACCGTCGCGATCCGACGCACGCCGTTCTTCAACAAAGACGTTGGCCAGAACCCCGGCGAGCCCAACCTGCTCGACGTGCTTCCGCCGGACCGCTACACCATCCTCCCCAATACCGCCGGGTGCTACACCGCCGACGATGCGGTACGCACGTGCCGGCTCGCGCGGGAGCTGCTCGGCGGTCATAACCTTGTGAAGCTCGAAGTGCTGGGCGACCAGCGCACGCTGTATCCCGACGTGGTGGCCACCCTTGTCGCGGCGGAGATGCTGGTGAAGGACGGATTCGACGTGATGGTCTACACCAGCGACGATCCGATCCTGTGCAAGCGCCTGGAGGAAATCGGCTGTGTGGCAGTGATGCCACTGGCCGCACCGATCGGCTCGGGCCTGGGCGTGCAGAACAAGTACAACCTGATCGAAATCATCGAAAACGCCAAGGTGCCGATCATTGTCGATGCCGGCGTGGGCACTGCCTCCGATGCGGCCATCGCCATGGAACTCGGCTGCGATGGCGTGCTGATGAACACCGCGATAGCCGGCGCGAAGGATCCGGTGCTGATGGCCAGCGCCATGCGCAAGGCGGTGGAAGCCGGCCGTGAAGCGTTCCTTGCCGGCCGCATCCCGCGCAAGCGCTTCGCGAGTGCGTCATCGCCGATCGACGGCCTCATCGGCTGATGGCCCCGTTCGTGATGAGCCTGTCGAACCACGAACGGACAGCAGTGGTCGAGTGTCCATCCTTCGACTTCACGCCTCGACAAGCTCGGCGCTCCGCTCAGGAGGAACGGTGATGGAACAAGGCACCAAGGTTCCGCCAAAGCCGTTCACCATCACCGGGGGCCAGCGCAAGGTGCGCAGCTTCGTGCTGCGCCAAGGGCGCTTCACCGATGCACAGCAACGCGCGTTCGACGAACTCTGGCCACGCTACGGGCTCGACTACACTGGCGAGCTTCGCGATTTCGATGCGGCATTCAAGCGCAAGGCGCCGCGTATCCTCGAGATCGGTTTCGGCAATGGCGAGGCACTGCGGTTCTCCGCGCAGCATGATCCGGCGCGCGACCACGTCGGCATCGAAGTACACGCGCCGGGCGTCGGCCGCCTCCTCAATGCGCTGGCTGATGACGAAGCCGGCAACGTGCGTGTGTACCACCACGATGCGGTCGAGGTACTCGAACATGAGATCGCCGACGGCGCGCTGGACGAGGTGCGTATCTACTTCCCTGATCCGTGGCACAAGAAGCGCCACAACAAGCGCAGGCTGGTGAATCCCGAATTTTCCGCGCTGCTGGTGCGCAAGCTTGCAGCCGATGGTCGCTTGCACCTCGCCACTGATTGGCAGGACTATGCCGAGCAGATGTGGGACGTGCTGGATGGGACAGCGGGAATCGTCAATCGCGTGGGCTTGCGCGGCGCGGTGACGCGCCCGGACTGGCGCCCGCAAACGCATTTCGAGACACGTGGCCAAAAGCTCGGCCATGGCGTCTGGGACCTGCTGTACGACCGCTGCTGAGCTGGCTTTTGCCGGCCTAATACAGGGATTGATCGTCGCAGAATGGACACCGCGCTGACGCTCACCTCGGACATGCAACTGGTGCTCGGGCTGGTGTGTTTCACGATGCTGATGTTCCTGTTTGATCGCATCCGCGCTGACGTGGTGGCGCTGGTCGTGCTGGTGGTCCTGGGCCTGACCGGACTGGTGCCGCGCGAAGACCTGTTCGGCGGCTTCGCCGGTAACGCTGTGATCAGCATCATCGCCACCATGATTCTGGGAGCGGGCCTGGATCGCACCGGGGCGCTGAACCGGTTGGCTGGGTGGCTGCTGCGCCGCTCGAATGGCGTCGAGCAACGGCTACTGCTGCTGACCACCGGCGTGGCCGGGCTGACCAGTTCAATCATGCAGAACCCGTCGGTGATGTCGCTGTTTCTGCCGGTTGCATCGCGCCTCTCCTCTCGGACCGGGTTGACCCTGTCGCGGATGCTGTTGCCACTGGCATCGGCGATCGTCATGGGCGGAGGACTCACCATGGTCGGCAACTCGCCACTGATCCTGCTCAACGACCTGCTGGTCGCCGCCAATGCCAACATGCCGTCGGGCGCGGCGACACTCGAGCCGCTGAACATGTTCGCGCCAATGCCGATTGGCCTGGCGCTGATCGCTGCATCGCTGGCATATTTCCATTTCTTCGGCGCCAAACTGCTGCGCGAAGACGGGGACGAAGCGGTCACCCCGGCGCGTACCCAAAGCTATTTCGCGCGCGCTTACGGCATCGATGGCGATGTCTATGAACTCACCGTCAGCGCCGACAGCCCGCTGGTCGGCATGAGCATCGGCGAGGCCGAAGCCGTGCCAGGCTCGCCGCTGATGCTGGCGTTGCTGACCGGCAATGAATCCCGGCTGGCACCGCCCGCGGATGCGCGCATGTGGGTCGGCAGCGTGCTTGGCGCGATGGGTCCGCGCCAGCAGGTCGCCGACTTCGCGCAGAACAACTTCCTTCGTCTGTCGACCCGGCTGCGCACGTTCGGCGACCTGTTCAACCCGAGCCGAGCGGGCATTTCCGAAGCGGTGGTGCCGCCGACCTCGCGCTACATCGGCAAGACCCAGGCCGAGCTGCAATTGCGCAAACAGGCCGGCATCAGCCTGCTTGCAATCAACCGTGACAAAAACGTCCTGCGCGAAGACGTGCGCAACATCGCCATCCGCGCCGGCGACATGCTGGTCCTGCACAGCATCTGGACCGACCTGGCGCAGGCCGCGAAGGGCAAGGACTTCGTGGTGGTCACCGACTACCCGAAAGGCGAGCAGCGACCGCACAAGTTCAAGCTCGCGATGGCCATATTCGCAGGATCCATGCTGCTGGCGCTGTCCTCGAAAATCCCGGTGCCGATCGCGCTGATGACCGGCGTCGCCGGCATGCTGGTGGCCGGCGTGCTGCACATCGACGAGGCCTATGCCGCGATCAGCTGGAAGACCGTATTCCTGATGGCCTGCCTGATCCCGCTGGGCTGGGCGATGGATTCCAGCGGCGCGGCCGCCTGGCTCGCCGGGCATTCGCTGGAGCGCCTGCCGGACTGGATGCCGCTGTGGTTGCTGCAGCTGTTGATTGGCCTGCTGACCACGCTGTTCTCACTGGTGATCAGTCATGTCGGCGCCACGATCGTCATGGTGCCGATCGCGGTCAACGTCGCGCTAGCCGCGGGTGGCAACCCGACCGTGTTCGCGTTGACCGTAGCGCTGTCGGCGTCCAACAACCTGATGACCTCGTCCAATCCGATCATGTCGATGGTCACGGGCCCGGCCAATTACACCGGCCGCGACCTGTGGCGGGTCGGTGCGCCGCTGTCGCTGATCTATTTGCTGGTGATCGTGGCGATGATCAACCTGCTGTTTTGACCGATATCAGGCCAATAGCCACATGCCCGCTGCAACCGCGAGCGTAATAGTGATGAAGGCGGCAGTCAGCAACCACAGGCCTCGCAGACCCGCTGGATTCACGGTGTGCTTGTCCAGGCGCTGGCGCACCTGCGCCGCGCGACGATAAGCGGCCACGAAGATGGCGATTCCCAGTGCGAAGAAAACGCTGGCGATCAGCTTGCCAATCCAGTCCGGATCGAAACTCCGGGTCAGTGCATTGAAACCCAGTCCCAGCCCGATGCTGCCAAACCCGGTGCGCATCCAGCCCGCATAGGTTCGTTCGTTGGCGAGCAGGGTCCGGTCTTCGGACAGATCGGTTCGCTCCTGGCGCGATTCCTTGGCATCTTCGCTCATGGCGAACGGCCCATGCCGGGTGCGAGGTACAGTTGATCATTCACCCAATTCACCGCGACCTCGCGCAGGCGCTCTCCTCGGCAGGGACCGGCCACGCACTCGCCTGTGACCAGCTCGAAACTGGCGCCATGCACGGCACACACCAACAGGCCGTCCTTGCTGCGCAGGAACTGACCCGGCGCCCAGTCCAGCCTGCGGCCCGCGTGCGGACACACGTTCAGCCACGCATTCACCTTGCCGGCGGCATCTCGATGGATGATCAGTGATTCCGCATCGCCATCCAGCACCGCCTCTACCTCACGCAGGCTGTCCAAGGCCAGGCTTTCGGCCGGCAACAAGAGCAGGCTCGAGATGTCGACGCCATCGTCATTTAACGAACTGCTCACAACTGGAATCCGAACCCGTCCGATACTTGTCACCATTGTGTCATGACGCCTTCGCGCCCCGGGAATCCAAACTCGATGTCAGTCTTTCGTGCCCGCTCGTTCCAAGGTTTTCGCTTCGACCCGTTCAAGACACCGCGCAGGCCGCGCCATCGCATCCTGCGTTGGGTGCTGGGTGCGGTCGGCGTGGCCCTGTTGCTGGGCCTGTTGTTCGTGAGCGTGTTCGTCGGCATCGCGATGCTGGCGGTGGGCCTGCTTGTGCGTCGCTGGAAGCAACGCGATAGAGCGGTCACGAAGGGCGACCCCATCCCCGGCGACTATCGCGTGCTGTCCAAGACCGAGTTGCCGCTGGCACGCTGAGTGGCTGACCTGATCGCCGCAGCGGCGACGCCGCGGATTCCTGTACGCGATGCAAGCGGCGGTGTGCTGGGCGATTTCCCGGTGCGCCGGATCTACTGCGTCGGTCGCAACTTTGCCGAACATGCGCGCGAAATGGGCGCGGCCGCCCCGGCATCGAAAGAGGATCGGGGCTCACCCGTCTTTTTCTGCAAGCCAGCTGATGCAGTCGTCGTCGATGGGCAGGTTCCCTACCCGCCGGGCACCCGCAACCTTCACCATGAAGTGGAACTGGTCGTCGCGCTCGGCCGCGATGCGCCTGCTGGCGTTGTGGCGCCCGCTCACGCAATGGCACTGGTGTTCGGCTATGGCATCGGCCTGGACCTGACCCGCCGCGACCTGCAAGCCGCCGCAAAGTCCAAGGGCCTGCCGTGGGATACCGGCAAAAGCTTCGATCATTCGGCGCCAGTCAGCGCGCTATTGCCCGCCGACATGATGGGCGATTACACCGCGCTGGATGTCAGCCTGCTCGTCAACGGCGAAACCAGGCAGCATGGCCATCTGTCGGACCTGATCTGGGATGTCGGCGAAATCCTGCATGAACTCTCATTGCTCTTTGCGCTGCGCGCTGGCGATGTGGTGTTCATGGGCACGCCGGCGGGTGTGGGACCGTTGCAGGTGGGTGATCGCTACCTGGCGAAGCTGGGCGACCTGATCCAATTGCAGGGTTGTATCCAGCCGCCGCAGGACGCCTGAGCTTGCCGCAGACGAATCAAGGACATCCACCCGACATCAGGGACGCACACATGGGCATGGTCAGCGAGTTCAAGGAATTCATCAGCAAGGGCAACGTGATCGACCTGGCAGTCGCGGTCGTGATCGGCGCGGCATTCGGCAAGATTGTCACCGCCTTCGTCGACAAGATCATCATGCCGCCGATCGGACTGCTGATTGACGGCGTGGATTTTTCCAAATGGGCCATCACGCTGAGGGACGCAACCGTGGATGCCGCCGGCGAGGCCGTGCCTGCAGTGGTGATCGGCATGGGCGAGTTCCTCAATACCATGATCCAGTTCGTGATCATAGCGCTGGCGGTGTTCCTGGTGGTCAAGGCGATCAACCGCATGCATCGCCAGCAGAAAGAGGCTCCCGCCGCAGCTCCCGACCCAGCTGAAGAGATCCTGCTGCTGCGCGAGATCCGCGACTCGCTCCGGAAATAATCCTCACAATTCCGGCATGACCACCGGCACAGCGCATGGGAACCGCGGGCTGCTAGGCTCGCGGTTTAGTCGTTCTCGCGTCGGGGCCTTCGGTCTTTGCGCACCCATCGATTCTGGAGACTGCGCAATGCGCCGCACCGTCCTGCTGCTTGCCCTTGCCGTCGCCCTCAGCGGTCCGCTGCATGCGCAACGTGCGACCCGTATCAGCGATGCCGGATTGACCACTGCCAGCCAATTGCGCGAGCAGGCGCTGCAAGACAACACCGGTTGGAAGGTGGTGGAGTCGCTGACCACCGAAGTCGGCCCGCGCCTTGCCGGCAGCCAGGCCGATGCGCGCGCGGTGGCGTGGGCAATCGCGAAGTTCAAGGCGCTCGGCTATGACAAGGTCTGGACCCAGCCCGTCACGTTCCCGCGCTGGGAGCGCCGTAGCGAATCCGTGCAGGTGCTCGGTGCCTCCAGCCAGGTCTTGCATGCCACCGCGCTTGGCGGCAGCCCGGGGGGGACGGTGGAAGGCGAGATCGTGCGGTTCCCCGACCTGGCGTCGCTGGAAGCTGCGCCAGTGGGCTCGTTGGCCGGGAAGATCGCTTACGTTGACTACACGATGACGCGCGCGCGCGACGGCTCCGGCTATGGCACGGCATCGCGCATCCGTTCGCGCGGTCCTTCCGCGGCGATCCGCGCCGGCGCAGCGGGTTACATCATGCGGTCGGCGGGCACCGACCTGCATCGCAACCCACACACCGGCATCACCCGCTTCGACGAGGGCCTGGCGCCGATTCCCTCCGCAGCCCTCAGCCTGCCGGATGCGCAACAGCTCACGCGCCTGCTTGAACTGGGACCGGTACGCCTGCGCATCGCGCTCGATTGCGGCTGGAACGGCGAATACACCTCGCAGAATGTGATCGGCGAAATCACAGGGCGCAGCAAACCCAACGAAGTCGTGGTGATCGGTGGACACCTGGATTCCTGGGACCAGGGCACCGGCGCGATCGATGATGCCGCTGGCGTCGGCATCACCATGGCGGCCGGTCATCTGATCGGCAGCCTGCCCAAGTCGCGGCGTCCGGCGCGCACGATTCGCGTGATCGCCTTCGCCAACGAGGAACAGGGACTGTATGGCGGCGTTGCCTTCGCCAAGTCGCAAGCATCCAGTATTCGCAACCACCAGATCGGTGCCGAGAGTGATTTCGGAGCCGGGCGCATCTACGCGTTCCAGGCCAAAGTGCCGGAATACGCGCAGCCGGCGCTACGCCAGATCGCCACTGCACTTGAACCTCTGGGTATCCAATGGCGTGCCGATGGAGAAGGCTGCGGCCCGGACCTCGGGCCGATTGCGAAACTCGGCATGGCTTGCGCCGGCCTGGAGCAGGATGGCACCGACTACTTCGACTACCACCACACGCCGGACGACACGCTGGACAAGATCGATCCGCAGGCGCTGGCGCAGAACGTCGCTGCGTACGCGGTGTTCGCCTACCTGGCGGCCGATGCGCTGGGGGATTTCGGCAGTGCGCCGAAGCCAGTCGAGGCCGGAAAATAGGGCCCTACTGCCGTCATCCCGGCGCACGCCGGGATGACGAGATTACGATCTGGATCCCGGCGTGCGTCCGGATAACGAGCCAAAACCAGAGCCCGCCCTACTCGCAGCTACTCGCCCACCGCGACAGCAGCACCGCGCATGCCGCGGATACATTCAGGCTGTCCACCGCGCCGCTGCCGGGAATCGACAGCTTGAAGTCGCATGCGGCGGCGAGTTCGGACGACATCCCTTCACCCTCCGCGCCCAACACATAGACCAGACGCTGCGGCAGCTTTGCCTTGAAAAGGTTGTTGCCCCCGCGTACCACGGTCGCAGCCAGCTGGAAGCCGGCACCATGCAGTTGCGCGACCGCGTTGTCGTCGCGACCCATGCGCACGAACGGCACCGCTTCGCCGCCGCCCTCGGCAACCCGCGCGGCGGCGCCCGACAGCGCCAGGGTGGAATGTTTCGGCAACAACACCGCGCTGACGCCAAAGTGCGCGGCGCTACGCAGGATCGCGCCCAGATTGTGCGGATTACCCACGCCATCCAGCCACAGCGCGCACTGCGGGCCCTCGGGCAGGTCACGCAACCAGCTGGTCAGCGGCTGCGGCTCCGCGCGCAGGACATCGGCGACGACTCCTTCGTGGTGGGCACTGGCGGCGAGTTTGTGCAGGTCGGCCTCTTCGACCACGCGATACCCAACGCGATTGGCCACGCACCACTTCAGCAAGGGCTGCAATTGCGGTATGCGCGATTCAAGCAGATAGACCTTCCGGATTGCCTGTGGCCGCCGCGCGAACACCGCACTGACCGCGTTGACTCCGTGGATGCGCAATTCAACGTCGCGGCGCTCGCGTTGCGGCGTATCCGCCGGATCTTGCTCGATGGCAGATGGACGCTCGCGGCGTGCGGGCTGCGCCGGTTCCTGGCGTGCTGTTGGCGCCTCGCGCTTGGGGCGTTGTTTCCATGGTGATTCGCGCTCAGTCATGTGCGGAGACCTCCGGGGTGCTTGCTTCCAGCGTTTCGAGTTGGTGCTTTAGCGCATCGGGCGAGTGCGTGAATGGTGCGAGCAGCGAATAGAACGCCGGCACCACGAACAGTGACAAGAGGGTTGAAACCATCACCCCGAAGATGACCACAATCCCAATCGTGGCACGGCTGGCCGAACCAGGCCCGCCGGCGACGACCAGCGGCAAGGCGCCCATGACCGTGGCGATCGATGTCATCAGGATCGGACGCAGGCGGATCGCGCAGGATTCGACGATGGCGTCGTGGATGTTGCGACCCTCGTCACGCAGCTGGTTGGCAAACTCCACGATCAGGATGCCGTTCTTCGCCGCCAGCCCCACCAGCATGACGATGCCAATCTGCGAGAACAGGTTCAGCGTGCCACCACTGATCCACAAGCCGAGCAGCGCGCCAAGCACGCCCAGCGGCACGGTCAGCATGATGACCAACGGATGCAGGAAGCTCTCGAACTGCGCCGCCAATACCAGGTACACGATCAGCAACGCCAGCATGAAGGTCAGCAACACTTCGCCGCCTGACTGCTGCAGCTCGCGTGCTTCGCCCTTCCAGCTCACCTGCGCGTAATCCGGCAACAACGTCTCGACCTCGTGCTGCGCCCAGTCGACCGCATCGCCCAGGCGGTAGCCGGGGGCAAGACCCGCTGAAATCGTGATCGAGCGCAGGCGGTTGAAACGGTTGTAGGAACCGGGTTCGGCGAGTTCCTGCAACGTCACCAGATTGGTCAGTGGCACCAGTTCGCCATTGCGGGCCCGCACCTGGATCGCACCGAGGTCGGCGGTCGACTCACGTGCGTCACGCGAGGCCTGCATCACAACGTCGTACTCCTCCCCGTTGTCGACGAAGGTGGTGGCGCGGCGTCCGCCCATCATGGTTTCCAGTGCCCGGCCGACACTCCCCACCGACACGCCAAGATCCGACGCACGCGCACGGTCGATCTTCACCCGCATCTGCGGGCGGGTTTCCTTGTAGTCCGAATCAGCGCCAACCAGGCCGGGATTGTCCTCGATCCTGGCCAGCATGAGGTCGCGCCACTTCGCCAGCTCGGCATAGTCCGGGCCGCCCAGCACCAGTTGGAACGGCTGGCCGCGCGTGCGTACCAGGCCGCCGCCGACCTGGGTACGCACGCGCACGCTGGTCAAGCCAGCGAACGCCTTTTGCAAGTCATCGGCGACTTCCACCGTGGACTGCGAGCGATTGTCCCACGGCTGCAGGAAGATGCTGGCGCGGCCCGTGTGCATTTCCTCGCTCGCTCCCCAGCTGCCGGGGACGCGCGGATTGGCGCGGACGATCGGTTTGTCGTCACCGACTTGCGTGGCCAGGATCGCCTCGACCTTCTGCATCTGCCTGACTGTGTAATCGAAGCCGGCGCCCTCGGGGCCGTCCATCGACAACTGGAACGACCCGCGATCCTCGGCGGGCGCCAACTCGCTTGGCAGCTGCTTGAACAGGAAAAAGGATGTCGCGAGCGCGGCAACCATCAATGCGCCGAACAACCAGATCCGATGCACATGCCGGTCGAGCACGCCGCGATAGCGTCCGGCCATCATCTGGAATTTCCCGTTGAGCCAGGTGCTCACACGATTGGCATGCACCGCGTGCGGCCCACTGTGCGGGCGCAACAACTTGGACGCCATCATCGGCGTCAACGTGAGCGCGACCAGCGCGGAGATGGCGACTGCGGCCGCCAGCGCGACCGACAGTTCGCGGAACAGCCGTCCGGTATTGCCCTGCAGGAAGCCAACCGGCAAAAACACCGAGATCAACACTGCCGTTGTAGCGATCACCGCGAAGGCAACTTGTCTGGTGCCGCGCTTGGCGGCGACAAGGGCGGGCTCACCCAGGTCGACGCGACGCTGGATGTTCTCCACCACCACGATCGCATCGTCCACCACCAAACCGATACACAACACCAGGGCGAGCAGGGTCAGCAGGTTGATCGAGAAACCGAATCCGTACAGCGCGATGAACGCAGCAATCAGGCAAACCGGCACGGTCAGCGCAGGGATCAACGCGGCGCGCACGCTGCCAAGGAACAGCCAGATCACCAGCAGCACCAACACGATCGCTTCCACCAGTGTTGCGTACACGCGCTCGACCGCGGCCTCGATGAACAGCGTGCTGTCGAACGCCACGTAGATGTCGGTGCCCTCCGGCAAGGTAGCGCCGATGCGCTTGGCTTCGTCCTGCGCGGTTCGCGTCACATCCAGGCTATTGGCGGTCGAGGTCTTGACGATGCCCAGGCCAATTGCCTGCTCGCCATTGCTGCGGTAGTAGGAACGTCGCTCCACCGAATCCAGCGCGACATTGGCAACATCGCCAAGCTTGACCACGTAGCCATCGGCGCCCCTGGCGATCGGCATCTGCGCGAAGGCGTCGGCACTGGTGTAGTCACGCGCCACGCGCAGGATGAAGTCGCGGTCAGCCGACTCGATCCTGCCTGCACCCAGCTCCACGTTCTCCGCACGCAGGGCCGCTTCGATATCGCCGGCGGTCAGTCCACGCGCGGCAAGCTGCTCGCCGTTCAACCACACGCGCATCGCATAGCGCTGGCCGCCACCCATCCGTACCTGGGCGACGCCTTCGAGGCTGGAAAAGCGGTCCACGACATAGCGGTTGGCGTAGTCGGTGAGCTGCAACGTGTCCATGGTGGCCGAGCGCAGGTTGAACCAGATGATCGCGTCGGAATCGCTTTCAACCTTGCTGATTTCAGGTGCCAGCGCTTCGTCCGGCATGCGATCGGCAACGCGACTGACTGCGTTGCGGATATCGTTGGCCGCGGCTTCCACGTCGCGGCTGGCGAGGAACTCGATGCTGATCGAGGAGCTGCCGTTCTGACTGCGCGAATCAATCGTGTTGATGCCCTCGATCCCGGCCAGTGCATCTTCCAGCGGCTGGGTGACCCGACTTTCGACCACGCTGGCCGAAGCACCGGGATAGTCGACCCGCACCGAGACGATAGGCGGATCGATCGCCGGCAGCTCGCGCAAGGTCAGACGGGAAAACGACATGATCCCCAGCACCACCAGCAACAGGCTCAGCACGGTGGCGAACACCGGCCTCTGGATCGAGATATCCGACAGACGCATCGCAGGTCAGCCTGGCGCTTTTTCGGCGGCGACTTCGTTGGCGGCATCCTGCACGGTCGCGCCCGGGCGCAGCTTGCCCGTGCCTTCCACCACGATGCGATCGCCGGCGGAGAGGCCGGAGACGACCTCGGCCAGGCCATCGTGGCGGGCACCGATCGTCACGTCGGCTTGCGCGACCTTGCCCTGGGCATCGACGCGCCACACGAAGGTCTTGCCGCCGACCTGGACCACCGCGATCTCCGGCAACAACAGGGCCTTCCGCTCCGCGCGATGCACACTGACCTCGACCAGCATGCCCGGGCGCAGGGCCTGGTCCGGATTCGGAAAACTGGCGCGCACGGTGAGTGCGCGGCTGGCCGCATCAATGCGCGGATCGATTGCTGTAACGGTGCCATCGAAGCTGCGACCGGGCCAGCTGGCGCTGCTGCCACTGACCCGTTGCCCCACGCCTGCGAATGCAAGCTCGCTTTCCGGCAGCGGGAAGTCCACATAGACGCGGGCGATGTCGTCGAGCGTCGCGATTGCCGTGCCTGGCGTGACCAGGGCGCCAGGGCTGACCTTGCGGATGCCGAGCACGCCCGCGAACGGGGCACGGACCACGCGGTCAGCGAGCTGCGCGCGGATCTGTGCCACGCGGGCGTTGGCGGCATCGCGCGTGGCGCGCTGTGTGTCCAGGGATGCGCGCGCGATCAGTTGCTGCGCGGCGAGGTCGGACTGGCGTCGATACAACCCCGCAGCCTCGTTCGCGGTGGCCTGCGCTTCGGACAATGCGGCCTGTTGCTGCTGGCCGGACAACGTCACCAGCGGCGCGCCGCGCGCCACCTTGTCGCCGCTGTCGAAATGCACCTGCTGTACGGTTTCGCTGACCTTGGCGGTGATCGTGACGGCTTCACGCGCATGCACTGTGCCCAACGCGCGCAGGTTGTCGCTGAAGTTGCGTGGCTTCACCACTGCGGTGGTGACCGGTACCGGCCGCTCCATCCCGCGCGCTGCGGGGTCGGTTGCGCCCTTGTCTTTTCCACACGCAGTCAGGATCGCCAGCATCAGGCAGGAAAAGAAAAGGATGCGGATGCCTGGCAGCATGGCGCGACTCGTGCAAGGGGGTTGCTGATTCTAGCCGCTGACGGGTGACGGCCCCTGTGCCATCGGCTGGTGCGATCAGACCAGCGTGCTGGTCAACCAATACCCTTTTCGTGCATTAAACGCCGGTGCACGTAGTCAAGTCGCGGACCACCACCAAGCCAGGCCTGCGAACGCGATCAACACGAACAACCAGCGCAGGCTTCCAGGCTTGTCGCCCATCACCACGGTCGGCGTACGTTCGCGAGCGACTGCGAACGTCGAAGCGGTTCGTTTTACCTGTTCCAGGGGCACCCTGGCGCCCAACGCGTCGACATGTGCCTTGGCAGCCTTCAAAGACAGACCCGGATTTGCCTCGCGCAGCTGTTTGATCGCCTCGATCAGGTTGCCCTGCTGCAAGGCATTTTTTACCGCCGCGGGCACCTGCACCGTCGACTTCGTAGATGCCTGCATGGATTGCTCGACGGCAGCGGACTGCACTGCCCGTAAATTCTGCAACAGACCGGCAATGCCTCCCTGTCGCATCAAGGCCGCAACCGCGTCCTTGTCGCCCCGTGCGATGGCGTCCTTGAGTTGCCTCTGTAACGATTGATCACTCGACACGTGCCAGCCCCCTCGCGTTCCCGTGCCGAGCATACCCTTGCCATGGCCCGGCGGCCTGAAAGAACGAAACGCCGGCACTGGGCCGGCGTTTGCATTTTCTCGTATTGACCAGGCTGCCAACCATGTCGCAGCCACTCAGGCTTTGCAGAGCCCGGCCCGCACATCCGTGTGCAGGCGGTCGTGTCCGCCGCCGCTGCCTGGCGGCAACGGCTAGGCGCGGTCACTCTCCCACTGCCCCAGCGCTGCCAGACCGTTGGCCCTGGCACGTTCGAACACGGTCTGCTGGGCCTTGGCGTAGTTGGCCGTCATGTCCTGCGCCCAGGTCTTCAGCGCTGCCTGCTGCATCGCGCGACCGTAGCTGAAGCTGAGTGGCCACGGATTCGGACCCATCCGGTTCATCGCGTCCAGGTGCGCAGTGGCGGCTTCATCGCTTTGTCCACCGGACAGGAACACGATGCCGGGCAGGATTGCCGGCACTGACGACTTCAGGCACATCAGCGTGGCTTCGGCCACTTCCTCGACGCTGGCCTGCTCGTCGCAGCCCTTGCCCGGCACGACCATCGAGGCCTTCAGAATGGTGCCTTCAAGCATCACGTTCTGGTTGTACAAGGCGTCGAACAACGAACGCAGCACGACTTCGGTGACTTCGTAGCAGGTCTCGATGTCGTGGTCGCCGTCCATCAGCACCTCGGGCTCGACCATCGGCACCAGGCCCTGCTCTTGGCACAGCGCGGCGTACCGCGCCAGTGCGTGGCTGTTGGCCTCGATGCAGGTACCGGACGGGATTTCTTCGCCGATGGTGATCACCGCGCGCCACTTGGCGAAACGCGCACCCAGCTTGTAGTACTCGGCCAGGCGCGCGCGCAGGCCGTCCAACCCTTCGGTGATGACCTCGCCCTCGAAGCCAGCCAGCGGATGGGTGCCCTTGTCGACCTTGATCCCGGGAATCATGCCGTTTTCCAGCATGTACCTGGCGAACGGCACGCCATCCCTGGTCGACTGGCGGATCGTCTCGTCAAACAGGATCGCGCCGGACAGGTACTGATTGGCGCCGGGTGCGGTCAGTAGCATTTCGCGATATGCGCGGCGGTTTTCTTCCGTGTTTTCAATGCCAACACCCGCGAAGCGCTTGGCACAGGTGCCGGAGGATTCGTCAATGGCGATGATGCCCTTGCCTGGGGCAACCATGGCACGGGCGGTTTCGGCGAGTTGTTCGATGCTCATGGCGTCCTGCAGGCTGGGAGAGTTAGCCCGCGAGTATAGCCTCGCCACGCTTGCCACTTAGATAAGTAGCGCATCCCGGCGACTCGCGCGTCAGTCACGCCAGCTCGCGGGGCCAACTGCGGCGCCCTCCGGGTTTCCCGCGGTCAGTGCCCAGAGGAAAGATGCCAGCAGGCAGGCCGCGATGCGGGGTTGCGAATGGCCCCGCTCACCCGCTTGACAGGGCAGCCGGCGCCTTGACGCGGGGCCTGCACGGGCGGCACTGGCTCAACCGCCCGACGCGCGTCAGTTCCTGCGTGCCTGGTTGGCACGGGCCTCGTTCTGCAACGTCTTGCGGTAGTTGTCGTCCATGGTGTGGCGGTTCATGTCGCGCTTGGCGTTCTGCGCCCTTGATTTCTGGAGCGTGGCACGCAGGTCCTGCACACTGCAACGTGAGCGCAGCCCCGCGGCATCCTCTGCTGTCTTGCCCATGAAGGTCATCGTGGCCACCGTATCGACCGGCCGAGGCGACCCGAACTCGGGCCGCGGCTTGAACTTCCACTGCGTCAGTGCCGCGGCGGACGCCTGCGAGAACGCGTCCCAGAATCCCGCCACCGGTTCCTTCTCGCCCGTGCTGCTGCTCCAGCTGCGCAGCAAGGTGTAATCGCTGGTAGAACCATCCGGCTTGATCCGATATCCGACGGCCACGCAGACATTGTCCCCGAGCGCTGCGAAGTCAGCTGGATACCCGGGCGCCGCCAGCGTCACGCCATCGGCCAACATCCACTGGTCGCGGATGCCGCCTTCGTTGGCGATCCGCACCGCATCCTGAGCATTCACCAGCGGGCTTGCGGTCACCGCGCCCAAGACCGCAATCAACATGCCCGTGCGAATTGAAATGGTCATCGCTCTACTCCGAAGGTGATGTCACCAAAGGATATACCTGCAAGTCGCGGTTTTCCCGTACCAATCTGAACGGGGGGCTGCCCCCGACGTGGCTAGAGCTCGCCCAAGCCTTCAGCCTGCCCGTTTTCCCCAACCTGCAACAGCCGAAGCGTGTTCGTGGCACCACGCGTTTCCATGTGCTCGCCGCTGGTGAACACTACCCGGTCGCCAACCGCCAGCAAGCCCGCTTCGACCAGCAGGCGGATGCCGCCACGCGCGGCTTCGCGCGGGGTCTGGCCGCGGCTGTCGTAGTCCATCGGGAACACGTCGCGCATCAGTGCCATGCGCCGGCGCGCACCTGCATGCCGGGAGAACGCGTAGATCGGCACCGACGAGCGGAAGCGCGAAAGGAAGCGCGCGGTGCCGCCGGATTCGGTCATCGCCACCACCGCGCGCACCCCGATGTGCTCGGACAGGAACATGGTGGCCATCGCGATGGCGTGGTCGGCGCGCTCAAGACCACGCCGCGCCTTCTCGAAATCCGTATCTGCGACGAACTGTTTTTCCGCGCCCACGCAGATCCGCGCCATCGCCTCGACGGCCTTGACCGGCCAGTTGCCGGCGGCGCTTTCCTGCGACAGCATCACCGCGTCGGTGCCGTCGATCACCGCGTTGGCCACGTCCAGCACTTCGGCGCGGGTCGGGATCGGGCTGTCCACCATCGACTGCAGCATCTGGGTAGCGGTGATCACCACTTTTTCGCGAGCCACCGCCTCGCGGATGATTTTCTTCTGCAGGCCCGGCAATTCGGCATCGCCGATCTCCACGCCAAGGTCGCCGCGGGCGACCATCACCACTTCGCTGGCATCGACGATCTCGGTCAGGTTCTCGATCGCCTCGGCGCGCTCGATCTTCGCCACCAGCGCGGCATTGCTGCCATGCGCTAGTGCGACCCGGCGCGCTTCGTGCATGTCCTCGGCGTTGCGGCAGAACGACACCGCGATGAAGTCCACGTTCATGCCGGCTGCAACCGCGATCAGTTCGCGATCCTTTTCGGTGATCGCGCCCAGCGAAAGCCCGCCGCCTTGCTTGTTGAGCCCCTTGCGATTGGACAGAACGCAGTCGTTGATCACGCGGGTGACGATGCGCTCGCCCTCGACAGCGGTGACTTCCAGCTGCACCAGGCCGTCGTCGAGCAGCAGCACGTCGCCAGCCACGACATCGCCCGGCAACTCCAGATAGCTGACGCCGACCTGGGTCGCATCACCAGGAGGGACATCGGTCCGCGCAACCAGATCGAAGCGCTCGCCTGCGCGCAACTGCACCTTGCCCTCGGCGAAGGTTTCAATGCGGATCTTCGGGCCCGGCAGGTCGGCGAGGATGCCGACCTCGCGCCCGATCCTCAAAGCCATCGCCCGCACCGCCTCGCCTCGCGCGACCTGCGAGGCGGGATCACCGTGCGAGAAGTTCAACCGCACCACGTCGACCCCGGCCCGCAACAATGCCTCCAGCACCTCGGGCGGATCAGTGGCGGGACCAAGGGTGGCGACGATGCGGGTGCGGCGCTGGTGCGCGGTGATGCTTTGCTCTTTCATGCGGAGTCAGTCTGTACAGGCTGGTGTTGCACGCACGCTAGCATGCAGCGTTGGCAGGCTGCCTTGCGCGTTCAATGAAAACGAAGTCAGCCGGCGCGGGCCTCGAGCGCCTCGACCGCAGGCAGGGTCTTGCCTTCCAGGAACTCCAGGAACGCGCCGCCGCCGGTGGAGATGTAGGACACGGCATCGGCGATGCCGTACTTGTCGACCGCGGCCAACGTGTCGCCGCCGCCGGCGATCGAAAACGCATCGCTCGCCGCGATCGCGCGCGCCATCGCTTCGGTGCCTTTGCCGAAGGCATCGAACTCGAACACGCCGACCGGGCCGTTCCAGACCACGGTGCCGGCCTTGGCGATCAGCTGCGCGTAGGCGTCCGCAGTTTGCGGGCCAATGTCCAGGATCATGTCGTCATCGCTCACCGCATCGACAGCCTTGATCGTGACCGGTGCATCAGCGGCGAACGCAGGTGCCACCACCACGTCGATCGGCAGCGGGATCTCGGCGCCGCGCGCCCTGGCGTCGGCGATGATCTGGCGGGCGGTGTCCAGCAGGTCCATCTCGACCAGCGACTTGCCGATGCCATGGCCCATCGCGGCGATGAAGGTGTTTGCAATACCGCCGCCGACGATCAGCTGATCGACCTTGTTCACCAGCGAGGACAGCAGCTCGAGCTTGGTGCTGACTTTTGAGCCTGCCACGATGGCGAGCAGCGGCCGCGCCGGGTGCTTCAGCGCCTTGGCAAGCGCATCGAGCTCGGCCATCAGCAGTGGCCCACCGGCGGCCTGCCTGGCAAGTTTGATCACGCCATGGGTCGATGCCTGGGCGCGATGCGCGGTGCCGAATGCATCCATCACGAACACGTCGCACAGGGCCGCATATTTTTGTGCAAGCGCCTCATCGTCGGCTTGCTCGCCGATATTCATGCGGCAGTTTTCCAGCAGGACCAGATTGCCCGGCGCAACGTCCACGCCATCCACCCAATCCCTCACCAGCGGCACCTCTCGACCGAGCAGTTCACCCAGGCGCACGGCAACAGGCGCCAGCGAATCGGCCTCGCTCCACACGCCTTCCTTGGGTCGGCCAAGATGCGAGGTGACCATCACCGCCGCGCCTTTTTCCAGCGCCAGCCGGATGGTTGGCAGTGAGGCCGTGATGCGTTGCTCCGAGGTGATGCGGCCCGGCTCTCCATCGACGTGCTCGATCGGCACATTGAGATCCTGGCGGATCAGCACGCGCTTGCCGGTCAGGTCGAGGTCGGTCATGCGGATGATGGGCATGTGCGGGGTCTGGGATCGTGATGGCGTAGGCGGCATTGTCCCGGCCCGGGCCTGTCTCGGCAAATCATTCGGTGTCACGCATGAAATCAACCAGCGGTCTGGTCACGCCCCGCTGCCTTGGCGCGGTACAACGCTTGGTCGGCGCGCCTGAGCATGTCCTCCGGCTCGCTGTCGCCTGGTTCGCGAGCGGCCACGCCGATACTCACCGTCATTCGGCCCATTGGCGAGTCCTCATGCACGATGTCGGCATCCCGCACGCGCCGACACACGCGCTCGGCGACCTGCATCGCCTGCTCGCGGGTGCTTCCCGGCAGGAACACGATGAACTCCTCGCCGCCTGGACGCGCCAGCACGTCGTCGGCATGCAGTAGCGCGCTACGCACCGCTCCCGAAAAGCGGCGCAATGCGCCGTCCCCTTCGACGTGGCCATAGCGGTCGTTGTAGCGTTTGAAGAAGTCGATATCCAGTGCAAGCACCGCCAGCTGCGCCCCGCTCTCACCGCTCTGGTGCCAGAGACGCTCTCCGGCGTCGATGAACCCACGGTAGTTGAGTGCGTTGGTCAGCGCATCGGTGCGGCTCAACTGATCCAGTTGCGCCATCGCTTGGCGTAGCGAATCAGTGCGCTCGGCGATGACGTGTTCACGCTGGTCCAGGACCAGCCGCAGCTCCAGGTAAGCCGCATTCATGCGGGCGCCCATCTCGGCGAAGCCCATGGCCAGTGGTCGCAGTTCCTCGGGCAGCGTTAATGCGGCGTCGGGATCGAGGCGACCACCCAATGCGTAACCTTTAAGGCTCGCCAACAGATAGTCGATGTTGTCTTGCAACAACTTCTTTTGCCACCACACCGCCGATAGCACCCCCATCAAGCTCAGGCCCAGTAGCGCCGCCAGGAGCCGAACCCTCGTCAACAAGGCCGCAAGTAGCTGCTGACGTGGAGTGACCAGTGCCAGGACCCAGCCATTGCGCATCGAGACCACGCCGACGAAAGCCGGCTCATCCTTCGGCAAGAGGTCTTCGCGAATCATCGTTTCACCCCGGCTCGAGGCGGGCAAAGCCGCGCGCCGCAGGTCAACGCCGGTCTGCCCCGTGCTATCCAGAATGCCCCACCGCAGGCCCGGACTTGCGTAGACAACCCGGTTGGCGCGATCCAAAAGCAATAGGGAAAATTTCCCCCGCCCCAGATTGTCGGCGGCCAGCCGCGCGATGCTCTGCACCGGGATGGATGCCTGCAGCACCGCTTGCACGCGACCGTCGCGCACGACTGGCGCGGCCACCGCGATCTGCCCGCCTTCGTTGAACAGCAGGCTGCGATGGACTCCCGTGATGACCGGCCTGCGCTGATCAAGCACGGCCTGGAACCACTCTTCGCTGCCCATCCGAGGGGGATCGGTGGGTGGCAGCCTGCCGCGCGTATCCGCTACGCTGAGTACGGCTCCCTGGGCGTCCGTGTAAACGGCGTACAGCATTGCCGGATACGCCCGTAACAGGTCACTGAGGCGCTCGATGGGTATTGAGTCGCCGCTGTTTTCCTGTTCCGCCATCAGCTGCACGCCGGCAAGTTGAGCGTCCAGGTAATCGTCCATGGCGCTAGCGGTGAGCCGCGCATTGGCGTCCAGCCGGACGCCGATGGCATCGCGTTCGCCACGCCACTCGCTCGACAGCAGGGTCATGCCGAACAGAAGCGCCGGCAACAGTGCTGCCACCACCAGGCCCCATTTGAGGCGCTGGCGCAGACTCCAGCCAGGTTGGATCACAGTATCGGCATTCACTTGGGTATCGTACGTCACACACCTTGATCGTCCGGCCTAAGCCGCCTCACACGCAGCGGCATGTTGCAATCCGGAACCGCGTTCTTTGCGAGGCGACCGGCTCCACACAACGCTGCTGCTCGAGGTCGACCTGCCTCCCTATTCGCCAATACGTGCGCGGATCTTCACTACGGCGTCTTCGGCTGCCTCAGCAGGCTGGCGGCAAACCCGGCGACCACGACCGCGCCCAACACCAGCAGGCCCCACAGCAGCCACGACTTCCAGTCGCGCTGTGGTGGCGCGGGCTGCAGCGCCTGCGCGCCTGCCAGCTCGGCCGGCGCGCCCAGGGTCGCGGTTGCAGGTTGCCAGTCACTACCACGGCGGGCGCGGATCGCTTCGACCAATTGCGGCAAAGGTGCATCGGCGCGTGTCGCGCGCGCACTGCCCGCAACCAACGCAAACGGCGGCTGGCCCTGTGCAAGGAACACCATCACTTCGGCCTGATAGCCGAGGCGCAACACGGGCATGCCATTGACCGGCGCGCGCGACGACAACCGCCACTGACGATCACGGACGATGCCGGCAAACGACTGCTCGACCGAGCGCTCACCACCGTCGCCTGCGCCCACCTGGAACGCCACCCACGGCCCGGCGCGGCGCAGCCACTGGCCATCGTCGGCATCCCGGCTTTCCAGCGTCCACTCGCCCGCAGCATTGGTGTCCAGTGCGACATCGGCGCGTGCGATCGGGAAGCGGCCATCGAGGGTGAACTGGTAGTACGAGCGTCCGTTCTCGACCACTTCATGCCCTTGCAGAGCTTCCCATTGCCAGGTCTCTGCAGCTGCCGGCCCAGCCAGCTCGGCCGAAACACCAGCCAGTGGCAGTACGGCATCAGCCTGCAACGGCGACAAGCGCAGGTATCTGGCTTGCCCGTCGAGCGGGATCCGCCGCTGCTGCAGGCGCTCGCCGTCACGGGTCAGGTCCAGCAATTGCGCACGTGGTTGCAGGATGCGCCAGTCGCGCAAGTTGTCGCTGCCTTCGACCTGATAGGCGACATCCAGCGCGGCAGCTTGTGCCGACCAGTCCAGGTGCAGGGCCTTGATCCGCGCATCGATCTGGCTGGCATCGATCAGCCATGCGTTCGCAGTCGGTTCCGCTTCGGTGCCGGTAGATGAGCCGACCCGCGCCTCGACACGGCGCAGGCTGCCATCCGCACCGCGCTCGCTGATCAGGGTAATGTCGCGACCCGGCGCTGCCTGGTCGCGCGGCAACGGGAACCACGACAGCACATGTTGCCTGGACGCCTGCGCGAGTGGTTGTTCCGGCGAGAACAATGCGGCGGGCACCGCGGCGCCTGTGGCATTGCGCACATCGATATCGCGCATCGATGGCAACGTCGCGCTGCGATAGACCTCGCGATCCAGCAGCACACGGTGGGCACCCGCGTCCTGCGTTTGCAGGGCAATTGGCCATTGGCGCATGTAGTCGCGGGTCTGCGTCGCACCGGCAAGTGCCGGCAGCAGGGTCAACCAGAGCAGGCGTTTCATGAAGTTGTCTCCGCAGGTTCGTCCTGGCCGTGTGCGCGTGGCGGTGCAGGCGCGAAGTAGCCCACCAGCGTGCATAACAGGCCGAACGCGATGAACGACCCAATTCCCAGCAGGTTGCCCAGGTGCTGGCGGTCCACCAGGACGAGTTTCGCCAACACCACGCCCATCAACACCGCGCCGGCCAGCCACAACGCGCGTTGACCGCGACGCGAACCGCCGATCCAGCCGACAACGCCCAGCACGCTCCAGACGATGGTCAGACTGGTTTGCGCAAGACTTGATGACAGCAGCCCGTAGTCCCATGGCACCGCGCCCCAATGGTGCACGCCGCGCAAGGTGATGCAGGTCACCAGTGCGAATCCAGCCAGTGACAACACTGCGATCCGCCTGCGCACCAGCAAGGCATTCGCATGTGGCGACCACAGCCAGCGCGCGAGCAAGGCCAATGCCGCCAACTGCGCCAGATCAAGCGGATTCAGCAATGGCACCCACGGTAGCGTTGCAACCTTGCCCGCCGAGAACAGCGCCCAGATCCAGCCGATCGAAACGATCGTCACATAGGTTCCGGTCAACGACGTACGGCAGGCATCGAAGCGCGTGCCCAGCGGCATCGCCAGCCACGACCAGCGGAATTGCGCGATGGCCAACGCGGCAAGCCATGGCAAGCCCAGCAGCGCGATTTCCCAACCCTGCGCCAGCCCAAAGCGAGCAGCGATCCACGCACCGAGCAACGACACCATCGTCGGCCACACCAGCCACCACGTGAACTGGGCGCCCACTGCGAAGCGGTTCTCACCTTCGCGCAGGCACTGCAGGCTGCGCACGCCAAGGATCGCGAACACGAGCCATGCCCACCAGCCATTGCCGGCAAAGGGTTGCTCGTGGATATCGGTCTGGGCGAAGGCCAGCGGAATGGCCACGGCCATCGCTGCGAGCGTGGTCAGCACCAGCGCCGATGCCGGCTTGCGACGATGCACTTCCGCGGCAAGCCAGCCGGTGATCGCGGCAAAAGCCAGCAGCACGTCGACGCGCGAGGTGTATTCGACAAAACGACTGATCTCGTGGATCGCATTGCCGCACCACCACAGCAGGCCCCAGGCATACCAGGCCAGCGCGGGCTGCGACTTGCCGACATCGCGATGTACCCACGCACTGGCGAAACCGGCGAGCGCGATCAGCATGGCACCCATGAAGGTCGGGTTGGCAACGGCAGTCGCATCGTGCCGCCATGCCGTGGTGCCGATGAAGAACGCAACGGCTGCCGCGAACTGCAATCCGGTGCCAGTCCAGCGCGGCAGCCGCCGGCCTTGCTTGAGTCCAAGCCAGACCAGGCCCGCACCTTCGAGCGCAAACACGCTGGCGGTGGCCCGCGCCGACAAGGCCAGCGGCACCGACAGGGTCGCGAAACCCACCGCCAATATCGCGTGGCCCTGACCAAGCACTGCATAGCGCTCTCGATGGATCAGCAGGCGAGCCAACACCGCGTAGATCACTGCCAGCCCAAGCGCGCAAAAAGCCAGCGGCATCCGATCGCCGTGCATCAATCCGGCCTGCAGCGAGAACGCGATCAGCGGTGTGCCAAACAACAGGCAACCGTCGATGCGGTCGTTGGGCCGCGCTGGCCGCTTGCGCGCATACAGAATCGGCAGCAGCAGGTAGAACGCGAAGAACAGCAGCAGGAACGGTTGGGTGCTGGCGTATTTGGCCGGTTGGTAATCGAGCACGCCCCAGACAATCCCGATGCCCCACGTGAATGCGAAGCCCAGCAGGTTGAGAATGCGCCACGACTTCACCCAGGCGATCGCGAAGATCGCGGCATTCAGCATCGCGTAGTAGGCGAACAAGGCAACGTGGTTGCCGCCGCCGGTCGATAGCCAGATCGGCGCGAGGAAGCCGGCAAGAATTCCGAGTACCGCCAATGTGCGCGAATCCTGCAACACCGCCAGCACACCGAGGCCCGCCACCAGGACAATGCTGATCGCGAAGGCCGCGCCGGCCGGCAGCAACCCATACATCTTCGACGCCGCGAACACGGTCAGCAGCAACACCCCGATCGCCCCG
>JBBQHK010000027.1:0-39313 GCA_038323895.1 Lysobacterales bacterium | reverse complement strand
CATCGGTTGCCAGTCGGTCGCACCGGGCGCCAGCAACGCGAGGCCTGTCGGCGCGGGATCGTAAGTCTCGTTGCCATCGTCGGCGTGGCCCTCGGCGGAGACGCAGAAAATGCCACCCAAGCGGCCTCGGAAGCAGCTGTTAGCAAGCGATCCGAGCGCGACAAGCCCGCCGGCATCTGCTGGCCGCATTTGCCAGCGGCTCTCGATCACGGCGCAGTCTCCGCGCGCGGCGCAAGCGGGATCGACCAGCAGCGCAGGCGGAAATCCCGCCATCGCCGCCTCGGTGTCGTTAGTGGCGTCGTAGCCTTGGCTGCCAAGCAGGTAGCGCGTCGTATCGAGCCATTGCACATGGTGGTAGGCGCGCTCCGGCGTGAAGGCGGGACCGCCGCTGCCACTGGACAGGTCAAGCGTTTCCACGCGTGCCCGGGTTTCGTTGTCGAGGCCTTCGACGCGCACCAGGCGCAGCCCGTCAGGCGACAGATCAGCGTCGAGGAAATAGCTGCGCGGATCACCGGTCAGCGCGCGCGGCGCGGCGCTCTTGTCAGTGGCGAACAGGGTGACGCCGTAGCGACAGCGCGCCACCGACACGCAGGTCGGATCCGGAAAATCAATGTTCTCGTCCGACATGTCGAATCCGCCGCGCTGGCCGTCAGCATGGTTGGCTTCCGGGCGCAGTCGGCCGTCGGGCGAGGTCGGCCAATGCAATGCGTCGTTCTCCTCATCGGCCGGAATTGGAAGGTTCTTGTCTGCGCGGACCACGCGCGTCGCCAGGTCCAGCGCGTACGTACACCAGCGCGTGCCGGGGTGATATGCGTCCCCGGCGCAGGCGCGTTCGGCGTCGCCTTCCGAAACGCCTGCATACGCGATCGACAGCGTGCCGGCGACGGGGCTATCGGTGAATGCGTGGAACAATAGCGGACGATCTTTTTTGTAGACCAGGGCCCACTCTTCCGGAGGTGGATCGAGCAGCGCCGGATCAATCGGCACCTGCGCATGGTCGAGGATCGCGCCGCTGGCCACGTTCCAGATGACGAGAGATCCATCGCGCGCGAGTGAAGCCAGATGGCGTCCGTCATCGACCCAGCGTACGGCGAGCACCGGCGCCTGGTGCCCGAGTTGCATGACGATCTTCGGTTCAAGTGCGGCATCAGGTGGCGTAGCGCTGGCGGATGCCGCCGGCGTGGCCGCATCCTGTCCGGAACACCCGGCGGCCAACAGGGCGGCACAGCAGCACAGCAGCAGGCCCGCAATGCGCATCGTGGTGCTCCGTGGCGTGTTGCCCGGAGCCCCCAGCTCCGCAGCTCGGCCGAGCTTAGCACCGAAGAATGGTAGAGCGTGGTCAGGTTCACTTACCGGGGGTCTACGGTTTTTCGCGCTCCTTCGTCCTCGTGGACGACACTGAAAAGTACGTGCTCGATATTGCGATCTGCATGGCTTTGCAGCGCAAACGTTCCTGCAGCTCCGCTACCTGGGCGTCAGGAATGATCCGCCGTCTCGCCCGCTGACTCGCAAGGCGTCGATTCGATCTGCAGCGTCACGTGGTGTATTTCAAACCGTGCTTCGAGCAACCGGCGCAATCGCACCAGCAACCCTTCGCGGTCCAGCGCCTGCTCGTCCGCCACGACATGCGCGGTCATCGCAGCCTTGGTGCTGCCCAAGGCCCAGACATGCAATTCGTGCAGGGCAGCCACGCCTGGCTCTGCCAATAGCGCGGCGCGGACCTGTTCGGTATCAATCCCTTCGGGCGCGGCTTCCATCAGCACGTTGCCGGCCTCGCGAAGCAGGATCCATGTCCGCGGCAATACCCAAAGCCCGATCAACACCGCGATGATCGGATCGACGATCTGCAACCCGGTGAACTCGATGATCAGTGCACCGATGATCACGCCGACCGATCCGAGCATATCGGCCCAGACCTCCAGGTAGGCACCTTTTACGTTGAGGCTCTGGCCACTGCCGGCCTTGAGCAATCGCATCGAGATGAGATTGATCATCAGGCCCAGCGTCGCGATGGCCAGCATGCCGGTGGACGCCACCGATGGTGGTTCGCCAAAACGTTTCACGGCCTCGAACATGATGTAACCGGCGACCAGGAACAGCATGGCGCCGTTGGCCAGCGCGCCGAGCGCTTCCATGCGGACGTACCCATAGGTGCGCTTGGCATCCGGCGGTCGCCTGCTCAAGCGAACGGCGACCAGGGCGATGCCGAGGGCGATCACGTCGGTCGCCATGTGCGCGGCGTCCGACAGCAACGCCAGGCTGTTTGTCAGCAGGCCACCAATGACTTCGACGACCAGGAAGGTCGCGGTCAGGCCAAGTGCCCACCACAAGGGCTTCTCGTGGCTGATCTCGCCGCCACCGTGATCGTGTCCTGCACCCATCGGGTGTCTCCTGCTCAATGGTTGCCGTGATGCCGGAAGGGTAAAGCGCCGGTCGCCTCAGCTCAGTCAGCGCGCTCGCTGGCCGCCTGCTCCACAACGGCGTGCCAGTGCAGCGCCGGTTGCGGATGTCCGAACAGGTAGCCTTGGCCGTAGACGCAGCCCATCTCGACCAGGGCCTCGCGCTGGGCTTCGGTCTCGATGCCTTCGGCGATCACCTCCAGCCCCAGCGAGTGCGCCAACGCGAGGATCGCCGCGATGATCACCGAGCTGCGTTGGGATGGGTCGCGACCAAGCGGGTCGACGAACGAGCGGTCGATCTTGATCATCTTCAACGGAAAGCGGTGCACGTAGCCGAGCGACGAATAGCCCGTGCCGAAATCGTCCAGCGCGGCCTCGATGCACGCGTCGCGCAAGCGCGCGAGGATCCGTGCCACCGCCTCCGGATCGCCGAGCAAGGTCCCCTCGGTGACCTCGATGCGCAGCTTGGCAGGATCGAAACCGGTCTCGCCGGCCACCTGCAGCAGGCGTTCGGGCAGATCATCGTTCTGGAAGTGCAGCGGGGCGATGTTGATGGTGATGAAGCCACTGTCGCGCACCAGCTCGCGGCCAGCCGCGCAGGCCAGCCGGTACGTCTGCCAGTCGATCGCTTCGATCAGGCCGCAGTCCTGGGCGACCGGCAGGAAATCTGCCGGCAGCAGCAGGCCGCGTTGCGGATGATGCCAGCGCACCAACGCCTCGTAGCCGACGGCGCTTCCGTCGTCCAGCCGGACCAGTGGCTGGAAGTACGGTTCGAACTGGCCGGCCACCAGTGCCGCGCGCAATTCGTTTTCGACCGTCAGCACGTCCATCGCGGCGCGTTGCAGGGTGTCGTCGAACATCACGAAACGCTGGCGACCGCTGCTTTTGGCGCGATACAGGGCGACGTCTGCGTCATGCAGGATGGCATCGATGCTCGTGTAGTGTGGGTTGCCGATCGCGATGCCGATGCTGGCCGAGACCTGCAGCTCGCGTCCGCCGACATGCATCGTGCGGCTGAGCGCGGCCTGCACGCGTTGGGCGACCTTGCGGGCGACGCCAGCGTTTGGCATTTCCTCCAGCAGGATCGCGAATTCGTCGCCGGACAGGCGTGCAGCCACGTCCGGCTCGCGGATGCATTCCAGCAGCCGCCTTGCCACTTCGATCAGGACTTCATCGCCGGCCAGATGGCCCAGGCTGTCGTTGAACACCTTGAAGCGGTCGACGTCGAGGTAGAGCAGGGCGAAACATCGATCCGGGTTGCGGCGCAGGCCGCCCAGTGCGCGTTGCAATCGGTCGCGCAGGTATAGCCGGTTGGGCAAGCCGGTCAACGGATCGTGCATGACCTGGTGCTTGAGCTGTGCTTCGACCTGCTCGCGCACCGAGATCTCGTCGCGCAGTTCGCGGGTGCGCTCGGTGACGCGGTGTTCGAGTTCGGCATTCATGTGGCGCAATACTTCGGCGTTGTTGCGGCGCTGAAGGCTGTTGGCGATCTGGTGGGACACGAACGTCAGCAGTTCGGCGTCATCGGCGCTGTAGGCCATCTCGGAGCGATAGCTCTGCACCGCGACCAGCCCGATCACGCCGTCGTTGCCCAGCAGCGGCACGCCGAGCCAGGACAGGGATGGCGAGCCCACGGCCTGCGACATCGCCAATTCGCCCATCGCGGCCAGCCTTTCGACCTCGGCCAGGTCAGCCAGCAGTGGACGGCCGTGGCGGATCACATATTCGCTCAGCCCCCGTCCCATCGGTCGCGGTGGTCGCGCATCGTCCTGTTCGTCGATGAAATACGGGAACTCTAGCTGCGCACCATCGGCAGAGACCAGCCCGATGTAGAAGTTCTCGACGTTGAGCAGTTCGCCGACCGCGTCGTGGACGTGGCGATAGAAGCGCTCGCTGCTTTCATCGGCGTTGGCCAGCGCGGCGATGCGGTACAGGGTCGCCTGCAGGTATTCGCCGCGCAGGCGTTCGCGTACCTGCTCCTGCAGGTCGGCATTGGCTTCGGCCAGTTGGTGGGTGCGCTCGGCGACGCGGCGCTCGAGTTCCTCGCGGCTCTGCCTGCGCTCCAGGGCGGTGAGGATGTGCTCGCCGACGAACGCCAGCAGCGTCTGGTCGGCGACGGTGTAGCGTGCAACACCCGGTTGATAGCTCTGCACCACCAGCGCGCCGCAGGCCTTGCCGTCGCGCATCATTGGAACGCCAAGCCAGTCCTCGCTGTCGGCGCCATGCGCGTTGAGCGGGCCGGACACCTGTTCGCTAATTTGCACGTATGAGCCCATCAGCGGCTTGCCGTCGTGGATCAGATACCAGGTCAGGCCGCGCTCCAGGTCGGACAGCCGCATATCCTGGTCAGGTATGGGCTTGTTCGGCTCCACGCTGTCGACGAAGTACAGGAACCGCAGGCTGTCGCGCTCGTGGCTGTACAGCGCGATGTAGATATTCTCCGCGTACATCAGCTCGCCGACGATCTCGTGCAGGCCGCGCAGCATCTGCGGCATGTCCAGATCGGAGCCGGGCATGTCGGCGATGGCGAACAGGGCACGCTGGAGCTGTTCGGCCTGGGCCAGCCGGCCGACAGTGGCGCGCAGGTGACACACACCCAGCAGTTCACACAGGCGCGCCCTGGCCGTGGCGAAGATGGCCTCGCGGCGGGCGGTGCCGTCGGTCGACAGCGTGGACGCGTCTGCGGCACCCATCAGCACCGCGATCGCGCCGTTGCCGTCATCGCACAGCGGCACAAGACCATCCAAGTGCTCGCCATCGCGCAAGGCGGCGGTCGCCTCCGCCACCAGCGCATCCGCGGTCTCCGGGCTTGGCGTCGTGGCGGCAGGGTCAGGATGGAACGCGATGGCAGTGGGCCACTCGTAGGCGTAGGCGACACCTACGGCGGGTGCTCCAAGCTCACGCAGCAGCTCCAGCAAGGCATCACAGGCCACCGCCATGGTGTCGGCGCGCAGGATCGGCAAAACATCCGGCTGCAGCACCACGCTCACGTGGGCAGACGCCGTGACGTCGTTACCGGAAGCCAGGCCCGTCACAGGCTTCGAGGTGCTTTGGGTGGAGCGCCGATCTTTCATTCCGGTCAGCGCCCCTGGATGCTGTGTCGGCTTGAACGCGTTCTACTGCGACTCGTTCAGTTCCGCTATCGACGAGCTTAAACAAGCCCTTTGGGTCGAGGTGCTGGATCTTTCATCGGCCCCGTTCAACGCTCGATCAAACAAGCTGCTTTTTAGCACCGGCAGGATGCCATATCTGTGAAACCGCCCACAAACGCGGTGCTCCGGTCGGTTGCGCTTGGGCTTGTGCAGCGAGAGCCGACGGGCGGGCATGGGTGACGGGGGATGATTGTTGCGGCGACAATGCAGCGATGAATGATGCCGCCCCGATGACCGCCCTCGCTTTGCTCGACAGCATCGTCCACGAAACCGGCCCGCAGCCCCAATGGAGCGTGCTGTGGCTGCATGGCCTTGGCGCCGATGGCAACGACTTTGCGCCGATCGTGCCTGAGCTGCTCGCTCGCGACGGGTCGCCCCGTGACTGGCCGGCGCTGCGCTTCGTGTTCCCGCACGCGCCGGTGCGCGCGGTGACGATCAATGGCGGTGCGCGGATGCGCGCCTGGTACGACATCCGCGACATGGACCTCAACCACCGCGCCGACCACGACGGCGTGGCTGAATCGGTGATCCAGGTCAATGCCTTGATCGCACGCGAAGGTGAACGCGGCGTGCCTGCGCATCGCGTGATGCTGATCGGCTTCTCGCAGGGTGGCGCGATCACGTTGGCGGCGGGTCTTGCACGCAGTGCCCCGCTGGCCGGTTTGGCGGGTCTGTCGACCTACTTGCCGATGCTGCCCGCGCTCGCTGCGGCAGCGTTGCAGCCGGGGGCGGTTTCGCAACCCTTGTTCATGGCCCACGGCCAGTTCGATCCGGTGGTGCCTTTTGCCGGCGGGCAGATGAGTGCGCAGGCGATGCGTGAGATGGGCTTCGACGTGCAATGGCATGCTTACCCGATGCAGCACTCGGTCTGTGCGCAGGAAATCCGGGACCTCGGCGACTGGATGGGCGCACGCTTCGCGGCTGGCTGATTGGCGGAACGCAACGAATTAAGTGCATGGCCAGCTGCTGGCACGGGAGCCGGGCGGGCGACTCGGGCTAAGATCAGGCACGACGCCATGGACTGCCTGGCAGGGGACCGCGAGATGGACACAGCACCGATGCGGGTGGTGATCGCCGACGACGAACCCTTGGCGCGCGAACGCCTGCGCGCGCTGTTGCAGGCTATTGGCGGCGTCGAAGTGGTCGGCGAGGCCGGCGATGGCCATGCCGCACTGCATGCCTGCGCCGAGCACCACCCCGACCTGGTGTTGCTGGATATCTCGATGCCGGGCATCGATGGGCTGGAGACTGCGCGCCATCTGGCTGCGTTCGAACCGCGCCCGGCAGTGGTGTTCTGCACCGCGTTCGACGCGCATGCACTGTCGGCGTTCGAGGCGCAGGCGATCGATTACCTGGTCAAGCCGGTGCGGCAGGAACGCCTGGCCGCCGCGCTGGAGCGGGTGCGCACGTTCGCAGCCGGCTTGGCCCAGGCCGCCAGCGAAAACGGCAGCGACGGACAACGCCGTACGCATCTATGCGCGCGCCTGCGTGGCAGCCTGCGCCTGATTCCGATCGAGGACATCCACTACCTGCAGGCCGAGGAAAAATACGTGGTGGTGCATCACGCGCGCGGCGAGGACCTGATCGAGGAATCGCTGAAGTCGCTGGAATCCGAATTCGGCGAGCGCTTCGTGCGCATCCATCGCAATTGCCTGGTTGCCCGCCACGAGATCATCGAACTGCGCCGCATCGGCGACGGCCACACCCAGGCCGTGCTGCGCCATGGCGAGCAACCGCTGGAAGTCAGCCGGCGTTGCGTGCCGCAGCTGCGGGATACGTTGCGACATTTATGATTTTCCCTTCTCCCGCTGGCGGGAGAAGGTGCCGAAGGCGGATGAGGGTGGTTCGCCGATCCAATACCACCCTCACCCCAGCCCTCTCCCGCCAGCGGGAGAGGGAGACAAACAGCGATAATGTCGCCATGACTACGCTGCGCATCGCCACCCGCAAGAGCCCGCTCGCCCTTTGGCAGAGCGAACACGTCGCCGATTGCCTGCGCGCCGCGCATCCCGGGATTGATGTCGTGCTGGTGCCGATGAGCACCCGCGGCGATGAAGTGCTGGACCGTTCGCTGGCGGCGATTGGAGGCAAGGGCCTGTTCCTCAAGGAACTGGAAGTGGCGATGCAGCGGGGCGAGGCCGATTGCGCGGTGCATTCGCTCAAGGACGTGCCGATGACGATTGAGCCGGGCTTTGCGATGCCGGCGATCCTGGCCCGCGCCGACTACGCCGATGCCTTCGTCAGCAACCACTTCGACAGCATCGACGCGCTGCCGCAGGGTGCACGCGTCGGCACCTCGTCGCTGCGCCGGCAATCGCAACTGCGCGCACGGCGCCCTGACCTGCAACTGCTGGACCTGCGTGGCAACGTCAACACGCGCCTGGCCAGGCTTGATGCCGGCGACTACGACGCCATCGTGCTGGCTTGCGCCGGCCTGGATCGTCTGGGCTTCAATGCCCGCATCCGCGCGCGGCTGGCTGCGCCGGGCTGGTTGCCGGCACCGGCACAGGGCGCGATCGCAATTGAGTGCATTGAAAACAAAGATGCGTCGCTCGCACGCCTGTTCGCGGCATTGGACGACACCGCGACCCGTACGTGCGTGGAAGCCGAGCGCGCGATGAACCGCGCCCTGCATGGCAGCTGCCATGTGCCGGTGGCGGCCTTTGCGCAGATCGACGGTGGAACCCTGTTGCTGGCCGGACTGGTGGGGTCGGCCAGCACTGGCGCGATCGTGCGCGCAGAGTCGGTTGGGCCGCTGGATGCGCCGGATGCGATTGGCATTGGCGTTGCGGAGATGTTGCTGGAACAGGGCGCGCGCGCGTTGATCGACGCTGCTCTGTAACGCAGCAACGTCGGCAACGAGCCTCAGTAGTACAGCGTGACCAGGTGCCTTGCCTGCGCAAAGAAAAGCCAGCGCTCGACGAAGGCACCGGCCAGCGCGCTGATCGCGCCCAGGGAGAGGCAGAGCGTCGCATCGATCTGCCCGAACAGCAGCGTCGGCAGCAGTGAAAGCAACGGCAATAATGCGAACAGCACCATGGCGAGCAGTCGCAGCTTGCGTGCATGCATGCGCGCCACCACGAAAGCCATCTCGCGGGTGATGTAGTTGGCCTCGGTATGTGGGCGTTCGAACACCGTGGCGGTGCGGTTCGGGAGACCAATGGCGTCGCCACGCGTGGCCTCAAGCGGTGTGCCATCGATGTCGCGCCAATAACGCCATTTCGTGAGGAGCAGCAGGATCAGCAACGCCATCGCGACCAGCGGCGCAACGTTGCCCAGCCCCGCGCTGTCCTGCGGCGACAGTGCCATCACCAGCAAACCGCCGGTGCAAAGCGCAAACAGCAGGTACCCCGGCAACACCAGGCGGTGCCGCCACGCGGGGATCGGTTTGAGCGATGCATAGATCATCGCCGTGCATGCCACTGTCACCATTGCGAGAGTGGCCAATGCGGCGCACACCGCCGCCACCCACAGCGAGGGCCTAGCGGAAAACACGAATGAGGTCAGATCCAGATACTCGAGCCACAACAAGGCTGTCAGCAGCAGTCCCGGCGGGTAGGTCGCTACCGCCGCAACGCCCTCCCGCGACAGCCACGACGTGCGCCATTGCGAGAGCGCGCGCCAGGCCCGTTGCGGCTTGCCGAGATGGAACAGTGAACTGACCAAGCCAATGCTGACCAGCACCAGCGCGACCAGCATCGCGATCAGCAGCGACAATGGCTGCGATCGCGATCCGCCGGTCAGCGCCAATAATGCGCTCCAGAACAGCAGCCCGTACCCGGCACCCGACAGCGTGCTGAAAAACAGCACAGACAACGCTGGGTTCATGCGGCCCGCGCTCGCAGGGCACTGCCCCGCGCATCGTCTGGATGACCAGGCACGACAGTGGCCCCTGGCGATCCAACGCCCATGTTGGCGCGCCATGGATGACAGCGCGTCATTGCAGGAAATCCTGCACTACTCGAGCACCACCGCAGTGCCGGTGGCGGACACCATCAACATCGATCCGCCGTCCTGGATCTGGATTGTTTCGTAGTCCAGATCGACGCCGACCACCGCATTGCCGCCGCGTTCGCGCGCGGATTCCAGCATGTCCTCGATCGCCTCGGTCTTGGCCGAACGCAAGACTTTCTCGTAGCTGCCGGAACGGCCGCCGACCATGTCGCGCAGGCCGGCGAACAGGTCGCGGAACATATTGGCGCCGAGGATGGCGTCGCCACTGACCAGACCGCAATACTTGACGATGCGGCGGCCTTCGAACGTGGGCGTGGTGGTGATCGGTATGTCGGTCTTGGCCATGAGTCGTGTCCTTAACGTTTGATGATGCGGTTCAACCACCGCGAAACACTCCCTCCACCGCCTGCGGGGGAGGGTTGTGGTGGGGGCGTGCCATCGCCGTTGCGGCGCGGACGCGGCGGCAGGTAGCGGTTGACTGGCGCATAACCAAGCTCCGGCATCAGCGCCACGCCACCGCGATCAAGCACGAGTTTCGAAATGTCCGAGTCCGGATCGCCAAGATCACCGAAATGCCGGGCCTTGGTCGGGCAGGCCTGCACGCAGGCAGGCTGGCGGTCCACTTCGTCCAGGTTCTCGTTGTAGATGCGGTCCACGCACAAGGTGCATTTCTTCATTACCCCGTCGACTTCGCTGTACTCGCGCGCGCCGTACGGGCAGGCCCATGAGCACAACTTGCAGCCGATGCACTTGTCCTCGTCGACCAGCACGATGCCGTCTTCGGCGCGCTTGTAGCTGGCGCCTGTCGGGCACACGGTGACGCAGGCCGGGGTTTCGCAATGCAGGCAGCTGCGCGGAAAGTGCAGCGTTTGCGCGGGTTGCCGGGTCGCGGCGTCGGCTTCCAGTTCATAGCTGTGCACGCGATTGAACCACACGCCCTGCGGATCCTTGGCGTACGGGCGCTCGTCGATCAGCGGGCCTGAAATGCCACCGGCATTCCATTCCTTGCAACTGGTCGCGCAGGCATGGCAGCCGACGCAGGTGTCCAGGTCGATCACCAAGCCAAGCTTCTTCTTCGATGGCGGCGGCAATGCGGTCATCGACGTGCCGCATGCAACCGTTGATGCGCCGGGATCCAGCTGGCGCGCCACTGGCATTCACACGCTGGATGCGCGAGATGGCGCATCAGAACGGGAAGTAGCGCGGAATGAGGATGATGGCCATGACCCAGAACACCAGGTTGAGTGGAACGCCGATCTTCGGGAAATCGATAAATCGATACCCGCCCGCCGTGTAGACCATTGTATTGGTCTGGTAACCGACCGGCGTGGCGAAGCTGGTGGAGGCGGCGAATGCCACTGCGACCAGGAAGGGTTTGGGGTCCACGCCCAGGTTGTGCGCGGCGGAAATGGCGATCGGCACCACCAATACGGCAGCGGCGTTGTTGCTCATCATCTCGGTCATCACCGCGGTAATCAGGTAGATGACGGCCAGGGTCACCAGCGGGCCATGCTCGGCGATCGAACCCAACGCGTTGCGCGCCATCCAGTCGGCGCCGCCGGTCTTCTGCAGGGCGATGCCCAAGGGCAACAGGCCCGCCAGCAGAATAATCACCCGCCAGTCGACTGCGGCATAGGCCTCGTCGCTGCGCAGGCACTGCAGCATCACCAGTGCCACGCCGCCCAGCAGCGCGGTGGCCACAATCGGCAGCCAGCCCAGCGCAGCAATGCCCACGGCGGCGGTGACCACCGCGACCGAGGCGGTGGCATGCCACCAGTTGATACGGCGCTGGCGCTGTTCGCCCAACAGCATCAGGCCGGGGTCAACGCGCATGGTGTCGAGCGATGACTTGGGCGCATCCAGCATCAGGATGTCGCCGACCTCCAGCACCACATGGTGCGGCGGCAGCCGCACGCCGCCACCGCCGGAGCGCTGCAATCCATGCACCAGGGCGCGATGCGAATGACCGAAGCGCAGCTCGGCAAGGGTGTGCCCGGCCAGGTGCGAACCCGGCGCAATCATCACCCTTGCATGCACGCGTTCCTCGTCGGGGTTGCCCGACAGGTCGGCTGCGACCTGGTCGAACTTCAGGCCCAACTTGCGTCGCAGCGTGTCGAGTTCTGGCCAGCTGCCGCGCAACAGCAGCCGGTCGCCGGCCTGGATCGGCTCGCTGCGCGGCCGGGGCAGCAATGCGCCTTCCCGACGGATTTCCAGCAGGTAGGCATCGCCGGTGTCCAGTGGCAGCGCCACGCCGCCGGCCTTGCCAATGACCGATGAGGAATCGCCGACCATCAATTCGGTCAGGAAGCGTCCGCGACGTTCGTCGTTCGGCGCGGCCGGCACTCCAAGGTCGGGCAGGAATGGGCGCGCCAGCATCAGGTAGATCATGCCGACGCCGACGAACCAGATGCCCAGCGGGGCGAATTCCAGGACGGTGAAGCCGCTGAGCCCGGCCTGCCGTGCCAGCGAATCCACCAACAGGTTGGTGGAGGTGCCGACCAGGGTGCACACGCCGCCAAACTGCGCCGCGAACGAAAGCGGGATCAGGAACTTGGACGGCGCCAGCCGGTTGGCGCTGACCGCCGCGATCACCATCGGCAGGAACACCGCGACCACGGCGGTGTTGTTGACGAAGGCGGACAGGCCGGCGGCCAGGATCATCATCACCAGCGCGAACAGCCAGCCACGCTTGATGCGAGCGAGCTGGTCGCCGAGTCCCTCGATCACGCCGCTGCGCTGCAGTCCTGCACTGAGCACGAACATCGCCGCAACTGTAATAGTGGCCGGATTGCTGAAGCCTGACAGCGCCTCGGCCGGGGTCAGCACGCCCGTGACCAGCAGGGCCGACAGCACCAGCAGTGCGACCACGTCGACCGCGAGCTTTTCGGTGACGAACAGGAACACCGCACCCGCAAGCACTGCCAGCGTTACCGCCAGTTGCAGGGTCTCCGGTCCGCTGGTCATCCGCGCGCAGCCTTGCGCTCGGCGGCCGCGGGAATACTGTCGACGCGGCGCATCTGCGCATCGGCGAATCCGTCCGGATCGGCCAGGTAGTGCATGGCCATCGGCGTGGCATCGTTGCCCCAGAAAAGTTCGTCGCCGATACGCAGGGTCGGCACCCCGAACACGCCAAGCGACAATGCTTCCTCGCCATTGGCCAGCAGCTCGCGCTTGACCTCGTCGCGGGCGATGGCGGCCGTCAGGTCGTCGATGCCGAGCGCATGGGCGATGTCGGCCAGCGCCTCGACGCTGTCGGCTGCGCGGCCGTGTTCCCAGACGTGGGTGAACAGCGCATCGGTCGCGGCACTGCGATCCGGTGCGGCCACGCATAGCCGCAGCGCCGGCAACGGGTTGAACGGATGCGCGGGCGGGAACTCCAGCGGCACCCTGGCCAGACGCGCCTGCCACAACACCATGCGATAGGTGTGGCGGCGCTTGCCGGGGATTTCGGCAGGGCCAAGCTGGCGATGATGGTTGAGGAGCGCCGCCAGCAACACGGGTTTCGGATGGATTGCGAGCTCGGGATGGTCGCGCCGTAAAAGCCGCCACTGCAGGTAGGCGAACGGTGAGATGAAGTCGAAATACCAGTCGAGCGGTGTGCTCATCGTGGGCCCTCCTTGTCGCGATGCCTGAATGCGGCACCGTAGCGCAGCGGTGCCGCACTGGCTGCGTGCTGGCCCACCGCGGGGAGTTGCGGTGCGCTTTCCATGTCGTCAATTTGCGAGTCGGCCTTGCGGATCGACACGCGCAGGTCGAACCACGCCGCCTGCCCGGTCACCGGGTCGGCATTGGCGTAGTCGCCCTTCGGCGTGATGTCGGAAATCAGGTGGTTGAGCAGGAACCCCTTGCGCGATTCAGGTGCGTCCTTGGCCAGTGTCCACGCGCCCTTGCGCTTGCCGATCGCGTTCCAGGTCCACACCGTGTCCGCCTGCACGTTGGAGGCGAGCCTGGCCTGCACGGTAATGGTGCCGTGGTGGGATGACACATCGATCCAGTCGTCGTCGGCGATACCGTGCGCCATGCCGGTATCGGGATGCAGGTACAGGTAATTGCGTGCGGTGATCTGCCGGAGCCATGCGTTCTGGCTGCCCCAGGCGTGGTACATGAACATGGGGCGCTGGGTGACTGCGTTGAGCGGGAAGGGATCCCATATCGGCGGGGGTTCCGTTCGTCCTGAGCCTGTCGAAGGATGAAGGGAAACCTTCGCAGCCGTCCGTGGTTCGACAGGCTCACCACGAACGGGGGCGGGTGGATTCACCCGTACGTTGGGCGACACCTGCTGGGTCTGCGACACCCGCTGGGCCTGCGACACCTGCTGGGTCTGCGACACCTGCGCACCTTCGAACGGCTCGTACCAGATCGGCAGCGGATCAAAATACGTCGCGACGCGTTCGCGATGTTCGGGCGGCGGTTGCACCTCGCCATGGCCCTGTGCGGCGAGGCGGAATTTCTGCAACGTTTCCGAATACAGCTGCAGCACGATCGGCGCGTCGTTGGGCACGAAACCGAATTTCTGCGCCCAGCGCAGGTAATCGCGGTTGGCCATCTTGAAATAGCGCGCGGATTCCGGGATTTCCTCGCGCCAGAAGCCGCCGTTGTCGATGTAGCGTTGCAACTGATCGGGATTGGGCGCGCCCTTGCCATGCTGGTCGCCATCCACACCGCGCCAACCGGCCAGCAGGCCGACGCCCGGTGCACGTTCATGGCGAACAATGTAGTCGGCATAGTCGCGATATTTCGCCGAACCGTCCTCGTTGATCAGCCCCGGCAATCCCAGCCGCACGCCAAGGTCGATCAGCACCGACTGGAACCCGCGCACGTCGCGCGGCTTGCCTTCGACGTCCTGCGTTTCCGGCGCCAATACCGGCTGCCGGATTGCATCGGCGGCGCCGTCGGCATCCGAGATCGGGCGGTCGAGCAGGCTGACCGCATCGAAGCGTTCCAGGTACGTCGTGTCCGGCAGCACCAGGTCGGCATAGGCGACCATCTCGCTGGAATACGCATCGGAATAGATGATGCGCGGGATGCGGTACTCGCCGGTTTCGTCCTTGTCGGTGAGCCAGCCGATGGTCTCGCCGGTGTTCATCGCCGAGTTCCAGCTCATGTTGGCCATGAACATCAGCAACGTGTCGATCTTGTATGGATCGCCGGCATGCGCGTTGCGGATGACGGTATGCATCATCCCGTGCGCGGCGAGTGGATATGCCCACGAAAAAGCATGGTCGATGCGGCGCGGCTGGCCATCGGCATCGACGACAAGATCCTCGGGCCCATGCACGAAACCCAGTGGTGGCGCATCCAGCAGGCCATCGGGCTTGCGCGTCTTGCCGGGGCGATTCGCAGGTGGCACGGGCTTGGGGAATGGCGGCTGGTAGCGGAACGAGCCGGGTGCATCGACTGCGCCGAGCAGCAACTGCAGCAGGTGCAACGCGCGGCAGGTATGGAAGCCGTTGCTGTGCGCACTGATCCCGCGCATCGCATGCATCGATACCGGCCGGCCGACCATCTCGGCATGTTCGCGACCCCAGCTGTCGGTCCAGGCGATGGGAAGCGTGAGGCCGCTGTCGAAAGCGGCTTCGGCCAGTTCGAGGGCAATGCGACGAATGGTGTCGGCGGGAATGCCGCAGCGCTCGCTGACTGCATCGGGCGCGTATTGCAGGTCGAGATAGCGCTCGGCGATCAGCTGGAATACCGGCACCGCGATGCGGCCGTCGGGCAATGTGTATTCGCCGACGACGGCGGGTGAGATATCGATGGTATTTGCATCGACGAATACAACTCCCTCCCCTTCTTCAGAAGGGGAGGGTTGGGGTGGGGTTGTGCCGGCATGCTCGCCAACCCCCTCCCGCCCTCCCCCTTCCACGGAACGGGGAGGAGTAATGGCAGCGCACAACACCTCGCCATCCGCATCGCGCGCAAACAGCCCATCGTCGGCGCCACCGGGGTTGCGGATCACCAGCCAGTGCGCATTCGCGTAGCGCACCAGGTAGTCCAGGTCGATGCGGTCGATGCGCAGCAACTCGTGCACCAAGGCGAACGCGAACAGGCCATCGGTGCCGGGACGTATCCCGATCCATTCGTCTGCAATGGCGCCATAGCCGCTGCGCACCGGATTGACCGCCACGATCTTGGCGCCGCTGGCCTTGAGCCTGGCCAGTCCCAGCTTGATCGGGTTGGAGTCGTGGTCTTCGGCCACGCCCCACAGCATCAGGTAGCGGGTGTGTTCCCAATCGGGCTCGCCGAATTCCCAGAAGCTGCCACCGACTGAATACAGGCCGCCGGCAGCCATGTTGACCGAGCAGAAGCCGCCATGCGCGGCGTAATTGATGGTGCCGAATTGCTGCGCCCACCAGCCAGTCAGCGCCTGCGACTGGTCGCGGCCGGTGAAGAACGCCAGCTCATCAGGATTGCGCTCGCGGATCGGCGCCAGCCATGAGGTGGCGATGTCGAGCGCCTCGTCCCATTCGATTTCGCGGAACTCGCCTTTGCCGCGCTCGCCGATCCGCAGCAGCGGTTTCGACAACCGGGCTGGGCTGTAGTGCTGCATGATCCCGGCCGCGCCTTTGGCACACAGCACGCCCTGGTTCACCGGATGGTCGCGATTGCCCTGGATATAGCGGATCTTTTTTCCGTCAGACCCGGCATCAGCCAGCCACACCTTGATGCCGCAGCGGCAGGCGCACATGTAACACGTGGTGGTTTTGACCTCGTCGCCCGGTGAGGGAGACAGGTTGAGCGCGGGCTCGTTGAGGGCAGGCTTTTGATGGGCGTGAGTGGCCATGCCCCATTGTGCCGCGCCCGCGTGACGTTGCGCTATTTGGGCGCCTGGATGGCTGGCGTCGGATCATCAATGCTTCGGTGCTGCGAGTGCGGACGCCTGGTCTCCCTGAGCGTGGGCATTCAAATGCCAGCCGCGGCATGATCCAGGCCGTAGAGCCGCGCAAAACGCGCAGTAAAGCCTGATGGCGACATAATCGCGGCATGTTCGGATTTCATGGCGACATCGCGCTGCGTGGCGGCATTTTCCTGGGCGTGCTGGTCTCGCTGCTGGTGCTGGAGGCATGCCTGCGAGGCCCCAACCCGGCACCCATGCGTGGCCGGCGCTGGCCGGCCAACGCGGGCCTGGTCCTGCTCGACACCGTGCTTGCGCGGCTGCTGCTGCCCGCTGGCGTGGCGGGCGCGGCGCTGTGGGCGCAGGCGCGCGAGCTGGGCCTGATGAACCAGGTCGCATGGCCGGATTGGCTGGAATTCGGCATCGCACTGGTCATTCTGGACCTGGCGATCTATTGGCAACACCGTCTGCTGCATGCATGGCCGCTGCTGTGGCGGCTGCATCGGGTCCATCACACCGACCGCACCCTGGACGCCAGCTCGGCGCTGCGCTTCCATCCGCTGGAAATCCTCTTGTCGCTGGCGATCAAGATCGCGCTGGTGGTGCTGCTTGGCATCACGCCGTTGGCGGCGATGGTGTTCGAGGTACTGCTGTCAAGCTTCGCGTTGGTCACCCACGCCAATCTGGCATTGCCGCCGTGGCTGGACCGACCAGTACGTGCGCTGCTGGTGACACCCAATATGCACCGCATCCATCACTCCACCCATGTCGATGAGCAGCGCCGGAACTTCGGTTTCAACCTGAGTCTGTGGGATCACTTGTTCGGCAGCTACGCCGCGCATGCGCGCGCCCAGCCGCAGGATTTCGGTGTTGAGGGTGTCGACATGGAGGAGGCGACGCGTTTCGTCGCGTTGTTGCGCGAGCCTTTCGTGAGTCGCTAGCGCAGCTTGTCACGCAACCATCGAGTCAGTCGCTGTTGCTCCGGCAACGGCCCATTCAGTGCGTCGAGGTCGTCCAGCAGCGGCGGCAAGTCGTCTGCGTTGTCGGCGTCGCGCAAGCTGCGCAGCCGCGTGATTGACGCCTTTCCCAGGCCATCTGTGCGCAAGGCATCGCAGAAGCGCGTGGCGGTATCGGTCCGCGACCACGGCGTTGCTGACCATGCCGCTGCCGGCACGCCACCACGGGTGGCTAACAGCCAGAAGCCGCCGTCGACACTCGGGCCAATGACGTGCTGGTGCGACGCCAGCGCGTTCGCTCCATCGACGATGTCGGCGGCAGTAACCTGTGGTGTGTCCGCGCCCAGCAATAGGGCTGCGTCGAAGCGCGCGAGCAGGTGCTCGGTGACATGCCGCATGCGTGCGCCGAGGTCGCCTTCGCCTTGCTCGATGCGGGGTAGCGATGCCCATGCTGGATCGCCGAGCGCGGTGGTCTCGGCGACGGCCCATTGGGTGGTCAGTAGCGGCATGTCGCGTTGCGCCTGGCGCGCCACCGCAGCGACAGCGCCCGCAGCAAGCAGGTGGAACTGCTGCGCAGCGTCGCGACCGATGCCGACGGCCAGCCGAGTCTTCAATGGCGAATGCCCCGGCGTCTTGACGAAAATTGCGATGCCCACGCGCATATCCGTCGGCAGCGTCATGTTCTCCGCGACTCCTGTTTCGCCTGGATCGCGGTCAGCCGCAAGTGTCGAGCGGTGGTACGTAACCAACCCTGTTCGGCATATTTGCGTGCACTGGTTGATAGCGTTCCGCCGACACAGCGCAATGGTAGTCCGACGCGACGCGCGCGCCAGACCATCGCGTGGTCTTCGCCGAACGCCAGCGCGGGATCGAATGATCCCAGCCGCGTCGCATCGTAGCGGTGCAGGACGAAACCCTGGTCGCCGAACGGCAGGCCCAGCCAGCGTGCGCGCAGGTTGGCGCCGAATGCGTTGATTGCCATCGGCCAGGGGCCATCACCGGCGAACGCCAGCCGGAACCAGCCCAAGGCACGCGGCGAGGTTGCCAGGTACTCACGCAATGCAGGCCACGTATCCGGTTGCAGCCGCGAATCTGCATGCAGTAGCCACAGCCATTGCCCATCAGCAGCGGCGATACCGGCATTGAGCTGGTGGGCGCGGCCTGCCTGTGTCGACATTGCCACGCAATGGTCCGGTACATCGATCGATTGCGTATCGCCCTCGGCAAACACCAGCAGAAGCTGCGGTCGTGATGCGAGCTGCGACAGCTGTTCGACCAGACCGCGCCAGGCGTGATCGCCGGGGCCTATCGGGATGACAATCGACAAGTCGGCAATCGACACATCCGTATTGTCTTGCGCATGCATCCGCTCAGGCCAGGCTGCCGCCGCAACTGCTGCCGGCACCGGCGGTGCAGCCGTAGCAATGCTGAGCGAAGGCGATGGGTCGCGAATCGATTTCGTCCAGTCGCGCGATGTCCCACAGCGTGGTGCGCCTGCGGCCAAGTTCGATACCCAGCATCTGGTTGAAATCGCAGTCGTACAGGCCTCCGTCCCAGCCTACCGAGACCAGGTTGCGGCACATCACGCCCAGCGCGGCGCGTGGATTGAAATTGTCGATCAGCAGTTGCATGTAGGCGTCGAGTTCACCGTCGCGTTCAAGCTCGTGCAGGAAGCGCTTGATCGGCATATTGGTGATCGTGAACAGCTGATTGAACACAATGCCGAAGTCATCATGCAGGCGCTGGCGGTAGTCGTCCTCCAGCGCCGCCTGCGATGGCGGCAAGCGCGCGCCGATCGGGTTGTAGACCAGATCCAGTTCCAGCCCGCTGCCGGGCTGGCCGTAGCCCAGCGCGTTCAGCTGTTGCAAGGCATCAATACTGCCACCGAACACGCCCTTGCCGCGCTGCTTGTTGACGTTCTCAGGCGTGTAACAGGGAAGCGAAGCCACCACTGCAACGCCCTGCGCAGCAAGAAACTCGGCGGTGTCTTCCTGGCCGGGCTCCGACAGCACGGTCAGGTTGCAGCGGTCGATCACCTTCAGTCCGCGCGCGCGACCGGCGCGCACCAGTTCGCGGAATTGCGAATGCAACTCGGGCGCGCCACCAGTCAGGTCCAGCGTGTGCAGCGACGGCGCGGTGTCCATCAGTTCGATCAGGCGCGCGATGCCGCGGGCATCCAGCGCTTCACTGCGCTTGGGCCCGGATTCCACATGACAATGCGTGCAGGCCAGATTGCAGCGCGCGGTCAGGTTGACCTGCAGGATTTCCAGCGGCGTGCGCGCAAGCGCCAAGCCGTGCTGCTCCAGCGAGCGATTGAACGATCGGGTCGGTGCGGCGAGGTTCGGGCTCATGGCTTCGTGCCGGGGGCTGCGAACTGGATGTCGCCAAAATAGCTGATGGTCGATTCCTTCGTGTTGTCCGTGTCGACCGCGACCGCAATCCCGGTGATGCGTGGCGGCGTGGTGCCGAACGCGCGGCGGTAGTCGGCGCCGACATCGCGTTGCAGCGCGACCCATTGTCCCTGTCGGGCGTTGCCGCTGGAGGCCACGACCATCTTGACGAAGCCGGTATAGGCATTGTCGCGGATCGTGCCGACCGGCTGTTTGTTGTCCCAGACATAGCACAGTGCCGCGGAGGGGATCTGGTCGCCATAGCGGGCGCGGCCGAGTTTGTAGGCGATTCGTTCGCCGAACGACATCTGCGCTGGCTGCCGATCGAAGAACACGTACAGGCGCGCGGCATAGTCGTCGCCGGTCTTCGATGCCAGGTCCGCCTTGTCGAGCACGCGCTCGGTCTTCCAGCGCCAGCGCAGCTGCCCGACGGCCGCCGGATCGACGCTCAACGCATGGCGCAGTGAGGCGGCGGCATTGTCGGCGCGGGCGCGCAGCACCGGGATGCCTTTGACATCGACCAGGTCGAAACGGGTCTGGCGTTCGACATTGGGGATCGGCTGCACGCTCCAGCCGGCGGGCAATGTTGTGCCCGCCGCTGCGCTGGAAAAACGTGCGGGTTGCGCGGCAAACGCAAGCAGCGGCAGCAATGTGAGTAGCAACAGTCCGTGTACGCGCCTGCTCATTCGCGACCACCCCGTTTCCAGCGGTGGTAGTACTCGGCAAGCCGAAGCAATTTCTCGGGCTGGTGACGCTTGCGGCGTTCGCCGGCCACCGCCTTGATCGCCTCGGCGAAGGTCGGATAGGCGAACACCGTGCCCAGGATCTTGTCCAATCCAATACCCTGCTTCATTGCCAGCGCGAACACCGCGATCAACTCGCCAGCGCGTTCACCGACAACACTGGCACCCAGGATCTTGTCCTTGCCCGGCGCGACCAGCACCTTGACGAAGCCGGCGGTCGCGCCTTCGGCGATCGCGCGATCCAGCCCGGACAGTTCGTATTTCACCACCTCGACGTCGGTGCCTTGCTCCTTCGCCTCGGCCTCGCTCAGGCCCACGCGCGCGGCTTCGGGCTCGGTGAAGGTACAGGCCGGCATCACGCGGTAGTCGGCTCGGAAGGATTTGACGCCACCAAACAGCGCGTTGACCGCCGCATACCAGGCCTGGTGGGCGGCGGCATGGGTGAGCTGGTACGGGCCAGTCACGTCGCCGACACAGTAGATATTGGGGAATCGCGTGCGCAGGAATTCATCGGTCTCGATGGTCTGGTTCTTGCGCAGGCCGAGGTCGAGCTTGTCGACGCCATAGCCTTCGACATTCGCGCTCCGGCCGATCGCCACCAGCAGGGCATTGAAAGCGAGCTCTGCCTTGTCTTTCGCGTGTTCGACGACCAGTACGGGCGCGTCGCCAGCCTTCACCCCGACCGCCTTGTTCCCGAGGCGCACGTCGACCCCGTCGTGCTCCAGCGCGGCCTGCACGACGGCCGCGACATCGGCGTCTTCGCGACCGAGCAATTGCTCGCCCATTTCCACCAGGCTGACATGGCTGCCCAGACGCGCGAAGGCCTGCGCCAGTTCGCAGCCGATCGGCCCGCCGCCGAGGATGACCAGTCGTTCTGGCAACGTCTCCAGGTTCCAGATCGTGTCCGAAGTCAGGTATTCAACCTGGTCCAGTCCCGGAATCTTCGGCACCAGCGGACGACCACCGGCGGCGATCACGATGTTGCGGGTGGTCAGGGTCCTGCCGTCGACCTCGACCTCCCACGGCGAGACGATCATCGCTTCGCCCCGGACCACGTCGACGCCGAGCTTGCGATAGCGCTCCGGCGAATCGTGCGGCGCGATGGTGCGGATCGCATCGCGCACGTGTGCCATGACCTGTTCGAAATCGACCTCGACCTTGCCCGTGGTTACGCCGAAACGTGACCCCTCACGCGCTTCATTGGCCGCGCGCGCAGCGCGGATCAGCGCCTTGGACGGCACGCAACCGCGGTTGAGGCAGTCACCACCCATCTCGGCTTTTTCGATGAGTGTGACCTTGGCGCGCACGGTGGCAGCGATATAACTGGTCACCAAACCGCCGGCACCGGCGCCGATAACGATCAGATTTCGGTCGAACGATTTCGGCTTGTTCCATTCCTTGTACACACGATGCGCGCGCCAGTCGTTGAGGGCCTTGCGCGCAATCAGTGGCAGCAGCCCAAGCGCAGCGAACGCCAATAGCAGGCGCCAGTTGAGAATTCCGGACAGCGACTCAAGCTGGCCCAGCTCACGGCCGGCATTCACGTAGACGACCGTGCCGGCGAGCATGCCGAGCTGGCTGACCCAGTAGAACGTCCACGCGCGGATCGCGGTCAGGCCCATCAACAGGTTGATGACGAAGAACGGGAACAGCGGCACCAGCCGCAATGCGAACAAGTAGAAGCCGCCCTCGCGCTCGACGCCGGCGTCAATACGCTTAAGTCGCTCGCCGAAGCGCGCGCGCACGCTGTCGCGCAGCAGGTAGCGCGAGACCAGCATTGCCAGGGTGGCGCCGATGCTGGCCGCGAACGAAGCGATCAGCACGCCGCGCCACAGCCCGAACACCGCGCCGGCAAACAACGTCAGCAGGGTCGCGCCAGGCAAGGAGAGCGCGGTGACGACGATGTACAGCCCGGCGAAGGCGAGCGCCGCGCCGAGCGGATGCGCATCGACCTGGCTGCGTGCCTGCCCGAGCAGTGCCTGCAGCTTGGCCAGGGTCAAATACTCGGCGCCGCCGCCGAAATACAGCGCCAGCGCGGCGCCGACGACGGCGAGCAGGAGGGCTAGTTTGGTGCGGGACACCAGCCAGCCTCAGCAGCAGGCGCCAGACGTGCTGGCGTCCTCGGTTGCCGGCGCTGCGCAGCCGCCAAACAGGCCGAAGTGGCTGCGTCGCGGCGTGACCTCGAAATGGGCCGCGTAGCGGGTGTCGGCCAGCATCGCTGCGGTATTGCCGCAGACCAGCATCGGCCGGTCGCGCTCGAACAGGTGGTGATCGTCCAGCATGAACCGATGCGGGTGGTGGGCAATGCTGCCAAGATAGGTCGCGAGCTGGCCGAAGTCCTCGCAGCGATCTTCCAGGTCCAACTTGAACGCACGCACCGTAATACTTTCGAAACCGATCATGCCGATCCGCGCCTCGATCTCGGCATCCAGCAAGGGCACCGGACTGCGCGCGGTGATCCGGTAGTCGGCGACGCCCTGTTCCAGCAGCAGGCGCCGGAAATCTTCCATGTACAGCGCGCCGGACAGGCATTCGCCACGCAAAACCGGGTCGTCAAGCAGTTCGCGCGGAATGCGGCGGTCGGCATACACGTCGGAAAAAAACAGTTCGCCGCCGGGTTTGAGCACGCGCAGGATCTCGGCGAATACCCGCGCCTTGGCGGGCGACAGGTTGAGCACGCAATTGGAGATCACCACGTCCACGCTGGCGTCCTGAATCCCGGCCGCAGCCAAGTCCTCGATGCGTCCATCGCGAAAGTCGAGATTGTCCAGCCCGGTCAACTTGCGATGCGAGTCCTGCGCTGTGCGTGCAATTGCAAGCTGGCCTGGAGTCATATCCAGCCCGATCACCCGGCCGGTCGCGCCGACCAGTCGCGAGACCAGGAACGCATCGCGACCGGTACCGCAGCCCAGGTCCAGCACGGTTGCGCCTTCGATGGCCGCAGGGATCGGCGAACCGCAGCCGTAGAAGCGGTCGGTCACCGCCCGCGGCAGTTCCCCCAGCCACTCACGTAGATGCGCGGGCATCGCGTCCGGGCTGCAGCAGGCGCCGGTTTTGAGATCAGCAGTGCTGCCCAAGGTTTCGCCGTAGTACTGCTGGATCGGATCGTGGTCCATGCAGGGTCCTGTTTGAGTGGAATGAAATGAAAGGAGCTGCGCCAGCACGCCTGCCCGCGACAAGCCAGCATGGCTTAAATCGCGCGAAGGCAATGGGAAGTTACGTGCGGCCCGCAGGTGCGGATGCGCCCTTAGGTTTGCAGCGACTGCGGTCCCACGCCGCTCGCCGAAGCGTCGGGCATCCGGCACACTTGCGGCTATGGATCGTTATGAACGTATTATCGCCATGCACCGGGTGCTGCAGACCGCGCGCCGCCCGGTGACCGTTGCCCGCCTGCAGGACGAACTGGGCTGCTCGCGCGCCACCGTGTATCGCGATCTCGCCTTCCTGCGCGATGGCTTGATGGCCCCGCTGATCGGTGATGGCGAAGCCGGTTTCAGCTACGACAAGGACGCGGTCGAACGGTTCGAGCTGCCCGGCCTGTGGCTCAGTTCAGAAGAACTGCACGCGCTGCTGGCCGCGCAACAACTGCTGGAGCGCAGCAGTGGCGGCATGTTGTCGGCCGCGCTGGCACCGTTGCAGCAACGCGTCGAGAAACTGCTGGACGCGCATTCCGGCGGCAAGCGCTGGCCGGTGGAGCGGGTGCGGGTGTTGCCGCACCGGCTGCGCAAAATGGATGAGCACGCGTTCCGGATCGTCGCCTCGGCGGTACTCGAACGCCGGCGCATCGCCTTCGATTATCGCGCGCGTTCGACCGACGAAAAGACCCGCCGCAATGTGTCGCCACAACGGCTGACCCATTACCGCGATAACTGGTACCTGGACGCGTGGGATGAGGACCGTAACGGACTGCGGAGTTTTTCGATTGACCGCATCACCGGCGCGCGCTTGCTGGACGGCGTGGCTTCCGATGTGGCGGAGGATGAGCTCAACAGTCACCTGGCCGGCAGTTACGGGATTTTCTCCGGCGCACCGAAGGGCTGGGCCACGATCTTGTTCAGCGCCAAGGCCGCGCGCTGGGTGGCCGATGAACACTGGCATTCGCAGCAGCAGGGCCGCTTCCTGCCAGACGGACGCTACGAATTGAAGGTGCCGTATTCGGTGCCACGCGAACTGCTGATGGACGTGCTGCATTACGGCAGCGACGCGGAGATCGTCGAGCCGCACGCGCTGCGCGAACAAGCGCGTACGTTGCTGCAACTGGCGCTGGGAAATTACCAGGACTGACATGGCTGCTGCAGACGCCCCCAAGATCGCCATGGGCGAACCGGTTGCGCTGGCACTTGGCGCCGGTGGTGCGCGCGGACTGGCGCAGATCGGCGTGATTGAGTCGCTGCAAGCGCGCGGCATCAAAATTGTGGCGGTCGCGGGCGCATCCAGCGGTGCACTGGTGGGTGGCGCGTTCGCGGCGGGCAAGCTCGATGCGCTGCGCGAATGGATGATGGGCACCAGTCGCACCGGGATGCTGAGGCTGCTCGATCCCGGCTTCGGCAGGTCGGCGCTGTTCACCGGTGATCGGCTGGTGAGGCGCCTGCGTGAGGTGGTCGGGGAACCACGGATCGAGGACCTGCCGGTGGATTTCACCGCGGTGGCGGTCGACCTGATGCGTCAGCGCGAAGTCTGGCTGCGCACGGGCGACATGTGGGATGCGGTGCGTGCATCGTTCGCGATCCCCGGCGTATTTACCCCGTTTGAGGTGCATGGCCGTGAACTGGTCGATGGCGGCCTGCTGTCGCCCTTGCCGATTGCCGCGACGCGATTGTCGGATGCGCATCGCCTGATCGCGGTGGACAGGCATGGCTGGCCGCAGCGCCCACCCGGAACCCCTGCAGTTGATCGCGACGACGAAGCGCCGCGCGGCCGCGTTGCGCGTTGGCTGGACGAACATTTCGACGGCGATGACGATGGCAATGAAGGCAAATCCAGTGCTCCACCCGAACGCGAGCTGGGCTTTGCCGAATTGATGTCGCGCTCGCTGGACACCATGCAGGCGCAGATCTCGCGCGTGCAGATCGCGCTGGATCCCCCGGAAATCGTCATCCGCATCCCGCGCGATGCCTGCGAATTCTATGAATTCTGGCGAGGCCGGGAGTTGATCGAAATCGGGCGGCTTGAAACCGACAAGGTGCTGGACGCGGCGGGGTATTGAAGCAGGGGCCTTGAGCTGAAATCACGGGGCGTCTCAGCCCGTGAGAACCCCGCATCGCACTCTGGCGTCGTCCATCACGGAGCGCCGCCATGAACCAGTCCGACCGTTCCAATTCGCACGACACCCATCAAGCCGTCGAACGGCTGCTGCGGCAGGTGGTGATCCTCGGCACCCTGACCGTGCTGCTGATTCCGGCTGCACGTGGCAGTTCGGTCTTGATCGGCTGGCTGCCGCTGTGGCTGGTCGGGATGCCGCTTGCGGCCTGGTGGAGCCTGCGCCGGTTCCCGTTGCCACGGGTGACCTGGCAGATGCCGCGTCGGCGCCGTGTACAGGCTCTGCGCCGGTCGCGAGCGCGGCTGCTTGTCCGCCTCTCGCGCGCAGCATGACACCCGAGGTAAGCCGGGACGCGAAGCGGTCTCGGCTTAGGTTCGGGGCTTTTGCTGCCGAAGTACACTGCTGCGAAGTAGACGCTCGGTACGCATGACATGCACAACGAATACATGCGTTCCGTCGAAGCGATAGAAGACGCGACAGGGCGGCTCCACAATCTGCCGATAGCGTGAATGAGATCCCAGCTCACGGGGCCGACTGCCGCTTTCAGGGTGTTCTTCAAGCTGGCGCACATGTACAAAGATGCGTTGGACCAGCGCGCTTGCAGCTGAAGGGTTCTCTAGCGCGATGTAGTCTGCAATAGCGTCAAGATCGGCTATGGCAGGCTCACTCCAGACTATTTCAGCCATTTGCCAAGGCGCTTCTCAGCTTGAGCTCGGGTGAGTGTTCGTTTCTCTGAAACCGCTACTTCTCCACGAGCAATGCCTTCTAGAATCGTCATCCGCTCTTGTTGGAGCTGAAAGCTCTCTACGTCAACAAGATAGGCACTTGGCAAGCCATGCTGGGTGATCAGGATCGGCTTCTTGTCGCGCTCGATGTCCGCGAGCAGCTCCGTGGCTTGGCGCTTGAGTGTGGTGACAAGTTCTGTACGCATGGAGTGATACTGAAGTGCCACTCGCTCGTAGTCAAGGGTCCCCAACCAAGTTTGATCATGGCGCAGTCGTGGCCCAGCTGGAGCCGCACGCAACGGGTGCTGTGTTAGCGTTCCGGGTTTCCAGATCTCGCCCCGGAGCGTCGCTATGTCCCATCTCTCCAACGCCTGCCTGATTGCGGGTCTTGCCATTGCAGGGGGCGCGTCCGCGCAATCCGCGACCAGTGACGATCCCTACGCATGGCTGGAGGATGTGCAGGGCGAAACATCGCTGGACTGGGTGAAGGCGCGCAATGCCAAGGCGGAAGCCGAGATCGCGGGTACACCGGAATTCAAGGCGCTGGAAACCCAGATCCGCGCGATCCTGGATTCGGACGCCAAGATCCCGGGCGTGCAGAAGATTGGTGACTACTACTACAACTTCTGGAAGGACAAGCAGCACGAGCGCGGCATCTGGCGGCGCACCACCTTGGCTGAATACCGCAAGACCAATCCGAAGTGGGAAACCGTGATCGACCTCGACGCGCTGAACGCGGCGGAGGGCAGCAAATGGGTCTGGCATGGCGCCGACTGCCTGCGCCCGAAGTACGAACGCTGCCTGATTGCGCTGTCGCCCGGCGGTTCCGATGCCGATGTCACCCGCGAGTTCGACCTGGCCAGCAAGACCTGGGTGGAAAATGGCTTCTACAGGCCGGAAGCCAAGGGCGGCCTGGGCTGGATCGATGCCGACAATGTATATGTCTACACCGACTTCGGCCCCGGCAGCATGACCAGTTCGGGCTATCCGAACATCGTCAAGCAGTGGACGCGTGGCACGCCGATGTCGTCGGCGACAACCGTTTACGAGGGCAAGCCCGGCGACATGTACATCGCCGCCAGCCACGACGACACGCCGGGCTACGAGCGCGACTGGGTGTCGCGCACGCTGGCGTTCTACAACGATGAGCTGTACCTGCGGGGCAAGGACGGCAGCCTGGCCCGGCTCGACGTGCCCAATTCAATGCAGAAGGATGCATTCCGCGAGTGGCTGTACCTGAGGCCGCGCGAAGACTGGAAGGTCGGCGACAAGACCTACGCGGCAGGCTCGCTGCTGGCGGCCAACCTCGATGATTTCATGGCTGGCAAACGCAACATCGACGTGCTGTTCGCACCCACCGCGAATACGTCGCTGTCGGACTTCACGCTGACCAGGGATCACCTTGTGCTCAACGTGATGGAGGACGTGAAGAATCGCCTGATCGTGCTGACGCCGGGCAAGGATGGTTGGGCAAAGAGCGACTTTGTTGGCGCGCCCACCATCGGCACCATTGGGGTTGGCGCGGTGGATGCCGTCGACAGTAATGCGGTATGGGTGACCGCCACCGATTTTGTCACTCCGACGACCTTGTCGATTGCCGACATCGGCAAGCAGCCGGAGCAGCTGAAATCCAATCCGGTGTTCTTCGATGGCTCCAACAACGTCATCGAGCAGCACTTCGCCACCAGCAAGGACGGGACCAAGGTGCCGTACTTCATGGTGCGGCCGAAAGACCTGAAGTTCGATGGCGAGGCGCGCACCTTGCTGTACGGATACGGCGGTTTCGAAATCTCGCTGACGCCCTCCTATTCCGGCGCGATCGGCAAGGGCTGGCTGGAAAAGGGCGGCGTGTACGTGCTGGCCAACATCCGCGGCGGTGGCGAGTACGGCCCGCGCTGGCACCAGGCCGCGCTCAAGGCCAACCGGCACAAGGCCTATGAGGACTTCGCTGCGATCGCCGACGACCTCGTGGCGCGCAAGATCACCTCGCCGCAGCACCTGGGCACCATGGGCGGCAGCAATGGCGGCCTGCTGATGGGCAACATGCTCATGCAGTATCCGGAGAAGTTCGGCGCGATCGTGGTGCAGGTGCCGCTGCTGGACATGAAGCGCTACAGCCACCTGCTGGCCGGTGCTTCGTGGATGGCCGAATACGGCGATCCGGACACCAGCGACTGGGACTACATCAAGACCTTCTCGCCCTACCACCTGTTCGACGCAGACAAGCAATATCCGGCCACCCTGTTCACCACGTCGACCAAGGATGACCGCGTGCATCCGGCGCACGCGCGCAAGCTGATGGCGAAGATGGAAGCCGCCGGCAAGGACGTGCGCTACTACGAGAACATCGAGGGCGGCCACGGTGGCGCGGCCAACAATGCGCAGGCCGCGCACATGAGTGCGCTGGCCTACAGCTTCCTCTGGCAGCAACTCGGGAAGTAGTTCTGACCGAAGACCCGCACGATCCAGTCCGCATCGGGTCCAGCCGACGCGCCCGTGACATCCAAGGATTGCTTCGATGAAATCCACCGCCGTACTTTTCGCACTCGCCTTCGCCATGACCTCACACGCTGCTGACTTGCCAACCCCGCCCGACGCCGCCAAGAAACCGCACGTGGTGAAAGCCCCGCACGGCGCCGAGCGTGTCGATGAGTACTACTGGCTGCGCGACGACACCCGCAAGGACCCGGCGATGCTGGCGTACCTGGCTGCCGAAAATGCGTATGCCGATGCGGTGATGGCGCCGCTCAAGCCGCTGCAGGACAAGCTCTATGACGAAGTGGTGGCGCGCATCAAGCAGGACGACAGCAGCGTGCCGTACCGCGAGCGTGGTTACTGGTACTACACCCGCTTTGAAACCGGGCAGGACTATCCGGTTCATGCGCGCCGCAAGGGCAGCATGGACGCCGCCGAAGAGGTGTTGCTGGACGTCAATGCGATGGCGGCGGGCAAGGATTACTACGCGGTCGGTGCGCGCGACATCAGCCAGGACAACCGCCTGCTGGCCTATGCCGATGACAGCAACGGGCGCCGCCAGTACACCATCCGTTTCAAGGACCTGGCCACCGGCAAGACATTGCCCGACGCGATCCCCGGAAGTTCCGGCAGCATGGCCTGGGCGGACGACAACCAGACCCTGTTCTACGTCGAGAACGACCCGGAAACCCTGCTGACCACGCGAGTGAAGAAGCACGTGCTGGGGACGGATCCGAAAGGCGACGTGCTGGTGTATGAAGAAACCGACGACACCTACTACATGGGCATTGGTCGCTCGCGCGATGACCAGTACGTCCTGATCGTGCTGGACAGCACGGTGTCCAACGAAGTGCGCTACGCGTCGGCCGCAGATCCGCAGGCCTTCGCCGTTCTATCGCCGCGCGAACGCGATGTCGAATACGACGCCGACCATTTCGAAGGCCGCTGGGTGATCCGCACCAATGCGCCCGATGCGAATGGCGTGCCTGCGAAGAATTTCAAGCTCGCCACTGCTGCAGACGGCTCGACATCGCGCAAGGACTGGAAGGACTGGATCGCGCACGATCCGAAGGTGTACGTCGAGGGCTTCGAGCTGTTCGACGGCTTTACCGCGATTGCAGAACGCTCCGATGGACTTGAACGTGTGCGCGTACTGAAGAAAGACGGTAGCGGCGAATACGTCAAGGCGGACGAGACCGCCTATTCGATGGGCCTGGACGTCAATGCCGAGGCCAGCACGCCGTGGTTGCGTTACAGCTACAGCTCGATGACCACGCCGGCCACCACCTATGAACTCAATACCGCCACCGGCGAGCGCCGCATGCTCAAGCAGCAACCGGTGCTGGGCGGTTTCGACAGCAAGAATTACGTGACCGAGCGTGTCTGGGTGCCGGCGCGCGATGGCAGCAAGGTGCCGGTGTCACTGGTCTATCGCAAGGGCTTCCAGCGCGATGGCAGCGCAGCGATGTTGCAGTACGGTTACGGCAGCTACGGCGCGTCGATGGATCCAGGCTTCAATCTCGGCATCATCAGCCTGCTTGATCGCGGCATGGTGTATGCGCTGGCGCATATCCGTGGCGGCCAGGAAATGGGCCGCGGCTGGTACGAAGACGGCAAGATGTTCAACAAGGTGCGCAGTTTCACCGACTTCATCGACGTCACCCGCTGGCTGGTCGACAACAAGTACGCCAACCGCAATCGGGTCGCGGCGATGGGTGGCAGCGCCGGCGGCCTGCTGATGGGCGCGATCACCAACATGGCGCCGGACGACTACCGGGTGATCGTCTCGCTGGTGCCGTTCGTGGACGTGGTCACCACCATGCTGGACCCGACCATCCCGCTGACCACTAATGAATATGACGAGTGGGGCAACCCGGAAAACAAGGCGAGCTACGACTACATGCTGTCGTATTCGCCTTACGACAACTTGAAGAAACGCGATTACCCGGCGATCTTCGTGGGCACCGGGCTGTGGGATTCACAGGTGCAGTACTGGGAACCCGCCAAGTACGTGGCGCGCCTGCGTGATCTGGACACTGGCAGCCTGCCGGTCGTGTTCCGCGTCAACATGGAAGCTGGCCATGGCGGCAAGTCCGGGCGTTTCCGTCGCTATCGCGAACTGGCCGAACAGCAGGCTTTCATACTGGATCAGCTGGGTGTCCCGGAAGAAAAGTAAGCCGATGCTGCAGGCGACGGCGCGCAGGCGGCATTAGTGCGCTGGTTCTGGTGGCTGCTGGCCTATGTCAGTCTGGGCTTGGGTCTGTTCGGGATCGTGGTTCCCGGCCTGCCGACGGTGCCATTCGTGCTGCTGTCGGCGTTTGCAGCGGCGCGCGGGTCGCAGCGGCTGCATCGCTGGCTGCTGGCGCATCGCCAGTTCGGTCCGATGATCCGTGACTGGCAAGATGGCGGCGTAGTCAGCCGCCGGGCCAAATGGCTGGCATCGATCATGATGAGCGCAAGCGCGATCCTGATGCTGTTGTTGATGCCGGATCGCTGGATGGCGGCGCCGGGCATTGCGGTGATGGCCATCGTGGCCGTCTGGTTGTGGCGTCGGCCGGAACCGTATTGAGCTGACCGCGCTACACTTCGCCCATGAACTTGCCCCCGGTGCCGCCCATTAAAAAGATCGTCCTGTTGATCGCTTCGTCGATCGCCTGCGTGGCCCTGGCTGGCTGCGGCAACAAGGGTCCACTGGTGAGGTCAGCGGATGTGCCAGCGGCGACTCCGGCAGCCGAGCCGGCCGTCGTCGAGCCGGCCGTAGATCCGGCTGCCCCTCCTGCTTCGGAACCCGCTTCCGGTACGCCGGACGCGCGCCGCTGAGGCGATCGCGATGCGGTTCAGCAAGATGCATGGGGCGGGCAACGACTTCGTCGTGCTCGACCTGCGCGATGGCACACCGTCGCCCAAGCCTGAGACATGCACGCGCATCGCCGACCGCCACCTCGGCATCGGCTGCGACCAGCTGCTGACCGTGGAGCCGCCGCGCAGCGCCGACGCGGTGGCGTCCTATCGGATCTGGAACGCGGATGGCTCACTTGCGCAGCAATGCGGCAACGGCGCGCGTTGCATCGCCGGGTGGCTGGTGCGCGATGGTGCTGCGCCGATCCTTGGGGACTTCATGATCGACAGTCCCGCCGGCACGCATGAGGTCCGGCGTGATGCGAAGGGTGAGATCATCATCGACATGGGCGCGCCACGCTTCGCGCCCGACGACATTCCCTTGCTTGGTTGGCACGAGGCACGCGACGAATACATGGTCTACGCCGAGGGCGGCGCGACCCGGTTTGGCGCGGTCTCGATGGGCAATCCGCATGCGGTGGTCGAGGTTGCAGCCATCGAGCGCGCCACGGTCGAGGCGATCGGTGGCGCCCTGCAGCGCAACGCCGCGTTCCCGGAATCGGTAAACGTCGGTTTCACGGAAGTCATTGGCCGAAACCACATCCGTCTGCGGGTGTTCGAACGCGGCGTCGGCGAGACCCTGGCCTGTGGCAGCGGCGCCTGCGCGGCGGTGGCGGTACTCACCAAGCGCGGCCAGCTCGATGCAGGCAGCGAAATTGCCGTGGATCTTCCCGGCGGCACCTTGCGCATCCGCTACGATCAGGACAGCGACCGCATCGCGATGGGTGGGCCGACCGCATTCGTTTTCGAAGGAGAGTGGCAGCAGTGATGATCGACCCGTTCAACCCGGGCCTGCAGGAAAAGCTCGGCGCCCATGAAGTGGCGGCGTGGCTGCGCCGGCATGCGACTTTCCTGCAACAGTTTCCCGACCTCGCCCTGACCCTGGTGGTGCCACGCGAGGACGGACCGGCGGCGTCGCTGGCCAGCTACCAACTTGAGGTCTTGCGCGACAAGAACCGCGAGTTTGCCAAGCGCCTGCACGAGTTGTCCGCCAATGCGCAGGAAAACGAGCGGCTGGCGGTGCGCACCCATCAGCTGACCCTGGCCCTGATGAAGCAAACCACTGCCGCCGACACCGTGCGGGCGATGGCAGCGTCGCTGGCCGAGGACTTCCATGGCGACCTGGTGCGGATCGTGCTGGTCCATCCGGTCGACGGGCTGGAAGATGACGAGTGGCTGCAAGTCATTGCAGAGGATGACAGGACGCTGGACGGCTTCCGCGATCTGTTCAGAAACGGCGAGCCGCTGTGCGGGCGCCTGCATCCCGACAAGAACGCGCTGCTGTACGGCGCACGCCTCGACGAGGTACAGAGTTCCGCATTGATGGTCCTGCCGGATATTGGCTTGGTTGCGGTCGGCAGTCGCGACGGCAACCGCTTCTTTCCGGGCATGGGGACGCTGTTCCTGCGCATGATGGGCGAAGCGCTTGCGACTGCGTTGCAGCGCTTCCCGCGCGGGTGAGATGAGCGCCGCGACCGCCCTGGTCAACGACTACCTCTCGCATCTGGCGGTCGAGCGCCGCAGCTCGATACACACGCTGGACGCCTACCGGCGCGACCTGCTCGCATTGATGCACTGGAGCGACGGTCAATCACGCGAGCTGTTGCAGCTGGGTGCAGATGATCTGCGCCTGTTCGTGGCCAGCGAGCATCGCCGGGGCCTGTCGGCCAAGAGCCTGCAGCGGCGGTTGTCGGCATGTCGGAGTTTCTACGCCTGGTTGCTCCGGCAGGGTCGCATCGCCGCCAATCCTGCGGCGGCCGTGCGGGCGCCCAAGGCGGTGCGCAAATTGCCGCAAGTGCTGGACGTGGACGAGGCGGTGCAGTTGGTCGAGCTGCCCATCGACGGGCCACTCGGCCTGCGCGACCGCGCGCTGCTGGAGCTTTTCTACTCATCGGGTTTGCGGCTTGCGGAGGTCTGCGCGCTGCGATGGGTGGACCTGGATTTCGCCCAAGGCCTGGTCACAGTGCTTGGCAAGGGAAACAAGCAGCGGGTGGTACCTGTGGGCTCGCACGCGCTGAAGGCGCTGGCGGAGTGGCGTGAGAGTCGCAATGAATGGCTCACCCTGTTCGTCTTTCCCGGCCGTAATGACAACCCGATCACCTCCCGTGCCATCCAGCTGCGCCTGCGCCAGCTTGCCCAGCGCCAAGGGGTCTTCAAGCGCGTGCATCCGCACCTGCTGCGGCACAGTTTCGCCAGCCACATGCTGGAATCCTCCGGCGACCTGCGCGCGGTGCAGGAGCTGCTTGGCCACGCCGACATCGCCACCACCCAGATCTACACGCACCTGGATTTCCAGCACCTGGCAAAGGTGTACGACGCGGCGCATCCGCGCGCCAAGCGCAAGTCCTGAAACCGACTCATCGCTTGCATCGCGCTCAGCGCCAGTTGCCGGCGCCACCAAAGGGTCGCAGTGGTGGCAGGATGTGCCAGCTGTCGATGTGCAGCGCGAACTCATGGGTGGTGTCCAGGCCGCGTCGCTTCACCGCATCCACGAACGCGTGGTATCGCGCCTCGATCCCCTCGGCCCAGCACGCCACTTCCGGTGCAAGTGGATGGATGCGCCGGCGATACAGCGCTTGCGGGACATGAACGATGCCGGTGGTTTCCGACAGTCGCAGGCACAAGTCGTACTCGATTGCATCCGGATGCGTGCCCCGATGGCCGCCGGCCTCACGATAGGCCGCCGTGCGCATCAGCCGCAGAGGCCCGGTCATGAAGTCCAGTAGCAGGGCCTGCGGCGAATATGGCAGTTCGCACAGCGGGCCCGGTCCCAGCGTGCCGCCATTGGCATCGGCCAACACGTGCCGGCTGTAGGCCATGCCAGCGGCGGGCTCGCCGCGCAATGCCTGCAGCAACGTGGCGAGTGCGGTCGGCTCCAGCAGGTCGTCGCCGTCGAGCACACACAGGAATTCGCTGTCAACGCTTGCAGCGGCCTGCGCAAGCGCGTTCCACTCGGGCACTGCCAGCGTGCTTGCGACGCGCAGGCGGGGATCGCTGGCGGCTTGCGTCCCGGCGACATCGCTGGCGGCTTCGTCAATCGGGCACAGCAGCGCGCTCCAGCTGTCGATGGTCTGCGCGCGCAGGCTTTCCAGCGCGGCTGGAAGGAATGCGGCATCAGCCCGCACTGGGACCAGCACCGTGACCGGGGCCAGCGCACTCATGTGTCCGGATCCTGCTGCTTCGGGCGAAGCACGTGGCGGGCACGCACCCCCAGCGACAGTGCGTACTGACCTTGCAGGCTTCGGCGCTGCAATGCGCGTTGTGCCGCGTCGAACGATGTGCGCACCTGGCGCAGGCGGCTGGCGTGCGACAACGAATCGTGGCGCATGCGGTAGCGGTACAGTGGCTTCTGCAGATATCCCACCCGGCATTGCTCCGACAACCGCAGGCACAGGTCGTAGTCGGCGGAGTCTTCCAGGCTAGCGTCGTAGCCGCCCACGGCACGGTAGGCGGCTACCCGGATCAGGCGGAAGTGGAAGGTCATGAAATCTACCAGCAGCTGGTGCGATGAATACGGCTGGAGAAAACGCTTGCCGGGGCCCAGCAATCCGCCATTCTCACTGATCTCCACGTACTGCGAATAAGCCATGCCCAATTGCGGATGTTCGCGCATGAACGCGAGCATCGAAGACAGCGCCTCCGGCTCAAGCAAGTCGTCGCTGTCAAGCTGCGCGACATAGTCGCCGCGCGCCTCGGATAACATCAAAGCCAGACCTGCGCTTAAGCCGTTGTTGCGACCATTTCCGAGCACTCGGAAACGCGCATCCCGGCGCGCGTAGTCACCGGCAATCGCGCCGGAATCGTCGGTTGAGCCATCGTCCCAAAGTAGTGCTTCCCAATGCAGATGGTCTTGCGCAAGCAAGCTGTCCAGCGCGGCCGGCAGGAACCGGGCGGTGTTGTAGATGGGGACCGCGATGCTGATCAGGGCAGGCATGCGCGCAGTGTGCCCGAAGCTCCTGGTCCGTGGCATGGGTGGATGGCGTGGGTGGATGGCTTGAACCCATCGTCAGCGACCCCACATCTGGGATTCCCACGGAGGCCGCATGGATCCCAGCCAGAACCCCAACGTTTTCCACGCCACCACCATCTGCTCGGTGCGCCGCGGCAGCCAGGTGGTGATCGCCGGCGATGGCCAGGTCACGCTTGGCCACACGGTGATGAAGGCCAACGCGCGCAAGGTGCGCCGGCTCGGCAAGGAAGGCCGCGTGCTGGCCGGTTTTGCCGGAGCGGCTGCCGATGCGTTCACCCTGTTCGAATTGTTCGAGGCCAAACTCGAAAAACACGGCCAGCTGCAACGCGCCGCGGTCGAGATGGCCAAGGACTGGCGCACCGAGCGCCGCTTCGGAAAGCTTGAGGCATTGCTGGCGGTGGCCGATGCCGACACGTCGCTGATCATCAGCGGCACCGGCGACGTGATCGAGCCCGAAGACGGCCTGATCGCGATTGGCTCCGGCGGCATGTACGCGCTGTCCGCCGCGCGCGCGCTGCTGCTGCATACGGAACTGGATGCCAGGACCATCGCCACCGAGGCGCTGCAGATCGCCGGTGATGTCTGCATCTATACGAACCGCAACATCGTGGTGGAAGTCCTCTAGCCGCTGTTCCGGCTGACGCCGGAACTATCGCTAGTTTCACAAGCAGCCACATTTGCCTTCCGGCGTTCGCCGGAACGGCGGGAATCAGGAAATGCACACAATCGAAAACTCATCCGCCAGCATGACCCCGCGCGAGATCGTGCAGGAACTGGACAAGCACATCATCGGCCAGCAGGCGGCCAAGCGCGCCGTCGCAATCGCCTTGCGCAACCGCTGGCGTCGCGCGCAGCTGCCGGCCGAGCTGCGCAACGAAGTGATGCCGAAGAACATCCTGATGATTGGCCCGACCGGCGTCGGCAAGACAGAAATCGCGCGCAGGCTGGCGACGCTCGCCAACGCGCCGTTCGTGAAGGTCGAAGCCACCCGCTTCACCGAGGTCGGCTACGTCGGCAAGGATGTCGAGCAGATCATCCGTGACCTCGCCGATACCGCGGTCAAGCTCTATCGCGAACAAGCCAAGAAGCGCGTGCGCACCCAGGCCGAGGAGCGTGCCGAGGATCGCATCCTCGATGCGTTGTTGCCGCGGCGGGACGCAACGCCTGGCTTCGGTTTCAACCCTGCGGCCACCACCACGGTGGATATCGGCGCGGAACCCTCTTCGCAAGAGAGCGAGACCCGCCGCAAGCTGCGCAAGCAGTTGCGCGCCGGTGAACTGGACGAACGCGAGATCGAGCTCGACCTGGCAATGAATGTCGGCGTTGACATCATGACCCCGCCCGGCATGGAGGAAATGGGCCAGCAGCTGCGCCAGATGTTCTCGCAGGTGAGCGGTAACAAGAGTCACAAGAAGGCGATGACGATCAAGGCGGCGCGCCCGCTGTTGATCGAGGAAGAAGCCGGAAAGCTCGTGAACGAGGACGAAGTGCGCGAGGCCGCGATCGTTGCCTGCGAACAGCACGGCATCGTCTTCATCGACGAGATCGACAAGGTTGCCAAGCGCAGCGAAGGCATGGGCGCCGATGTCAGCCGTGAAGGCGTGCAGCGCGACCTGCTGCCGCTGGTCGAGGGCAGCACGGTCAGCACCAAACACGGCGCGGTGCGTACCGACCACATCCTGTTCATCGCGTCCGGCGCGTTCCACCTGGCCAAGCCCTCCGACCTGATCCCGGAAATGCAGGGCCGCTTCCCGATCCGGGTGGAGTTGTCCGCGCTGGGCAAGGACGAATTCGTGCGCATCCTGACCGAACCCAAGGCAGCCCTGACCACGCAATACGTGGAACTGATGCGCACCGAAGGCGTCACGCTGGCATTCGGCGCCGACGCGGTCGAACGGCTTGCCGAGATCGCCGCGCACGTCAACGAACGGCAGGAAAACATCGGCGCGCGCCGCCTGCACACCGTGCTGGAGCGCCTGCTTGAATCACTGAGCTTCGACGCGCCCGACAAGGGCGGGACGGTCGACATTGACCGCGCCTATGTCGAAGCGCACCTCGGCGAACTGGCGCAGGATCCGGACCTGAGCCGGTACATCCTGTAGCCGACTGAGGTCCCATGGCGCATGGCCCGGTGCGATAATTCCCGGATGAGCACACCCGACGAAGACCGCGCCGGCACCACCCATTTCGGCTACCGCGAAGTACCGACGGCGGACAAACAGAAGCTCGTCGGCGAGGTATTTTCTTCGGTGGCGAGCAAGTACGACCTGATGAACGATGCCATGAGCCTGGGCATCCATCGGGTCTGGAAGCGCTATTTCGTCGCCACTGCGCAGGTGCGCCAGGGCGACCGAGTGCTCGACCTGGCCGGTGGCACCGGCGACATCGCCGCGTTGCTGCGCGAGCGCGTCGGCGATGACGGCGCGGCTTCCAAAGGGTGTGTCGTGCTCGGCGATATCAACGGCGACATGCTGCGTGTAGGCCGCGATCGCATGACCGACCGCGGCAACGTGCGTGGTTTCGAATACGTGCAGTGCAATGCCGAAGCCCTGCCGTTCCCGGACGCCAGCTTCGACCTGGTCACGATTGCCTTCGGCCTGCGCAACGTCACCGACAAGGACGCCGGCCTGCGCGAGATGCACCGCGTGCTGAAAGTCGGCGGTCAAGCACGCGTGCTGGAGTTTTCCGAGGTCAAGGCCGACTGGTTCAAGCCGATCTACGATTTCCACTCGTTCAAGGTGTTGCCGGCACTGGGCAAGCTGTTTGCTGGTGACAGCGAGAGTTATCAGTACCTGGCCGAATCGATCCGCCAGCATCCGCCGCAGGACATCCTGAAGACGATGATGGAAACCGCGGGTTTCGCGCGTTGCGACTACAAGAATCTCAGCGCCGGCATCGTCGCCATCCACACCGGCTACAAGGTCTGACGATGACGAATGAAGGCAAGCCGCTGCGCAGTTTCCGCGAGAGCCCGTGGCGCTATTCGCAGTTCGTGATCCTGGGCTTGATCGTGGCTGGGCTGGTCAAGTGGCTGAGCCCATTAACATGGTTGCCGGCGCTGGTGATCGGCGCTGTTGTCGGCGTCGGCTATTTTCTATTCGAGAAGAAGCGTGGCGTGATTTAGCGGGGGCAGCTTTTTCGGTCAGAACTGCGGTTGCCAACCGTAACTGAGCTTGATGAAGACGCTGCGGGTATTGCCGAACAGGTCGCGGTTGTCGTCGTCCATGAAGGCGCCGTAGGAGGTGCCTGCATACAACGCGGTGCGCGGGTTGATCTTGTAGGAATACACCAGCTGGTTGCCCCAGTCGCGCGAAGTTTCATTGACCGGGCTTGTGTAAAGCGATTGGTCGCGCCTGACTTCGCTGCCCTGCAGGGTCAGGCGTACGCGTTGGCGCGGATCCAGCTGCCAGCCCATGCGCAGGTCCGCAATGGTGGCTTCGAAGGCAGTGCCGCCATCGCGCGTCAACCGCTGCCTGCTGACATCCCATTCAAACCTGAGGCCGCGGCCCACGTCCAGATTGCCCCACTGGCCCACCATCGCCCGGCGCCCGGTGCGTGA
>JBBQHK010000026.1:0-40312 GCA_038323895.1 Lysobacterales bacterium | reverse complement strand
CCCCAAGTTCCACTGCTTTCAGCAGAACCAATTCAGGATTCCCGTCGTGGCCAATATCAAGTCCGCCAAGAAGCGCGCCAAGCAGACCGTCGTGCGCAATGCTCGCAACGTCGCCCAGCGCTCCATGCTGCGTACCGCCGTAAAAAAGGTGATCAAGGCGATCGACGCCAATGACGCCACCGCTGCAACCGAAGCCTTCGCCAGCGCGCAGCCGCTGCTCGACAGGTTCGCTGCCCGCGGCCTGATCCACAAGAACAAGGCGGCTCGTCACAAGTCCCGCCTGACCGCACGCATCAAAGCCCTCGCGGCCGCCTGATCCGGTTGCGGTACATGCTTGAAGCCCGGCTCCGGCCGGGCTTTTCGTTGCCTGTGTTTTCGTGATCACGGTGTTCGATGCGGGTGTACGTTCAGCGTAGGCGATGCCGCAAACAGAAGACCCGGCCATGGCCGGGTTTTTTGCGTCCTGCGTGCCTGCCTCAAGCATCGTTGGCGGCATCAAAGGGCAGCGCCGCCTGTTCGGCCTCCAACGCGTCTTCGCGCAGACGATCAAAGAATGCCTGCACCGCCAGCATGATCGGCCACGTACCATCGCGACCGATCGCCGAGACCGTGTACCACGGCTCTTTCCAATCAAGCTCGCGAACCACCGCTTCGGCAGCCTCGCGCGCATCGTCCTCGAACAGGAGGTCGGCTTTGTTCATGACCAGCCAGCGCGGCTTGTCGAGCATGCCCGGATCGTACTTGCGCAGTTCATTTTCGATCGCGCGTACCTGCTCGGCAGGCGATGCCTCGATGCCGCCCTCCATTGGCGCCAGATCGACCAGGTGCAAGAGCAGGCGCGTGCGCTGCACGTGACGCAGGAACAGGCTGCCCAAGCCGGCGCCGTCAGCCGCACCTTCAATCAGACCCGGAATGTCGGCGATCACGAAGCTACGACCAGGCTCCACGCTGACAACGCCCAGATTCGGATACAGCGTGGTGAACGGATAGTCGGCCACTTTGGGAGTTGCCGCCGACACGGCGCGAACGAAGGTCGACTTGCCTGCATTCGGGAAGCCCAGCAGGCCAACATCGGCCAACAGCTTGAGTTCCAGCTTGAGGGTGCGTTCGTCGCCTTCCTCGCCGTTGGTGGCTCGCCGCGGACTGCGGTTGACCGAGCTCTTGAAGTGCATGTTGCCGAGCCCGCCCTTGCCACCGTGCGCGACCAGCATGCGCTGCCCGTTGACGGTGAGGTCGCCGATCACTTCATCGGTATCGACGTTGTGGATCACGGTGCCGATTGGCACGGTGATCACTGCGTCCTCGCCGGCCTTGCCATACATCTGCCGGCCCATGCCGTTCTCGCCGCGCTGCGCCTTGAAGCTGCGCTGGTGGCGGAAGTCGACCAGGGTATTGAGGTTCTCGTCGGCCTGCAGCCAGACATCGCCACCATTGCCGCCGTCGCCGCCATCCGGTCCGCCCAGCGGGATGAATTTTTCACGGCGGAAGCCAATGCAGCCATTGCCACCATTGCCCGCGGTTACGAGGATTTCAGCTTCGTCGACGAGTTTCATGATGTGATTGTCGCAGTGTTGAATGAAGTGGGCGCGAAGCGTTCGTGCTCCGCAAACGAAAAACCCCGCAGAAGCGGGGCTCTTCGCGAGGCCTCGTCAGGCGCTTACGCGGCGGTGACGACGTTGACCGTACGGCGCTTCTTCGGACCCTTGACGGTGAACTCCACCTTGCCGTCGACCAGCGCGAACAGGGTGTGGTCACGGCCAAGGCCGACGCCCATGCCCGGGTGGAACTGGGTGCCGCGCTGACGGACGATGATGTTGCCGGCTTCGATCGCCTGGCCGCCATACATCTTCACGCCCAGGTATTTCGGGTTGGAGTCGCGGCCGTTGCGGGTCGAACCACCAGCTTTTTTATGTGCCATGACTGCTTCTCCTCAGCTCTTCTTTGATTCGGTCTTGTCGCCGGAACCACTGATCCCGGTGATCTCGATTTCGGTGTAGTGCTGCCGATGGCCCATCTGCTTGCGATGGTGCTTGCGGCGGCGGAACTTGACGATGCGGATCTTGTCCGCCCGGCCGTGGCCAACAACCTTGGCGCCGACGGTCGCGCCCTTCAGCGCGTCGCCCAGCTTGATGCCGTCGGAGTCGCCGAGCAGCAGGATGTTGTCAAACGTGAGCTCGCTGCCGGCTTCGGCTTCAAGCTTTTCGACGCGGAGTTTTTCGCCCTGCATCACGCGGTATTGCTTACCGCCAGTCACTAGAACTGCGTACATGTTGATGATTCCTGATCGTGGATTCTGTAGTTATTCTTGTCCCTGTACGGCATCGAGGCCGGACAGGAGCGGAAGTGTAGAGGATTCAGCGGGTTAGGGTCAACCGACCTGGTTGAACGGGCGCACCTTGGCCTTGCGGTAGCATCCGGGGCGTCGTGTATCAGGGGCGTGGCGCAGAGCGGGCCAAGGGTGAGGCCGCGCGCAGCCCGGACGAACGCCCGGCGCGCTGCGCCGGGCCGGATGAGCCGCGAAGCGGCGGGCCCACGCCCGCTGCATCAGTCCTGGACGGCTGGATAAAGCGGCGGCTCGATGCGCCTGATGCACGGCGCCATCCCACCTGCGCCCGAAGCAGTCATCTCACGCTGGATATCCCGCCATTTGCCCCCAAATCATCGGCTGGGTACCCTGCCCTGTTGCCCGGCGAAATTCCGGGCCTTTCCCCCGAACGAGACTCATTTCCGATGGCGCTGGATACCATCCGCATCCGCGGTGCACGGACGCACAACCTCAAGAACATCGACCTCGACCTGCCGCGCGACAAGCTGATCGTGATCACCGGCCTGTCCGGCTCCGGCAAGTCGTCGCTGGCGTTCGACACCCTCTACGCGGAGGGCCAGCGTCGCTACGTCGAATCGCTGTCGGCGTATGCGCGGCAGTTCCTGTCGGTCATGGACAAGCCCGACGTCGACCACATCGAAGGCTTGAGCCCGGCGATCTCTATCGAACAGAAATCCACCAGCCACAACCCGCGCTCGACCGTTGGCACCATCACCGAAATCTACGATTACCTGCGCCTGCTGTATGCGCGCGTTGGCACGCCGCGTTGTCCCGACCACCATTTCCCGCTGGAAGCGCAGATCGTCAGCCAGATGGTCGACCAGGTGCTGGCGATGGAGGCCGATCCGGCGCTCGCTGAACAGCGCTGGATGCTGCTGTCGCCCGTCGTGCGCGAGCGCAAGGGCGAACATGTGCAGGTGTTCGACCAGCTGCGCGCACAGGGCTACGTGCGCGTGCGCGTCAATGGCGTGCTGCACGAGATCGACGCGGTGCCGACCCTGGCGCTGCGGCAGAAGCACACCATCGAAGCGGTGATCGACCGCTTCAAGCCGCGCGACGAAATCAAGCAGCGCTTGACTGAATCGTTCGAGACCGCACTGAAGCTTGGCGACGGCATGGCGATCGTGATGTCGATGGATCAAGCCGAGCGCGCGCCGCTGCTTTTTTCCTCGAAGTACTCCTGCCCGGTCTGCGACTACTCGCTGCCTGAACTGGAACCGCGCCTGTTCTCGTTCAACTCGCCCGTCGGCGCCTGCCCGGAATGCGATGGCCTCGGCGTATCGCAATTCTTCGACCCGGCGCGCGTGGTCGTGCATCCGGAGTTGTCGCTGGCAGCCGGTGCGGTACGCGGCTGGGATCGCCGCAATATCTACTACTTCCAATTGATCCAGTCGTTGGCCAAGCACTATGGCTTCAGCCTGGACACGCCTTGGCAGGACATGATCGAGGCGGACCGCAAACACGTGCTGTACGGCAGCAGCGGCGAGCTGATCACCTTCAACTACGTCACTGAAGCTGGTGGTCGCAGCCAGCGCAAGCACAAGTTCGAGGGGATCCTGCCGAACCTCGAACGCCGCTACCGTGAAACCGAATCTTCCGCGGTGCGCGAGGAACTGGCGAAATATGTCAGCGAGCGTCCCTGCGTGGAATGCGGCGGCGCTCGCCTGAATCGTGCGTCACGCAACGTGTTCGTCGCCGACAAGCCACTGCCCGCAATCTCGACGATGCCCATTGATGCCGCGCTGTCATTCTTCGGCTCGATGACACTGCCGGGTTGGCGCGGTGAAATCGCCAACAAGATCGTCAAGGAAATCCGCGAACGGTTGAGTTTCCTGGTCGATGTCGGACTCGATTACCTGACCCTGGAGCGCAAGGCCGACAGCCTGTCGGGTGGCGAAGCGCAACGCATCCGGCTGGCCTCCCAGATTGGTGCGGGCCTGGTCGGCGTGATGTATGTGCTCGACGAGCCCAGCATCGGCCTGCACCAGCGCGACAACGAACGCCTGCTGGGCACCCTCACCCGCCTGCGCGACCTGGGCAACACCGTGATCGTGGTGGAGCATGACGAGGATGCAATCCGGCTGGCCGACCACATCGTCGACATCGGCCCGGGCGCCGGTGTGCACGGCGGCGAAGTTGTCGCACAGGGCCAGTTCGAGGACCTGCTGAAAGCGCCGCGCTCGCTGACCGGCGACTATCTGTCCGGCCGCAAGCAGATCGAAGTACCGGCGCATCGGCATCCGGTGAACCGGAAGCTGCTGCTCACGCTCAAGGGCGCGCACGGCAACAACCTCAAGGACGTCGATCTGGAGATCCCGTCGGGATTGTTCACCGCGATCACTGGAGTATCAGGCTCTGGCAAATCGACGCTGATCAACGACACCCTGTACGCGCTGGCCGCCAACGAGATCAATGGCGCGTCGCACATGCCGGCACCGTTTCGCGAGATCCACGGACTGGATCTGTTCGACAAGGTGGTCGATATCAACCAGTCGCCCATCGGCCGTACGCCTCGGTCCAATCCGGCCACCTACACCGGACTTTTCACGCCGTTGCGCGAGTTGTTCGCGCAGGTACCGGAATCACGTGCCCGCGGCTATGCACCGGGACGTTTCAGTTTCAACGTGCGCGGCGGTCGCTGCGAGGCTTGCCAGGGCGATGGGCTGATCAAGGTCGAGATGCACTTCCTGCCGGACATGTACGTGCCCTGCGATGTTTGCCAGGGCAAGCGCTACAACCGCGAGACCCTGGACATCCGCTACAAGGGCCACAACATCCACGAAGTGCTGGACATGACCGTTGAAGACGCGCTGGACCTGTTCCAGCCAGTGCCCAGCATCGCCCGCAAGCTTGAAACGCTGGTGGATGTCGGCCTGAGCTACATCAAACTGGGGCAATCGGCGACCACGCTGTCCGGCGGCGAGGCGCAGCGCGTGAAGCTGTCGAAGGAGCTGAGCAGGCGCGACACCGGGCGCACGCTGTACATCCTGGACGAGCCCACCACTGGCCTGCATTTCCACGACATCGAGCACCTGCTGGCGGTGCTGCACAAGCTGCGCGATGACGGCAACACGATTGTCGTGATCGAACACAACCTGGACGTGATCAAGACCGCGGACTGGGTGATCGATCTCGGCCCCGAAGGTGGACATCGCGGTGGCGAGATCATCGCCCAGGGCACGCCGGAAGACCTGACGAAAGAACCGCGTTCGCATACCGGTCAATTCCTGGCGCGCATGCTTGGCAGCACCAGGCCTGGCGCAGAAACCAGGGTGCCTGCCAGCAAATCCGGGAAAGCGTCAAAAACGCCAAGGAAGGCCAGACTACCCCGCCTGAAGGTCGAGCCATGAGCGATGCCGACAACAATCCAGCCGTCCTGTACCAGCACGCAATGGAGCCGCGCTGGCGCGACCTGGACGCATTCGGCCACGTCAACAATTCCAACTTCCTGACCTATCTGGAAGAAGTCCGGATCCGCTGGTTCGAGACCTTCGATGGACAGTGGGTCAGCCCTGCCATCGCGCCGCTGTTGGCCGCAGTGCAGCTCAATTACCGCGCGCCGATCGACTACCCCTCATCGATCGTGGTGGAGTTGTTCGCGCAGCGCATCGGAACCACCAGCCTCACGGTTGGCCATCGCATCATGTCGGCTGATGGCAGCGTGCTGCACGCCGACGGTCATGTGGTAATGGTGTGGATTGATCGGGCGACGGGACGGCCGATCGCATTGCCGGAATTGGTGCTGAAGGCACTGCGCTAGCGAAAAGGGAAAAGCACGTACAAGAAGGGGGCGGAGGTGGGTAAGGCGCACCTTAACCACCTCCATCCCCTTTTCGCTTTTCGTTCGGCGCTTACAGAGCCGGCTTGCGCACCTCGAATTCGCCACGCACTGTTCGACCGTCCTTGAGCTTGAACTCGATCGCCACCCAGCTGCCTTCCTTCAACGGTGCATTGGGCTGCATCAGCATCAAGTGCAGGCCGCCCGGCTTGAGCGTGGCTGCACCATCCGGGGTGATCCGCAGTTCCGACAGCTGGCGCATGCGGTTGATGCCATCAACGATCCTGGATTCGTGCAGCTCCACGCTGGCGTAAGCCGGGCTGCTGACGCTGACGATCGTGGCCGGCATCGGGCAGGGATTGTCGATGCGGCCGAAACCCGCGTGCATCGGCATGCCACCCGGCACCAGGCGAATCCAGCCGTCCTGCACCTGCGGCGAACAATCGCGCGCGCAGGCGGGCAACGACAGGGACATCAGCAAGAGCGCGACACAGGTGCGATTGTTCATGCGCTTATGATAACGACTCACTCGCTACCGGAAGCTCCGCATGTCGCTTGTCGAAACCACCCTGCATGGCGAGATCCACGAACTGCGCCTGACGCGCGCTCCGGTCAATGCGCTGGATCCGTCACTTTGCCAGGCGTTGACGGCAGCCATCGCGGACGCGATTGCCAACGGCGCGCAGGGCATCGTGCTGGCCGGTGGCCCCAAGGTGTTTTCAGCGGGACTCGATGTTCCGTTCCTGCTTTCGCTGGGCGATGACCAGGACGCACTCCTCTCGGCGTGGAACGACTTCTTCGGTGCTGCACGCGCGCTGGCCAGCTGCCCGGTGCCGGTGGCGGCCGCACTTGCCGGGCATTCGCCCGCCGGCGGCTGCGTGCTGGCGCTGTGCTGCGATTACCGGGTGATGGCCGATGGGCCGTACCGGATCGGATTGAACGAGACCCAGGTCGGCCTGGTGGCGCCGGAAGGGATCCAGTCGCTGCTGGCGCGCGTGGTCGGCCCGCATCGTGCCGAGCGCCTGCTGGTGAGTGGCACACTGGTCGAGGCCACCGAGGCCCATGCAATCGGCCTGGTGGACGAATTGACCGGCATCGACGAGGTTGCCACCCGCGCGCGGGTCTGGCTCGAAGGCTTGCTGCAACTGCCGCGCGGACCGGTGCTGGAAACCAGGCGCATCGCACGTCGCGACATCGTCGAGGCCCTGCAACCCGAACGCATCGACCTGCCTCGCTTCGTCGCGGCGTGGATGCAGCCCGATACGCAGTCAGGCTTGCGCGCGATGCTGGCGCGGATCGGGAAGTAGCATCACCTGCGATCCCGGCAATCGACCGCATCGAACGCGAAGGCCCTCCGGTCTTCCTCGTGGGCGCTGCACCGTGATCAAGCCGGCGGAAGGATTTCCAGCACCAGCGACGAATCAGGCCGGCACAGGCGTGTGCCGAGTGGCGTGAACACGAAGGGCCGGTTGATCAGGACCGGCGTGGCCAGCATCGCTTCAAGCAGTTGATCGTCGGTCAATGACGGATCCTGCAGTCCCTGGGCTACGTATTCCGGTTGATTGCTGCGGATCGTCTCGCGCACCGACAGGCCGGCATCGTGGATCGCCTTGCGCAGACGTGCCTTGTCGGGAGTCGCCTGCAGGTAGTCGACGATCACCGGTTCAAGGCCGGCCTGGCGAATCAGCGCGAGGGTATTGCGCGAGGTGCCACAGGCCGGGTTGTGCCAGATTTCAACTTGCATGCCATTGCTCACTTTTTTCAAGCGCCGGTGGCGATGGACCGCGACACATCGCTGATCCAGCCACTCCAGGATCCGGTGTAAAGGCCCGCGCTTTTGAACCCCGCGCGTTCCATCGCCAACAGGTTGTGGCAGGCGGTGACCCCCGAGCCGCACATCGCGACAACATCGGTGGCCGAATTCGCCCCGAGCAAGGCTCGGAACTCCTCTGCCAGTTGCATCGGCGATTTGAAACGGCCACCGACCAGGTTCTGGGTATACGGGCGGTTGAGGGCGCCCGGCACATGCCCGGCCACCCGATCCAGGGGTTCCTCTTCGCCCCGGAACCTCGCTGCGGCGCGCGCATCGATGAGCACGCCGCCAGTGTGCAGGTGGGCTTCGACGGCATCGGCGTCGAACAGGCGCACGCTGTCGAAGGCCAGCTGCGCGGCATCGTACTGCGCGCGAAACTGCCCCGCCGTCGTGGCCGGCGAAGACGAAACCGGCAAGCCCAGCGCAGTCCAGCGCGCCCAGCCACCGTCGAGTACCGCCGCCTTCTCGTGGCCAAGCATCCGCAGCAGGAACCACAGGCGCGCCGCAATCGCACCGTCGCCGTCGTCGTAAGCGATTACCTGCGAGGTTGGTCCGATGCCCCAGCGCGACAGACCGCTGGCCATTTGCCCCACTGATGGCCATGGATGCCTGCCATCACCAGAGGGCGTCATGTCAGACAGGTCCCGCTCGAGGTGCGCATAGGAAGCGCCTGGCAAATGCGAGCTCAGGTAGGCCTGTTCGCCGGCATTCGGATCCAACAGGGTATACCGGCAGTCAACGATCACCACGTCGGCGCGACTGATCGCCATCGCAAGCGTCTCGGCCTGCACCAGGGTTGTCCATCCGGCCATCAGGCGCTCCTTGGGGTTGCGTCCGCGAGGCGCTCGCGGAGGTTGAACAGGATCGACGCGGTAACGCCCCAGATCCGCTGCTGGTCATACCGGTATTGGAGCACGTGGCGCAGCCGCCCGCCGAACTGGAACTGTTTTTGCTCCAGCCGCTGCGGATCCAGCAAGAGGTCCAACGGCACTTCAAAGGCTTCGGCGACTTCGCCGGGATCAGGCACCGCCACGAAACCCGCGGCGATCAGCCCCAAAAGCGGCACGACCCGGAACCCGGTGATCGTCAGCAACGGATCCAGGTAGCCCAGCGGGGTGAATTGCGCCGACTGCAGGCCGACCTCTTCGTGCGCTTCGCGCAACGCAGCCGCTGCAGGACTGGTATCGCCCGGCTCGATGCGGCCACCCGGAAAACTGACCTGGCCGCCGTGGTGGCGCAGGCCATCGTGTCGACGCGTCAGCAGCACAGTGGGGCCGTGCGCATGCGCCACCACCCCAACCAGCACGGCTGCGGCCCGTGGCTCGCCTGCGGGCACGAGCCCATCAAGTTCATGCAGGTTCCATGCAGCACAGAGCGGCGGCGCGTGCAGGGGACGAGCCGCCTGCTGCAACCAGGCAGCGAGCTGCCCGTTGTCCATCAGTCTTTCCCGCGTTGGGCGGCGCGCTGCGGCAATACCTCATCCATCATCCGCAGGCGGGCCTCGTCACGCATGGTCGACCAGTGCGCGATTTCAGTGCCGGTGCGGTGGCAACCCGCGCACAGTCCATCATCCTCGATAGTGCAGATACCGATGCAGGGACTGAGCACGGCGCGATACGCATGAGTCATGTCAAACACATTACGGTCTTGGGTTCTTGCGGACAAACCGCAGAACCTGAATGTGCGATGCGCCGGCAGGGCCGGCGCATCGGACGAACGCTAGAGCTGGAAAGGCGAGTCTTACTTGACGGCGCCAAGCTCGACCTGGATCGCGATCGCCTGCTGCGCAAGCTGCGGGTTCTGCTGGCCCACGCCTTTGCCCGGCGGCACGATCACTTCCCACACCGCGCCCTGCTGCATCAGCGTCAGGGTTTCCTTGAGCGCCGGGATCGGTGCATCGGCGACCTTGAACGCAGGCGGGGTATCCACTCCACTCAGTGGCACGCCCACTGCGGCCAGGAAACTGCGCAGGGCAATCTGGACCTCACTGGTTGGGGTCACCTTGGCGCCGGTGCCAGGCTTGGCCACGCGGTACATGATGCCGCTTGGCAGGGTAATCACGCCCTCTTGGGACTTGAACTTGCTGACGAAGTCAGCAGACTGCGCCTGGTTGTCGGCAAGGGCCTTGCGGAAGGCATCCTCGCGCTTCTTCTGCACATGTGCCTGGAAGCCGCTGTAGGCCTTGCCCAGCTGCTCTTCGGTGTGGGCTGGCTGCTTCTTCGCATAAGCATCCTGCAAGCCGCGAATCGCGGCTGCGATGTCCACAGGCTCGCCGGAACTGATGAGATCAGAGCCCAGCGACCAGCCAAATGCGTAGCTGGCATGCGTCTTGTCGACGACTGGCAATGGTTGGGAAGCCGCAGTCTTGGCAGTAGCTGGCTTGGCTGCAGGCTTGGTTTGTGCCGAAACGACGCCGGCAGTCAGGGTCAGGGCCACCAGGGTGGCGGAGAGCACGCGCAACTTCATTCAAACCTCGCATCAGCATCAAAAATTAGAGGCGGCGATGCCGCCCTTGGTACCGCGCGGACCAGCCGACGCGGTGCTTCATGCCACCGACCTTAAAACGGCCGCGGATGACACGCTAGGATAACGGCCACAGTGCTTAACCGCCACTGAGGCATAGTTCGGACACCTCAAGGGCCAGGAAGTTCCAGCCGGCCCAGCATTCCACTTCCCTGCATTGAAAGGCATATCCATGACCGAGTCCGTGTTGCTGATTGACGATGCCAATGGCGTGCGCACCATCCGGGTGAACCGGCCCGACAAGCTGAACGCGCTGAATACCGTGACGATCGAAGCGCTGGATGCAGCCTTCGCCGATGCCGGCAACGACGCCAGCGTGCGCGTGGTGGTGCTCACCGGAAGTGGCCCGAAAGCATTCGTGGCCGGTGCCGATATCTCGGAAATGAACACCCTGACGCCCGTGCAAGCCCGTGATTTTTCATTGCGCGGCACCCGGATGATGCGTCGGGTGGAAAAGCTCGACAAGCCAGTCATCGCCATGGTCAATGGCTTCGCCTTCGGCGGCGGACTGGAACTGGCAATGTGCTGCCACCTGCGCATTGCCGCCGACAGCGCCAAAGTGGGCCAGCCGGAAATCAACCTCGGATTGATCCCGGGTTTCGGCGGCACCCAGCGCCTGCTGCGCCTGGCCGGTCGCGCCGCGACCCTGGAACTGTGCCTGACCGGCGCACCGATCTCTGCCGAGCGCGCACTGCAACTGGGCATCGTCAACCGGGTGGTGCCCGCCGCCGAGCTTGAGGCGGAAACGATGAAGCTGGCCGGGCAACTGGCCAATGCCGCGCCATTGGCCCTGCGCGGCATGCTGGACTGCGTGAACATCGGTGGCGAATGCAGCATCGAGGAAGGCCTGGAATACGAGTCGGCGCAGTTCGGCCTGGTGTTTTCAACCGACGACATGCGCGAAGGGACTTCAGCATTCCTGGAAAAGCGCAAGCCGGCTTTCAACGGCCGCTGACGCGCACCGCGATGGCGGCCTGTACCCATTGCGGCTGCACCTCCCGGGACGGGGTGCAGGCCCATGGCTTGTTGGCTTCGCTCTCCATGGATGACCTGGATGCGGCGCTGGCTGCCGGGTTGCTGGAGGCGAGCGCTTGCCTGGATTGCGAACCACGCTGCAACGCGCTGCTTGCCATTGCGCGGGATGCGCGCCTGACCGCACTCGCCGCACGTGATCGACACCGTGCGCGCGATGCGCGCCTGCAACGGCGCAAGGCAGTACGAGAGGCAGCGCGTGTGCCGAAGTCCTCGCCGACACAAACCACTGCCCTGCCCCAAGCTGCCGCCGATGTGCTGGCACGCGCGCTTGCAAGAGCAAAAGCGAAGGCGCCGCGATGAGTGAATCGATGATTGGCGCGAAGCGCCGCCCCGCGCGCGGCAGCAAGCTGACCCGTGGGGAAATCACCGAGATGTTCACGCGCCTGCGCGAACTGGATCCAAAGCCGGTCACCGAACTGCTGTACGACTCGCCGTTCGAATTGTTGGTGGCAGTGATCCTGTCGGCGCAGGCCACGGACGTGGGCGTCAACAAGGCCACGCGGCGGTTGTATCCGCTCGCCAACACCCCACAGGCCATCCTCGAACTTGGCGTAGAGGGCCTGAAGCGCTACATCAACAGCATCGGCCTGTACAACGCGAAGGCCGCGAATGTCATTGCGATGTGCCGGCTATTGCTGGCGCATCATGAAGGCGCAGTTCCGCGCACGCGCGAAGCACTGGAATCGCTACCGGGCGTGGGCCGCAAGACCGCGAATGTCGTGCTCAATACCGCGTTCGGCGAACCCACCATCGCCGTCGACACGCATATTTTCCGCGTCGCCAATCGCACCGGGCTGGCACCGGGCAAGAACGTACGGATTGTCGAAGACAAGCTGCTCAAACTGGTACCGGACGAATTCCTGCGCGATGCCCACCACTGGCTGATCCTGCATGGACGCTATGTCTGCAAGGCGCGTTTGCCCCTGTGCGGACCGTGCCCGATCCGCGACCTGTGCCGCTGGCCGGGCAAGTCAGCGCCGTGATTGATCGTGAACCTTTGGCTCAACCGTTCTCGAACCCATTTACGTAAGGGTGGGAAAGGCGACCCCTCATCGATCCACGAACGCCACAGGGTTGGTCAGGCGCACCGCAGGATCCAGCGCGAGCAGTGAATCGCGACCCATCGCCTGGGCATCGGGTCCAATCCATTGACAGGTATCCGTAGCCGCCTCGGCTACAAAGCACACCGGCATCAACAAGCGCCCGGCCTGTGGAACTCCATCCACCTGCTCTGGACGGAACGTCCAGTTGCGCGCGGCGGCGATGGCGGATTCTGCCATCCGGCGGCTGACATCGCCGACCTTGGTATGCACGTCAACTGCTTGCACGCGGCCCTGATCATCCATGTCCAACTGCAACACCACTACGCCTGTGTCGCCGCGCCTTTGTGCAGCAACCGGGAACACCGGCTTGCGCAACATCTCAGGTGCTGGTCCGGCTGTAGCCGACAGCACCTGCGCGATGCTGCCCTGCGTTGCCGGAACTGCTGTCACTCGCACCCAGGTCTTGGTCGGGACGGGTCGGCCATCACGTTGCGCAGCATTGAAGACCCAATTCTGCAGCTCATCCTGCAGTTGACGCGTTGTCGCATCCGGCGCATCCCTGACCAGTGCAGCGGACACGAGCGTGCCTTGGGGATCCAGTTCGACCTGGAATGTGTAAACCCGCGACGTTGAGTCTTGTCCAGCAAACGCATTCATCGGCAAGATTGCCATCCCACCTGCTGTCAGCCACCCCAGGATCTTGTTCATGTCGATAGCCGCCTGTTCGCCCAAGACTGATTGTCTTCAAGGCGAATGTCACAGACAACGGGTACCAAGTGAGTGACAAAATGATGACAAAGATCCGCTGGCTAGACAGACGGTCGTATTGATTGGATGAACGGCCAATCGTGACTTGAAGCTGTCACATTCCCGTGAGTGGAATCACAACATCTGCGCCTAGCCTACGGACTACGTGTGCGTCGCGGCTCGCAACCACTTGGACATGATCCACTTTTCGCCCGCGCGAACTGGTGCACCACCGTGCAATGTCCTGGTCATCGGGTGAGGGCGGTCGTAACTGAAAAACACCGCGTTTCCACGGATCGCAGAAACCTCCAAGTGGGCCTCGGGGAACACGGTGGCGCCGCCGCGTTCAGGCGTGTTCAGGTATATCACCACGCTTGCCACGCGCTGCCCACCGCGAAGCAGTGTGGCGTTGCTTCCCGACAAAGCCGGGTCGAAATAGTCGTAGTGCGGCTTGTACTGTGCGCCTGGCCCGTAATTCAGCACTTGCAAGCCTTCGCCATTCTCAAGCGGCCAATCCAGCAGCCGGGCGATCCGAGCCTCGATGCGTGCGCACAGTGAATTCTCGCCGCGGGTGAAGCTCATGCCTCGGCTGGTGCGATCTGCGTGCACCAAGTCGCCACCGGAGTCAGGATCCACAGTAGTCGATCGCGACAGCTTGGGCTGAGCCAGCGCGATGAAAGCATCGCATTCTTCGTTCGACAACAGGCCGCCCAGCACGACCACGCGTGGCAACAGCATGCTTGCAAGCACCCGTACCTCGCGATCCCCCGCGTCGAGAAGTGAATCTCCGTTCAATTCAGCTGGCGCCGGCACCGGCTGCGGTTCCGGCAATCCACTTTCGCGCGCATGGTGTTGCAGGAAGTCCCGCATGGCGGCATCCAGCGCGACTGCGGCATCGGATTCATCCCAGCCCGCCTCAAGCAAGGGTTGAAGCAGTATCTCTGGACCAGCTCCTTGCTGCGCTTGGCCAACTGCCCATTCGACCAAGCCGTCCGGAAGGGCACGGTCATCGTGACTCATATTCATGGCCACGACTTTGCGACGCAATTGTGACAGTTGCAACCACGCTCCGATTGCAACAACCCGGAAACATTCAGGGCCTATAAAAGCCGGAACCTCAACCCCGCTTGGAGTTCCATCCCTATGTCCAGCAAGAACAGCAAGGCCTTGGTGGCCACCATCTGCGCAGCGCTTGCGCTCAGTGGCTGCGGCAATGGCGCCAATAGCGTGGTGTCCCCGGGCGAAGGCGCATTCCCGCCGGCCCCCGCGCCAGCGCCGCCACCGCCACCGCCACCGCCGACTACGCCGCCGCCCACCAGTGGACCGGCCGCAAGCTGCCCGACTGGACTCGCCAATGTCGGCACGGTTGCAAACGGTACCCTGCGCGCCTGCCGGCTGCCGGCCGCCATTACCGAAAATCTTTCCCTGGCGAAGATCGCGGGTTTGGTCTACCAGATCAGCGGCGGGGTCGTCGTCGGCATTGACGCTGGCGGCGACGCCAATGCACCGGCACCAGGTGCGAGGCAGGCAGTGCTGAGCATCGACCCCGGCGTCACTTTGTATGGTGCCGCGCCATCGGACTACCTCCTGGTCTCACGGGGATCGCAACTGGTCGCCGTGGGCACCAAGGATGCGCCGATCATCTTCACTTCGCGCCAGTCGCTGGAGGGCCAGACCACTGCCGATTCGCAGGGTCAATGGGGTAGCGTGATCCTGCTGGGCCGCGCGCCGATCAACAACTGCAACAGCACCGTCACGCCCGGTACGGCGGAGTGCCAGGCCGTGATCGAAGGTGTCAATAATGCCTTCTACGGCGGCAACCGCTCCACTGATAGCAGCGGACAGATCCGCTACGTGCAAATCAAATACAGCGGTTTCGAAGTCTCGCCTGGCAATGAGCTGCAAGCACTCACCTTGGGCGGCGTCGGTAACGGCACGGAACTGGACTTCATCCAGACCCACAACAGCGCGGATGACGGCATCGAAATCTTCGGTGGCACCGCCAACCTGAAGCATCTCGTGATCACCGGCGCTGACGACGACGGTCTGGATACCGATGCCGGATGGAGCGGTGGTGCCCAGTACGGCATCCTGATCCAGCGGCCAACCACCGGCGACAAGTTGCTTGAATGGTCATCGCTCAACAAGACCCCGGCATCCAAGCCGAAGGCCGCCAACTTCACGATGATTGGCAACGCGCGCTCCGGCTGGGGTATCGAGATCAATCAAGGTACCCAGGCCGCGATCTACAACACGGTGGTAACGCGTCCCGTGGGCGGCACCGGCAACGGCGACAAGTGCCTGAACGTCACCGGCACCGGCAGCGTTGGCACATTCAACTCGGTCTACTTCTCTTGCCCGCTGCCGTTCGTGGCCGGCAGCACCGCCGAGGCCAACTTCAACGCCGGCACCAACAACACCGCCACCGGCACCTCCACCCTCACCAATACGTTCGTCAACGGGCCGAACGAGACAGCGGTCACTGCCGTCGCGAACCTCAGCTCCATCTACTCTTTCTTCGAAACCGTCAATTACATCGGCGCAGTGAAGAACAGCAGCGACAACTGGTGGCAGGGCTGGACCTGCAACCTGGTGGCCGACAAGCCCTGCTGACATGGCTCCGGCCAAGGGGTGGCAACGCGCCACCCCGCGGGATCCGATGCATGCCGGGGCCCGCCGCGGCGTGCGCATAGGTCAAGCCACCGCGTCAAAATACAAGAGAAGGCTGTCTACATGATGCACACTCCCTCCCGAACGAGCCTGTTCCTGGCCATATCGGCCTTGCTCGCCTGCAATGGCGCGCTGGCCCAAGAGGCACAGGGCGCGGGTCAGCCGCAGCAAAAACAGGAGCAGCAAGAGTCTGCCCCCACGACCACACTGGATTCCGTGGTGGTCAGTTCCGAGTACATCCCCGAGCCGCTGATGCAAAGCTCGGCAGTCATTTCCGTGGTGACCCGCGAGGAGCTCGCGCGCACTGGTGACGCCGACGCGGCCCAGGCCCTGACCCGGGTCAGCGGACTGAGCCTGGTCGGCGACAAATTCGTCTACGTGCGGGGCCTCGGCGAGCGCTATTCCTCGGCACTGTTCAATGGTTCGCCATTGCCCAGCCCAGAGCCCCTGCAACGCGTGGTGCCCCTGGATCTGTTCCCCAGCGAAGCGCTGCAGAGCCTGACCGTGCAGAAGACATTCACGGTGCGCTATCCGGGCGAGTTCGGTGGCGGCGTGATCGACCTGCAGGGCCTGACCGTGCCTGAGGAAAACTTCCTGAAACTATCCGTGGGTATTGGCGGCAATGACGTCACCACCTTCCAGAACGGCCTGACGTACTACGGCAGCGACGACGATTTCTGGGGATACGACGCCGGCGCCCGCAAGTTCTCGCCAGAGCTTTCCACGGCGATTGCCAGCGGCCAGCGGGTCACCAGCGGTGAAAACTTCACGACCGAAGAAATCCGTACTATCGGGCGCAGCTTCAATGACCCTAACCTGTACCTGTTGCAGCAGAAGAACAGCATCGACCCGGATTTCGAGTTCGGCGGAAGCGCCGGTTTTTCTTCGGAGATCGACGATGGTGTCAAGTTGGGCGGGATCGCGGTAGCTGGTTTCAGCAATGAATGGCGGACACGTTTCGGCAAGCAGCAGACCGCGACGTTCACCGGCACCAGCGTGGAATTCGACAGGGATTACGACTTCGTTTCCACTCGCAACAACGCTCGCGTCAATACCTTGGTCGGGGCAGGCATCAAGAGCGAGCGCCACCAGATCGGCTGGACCACCCTTTACGTGCATGACACGCTGAAGACGGCGAACAGCGGCGCGGGTTTCTACTTCGACTTCTCGACCACGCCGGGCGACGAAGCGAGGGACGACATCACGCGCTGGATCGAACGCAAACTGGTCAACAATCAGCTCACCGGCAAGCACGCCTTCGGTGAATACAGTGACCTGATCCTGGAATGGCGCGCCGCATCCGCCCGCGCAGACCGCAATGCGCCTTACGAAACCGGCATCCGCTACGTCAACAACAACGGTTATTGGGCCTACAGCGGCGCATTCTCCAGCAACTATTTCCAATTCGGCAAAGTGGTTGATGACGTCAAGAGCGCCGGCTTCGACATTACCTGGACCCTGCCGACTGAACGTAGCCTCACCTTGGCCGGAGGCCTCGCCTGGTCGGACAATGATCGCAATGCCACGCTACGGCGCTTCCGCTACGACGATGTCGCCCTGGGCTTCTACAACCAGTATCAGCGCGTCGATTACCTGTTGTCGGACTTCAACATCAGCCAGGGCCTGTTCGAGTTCCAGGAAACCACCGGTTCCGCCGGCGCGGCCGCATACGACGGCAAGTTGGAAGTCCGGGCTGCCTATCTGCAGCTGGAAGGTACGATCGTTGAAAACCTGCGCGCCAGCCTTGGCCTGCGATACGAAGACGCCACCCAGTCTGTGTCGCCGTACGACATCTTCACGGGCGCCCTTCTGCCGACGCCGGCACCCCTGCAAAACGACTATCTGCTGCCGGCGCTGACGTTGACCTGGAACGTCGCCGACAACCAGCAGATCCGTCTGGGTGCGTCCAAGACCATCGCCCGGCCGCAGTTCCGGGAACTGGCACCCCAGCAATACACGGACCCTGACAACGAGCGCCTGTATTCCGGCAATCCGTACCTTGTCGACAGCGAACTGATGAATCTCGACGCCCGTTACGAATGGTATTTCGACAAAGGCGAGTACTTCACGACCGGCGTGTTCTACAAGAAGATCGACAAGCCTATCGAGGAAGTTGTGAGCGTGGTGTCCGGCGGCAACTATTTGCGCAATTTCCTGAATGCGCCGGAAGCCACCTTGTACGGCATCGAGGTTGACTTCAAAAAGTACTTCAATGCGCCTGTACAGATGTCCTGGTGGGGCGAAAACCGCTTGTACCTGGCGGCCAACTACACCTGGACCATTTCGTCGGTGAACGCGAGCGCGTGCCACGAGGTATTCCCGGCTGACACGTTGGGCGTGTCGCGCCCCGCTACCAACTACGTGCTGGACGGGAGTCGCATGCAGGGCCAGTCCGACCACATCGCAAACCTCCAGTTCGGCATCGAGAGCGTGGACGCAAGCCTGCAGGCCACGCTGATCGCCAACTACGTCAGCGAGCGCATCAGTGGCCGGGGTGCGCTGGGCACCATCAGCCAACCGGATACGCTTGAAGATCCTGGCACAACCCTGGACTTCGTCCTCAACAAGTCCTTCAAGCTGGGTGATTACTCGCCGTCGATCAAAATCGCCGCCCGCAACCTGCTCGGCACGAAGTATCAGGAGTACCAGTCAGCGAATGGCAATCGCGTCGACATCTACACGTACGAGCCCGGCATCAGCTACAGCATGAGCGTCTCGCTCGACTTCTGAAAACCACTTGTCTTGGTCAAGCGTACATAACGGGCCCGACTGCACTTCCAGTCGGGCCCGGATTGTTTGCGTGGCAGCATTTTGGTGCGTGTCTACAGAAATATTTCTGTCACGAAACTGCCGCATACTTTGCGCGTTGCAGTCATTTACTGATCCCGAGAACCTGCCGTGCCCGTCCCGAGCCACTTGTTCGCACGTTTCATGGCTGCGGACGGCACAGCAGCATTGCCTCGACGGCTGGAACTCGTATTGCTCGCCCTGCTCGGCGTACAGGCTGGGCGCCTGCTTTGGCTGCTGCTGCCAGTCGCTCCTGTCGGCACTGCGACCTTCCCGACCAAGGTGACCACGCCCAACGACACGGTGCCTGTCATCGATCTGTTCTACCGTACCGACGCCCCTGTTTCCGCCAGTTCCGACGCCGCAGGTTTCAGCCTGCATGGGCTGCGTGTTGATGCGCATGGCGGAAGCGCGATCCTTGGCGACGCCGCCGGCAAGCAACAATCATGGTCGGTCGGCGAGACCATAGCGGACGGGGTCGTGCTCGAACGTGTTGGCGCCGGTTTCGTGGTGCTGAGGGGTCCGCGTGGCGCGCAACGACTGGAAATGCCCGCATCGCCGACTGCAGCGGGTGCTGCTTCGACTGTTGCGACCACGCTGCCTGCATCGTTTCCCGGTAACACGAACGTCGCCGTTGAACCTGCTGTCTTGCTGACGCAAGCCGGACTTAGCCCGAACGCGCAAGGCGGATACACCGTCAATCCACGGGGCGACGCCGCCATGGTGCATGCCCTTGGACTGAAGGCCGGGGACGTGATCGAGACCATCGACGGCCAGCCACTTGATGCCGAACTCTTCACTGCGTTGCCCGAACAGCTCTCGCCCGGTACCGCCCACACCCTGACCGTCCGTCGCGACGGCCAGACCCTGACCGTCAAACTCCCGACAAAGCCCTGATGAAGCGAATCCTGTTGCGCCCACTGCTGGTCGCCGGCCTGCTATTCGCAGCATTTCCAGCCTTGCCGCAGTCCGCGGGCGAAGCCGTACCGGCGCTTGACGTGCGAGATGCCGACATCCGCGCCTTCATCCAGGACGTCTCGCGCGCCACCGGGCTGACGTTCGTAGTAGATCCCCGCGTGCAAGGCACGGTAAGCATCAGTCGTGGCGAAACGATGTCGCAGTCCGAGTTGCTGGGCGTGCTGGTCGCGCTGTTGCGCGCCAACGGCTTGGTCGCGGTGCCGTCTGGTGCCGGCACGTACCGAGTGGTACCGGACGACACCGCTGCCCAGCAACCTGGCAGCCTGGGTGGCTCGGCGGCCGGCTTTACGACCCAGGTGTTCCACCTCAACAACGTCGACGCACGTCTGGCGGTTGAGACATTGAAACCACTGATCAGCCGTGGCGGCGTGGCGCTGGCTACCCCGGACGGCAACAGCGTGCTGCTGGCCGACTACGCCGACAACATGCGCCGCCTGCGCGAGGTCCTCACGCAGATCGATCGCAACCGGGCCAGCATCGAGACCATCACCCTGCGCAACAGCTCGGCGCGGGATGTTGCCAGCACCGTGAGTGCGCTGTTCGGAGGCAAGACTGGCGGCGCACCGATATCGGTGCTTCCTGTAGACAGCAGCAATTCGATCATCGTGCGCGGCGAGCCTGCCACGGTGGCCCGCGCGACCCAGACCATCCTCGACCTGGACAAACGCGCCGAACGCGTCGGCGACGTGCAGGTGATCGAACTGCAACACGCCAGCGCCGAGCAGTTGCTGCCAGTCCTGCAACAACTGGCCGGCGTGCCCGCTACCGCGGCAATCGCCGGGTCCACCGTCAACGAGCCAGATCGCGCCCCAGCTCAAGCTGTGACGATCAGTCCCAACCCCGGGCGGCGAGCAACGATCGTGCGGGCACCTGGACGCAATGCGCTTGTCATCAATGCCGACCCGGAGACGCAGCGCATGCTGCTTGACGTGGTGCGCAAGCTGGACAAGCGTCGAGCCCAGGTCATGGTGGAAGCGATCGTGGTCGAAATCTCCGACCAGGCTGCGCGCAACCTCGGTGTGCAACTGGCACTGGCCGGCCGCGAAGGCAGCCGCGTGCCCTTCCTTGCCACCCAGTTTCCGTCCGCCAGCACCCAATTGGGGCCGCTACTCGGCGGCGCGCTGCTCAAGGACAAGGAAGGCACGCTCGCGGACGCTGCACGCAACGCTGCACTCCAGTCGCTGATCGGCATCAACGGCAGCCTCACCGGACTCGCCGGTGAAGCCGGCGACCTGCTGTTCGGCGCAATCATCAACGCCGTCAAGAGCGATACGGGATCCAACTTGCTCTCGACGCCGTCGATCATGACCCTGGACAATGAAAAGGCCAGGATCCTGGTGGGCCAGGAGGTGCCGATCACCACCGGTGAGGTGCTGGGCGATTCCAACAGCAACCCGTTCCGCACCATCGAACGCAAGAACGTGGGCATTGAACTGGAAGTGGAGCCGCAGGTCACTGCTTCCGGCATCACGCTGCGCCTGCGCCAGGAAGTGTCCTCCGTGGCTGGGCCAGTCAGCGAGAACTTCAATGAGCTGGTGCTCAACAAGCGTGAGATCGAGACCCAGGTGCTGGTCGACGACGGCGCGATTGTCGCGCTTGGTGGCCTGCTCGACCAGACCGACCGCAATACGGTGGAGAAGGTGCCCGGCCTGGGTGACGTTCCCTTACTCGGCGGCCTGTTCCGCAACACATCACGCGTCCGTCAGAGAACCAACCTGATGGTATTCATCCGTCCCACCATCATCCGTGATGCCGCCGATGCGGCGCGCGCCACAGCTCCACGCTACAACTACATGCGGCAGGCACAGATGGATCTCGATCCCCGCCGCACCGAAGCCGACCTCGACGCGCTGCTGCGCGACTATCTGCGCGCCTTGCCTCCGATTGCGCCACCACCGCCGGCAACCGCCCCCAAGCCATGATCGACGGCACCCCCGGCCTGGCCTACGCGTTCGCCAAGAGACATGGTGTCGTCGTGCTGTCAGGGGATGCAGTCCGCGTGCAGGTGGGGCTGCGCGAAGACGCGAGCGCCGACGCTCTGCTGGAGGCTCGCCGGGTACTGTCGCGGCCGTTGGCGGTGCAAAAACTGTCGAACGACGAATTCACGCGACGCCTGGCCGATGCTTACGCCGGTGTCGACGGGACTGCCCAAGCCGAGGCGATGGATGGGGATGTCGGGCTGGATTCGCTGATCGAGGACATTCCCGCAGCCGCCGACCTGCTGGCTACGCAGGACGACGCGCCGGTGATCCGCCTGATCAACGGCCTGATCGCCGAAGGCGCGCGTCTCGGCGCGTCCGACGTCCACCTGGAACCCTACGACAGCGCGCTTCGAGTGCGCTTCCGGGTCGACGGAGTGATGCGCGAAGCAGCCACACTGCCCAGTCGAATCGCGCCGCTCCTCGTATCGCGGGTCAAGGTGATGGCTCGCCTGGACATCGCCGAAAAACGCGTGCCACAGGACGGACGAATTTCACTGTCGATGGGCGCGCGTGCGTTGGACGTGCGGGTCTCGACGCTGCCGGCACGTGGCGGCGAGCGCGTGGTGTTGCGCCTGCTGGACAAGGAACGTGGCGCGCTTTCGATGCCCGAGCTGGGCATGCCAGCGACGGTCCGCTCAGCCTACGAAAACAGCCTGCGGGTGCCCCACGGCATCGTGCTGGTCACCGGCCCTACCGGCTCCGGCAAGACGACCACCCTGTACGCGGGCCTGTCCCGATTGAATGACGGCAGCCGCAACATCCTCACTGTCGAGGATCCGGTTGAATACTCGATCGACGGCATCGGCCAGACCCAGGTCAATGCCAAGGTGGGGATGAGCTTTGCCGCAGGCTTGCGCGCGATCCTGCGACAGGACCCGGATGTGGTCATGGTCGGCGAAATCCGCGATCCGGAAACCGCGCAGATCGCGGTGCAAGCCAGCCTGACCGGCCACCTGGTGCTGTCGACTGTCCATACCAACGACGCAGTCGGCGCGATCACCCGCTTGCGTGACATGGGCATTGAACCTTTCCTGCTCGCCTCCACCGTGCGCCTGATCATGGCGCAGCGGTTGGTGCGCCGTCTTTGCCCGCAGTGCCGCTCACCCGCCCAGACCGAGGCCGACCCTGCCGCCGCCCACCTGCTCGGGTCAAGATTCGACGGCCGCCATTGGCGCGCCGCCGGTTGTGCGCAGTGCAAGCACACCGGCTATGTCGGCCGCATTGGCCTATACGAGGCGGTGACCGCGGACGATACGCTGCGTCGGTTGATAGGCGCCAATGCCGACGAGCAGGCCTTGGCCTCTGCTGCCTTCGCGCGCGCCCCACGCCTGCAAGACGCTGCGCGCGAAGCCGTGATGTGCGGCGACACGACACTTGAGGAGGCCTACCGAGTCACCCACCGGGATCCGCGCGACCATGCCGGCGTTTGAGTACACTGCGGTCGATGCTCAGGGTCGCACCCGCAACGGTACCGTGGAAGCCAGCAGCCTCGGCGAAGCACGCGATCAGTTGCAACAGCGCGCGCTGATCGCGATAAAGCTGGAGCGGGCGGCACCGGTTCAAGCAGGCGGCGGGCTGCTAGACCGCTTCGGCAGTCGCGAACTGGTGCTGTTCACCCGCCAGCTGGCGACCCTTGCGGCGGCCACTCCACTGGAAGAGGCTCTGCGCACCATCGGCAGCCAGTCCGAACGCCGCGGCGTGCGACGCACGGTGCTTGCAGTGCATGCACTGTTGCTTGAGGGATTCCGGCTGTCTGATGCGATGGCACGCCAAGGCAAGGCCTTCCCGCCGCTCTACCGGGCAATGGTCGCCGCCGGCGAAAGCTCCGGCGCACTGCCGACAATCCTGGAACGCCTGGCGGGACTGCTGGAGGCCGAAAGGGACGTGCGCGGCAAACTGTTGACGATGCTGGCCTATCCGGCGGCGCTGGCGACGACCGCCGTCGCCGTCATCATTGCCTTGATGATGTTCGTGGTACCGAAAGTGGTCGAACAGTTCGATTCGATGGGACGCACCCTGCCCTGGCTGACGCGTGCAGTGATTGGCGTCTCCGACGCGCTGGCGGACTGGGGCCTTGCGATGCTTGGCATCCTGGTCCTGGCTGCGATCGCCGCACGCGTCTTGCTGGCGCGACCTCACCTGCGACTGCGCGCCGATGCAGCCATGCTTCGCATACCGGTGCTCGGCCGACTGCTGCGCGACATTCACGCCGCCCGCATGGCACGCACCCTGGCGATCATGGTCGGCAGCGGGCTGCCGCTGCTGGAGGGATTGCAAATCACCGCACCTACGATCCGCAATCGCGCACTGCGCGCGGCCACGGATCTCATGGCGACCGCCATCCGTGAGGGTGGCAGCCTGTCCGGTGCGATGCGCCGGGCCCGGGTGTTCCCGCCCACGTTGGTCTACATGACCACGAGCGGCGAGAACAGTGGCCGCTTGGCACCGATGCTGGAACGCGCCGCCGACTACCTGGAACGCGAATTCTCGACCTTCGCCTCAGTGCTGATGAGCCTTCTGGAACCGGCCATCATCGTCGTGCTGGGCGTGGTGGTCGCGGTGATCGTACTTTCGATCCTGCTGCCGATCCTTCAATTCAACTCGCTCGCCCTCGCGCGCTGACCCATTCGACGGAGATCCCCCATGCCAATCCAACGTTTCTGCCACCGCCCCAGTCGCGCGCACGGTTTCACCCTGGTCGAGTTGATGGTGGTGATCGTGATCATCGGCCTGCTTGCCACTGTGGTGATGCTCAACGTCCTGCCCAGCCAGGACCGGGCGATGTCAGAAAAAGCGCGCGCCGACATCTCGCTGCTGGAGCAGGCGCTGGAGACCTATCGTCTGGAGCTGCTCGCTTATCCGAACGCGCAACAGGGCTTGCAGGCGCTGGTCAGCCAGCCGGCCGGGCTCAACCGACCGGAACGCTATCGCAAGGGCGGCTACATTCGCCGCCTGCCGGCAGACCCCTGGGGCAATCCGTATCTGTATCGCATACCCGGACAGCACGGCAGCTTCGACGTCTATTCGTTTGGCGCGGACGGCGCCGAGGGTGGCGACAGCGATGCCACCGACATCGGCAACTGGCAGTAATCCTGCATCGCCCGATGAACCTTTCGCATGCCATCGCCGGAACTCGCAGCGCACGCGGCTTCACCCTGGTGGAACTGCTGGTCACGCTGGCGGTGATCGGACTTCTGGCCGGCGCGGTGGCGTTGACCCTACCCGACGATAGTTCGGCATTCCGACGGGAAGTGGACGATTTCGCCGCCCGCCTGTCGCTGGCTCGCGACGAAGCGATCCTGGGTGTACGGGAGGTGCAAGTGAGCGCCGACGCGCGCGGCTACGACACGAGCCGGCGCGGCTTCGATGGCTGGCAACCGTTGCGTGCGGGTCCATTCCAGGCCGTGGCCTGGCGTGACGGCACCCAGCCCCTGTTCCCCGGCGAGCGGCAGCGGGCAACGTTCCGTTTCGATGCAACCGGCGCGGCGCAACCCGCCGAGCTGCAACTCATGAACAAGGTCCATCGACTGCGCGTGCGCGTGGACCTTGCTGGCAAGGTCAATGTCGATGCGCCCGGTTGAACGAGCGTCGCCGCAGGAGCGCGGCTTCACGTTGATCGAACTGCTGGTGGCGCTGGCGGTTTTCGCGTTGATGGTGCTTGGGTTGCTCAACCTGGCGGGCGAAAGCGTGCGTTCGGCGGTTGTTGTCGAAGAACGCGCGATGGCCGAGGTGGTGGCCGACAATCAGATCGTCCAGGCGGCATTGGCAGCGCCCCGACAGCTCGCCGAACCGGCTGCTGGCGTCGAGCATGCCGGTGGTCGCCGCTGGCGCTGGGAACGCAGCACGCGTGCCGCAGAAGATGGCCTCCTTCGGATAGCTGTTCGGGTACGCGCTGTCGATGGTGATCAAACTCTGGCAGAACGCGAATTGTTGCGTGCGGTGTCGCCATGACACGCGGCACGCGAGGCTTCACCTTGGTGGAACTTCTGGTCGCAGTGGCCGCGTTCGCATTACTCGCCGCTGCCGGCGTGGGCGTGCTCGCCTACGCTGCCGACAACCAGCAACTGCTGGCCAGCCGGATGGAGCGCCTTGCCGAGTTCCAGCGTGCACATGCGTTGCTGGAGGCGGACTTGGCACAGGCAGCGGTACGACGCGTGCGCGAACGTGACGGCAGCGCGGCACGCAGCGCCTTCGTGGGTAGCCACGTGCGCGATGGCCAAGATCAATCGGGCCCGCTATTCGCGCTGGTTCGGCGGGGCTGGAGCAATCCCGACGCCGAGCCGCGTTCGTCGGTGCAATACGTGGAATACCGACTGGTCGAGGGCCGCTTGGAACGCAGCGTGCGACTGGCACTCGATGGAGCCGCTCCAGGCGATCCACAGATTGTGCTGGCGGGGATCAAGTCGCTTGCGATCGACTACCGCCTGCAGGACCAGTGGAACGACGGATGGGCGGGCGGCGTGGGCCTATTGCCCCAGGCGATGCGCCTGCAACTCGACATCGACGGGCTGGGCGCCATGGAGTGGTGGTTCCTGCTCCCGGGCGGCGAAGGGTGAAGCGGGTCGTGTCGCGGACCAGGCAAGCGGGCATGGCCCTGCTGACGGTGCTTTTGTTGGTTGCCGTAATGGCTGTGCTGGTCATCGCGATGCTCGATACGATCCGCTTCGGGCTGCGCCGGAGCCAGAACGGACAGGAGATGGCGCGCGCCAGATGGTTCGCGATATCTGCGGAAACCCTGGCGCAGGCGCAGATCAAGCGTTTGCTCCAGCGCGAACCGGGCCGGACCACGCTCGCAGGCGGCTGGAACGGTCGCCCCTTCGTGTTCCCCCTGGATGACGGCAGCATCCGCGCGGTGCTGCGCGACGGCGGCAACTGCTTCAATCTCAACAGCGTGGTCGAAGGTGTACCCGAGCAATGGCAACGGCGCGCGCTCGGGGTTGCCCAATACGTCTCCCTGATGGAGGCACTGGGCATCAATGGCGTGTCGGCGAGATCACTGGCGGATGCCTTGGTCGACTGGATCGACAGCGATGGCGAGCGAAGCCCGTATGGCGCAGAGGATGCAGCTTATGCGCGGCATCGCCCCGCCTACCTCACCAGTGGTGCAGTCCTGGCCGAGGCGAGCGAGCTGCGAGCGATCGAAGGCTACGACGCCGGCACATACGACCGCCTGCGTCCATACGTCTGTGCGCTGCCGGACAACGTGCTGTCCCCGCTTAACCTGAACACGCTGGACGAGCGCGACGGGCCACTGTTGCAGATGCTCACGGTTTCCGCATTGGGGGCCGCCGAGGCACGCCAGTTGATTGCCGCGCGACCGGCCAACGGATGGTTGCAGGCTTCCACGTTCTGGAGCCAGCCTGCCTTGCGCGCATTGCCACTGTCCGCCGAGGTACTCGGCCAGGCCGGCATACGTACCCGCTATTTCCGTCTGCAGGCGCAAATCGTCGTAGGCGATGCGCAACTGCAATCCAATGCATTGTTCGATGCCGATGCAGGCGGCGAAATCCGCCTGCTGGAACGGCGCAGGAGCGAAGACGAATGAATGCCACCACCCGACTTGTGCTACTGGCCGCTGATCCCGTTGCGCCCAGTACCTGTCTGCTCCTAGATGCGCAGGGCACCATCCTCGAAAGAGGAGAGTTCTTGGCTGACACGCTGGCCTCCATGACCTCTGCACCTCGCACGGTTGTGGCGGTTCCCGGCGAACAGGTGCTCACGCGGCGACTGCAGCTGCCACTGCGCAACCCGGCACATGCGCATGCCGCCGCGTTGTTGCAACTCGACGAAGAATTGGCGAGCGAAGGCCCGCCGCATTTGGCGCTGGGCGATGTCGATGCCAACGGATACCGGCTGGCCTGCGTGGTCGATGCGGCGACGATGCGCGCCTGGCTGGCCAGGCTGGACGCGCTCGACATAGTCGCTGACGTGTTGCTGCCCGACCATCTGTTGCTGCCACCGAGCACAGATGATCGCGCCTTCGTGGTTTCACTCAGCGAGCATCGGTTGGTGCGCGGACCGATGATGGCGTTCAGCGCGGAATCGACGCTTGCCGACAGCGTGCTGGCGGCGCATCCGCATCAAACCAGGATCATCGGCGAGGAGTCGCTGTCGTTGCTTGCCCGCGGCGCGCTGCACCCGCCACTGGATCTGCAGCAGGGGACGTTCGCCCGTCGCCGCAGTGACGATCCAGAGTCTCGCCGAATACGGCGCCTGCCATGGCTCATCGGTCTTCTGCTGGCATCCCCACTGGTGCTGGTCGCGGTGGACGCGCTGCGCCACGAACTTTCAGCGGAACTGCTGCACCGTCGTGCCCGCACATTGGCGTCGGCCGTTGCCGAGCAGAAACTGGCGCAATCAGACCCGGTGTCGGCGGTGAATGCGCAACTCGCCCGGCTGCGGGGTGCATCGGGCTTCAACGCGCTGTCGCATTCCTTGCTACTAGCGGTTCAGGCGCAACCTGGTGTGCGCATCGAACGCATTGACTACGACATCGGAAAACTCGGCGCTACGTTGGCACATACCGACGCCGAGGCCGGGATCGGCGTATTGAATGCTTTGCACGCCACTGGCGTGGAAGCCACCCTGGAGAATGCCGGGCGCGAAGGGGACAGTGCACGCAGCCGCATTGCTTTGGAGGCGCCGCGATGAACCTGCTCACGTCCTCGACCGCGTGGTGGCGCTTGCGCAATGCGCGAGAGCGCCAGATGGTGCTGGTGATGTTCGCCGCAGTGGCCGCGTTTGTGTGGTGGTACGGATTGCTGGTGCCGTTGCAGGCGTGGCGCACCCATTCGCAGGGCCGTTACGACCGTGCCGCGTCCGAATGGCTCGAGGTGCGCGACACCACGGCGACGATCCGCGAACTGGGCGCCGGCCGTCCGCGCGACCCTGCCACGCTGGCAGCCGAAGTTCTCGACTCGGCGACGGATCACGGCGTTGCGGTCAATCGCCAGCGCCACAATGCGCGGGGCAGGTTCGTGGTTGGGATCGACGCAGTGGACGCACCGCAACTCCTTGGCTGGCTTGGAAGTTTGCAACAAGACCGCCGCATCGCTGTGGCTGCCGCAAAGGTGGAGAAACGCGACGGCCGCCTGAGCGCCGAGTTGGACTTCCGAACCACCGTTGAGGGAGCAAGCCGGTGAACGTGCGCGTCCGCCGGACGGTGTTCCTCGGCGCTCTTGCACTGGCGATCTTTTTGCCGCCGCTACAACTTGCCGTGGGATGGATGGATTTCGCCGCGCAAGGCGTTGCCGCACGGGAAGCCGAGGGCAGCATCTGGAATGGCAAGCTGCGCAGCACCAGTTGGCATGGGCAAGCGCTTGGCGACCTGCGCGTTGGCCTGCAGCCAGTCTCGCTGCTCACAGGCACACGGGTAGTGAGGATAACGGGCGACAGTTTCACCCTGATGGCATTGAGCGGGCGCACCATCGGCGTGGACGTGGTGGACGGTGGCATCATCCTGGCGGCCCTGCCCGGCTTGCCTGCACTGCAAACCGAATTGCGCTTCTCAGGCGTGGCGCTGGTCTTCAAAGCAGGGCGGTGCGTTCGCGCCGAAGGTCGCGTTCAAGCCCACATTCGCTGGCAAGTCGGGACCGAGGACGCGCCGATCTTGCTGTCCGGGGTGCCCGAGTGCGCGGAACGTGCCGCCGTTTTGCCGCTGCGCACGGTAGCCGGCAGTCCGGGAATCGAGGCAGAGCTGCGGATAGAGGCGGACGGACAATATCGCCTGCTGGCACTGGTACGGGATGCCGACCCCGTGACAAGCGTCGTGTTGCGCCGCGCAGGATTCATGGACGCACCCGGGGGTCTCAGTCGCAGCATGGACGGCCGGATTGCCAACTAAGACCAATGCGCTGGGATAGCAATGCGGTTCGCTGAGCATGCCGCAAGCCCCACCTCATCAGCGCACAGTCATGATTTCGACATGTCTGCTACATGAGGGTGTCATTTGGGCTCGCCATCATCATTCACGGGGATCCTTGGTGGCGACCAGACCCCTATACTGGACGCCAAGGTACGCCAGGTATCCCTGACCAAAGATGCGATTCTTTCCACAGGCTCTCCAGAGCCTGTTTTTTTTGCATGCAGTTGCTCTTCGAGCTCTGCCGCTGACCCCTCAATTCACCTATGGCCGGGCTGATCCTGCTGCCCTGAAGACAGGCGAAACCTGATACGGGCGATCAGAACGCGAACTGCGTGCGCAGCGCGATCTGCGACGGCTCGTCGCCGGTCTTGTCATTTTCGCCGCGGGTCCAGTTCAACATCAGCCGCATGCTCGGATTGAGATAGTAGTTGACGCCCAGGATGGTGGAGGTGGTCTGGGTGTTGGCCAGGTCACCATTCTCAATCGTGTCCCAGCGCGCGGTCAGCTCCCACAAGCCCTTCTCGGCGACCTTAGGCGACCCGAACACGCCGGTTGCGGGCTTGTACACCTTTTGCCCGCCATTGAGCATCCAGCTGCCCTGTACGTAGAAGGCATCGACATCCTGCGCGCCGCCGTTGGCCTGGCCAAAGCCCGCCCGCGCATACTCCGACTGTACGAAGAACGGCCCGTTCAAGTAGGCGGCTTCAAAGCCGTAGGTATCCACCTGCGAATCGTTGGAGCCGATGCCCGCGGTGGTGGTTGCGATGGTCAGCGACGGACCGCGGCGACCTGCATAGTTCGACAGCGCGGTGACGTTGGAAGTGCTCTTGTTGAGGTTCTCGTGGCTGAGCGAGGCGCCCAGGTGCAGGGTGCTTGTGCCGGTGTCGATCGGCGCCCAGGTGCCGCGGCTGGAAAAGCCGACCCCTTCGTTGCGCGCGTTCGGCGCGCTGCGCATGTTGAACGCACTCACGCCGAAGGTGTAGTTGGCGCCACCGCGCAGGTAGCCCACGCCCTGCTGGAACTGACGGCCGTTGTAGAGGCCGGTGGCCGAGGTGGTCGGGCGCTCCATCATCAGGATCTCGTTGGAACTGGTCAGTTCCTCCATCGAGCGATATGGCTTGAAGTGGCCGATGGTGACCTTGCCGCCCAGCATGCTGCGGGCGATGTAGAGATCGCGGATGCCGTCCAGGTTGGTACCAGCGGCGAAGTCCTGCTCCATCTTGTATTCCCAGCCGTAGGCCTTGCCGGACAGGGTCAGGCGGGCGCGGCGGAATTCGGTGGTATCGGTGGTCGCGGCGATGTCCTTGTCGAAGGCGTACGCGTCGAAATGGATGCGGCCGCCGATGCTGGCTTCAAAGTTCTTGTCCGCCGAGGTGACCTTGAGGCCCCCCTTGGTCTCGACCTTGGTGCTGTTGTTGGCCAGGGTGTCGAGCTGGGTGGCGGTGTCCACGTTGACGTCGGACTGGGCATCGGTACGCGCCTCCAGTTCCTGCACCTTGCCGGCAAGTTCGGCGAGCTGCTGCTTGAGCGCCGCGATTTCCTGGTCGCGCGTGTCCTGGGCGTGTACCTGGAAGCTCGTGGCGGTCAGCGCCAGGGTCACGGCAAGGGCCAAGATGTTGGGTTGCATGGTCATGCTCCGGAAATAATTGCGTTTGGGTTCGGCGCCCAGGCTCAAGTGGTCAAGACTGCATAAAACCGCCACAGCGTGCGACTTGAATGTTTCAGTTATGTTTCAGTCAGATAACGGTTTGGTGAAACCGCGGCCGCTCAGGACGCTTCCATGTACAGGAAGCTACGCGCTGGAGCGCGCTGTCACAGCACGGTCATGCCGGCAACATATTTTTGTCATACAAGTGCAGTGGAATACACGGCGAGCGGCTGGTCCGCGCAACACCCACCCAGGAGTCCACCGTGTCCAAGTACGCCAAGCACTACGCCGCAGCCATCCTGCTGGCCGGCACATTCGCCATGCATGCCTACGCCAACGACGTCACCGGCGCCGGCGCCTCGTTCGTCTATCCGGTCATGTCCAAGTGGTCGTCCGACTACGCCAAGGCCACCGGCAAGAAGGTCAACTACCAGTCGATCGGTTCCGGCGGCGGCATCGCCCAGATCAAGGCGGGCACGGTGGACTTCGGTTCTTCCGATGCCCCGCTCAAGCCGGAAGAATTGAAGAAGTTCGGCCTCGCCCAGTTCCCTTCGGTCATCGGCGGCGTGGTGCCGGTGCTGAAGTTGCCCGGGGTCGTCGCCGGCGCAATGAAGCTGGACGGCGAACTGCTGGCAGACATTTTCCTCGGCAAGGTCACCCACTGGAACGACCCCCGCATCGTGGCGCTCAATGGGGGTGTCAGCCTTCCCGACCTGAAGATCACCGTGGTACGCCGCTCCGACGGCTCGGGTACCACCTTCAACTTCGTCAATTACCTTTCGAAAGTGAATCCGGAGTGGAAGACCAAGGTCGGCGAGGGCACCACCGTCAAGTGGCCTGTCGGGATCGGCGGCAAGGGCAACGAAGGCGTGTCCGCCTACGTCAAGCAGATCAACGGTGCGATCGGCTACGTCGAGCTGTCCTACGCCCTGCAACAGAAGCTGACCTACAGCCGCCTGAAGAACGCCCATGGCAACTTCGTGAACCCGAGCGACGACAGCTTCTCGGCTGCCGCGGCCAATGCCGATTGGGGCAATTCCAAGGATTTCTACCTGGTGATGACGAATGCGCCGGGCGAGAAAAGCTGGCCGATCACTGCCACCAATTTCATCCTGATGTACAAGCGCCCCAAGGATGCGGCCAGCGCGACGAATGCCCGCGAGTTCTTCAAGTGGGTCTATGCCAATGGCGATGCACAGGCCTCCGCGCTGGGCTATGTGCCGCTGCCGGATGCGCTGGTGCAGCAGATCGACGCCTATTGGGCAGCACAGCTGAAGTATTGAGTCTCGACCAGGGATGCAGTGAAGAGCGGGCCTTCGGGCCCGCTTCTTTTCGTACACTTCGCGGTGGTGCGCGCGAAACCCGGAGCGCTGTCATCGGGCTGTCACAAAAACATCATTTCATGGTTTAACCCCCTGACGCGGCGCTTGCCGCATGGCCGGAGCTTCAACATGAATCACGATTTCCCCCGCATCGCCGCCCTGAGCCTGTGCCTGCTGGCCGGCCTGACCGCCTGCAAAAACCAGACCGCACCTGCCGCCACCGGCAACAACGAGGGCGTGACCCCGTCCGCTGAAGTCGGCGACAAGGTCGCGGCGCAGATCACCGGCGCCGGCGCCAGCTTTGTGTATCCACTGATGTCAAAGTGGTCTGCCGATTATGCAAATGCCACAGGCAACAAGGTCAACTACCAGTCGATCGGCTCCGGCGGTGGCATCGCCCAGATCAAGGCCGGCACCGTGGATTTCGGTTCGTCCGATAAGCCGCTGCCCCCGGAGGAGCTCACCCAGGCCAGTCTGGTGCAGTTCCCGTCTACCATTGGCGGCGTGGTACCGGTGGTCAACCTGCCCGGCCTCGAAGCGGGCACGCTGCGCCTGACCGGCGCGCTGCTGGCTGATATTTACCTGGGCAGGGTCACCAAGTGGAACGATGCGGCGATTGCCGCGCTCAATCCGGGCGTCAGCTTGCCGGCGGACAAGATCCACGTAGTGCGCCGCTCCGACGGCTCGGGTACGACCTTCAATTTCACCAACTACCTGTCCAAGGTCAGCCCGTCGTGGAAGTCCGACATCGGCGAGGGCACCACCGTCAACTGGGCCGGCAGCACGGTTGGCGGCAAGGGCAATGAGGGCGTGGCCTCCTACGTCCAGCAGCTCAAGGGTTCGATCGGCTACGTCGAACTGTCCTATGCCCTGCAAAACAAGATGGCTTATGCATCAATGCAGAACGCCGCTGGCAGTTGGGTGCAGCCGAACGCCGAATCGTTCGCCGCCGCGGCAGCCAGCGCTGACTGGGCCAACGCGAAGGACTTCAACCTGGTCATCACCGATGCCCCGGGCGCGCAGTCATGGCCGATCACCGCCACCAACTTCATCCTGATGCGCAAGCAGCCGCGTGATGCCGCAGCCGCACGCGCCGCTCTGGACTTCTTCCGCTGGGCGTATGCCAGCGGCTCCGCGCAGGCAAAGTCCCTGGACTACGTGCCGTTGCCGGCGGAGTTGGTGACACAGATCGAAGCCTATTGGGCCGCTCAGCTGAAGTGATCCAGGCGTCCGCCTTTTCGGGGCCGACAAGCAAAAAACACAGTCACTGGATCCCCGCCTTCGCGGGGATGACCAGCAAAGGCCACGAGCACACGCCATGAATGCCGCAGTCCTTTCAGTTCCCGCACACGACAGCAAGGACACGCGCAACGATGCGCGTTTCCGCTGGCTGCTCACCGGCGCCGCGTTGTTCGTGCTGGTCAGCCTGGCCGGTGCAGCCCTGTCGATGCTGTGGGGCGGTCGCAGCGTACTGGCCAGCGAGGGCCTGGACTTCTTCTTCTCCACCGACTGGAACCCGGTCGAAAACAAGTACGGCGCGCTGGTGCCGATCTACGGCACCGTGGTCACCGCGATCATTGCCATGCTGATTGCCGTACCTGTGAGTTTCGGCATCGCCTTCTTCCTCACCGAAGTGGCACCTCGCTGGATGCGCACGCCCGTCGGCACCGCAATTGAACTGCTGGCCGGCATCCCGTCGATCATCTACGGCATGTGGGGCTTCTTCGTGCTGATGCCGGTCATGCGTGAACACCTGATCCCGTGGCTGGACGAATACGTGGGCCCGCTGCCGATCATCGGCGCATTGTTCCGCGGCCCGCCCATCGGCGCCGGCATGCTGACCGCGGGCATCGTGCTGTCGATCATGGTGATCCCGTTCATTGCTTCGGTGATGCGCGAGGTGTTCATGACCGTGCCATCGCGCCTGAAGGAATCCGCCTACGCACTCGGCGCGACCAAATGGGAAGTCAGCTGGGACATCGTCCTGCCGTACACGCGCTCGGCGGTGATCGGCGGCGTGTTCCTGGGACTTGGCCGAGCACTGGGGGAGACCATGGCGGTCGCGTTCGTGATCGGCAACAGCGTGAACTTCACGGCGTCACTGCTGGAGCCCTCGACTACCATTGCCGCCTTGATCGCCAATGACTTTGGCGAGGCCACCGAGGAATATCGTGCGGCCCTGTTGCTGCTCGGCTTCGTGCTGTTCATCGTGACCTTCATCGTGCTGGCTCTGGCGAGGCTGATGCTCAACTCCCTGGCGCGCAAGGAAGGCAATCGATGAGCGCCGCAAGCACAGGCGATGTCCCGCGCAACAACACCGGGCTCTACCGCCGGCGCCGTATGACCAACGCCGTCGCGATCGCGCTGGCCTGCGCTGCTGCGGTATTCGGCCTGACCTTCCTCGGCTGGATCCTGTGGACGTTGCTGGCCAAGGGGTTGGCGCATATGAATCTGGCATTGCTGACCCAGGACCAGCCGCCACCTCTTGAAGCCGGTGGTCTGCGCAACGCTATCGTGGGTAGCCTGATGATGTGCGGGATGGGCGTGCTGGTCGGCGCGCCATTGGGAATCGCCGCGGGCACGTGGCTGGCCGAATACGGCCACCACAGCAAGTTGGGCACAGCGGTGCGTTTCGTCAACGACATCCTGCTGTCGGCGCCTTCGATCGTGCTCGGACTGTTCGTGTACGCCGCCTTCATCATGCAGACCGGCGGCAACTTCTCGGCATTTGGCGGCGCGTTGGCCCTGGCCTTCATCGTGTTGCCGGTAGTCGTGCGCACCACCGACGAAATGCTTCGACTGGTGCCGGTGCAGATGCGCGAGGCCGCGTTGTCGCTTGGCGTGCCGCAATGGAAAGTGACGATGCAGGTGCTTTACCGCTCCGCCCTGCCCGGCATCATCACCGGCATCCTGCTGGCAATCGCGCGGATCAGTGGCGAGACAGCGCCGCTGTTGTTCACCGCGTTCGGCAATGAATTCTTCAGTCTCGACCCGACCGGCGCGATGGCAGCGCTGCCACTTGTGATGTACAAGTTCGCCGGCAGCGGCTACGAGAACTGGGAACAACTGGCCTGGGCGGGCGCCCTGCTGGTCACCCTGTTCGTGCTGGCCATCAGCCTGCTCGCCCGTGGCATCCTGCTGCGCAACAAAATCACCCATGACTGACTTTTCGCGGATCCCGTCGATGAACGATGCTCGCCTCACGGTTGCCACCCCGATGCGCGGCGCCAGCCTGCCCACCGCACCGCCGGTGAAGGTCGCCGCGCGCGGCCTGAACTTCTGGTACGACAAGTTCCATGCGGTGAAGGACATCAACATGGAGATCCCGGAGAAGCGCGTCACCGCGCTGATCGGGCCCTCCGGTTGCGGCAAGTCGACCCTGCTGCGGGTCTTCAACCGGATCTACGCGCTGTATCCGAAACAGGAAGCCAAGGGCGAGGTGCTACTGGAGGGCGAGAATATCCTCGACCCGAAGTACCCGATGAACCGGCTGCGCAGCAAGGTCGGCATGGTGTTCCAGAAGCCGGTGCCGTTCCCGATGACGATCTACGAAAACGTCGCCTATGGCATTCGCCACCATGAGCGGCTGGGCCGCGGGGAGATGGACGCCCGCGTGGAGCAGGCGCTGCGCCAGGCCGCTTTGTGGGGCGAGGTCAAGGACAAGCTGAAGGAAAGCGGGCTGGGCCTGTCCGGCGGCCAGCAGCAACGTCTCTGCATCGCGCGCGCGGTGGCACTCAAGCCCGAGGTGCTGCTGCTGGACGAGCCGACTTCGGCGCTCGATCCCATCTCCACCAGCCGCATCGAGCAGCTGGTGGAGGACCTCAAGCAGGACTTCACCATCATGATTGTCACCCACAACATGCAGCAGGCGGCGCGCGTTTCGGACTACACCGCCTTCATGTACCTGGGCGACATGGTTGAACATGGCGCGACCGAGCAGATCTTCTCCAATCCCGGCAAGCAGCAGACCGAGGACTACATCACAGGACGATTCGGCTGATGAACGAGACTCACGACAACGAGCATCGCGACAACGAGCATCGCCACATCGTCAAGAGTTACGACCAGGAGCAGCAGGTGCTCATGGACGCACTGATGCGCATGGGCCAGATGTCGGCCGCACAGCTCGAGGCCGCGCTTGACGTGGTCGAGCGCCGCGACGACAAGGCCGCCGAGCGCGTGATCGGCAACGACGAAGCGATCGACGCGCTGGAGCAGCAGGTCAACCACGACGTGATCCACCTGATCCGCCGCGGCCCGCTGGCCGGCGACCTGCGCATGATCCTGGCCGCCCTGCGGGTGGCCTCCGACATCGAGCGCATCGGCGATTACGCCGCCAACATCGCCAAGCGCTCGATGGCGCTCAACCTGTCGCCGCCGGTGCCGCACACCCGTGGGCTGGATGCGTTGGGCCGGATGGCCGTGCGCCAGGTCCGCGATGTGCTGGAGGCCTACGTCAACCGCGATGGCGAGGCAGCGCTGAAAGTGCGTGCCCGCGATGCCGAGCTGGATACGCTCTACACCAGCCTGTTCCGCGAACTGCTGACCTACATGATGGAAGACGCGCGCGCGATCACTCCGTGCACGCACCTGTTGTTCATGGCCAAGAACCTGGAACGTATTGGCGACCACGCCACGAATATCGCGGAAAACATCTGGTTCCTGCTGCACGGTGAAGAACTGATGCCGCCACGCGACAAGCGTGACGAAAGCAGCACGACGGTGGTTTGAAGTAGCATCCACACCACCACCAAGCGCTCAGCGCAACGGAGTTCAGCAATGTCACAGTCCAGCAAGTTCCCAGCGATTTTCATTGGCAGCTTTTTCGCGGCCTTTCTGACCTGCGGTACCGCCGCCGCACAGGACGCTGCAGCGTCCAAGGCCACCCAGGACGCGCCACAAGCTTCTCGCGATGCCGCCACCGGTCTGCCCACTGGCAAGCGCCAGCACAAGCCAATGGTCATGACCAAAGAAATGAGCAAACAAGGCAAGCACCACGGCATGGCTGACATGGACACCGACAAGGACGGCAGGCTGTCACGCACGGAGTTCGCAGCCGCGCATGGTGGCAAGATGGATGAATTCGCCGCGCATGACGGCAATGGCGACGGCTTCATCACCCAGGCCGAGATGGACACGCACCACGCGGCGATGAAGGCCGACCACGAAGCTGCGCACACCATGCAGCAGGCTGACGACAAGCCCCATCACTGACAAGCACTGTCCGCCCTGCGGGCAACCCATGATTGGAGCCGTGCACGGTGGCTGCAGGCTGATGCTCTGCTAGTCTGTCGCGATGCCTGACATTTCAGAAAACACCCCCGCATTCAAGCCGATGGCCGAACGTTTCCGTGGTTACCTGCCGGTGATCGTGGACGTTGAAACCGGTGGTTTCGACTGGAATCGCAATGCATTGCTGGAGATCGCGGCAGTGCCGATCGAACTCGATGCCGAAGGCCGCTACATTCCCGGCGAAGTGTGCAGTGCGCATATCGAACCGGCGCCCGGCACCACGATCGACCCGAAGTCACTCGAGATCACCGGTATCCAGATCGACAACCCGTTGCGCGGCGCATTGCCGGAGCGCGAGGGCCTGGACGCAGTGTTCACGCCGGTGCGAGCAGCGGCCAAGCGACACGGCTGCCAGCGCGCCATCCTGGTGGGCCACAACGCGCACTTCGACCTCAACTTCGTCAATGCAGCAGTTGCGCGGGTTGCGCACAAGCGTAATCCGTTCCATCCGTTTTCGGTGTTCGACACCGTGACCATGGCCGGCATGGCGTATGGCCAGACCGTGCTTGCACGGGCCATCCAGGCGGCGGGGTTCGACTGGGACCAGCGCGAGGCACATTCGGCGATCTACGACGCAATGCAGACCGCCAAGCTGTTCTGCATCATTGCCAATGCATGGCCCGGGTTACGCAACAGCGAGCAAGACGCGTCTCTGCCCCTGCAGGAGCGTGCTTGAGCGCGACTCGAACATTCGCGATAGAGCGGTCGCGGTCGAGCCCGCTCCTACAAACGGGGCGCCGGCGCATTCCGCTTCTGCTTGAATGACCGCACGATGCCGTACAGGCTCACGGCCATCCACGCGGCTTCGAGCAGGAACACCGACAGATTGAACTTGCCAATCAGCGAGACCAGGATGCCAGCCGCACCGAACAGATTGATCAGCTGATAAATGAGGTCGGTACCTGCCAGGCGTCCCGCCTGCAACAGGAAGAATCCCACCAGGATGATCACCGTCCCAAGCAGGCCCACCCAGTCATACCACGCAAGTTCCAGTGCCATTATTTTTGACCTCCTCAGGCTTGCCGTTGACGCACGGCTTCGAACAGGGCCACGCCGGTGGCCACCGATACATTCAGGCTCTCGAACTCACCGGGCATCGGAATCTTGACCAGCTGGTCGCAGTTGTCGCGGGTCAGGCGGCGCAGCCCGTCGCCTTCGCTGCCAAGCACCAGCGCCACATTACCTTTCAGGTCGATGGCATAGAGCGACGCTTCGGCGTCCCCCGCCAAGCCATAGATCCACACGCCGATCTTCTGCAGGTCGCGCAGGGTGCGTGAGAGGTTGGTGACACTGAACACCGGTATCGTGTCCGCAGCGCCGGCCGAAGTCTTGCGCACGGTAGCGTTGAGCTGCACCGCCTTGTCCTTGGGGAACACCACCGCGGTCACGCCCGCAGCCGCCGCGCTGCGCAGGCAGGCACCCAGGTTGTGCGGATCCTGCACGCCGTCCAGGACCAGGACGAGCGCTTTGCCACCGGCAGCCTCGACCAGTTCCTGAAGATCGTGCTCGTCCCAGGTCCTGGCTGCGGCATAGCGCGCAACCGCACCCTGGTGGCGCAGGCCGCCGGCCACGCCATCCAGCGCACTCTGGGCAACGCGACGGACCTCGATGCCCATGCGCCGCGCCTGTTGCTCAAGCTCGGTGATGCGCGAATTCTTGCCGCCGGCTTCCAGCAGGACTTCGCGGACGTTGTCGGCGTCGTGCTCCACGGCAGAGGCCACGGCGTTGAGTCCGACAATCCATTGGGCGGCTTTGTTCATGGGCATATTGTGCCCGACCTTGGCGGCTGGCCGCTCGTATGGGCAGCTGCCGTTTTCCATTAGAACGTCCCTTAATTTTCCACAAGAAGGCAAGACATGACACGTTCGTTCGCGTTTCGCCCCGCCTGTGTGCTGCTTGTCGCTGCCGCACTGGCACCGCCCGTGTTCGCGCAAGTATCCGTCACCCGCGCCACACCCCCTGAGTCAGCCGTCGATGCCGTGTTCAAGCGGTACGACAGCAAGGACTCACCTGGGTGCAGCGTGGCAGTGATGGACGATGGGAAGGTCTTGCTGAAGAAAAGCTACGGGATGGCCGATCCGTCGCTGGGCGTGGCGAGGACCAGCGCCACCAGCCATTGGATCCCCTACTCCGAGGCGCGGGTGTTCGTGGCATTGGCCGTGGCGATGCTGGCGCGCAACGGCAAGGTTTCGTGGGATGAGCCGATCCGCAAGCACGTGCCCGAAGTGCCAGCATACGCTTCGACGGTCACGATCCAACAGCTGCTGCACCACACCAGCGGCCTTCCAGATTACGGGGTGTTGGGCGGCCCCGGCGCGCAGGTTGAAGATCGCGTGTCCGAGGACGAGCTGTTCCGTCTCCTCCAGCAATGGAACAAGCTGGGCTTCGCGCCCGGCACCGACATGATGTACAGCAATACCGACTATGCGCTGCTCAAGATGCTGGTGGAGCGCGTGACCGGAGGCTCGCTGCAGGAATATCTGCACGCCGAGGTGCTAGAGCGG
>JBBQHK010000025.1:0-40639 GCA_038323895.1 Lysobacterales bacterium | reverse complement strand
AGTCGCGGCCGACCGACCAAGCACGATGCTCGAACGGGATTGCGTACAGCGCCATCGCGATCGCCACGCGCCGCGTGTACGAGGAGTCGTACATCCCGATCAGGATCATGCCGTGGCGGCCTTGTTCGCCGGTTCCGGGCCATCTTTCTTCAGTCCCGGGAAACCGAGTTTCTCGCGTTGTGCGTGATACGCCTCGGCTACGGCCTGCGACAGCTTGCGCACGCGCAGGATGTAGCGCTGGCGTTCGGTGACCGAGATCGCGCGGCGCGCGTCCAGCAGGTTGAAGCTGTGCGATGCCTTGGTCACCTGGTCATAGGCCGGCAGCGGCAGGCCGAGTTCGATCAACTTGAACGCCTCGGCTTCGCAGGCATCGAAGCGATGGAACAGTTCTTCGACATCGGCATGTTCGAAGTTGTAGGCGGACTGTTCGACTTCGTTCTGGTGATAGACATCGCGATAGGTCACCGGTGTTCCGTCGGGGCCGTGGGTCCATACGAGGTCGAACACGTTGTCCACATTCTGCAGGTACATGCACAGCCGTTCGAGGCCGTAGGTGATCTCGCCGAGCACCGGCCGGCATTCCATACCGCCAGCCTGCTGGAAATAGGTGAACTGGGTGACTTCCATGCCGTTGAGCCAGACTTCCCAGCCCAGGCCCCACGCGCCCAGCGTCGGCGATTCCCAGTTGTCCTCGACCAGCCGCAGGTCATGCACCAATGGATCGATGCCGAGTGACTTCAGCGAATCGAAATACAGTTCGACGATGTTGTCCGGCGACGGCTTCATCGCCACCTGGTACTGGTAGTAGCGCTGCAGGCGGTTCGGGTTCTCGCCGTAGCGGCCATCGGTTGGCCGACGGCAGGGCTGCACGTAGGCCGCGTTCCATGGCTCCGGGCCAAGCGCGCGCAGGAAGGTGGCGGGATGGAAGGTGCCGGCGCCGACCTCCAGGTCCAGCGGCTGGATCAGCACGCAGCCCTGGCCGGCCCAGTAGGTATTCAGGCGCTGGATCAGGTCCTGGAACGTAATCCCTTCGAACAGCGAGTTTGTGGACATGGGTTCGTCATGTGCGGCTAGCCCGCTAGTATAAGTGCGCCTGCTTCCCGCTCCCTTTCGCGCAGGACCCGGAATCCCATGACCGCACCCTTCCTCATCCTTCAAGCCGGTCAGCCTGTCGCGTCAATGCGCCGCCATGGCAGCTTCTCCCACTGGATCCGGGTCGCGGCCGGGCTGCGCGATGACGACGTGGTGGTGATCGATGTCGCTGGCCCTGATGGGAACGGTGGGGAATCCTTGCCCACCCGCGAGGGCTTTGCCGGCGTCATCGTTAGCGGGTCCGGTGCAATGGTCACCGACCTGTTGGCATGGAGCGAGGCCAGCGCCGTCTGGCTGCGCGGTGCCGCGCACGCCGGACTGCCGCTGCTCGGCATCTGCTACGGGCACCAGCTGATCGCGCATGCGCTGGGCGGACAGGTCGGCTATAACCCGGTCGGGCGCGAAATGGGCACGGTCGAGATTGAACTGCAGGCGGGGGCGGGCGACGATCCCTTGTTCTCTGGGCTGCCAGCTCGGTTCGCCGTGCAATCCACCCACCTGCAGACGGTGCTGGAGCTGCCGGAGGGCGCGCGTCTGCTCGCGACATCCAGGCAGGACGCGGCCTGCGCGTTCCGCTGGGGCCAGAGCACCTGGGGCGTGCAGTTCCATCCCGAGTTCAGCACCACCCACATGCGCGGCTATATAAGGGCGCGCCACGAGGCACTGGCTGGTGAAGGACGCGATGCCGCGGCGCTGGAGCAAGCGGTGCGGGCGACGCCGTTGGCACGCCAGTTGCTGCGCCGGTTCGTGACGATCGCATCGGACTGATGCCTGAGAGCGAACCGGTTTGGGTATGCTGATCGGGTCATTCCGGGAACTTCCATGGACATACGTGTATTGCCGGTCGGCCAGGGCCTGAGCTGGTTCAAACAAGCGATAGACATTGGCGCACGCAATCCGCGCGCCGTATTCGGTGCGGCGCTGTTGCTGATCATCGCCATGTACACCACCGTGCTTGCCGTCGCGTTGCTGGCCGCAATGATGGCGGGCGCTGGCGACGCATCAGCGGCAGCGGAACCGGACCTGCGTCGGGCGGCGATGGTGGCCTTGCCGCTGTTCGTGCTGATCATGTTGGTGGTGCCGGTGCTGCTCGGCGGCCTGATGCATGTCATTCGCGAAAGCGAAGCGGGCCGCCCGGTGCGCGCACGTGATGTGTTCGCGCCGCTCGGCCAGCCGCAAGGACGCCGGTTGGCCCTGCTGGGTCTGGTGCAGATCGGGCTGGCGGTCATTGGCGGCCTGCTGGTCATGGCCGTTGGCGGTGCCGACTACTGGCGCGATTACATGCAAGCGCTGCGCGGTGCGATGAGCGGGACCATGCCAGTGATGCCGGAGCCCGACCATCCCGGCCTGCTGTTCCTGATGCAGCTGGTTTTCAACTATTTCAGTTATGCGCTGATGCTGTATTCGATCCCGCTGATGCTGTTTTCCGGGCTGAGCCTGGGTGCGGCCGTGCGTGACAGCCTGCGCGCAGCGGTGCGCAACGCTGGCGCCAACTTGCTGGCGGGTGCGCTGTTCATGGGTGGCCTGCTGGTGGCCGCACTGCTGGTTGTGCTGTTGATGGGTCTCTCAAAACTCATCGGTAGCCTGATCCACGAAACGTTGGGCTCGTTTTTCGCCCTGCTGGTGGGCCTGTGCTTCGCTAGCGTGGCGATGGTCCTGGTCGTGGGCGCTGCCTATCTGGCGTGGCGCGACACGTTTGGCGATGCGGCCTCAGGCGGTGCTGAGTCATCGTCACCAACAGCGCTGCCACACGGCATCGAGCTCTAGAAGCTCCAGGTTACAAATTGTCAGATTAGAGCCCGCCAGGTTAGAGCCCGCCAGGTTGGAAATTGCCAGGTTAGAGCCCGCTAGATTAGAGCCCGCTAGATTAGAGCCCGCCCATCATCTGCTGCATGGCCGCGTTCATTGCGGCCTGCGACTGGATGAAAAGCCACAGCAACGCCGCCAGCGCAACAGTGCCTTGCAGGATCAACCATCCCCACGCCCAGGCTGGCAAGCTGGCGCCGCTGCGCTCGTGCAAGATCCGTGTATCGCTGATCCGGTCGTGCAGGGCGAGGTGTCTGGGCGGCAGCGCCGCCATCGCATGGCCGATGTTGAGGCTGAGCCAGGACAGTGATGAGGCGAGGAATCGCTGCAATGCATGTCCGGTCGTAAGCCTTTTCCCGCCCGCGCTCGAAACCACCAGGCTCATCGCGCGCTTGCCCGGCGTAGCTTGCCAGCGCGACGATTCGAAGCCCACTGACCACACCAATGCGAGCAAGGCGTACAGCAGCAGCAGCGTCAGCAGGATGTTGCCCAGGGCGCTCTGTAGGCGGTCGGCAGCAGCGGCCAGCGCTGGATCGGCCAGCCACGCCTGCGCCATCTGCACGGTGGGCTGCGGATTGGCCAGCATGCCTTCCATCAAGCGCGGCAGTGCTTGCCTGAGTGCACTGATCGCAGCGCTGGCGTTGACCATGGCGTGCTGCACGCGAGACCTGGCAAGCAGGAGCACCAGCGGTAGCAGGCAGGCCACATCGAGCGACCACGCGATGTAGCGTTCCAGCAGTGCCTGGTTCGATCCTTGCGAAGCAGGCTCAGTCGCGGGCGTCTGCATCCGCCGCCGTCCGCGGTGTGACCAGGCTGGCGGCGATGATCCCGGCTTCGTAGAGCAGGCACATCGGGATCGCCAGCATCAGTTGCGAGACCACGTCGGGCGGAGTCAGCACCGCCGCCACCACGAATACGCCGACCACCGCGTAGCCGCGACCTTCGCGTAGTTGCGCGGGCGTCACCCACCCCAGCAGCGCCAGGATCACCAGCGCCACCGGCAACTCGAATGACAGGCCGAACGCAAGGAACAGGACCAGTACGAAATCGAGGTAGGCACTGATGTCGGTCATCATCGCCACGCCGGTCGGGGTGACGTTCGCGAGGAAGCCGAACACCATCGGCAGCACCAGGAAGAACGCGAACGCGCAGCCGGCATAGAACAATGCCAGCGCCGAGCCCAACAATGGCAACGCGAGCTTTTTCTCGCGTCGATACAGGCCGGGCGCGACGAAGGCCCAGACCTGGTAGAGCAGCCACGGCATCGACACCATCAGCGCGGCGAAGAACGCCAGCTTCATCGGTGCGAAGAACGGCGACGCGACTTGCGTGGCGATCAGCTGGCCACCTTCTGGCAACTTGTCCAGCAACGGCTGTGCCAGCAGGCCGTAGAGCTTGTTGGCGAATGGCAGCATTGCGGCAAGCACCACCAGCAGGCCTACGACCGCGCGCAACAGGCGGGAACGCAGTTCGAGCAGATGCGCGACCAGGGGCCTTTCGGCGGCGCCGGCGTCAGTGTCCATGCGCGTCCTGTCGGGGCGTGGCTGCGGCGTCGTCCGCCTCGATTTCCCTGGAGATATCCGAGCGGTTCTTCGAGGGAAATTCCGATGAGATTTCCGCTGCATGCTCCGCGCGCATTTCTACTGCGCCGGCATCCACCTCGGCTATCGGTGCCCGTACCTCGGCGACGGTATCCGACACTCCCGCGCGGATGTTTGCATCGGTCATGCGCAGCTGCGCTTCGGTTTCGCGCATCACCTGCTGGCCGTCCGCCAGGCTGCGGCGCAGTTCTTCACTGGCCAGTTCGCGCTCGAGTTCGCTCTTGACCGAATACCACTGCGCGCGCGCGCGGCGCACCCAGAGGCCAACGAAGCGCGCGGCTTTTGGCAGCCGTTCGGGACCGAGCACGACCAGCGCCACCAGCCCGACGAGCATCATTTCACCGAAAGAGAAATCAAACATCGTTTATGACCCGTACCGCGCGCGCCTCTGCAAGCGGATCAGCGCACGACGTCGTCGTGGTCGCGCTGTTCACTGCCGGTCTTGGTCCCATCGGCGTTGTCGCCGATCCGCGCCGAGGGCTTGTCTTCGTCCCCGCGCACGCCTTTCTTGAATTCGTCGACAGCCTTGCCGAGGTCTCGCGCACCGCCGGTCAGGCGCTTGGTGCCGAACACCAGCACGACGATCACCAGCACAACCAGCCAGTGCCAAATGCTGAAGCTGCCCATGGATGCACCTTTAAGTGGGGAGGAACCGCGATTCTAGCGCTTGCGCGCTCATGGACTGGTGCTGGTCGCAGCGGGTGTCGGTTCCAGCGGTGCATCCGACAGCGGAGTCGTGATGGCTGGGTTGTGGTTGTCGATCGGTTGCACGCTGGTGTCCGGATTTGTTGGCGCGCCAATGCTTGTCGGAGCAGTGGCCCCAGCCGCACCGGCTTGCTTGTGGGCACGGGCCTGGCGGGCCCCCGCGCTGGCTTCCTCCAGCGCGTCCCGGAAGCCGACCAATGACGCAGACGCAGGCTGCGGCGCTCGCCCCTCGAACACCATGCGCGGGGTCACGCCATTGCCGTAGGCGCTGCTGTTGGCACCGTTGTCGATCGACAGCACCGCGCCGTCCAGGGCAACGCCGGCAAACAAGCCGCGCGCGCGCGACCACGACCAGATTTGGGCCTTGAGCTCGCCATCGGTGGCGGCAGCGGCACTGCGCCCGACGGGACCGGCGGCCACGCTGGCATCAGCGCCCAGGGTGAACTTGCCATTGACGATCGACTCCAGGCCGCGGTCGCTGCGGAACACCAGGATCACGTCGGCCGACTGCACGCCGACCTGCAGGCCGAAGCTGGCGCCGGCCAACTTCACGAACACCGGATTCGACCAGGTGCCGTCGGCACCCTTCACCGACATCAGGCCCAGCCCGCGGCGGCCACCGATGAAAAAGCCAGCCTTGATGGTGTCGGGCACCACCACAATCGCGCGTGCGTCATCCAGCAGGCGGTCGGGTATGCCGGATTCGGGGATTGACTGGATCTGCCGGACCACGCGCACGGCGTCATACGCGCGTACGTCTTCGCGGGCACCGGAGATGGCGGCGGATGCGGCCAGCAGGCCGGCAAGTGCGAATGCAAGGCGGCGGCGAGGGAATGACTTCATGGGAACACGCTTCAAGAGAACTCCGGCGGAATGAGCGACGCCCCCATGCTGGCGCCATTGGCATGAATCCATCATAAGCCGCGGCCCGGACCAGAACGGTCGTCGGGCTATCACCACTACGCCCGCGCTGCCATCCTATGCAAATGACTGAATACGATTCTTCCCCAAGGGCGCACCCAGGAAAATCCCTCATCCTGGTCAACCTGGGAACACCTGCGGCGCCGACTGCGAAAGCGGTGAGACGCTACCTGGCGGAGTTCCTGCACGACCACCGCGTGGTCCAGCTGACCCGATGGCTGTGGTGCCCGCTACTGCATTTCGTGATCCTGCCGCTGCGCAGCCCGAAGGTCGCGCTCAAATATGCGGCCGTGTGGCTGCCGGATGGCTCTCCGCTGGCAGTGCATACGGCCGCGCTGGCCAAAGCCGTGCAGGGGCGCTTGCCCGAGTGGCAGGTGACGCACGCGATGCGTTATGGCGAACCGTCGCTGGCATCCGCACTGGCGCGGCTGAAAAGCGAAGGTGCGCGCGAGGCGCGGGTGCTGCCGCTATACCCGCAGTATTCGACCACGACCACTGCTGCGGTCGCCGATGTCATCGCCACGCACGGCAAGGGGCTGGATGTCGCGATGCTCACCGAGTATCACCGCGACGCCGGCTGGGCACGTGCGGTCGCTGATTCGATACGCGCGCATTGGGAACTCAACGCGCGCGGCGAGCAGCTGCTGCTGTCGTTCCACGGCATCCCGCAGCGGCTGGTCGATGGCGGTGATCCGTATGCGGCGCAGTGCGAAGCCAGCACGCAGGCCATTGCCGAGGCGCTCGGCATCGCGCGTGAGGAGATCATGCTGACCTTCCAGTCACGCTTTGGCCGCGAGCAATGGTTGCAGCCTTACACGCAGGCCACGCTGGAACAGATGGGCCGTGATGGCGTGCACGTGGTCGACGTGGTCTGTCCGGGATTCGCGGTCGATTGCCTGGAGACGCTTGAAGAAATCACCATTGAGAATGCCAAGTTCTTTCGCGATGCCGGCGGACAGGCGTTGCGCTATATCCCATGCCTGAATGCCGGCGCAGCACATGCCGATGCACTTGCTGCATTGGCGACGCGCGACGAGGGCTGGAAGTGAACGAGCCGATGCACGAGTTCCATGTCGATATTCCGATGGGCCGCATCGCCGGACTGCACAATGATGGGGATGGCCCCCGCGTGCTCGCCCTGCATGGCTGGTTGGACAACGCGGCCAGTTTCATTCCATTGGCGCAGCATCTCCACGGCATCGACCTGGTCGCCATCGACCAGCCGGGCCACGGCCGCAGTGCGCACCTGCCGCCGGGCGCCGACTATTCCTTCGTGGGTGCGATCAACGCGATCCTGGATGTCGCCGACGCGTTGGGTTGGGGGCGTTTCGCCCTGCTCGGCCACTCGATGGGCGCGGGCATCAGCAGCCTGGTCGCCGCAGCCTGCCCGGAGCGGATCGAACGGCTGGTGGCGATCGAGGCGCTGGGCGCGCTGGCGGAAGCGCCAGAGCACACTGTGGCTCGGATGCGCGAGGCCGTGGCGGCGCACCGAACCATTGCCGGCAAGCAATTGCGCGTATTTCCCGACATCGAGACGGCCGTGCTTGCGCGGATGCATGCCACGAGGGTCCCCGGAAGCGGCCTGGATGAGACGCTGGTGCGGCTATTGGTCGAACGCGGCGTGGTTGAAGTCGAGGGCGGCTTTGCCTGGAGCAGCGATCCGCGCCTGACCCTGCCAACCATGACCCGGATGACCGAAGCCCAGGTCGAGAACCTGGTGGCCGGGATCCGATGCCCCACCAAGGCGATCTTCGGCGAGCCGGCCCAACCCTATCTGCCTGACGATTTGCGGCGCAGGCGTGCGGCGCTGCTTGCGCATGGCGAGCTGGTGGTGCTGCCCGGCGGGCATCACCTGCACATGAACCAGCCGGCCGCGGTTGCCGCAGCCATCGGGGATTTCTTCCTGCAGACCTGAAATGTTGGCCTGAGTGACCGCAACTGGACGGCGCAGGTCAGCCTTCGCCGCCGGTGCGGATGGCGATCTGGGTGCCACCCTCGTCGTTCTTCATCATCTGGTAGACAGTCTGGCGCTTGTCCTTGCTGTAGACAAAGGTCGCGCTGCCCTCTTCGCCCTGCATCGCCATCTCGCGCTTCCAGCCCTGCGCTTCCATGCTCTTCTGGACCTGTGCCGAGATTTCACCGGACGGGGCGTTGCTGATGATGTTCACCATCTTCATGCCGGCCATGTCCATGGCGCTGTTGATCTTGCCTTTGTCGGGCAGGTACACGTCCTGTGGAAAGTCGTCGGGCATCGGCACGCTCTCGCCGTCCACGCTGGCGGCCATCTTGAGCTCGCCTTCGTCCGTCTTGATGGACATGGCGCTGCCATCGCGCTTCAGGTCGACCTTGTTGCCGGTCGCTTTTTCGAGCGCCGCCTCAGTCATTTTCTCGGCAGCTTTCTGGCACGCTGTCATCGGCAGCAGCAGGCCAACAGCCAGCATGGGCAGCAGCAGGCGCGCCATGAGGGAGCGGGTAGGATTGGAGGGTGTCGTCATGGTGGTTCCCCTGTTGTGTTCGACAACGTAAACGGGCAATTGCTTTTCAACCGGCCAGCAGTGCCCGCAACTGGCCTTTCAGCTGGCGGCCATGAACCCTGAAATAGTCGCGTTCCGCGTGCCAGCCGGGACAGCGTGCCTCAACCTCGGCCCAGAACCGGCGGGAATGGTCGGCATGCAACAGGTGACAGAGCTCGTGCACCAGCACGTATTCGAATGCGGACGGGCGCGCCAGCACCAGCGCCAGATCCAGCGACAGACTGCCATCCGGTGCCAGTGAGCCCCATTGCGAAGTCGTGCGCCGGAACACGACTCGCCGAGGCGCCCGCGGCAGCTCCTTCAGGTAGGCGGGCAACCAACGGCCGACATCGGCGCGTGCCTGCGCTTCGTAGAAATCCCGGAGACCACGCTGCAACGCGGTATCGCCCGCGTGCGCCGGGGTCATGAACAGCAGGCTGCCATCTGTGTCGATGTCGAGTCGGGTGGCTCGCCCCGCGGTCCAGCGCAACGGCTGCATCACGCCACGCAGCGGCAGCGCAGCGGTCACATCGCGTTGCAGGCATGCACCCCCTTGTGCATGCACAGCCAATTGTGTTGCCAGCCAGTCGCGGTGCTCGTGCAGAAAACGCTCAGCGGCCACCAGACTTGCACGCAGCGGCATGCTCAGGCGCGCGCCGCGTTCGTCCACGGACAGCTTGACCCGCCGCGCGCGAGGATCGCGCACGCGCAGCACCTCAATGCAACGCCCGTTTTCCAGGGAGAATTGGATGGTGTCGCGTTGTATGCGCGGCGTGGCCGGCGCGGCGCGGGTGGGCGATAACAAGCGAAACAGGGAGCGCATCAGTGCATTCTAAGTGGAGCCGCGCAGCTCCACGCTTCCAGAAATACGACGTCCCAGGCGTCAGCCGCGTTATCGCGAGCGACAGCCGCCAGTAGCAACGCGTGCGCGGTCGCCGTCGTCGTAATGGATGTCGAGCTCGGTCCCGTCGCTGCTGACGCTGGCGATCTCGCCCGGATACCAATCATTGCCATCCTTCCAGCGGCATTCCACCTGCGTGCCTGCCTGCCAGGTGTAGGGACGGACGCGCTTGGCTGGCACCGTTTCGTGGGTGCCGTCGTCATAGGCAATCGTGACCATGCCGTCACTGTTGGCCTGGACGACGCCCGGGAACCAGTAAGCACCACCTTTCCATTGGCCCAGCACCCAGTCACCGCGCGACTGGGCCATTGCACCTGCGCAAGCCAGCGCACCGATGGCCACCAACAACAGCGTCTTCTTCATGTGTCGCTCCTTCGTTCGCCCGACCGGTGTCGAGATCGCACTCTGAGTGACGTGGATGGCTGGCAAAAGGGGCCAACGCGCCGTTCGCTCCGCGAAATAGTGTCAGGGACAATTCTCTGGCCCTTTCCGCATTCAGACGTCGGCCTTGCTCAGTTTCAGCGCGGTTTCCAGCACCAGGAACAGGCGCCTGAACTCGCCGGACATCAGCGCGAAGCGCGCTTCGAGCTCGGCGCGTACGTCTTCGCGTTCGCTGGATTCCAATTGGTCGACCGCGCCATCGAGCAGCTTGAACTTGCGGATCACCAGGTCTTCGCCAAGCACGAATGACACATGGTCATCCAGCACCAGTGCCAAGCGCGTGACCTGCTTGCCGGCTTCCAGGTGTTTGGCGATTTCTTCGCCAGACAATTCCATGCGCTGGACCTTGACCACCGCACCGCTATCGGACGGATCGCGCAGTTCGCATTCATCGCCAAGCGACAAGCCTTCCGGCAACGCATCGCCGGCGATCCAGCCGGTGAGAATGGCGCGCGGGGCGACTTCGGCATTCACCGGCAACGCGGGAAAACTGCCGAGTGCGCGACGCACTTCCGATACCACCGCCTCCGCGTTCTTGCGCGATGACGTGTCGACCACGATCACGCCCTGCTTGGTGTCCAGCAGTGCGTCGGTACGCACCGGGCGCACGAACGCACGTGGCAGCAACTCCGCGACCAGGTCTTCCTTCAGCCGCTTGCGGGTGCGCCCGCCGGGGCGGCGGCCTTCCCTTTCTTCGATGACGGCGAGCTTCTTCTGCAGCAGGTCGTTGACCACCGCGCCGGGCAGCAGCTTGTCTTCGCCGCCCACGGTCAGCCAGTGGGTACCGTCGATGACGTGGTCCAGGCCTTCATGGTGCTGGCCCATCGGCGCGACAAAACCCCGACTGGACAGTTCCAGCGGGCCAACCGGCTTGAGTGCGCAGGTCGCCAGTTGGGCGTCGAGGTCAGTGAGGTCAAGTGACGTGGGGAAACGGAACAGGGTCAGGTTTCTAAAGAACATGGGGAGTCCTGGTTAACTCCCTCTCCCGCTGGCGGGAGAGGGTTGGGGTGAGGGTGGTGTATGTGGGACGGGCAGCCCTCCCGACACTTGGGGCGAAAGGCTACTCGTCGGCAGTCTCGCCATCTGCGAGCCACGCATGCACATTCGCATCCGACATCGTGCCATTGCCGCATTTGCCGAGGCCGGCGAAATCGAACAGGTTCGGATCACTCAGGTGCGAGGGGCGGATATCGCCCAGCGCGCGCGACAGGGTTTCAATGCGGCCCGGCGCTTCCTTTTCCCAGCCGGCCAGCATCCTGGTGACCTGCTTGCGCTGCAGGTTCTCCTGCGAGCCGCACAGGTTGCAGGGAATGATCGGGAATTGCCTGTGCGCGGCATAGGCGCCGATATCGTCCTCGCGCACATAGGCCAGCGGGCGGATCACCACATGCTTGCCGTCATCGCTGAGCAGCTTGGGTGGCATGCCCGACAGCTTGGCGTGGAAGAACATGTTGAGGAAGAACGTGTTGACCAGGTCATCGCGATGGTGGCCCAGCGCGATCTTGGTGAAGCCATTGGCTTCGGCATGGTTGTACAGCGCGCCGCGGCGCATGCGCGAGCACAGCGAGCACATGGTCTTGCCTTCCGGGATCACCCGGCTGACCACCGAATAGGTGTCCTGCTCGATGATGTGGAAGTCCACGCCAATTGAACGCAGGTAGTCGGGCAGCACATGTTCGGGATAACCCGGCTGCTTCTGGTCGAGGTTGACCGCGGTAATACTGAACTCGACCGGGGCCTTCTTCTGCAGCTGCAGCAAGACGTCGAGCAGGGTGTAGCTGTCCTTGCCGCCTGACAGGCAGACCATGACCTTGTCACCGGCTTCGATCATGCCGAAATCGGCGATCGCGCGGCCGACCTGGTGGCGCAGGCGCTTGCCCAGTTTGTCGGCTTCGCGCCTGGCGGGCACATTGCCGGGATGGCGCGAGCGCGGCAGTGGTTCGGCGATTGCCAATGCATCCTTCGGAGCGAGAGGCAGGATGCCGGGATGGGGCTGGATGACAGTCATTGAGTCGCCATTTTACCTGCCGCCGTCGTATCGGCAGCGCGCCAGCGGCGCGTTATGCTGCGGCCATGAACCCGCCGCAGGATCCTATCGAGCTTTCGCGCCTGACCCGGCGCATGGCCGCGCTGCGCCAGGAACATCGCGATCTGGACATTGTGATCGAGCGTTTGGCCACCGACATCCAGGCTGACGAGCTGGCGCTCAAGCGCCTGAAGAAACGCAAGTTGCAGCTGAAGGACCAGATCAGCTGGATCGAGAATGCGTTGATTCCGGATGAGCCGGCGTAGGCTGGCGGGTCTTGCCGACTTCAGTTGACAGAAAATTCACCCTGATCCCTTTTCCACTTCGGAATTCGCCAGCCCATCGATCGCCGGGAACTCCCCGGTCACGCGGCCGGTATCGGGGCTGATCTTTTCAATGGTATGGCGCAATTCGCGGCCCAGCACCACCCGCGCGTCCTTGGCCCAAGCGTTCAGGCGGTCGTCGAAGGCCAGCTTGCTGTTCTCGTCCGGCCACACCAGGCGCATGTCGCGCAGTTTCTGGATGAAGCCTCGGAACAGGCCCTTGTCGAAGAATTCCGGCGCAGCCGGGGCGTACAGCAGGCTCAATCGTTGTGCGGCCTGCTGGCACAGGGTTTCCAATTCGCCCGCACCGAGCGCGCCTGAGCCATTCTTCACCAGCACCGAAATCGCGATGTAGTAGCGCTCGAACGCCTGTTGCAGCGGGTGGCCTAGCGCGCGCAGGCGGAACACTTCGTCGGACTGCCCGGCGCTGCGGGCGAGGATGCCGCCATCGTCGTCGCTGATCTGCTGCAGCAGGCCTTCGCGGATGAACACCTCGATGGTGGCATCGATGCGCGCGGCGAACGTGTCCTCGTCCCAGGGCAGGAACAGCTCGGCCTGCAGGAACGGATACAGCGTGCGGCCGATGCGCTGCAGCTGCAGCCGCCCCATGCGCCGGTTGTTGAAGAAGCACACTGCAATCCACGCCGATGCGGTGAACAGGTGCAGCACGTTGTTGCGGAAATAGCTGAGCAGCACCGCATTTTCGGCATCCACGCCCAGCACGTCACCCAACGGATGCGCAATGCGGGTCAGGGTGCCGATTTCCTCGCCATGCGCCACGATCTCGCGTGGCGTGTGCGGGGTCACGGTGACGTGGTCGGAATACGGCACCTCTCTGAGCAGCACTTTGCTCAAGGCGATCTGCGCCAGCAAGTCGGCTTCGCCCATCGCGTGCTTGGGCGTGGACAGCAGCGCCAGCGCCAGCAGGTTGATCGGGTTGACATCGGCGGCGCGATTGCAGTTGACCTGGATGCGATTGGCCAGCGCGTCCACGGTCGCGCCAAGCCAGGCGGGCTTGTCGTCCTCGGCCACGGCCTTGCCATCCCAATCTGGCGCGTGTTTGGCCAGCATGTCGTCCAGGCGGATGCGTTCGCCGAAATTCACCACGACCTGCCCGTAGTTGCTGCGCAGGACCTTGGGAATTCCACCCAGCAGCTGCCAGATGGATTCCTTCGCCTTCGCCTTGCCGGTCAGCTCGTCCTGGTAGCTGCCGCCTTCCATCAGTTTTTCGTAACCGATGTAGACCGGCTGGAACAGCACCGGCCGGGTCGGCTGGCGCAGGTAGGCTCGCACCGTCATCGCCAGCGAGCCGCCCTTGGGCTGCAACAGGCGGCCGGTGCGCGAGCGCCCGCCTTCGATGAAATATTCGATCGAATAACCGCCGGCAACCAGCTGCGCCATGTATTCGCGGAACACCGCCGAATACAGCGCATTGCCCCGGAAGCTGCGGCGGGCGAAGAACGCGCCGCCCTTGCGCAGCAGGGTGCCGACTACCGGCAGGTTGAGGTTGATGCCGGCGAAGATGTGCGGTGGCACGATGCCGTGGGTGTAGAGCAGATAGCTCAGCAGCAGGTAGTCCATGTGACTGCGGTGGGTCGGCACGTACACCACTTCATGGCCGGGCGCGTCCTGCTTGAAGCCGTCCAGGTGATGGACCAGCACGCCGCGGTAAATCCGGTTCCAGATCGGCGTGAGCAGGTAGCTCAGCGAGCGCACCACCGGGTGCGAATAGTCGGCCGCGATCTCGTAGGCGAAGCCCTGCGCCTTCTGCCAGGCGGCCTCGGGCGTGATCTTGTCGCGGCGAGCCTGGTCGGCGATCGCATCGCGCACCGGTGCGGCAGCCAGCACCGAGTCCACCAGCATGCGCCGGGTCGACAGATCGGGTCCGACCACCACTTGGCGCAAGCGCCGGAAGTGGGTGCGCAGCACCCGCGACAACTTGCGCACGGTGCGTTCGGGCGGCAGGTCTTCGTTGATGATCCCGCGCAGCGATACCGGCGGTGCGAACTGGACCAGGGTGTCACGGCCGTTGAGCAGGAGGGCCAGCAAGCGGCGGAAGCGGCCGACAATCGTCCAGTTTTCCGAGAACAGCACCGAGAACCAGCCGCTGCTGCGGTTCGGGGCCTGGCCGACGAAGATCGAAACCGGCACCAGCTGCACGTCCAGCAAGGGGTCTTGGCGATGCGCCTGCAACAAGCGTGCGAGCGAGCCTGAATGGGTCTTGTGTTCCGGGCCCGGCAGCAACCCCAACGCATTGGCATGGCGGCGCGACAGCGCCACGTAGGCGCGCTTGCGGCCCAGCGGGTCGCCGGCCATCGGCTGCAGCGGCGACGGCAGGCCGACCTCGCGGCAGGCGCGCTGCAGGATCAGCGCATTGGACAGGCCGTAGTCTTCCAGCACGTAGCAGACCGGGCGGCCGTCATCGAACCGCTGGAACTGGTCGGGTTGGTCGGGCTCTATATCCAGCTTCAGCCACGGATCGGCCAAGCGGCCCAGGATCCGGGCCCACAGCGGTGGCCTGGCTTTGGGCGCGGCGACTGCGGGCGATTGTGGTGTCGATTCTGGGGGGTCGGAATCGGAAGAGGCCCCGGATTCCACCGTGTTCGTACCGTTCAGGAATGCGGGCAACGGCAACGCAGGCAACTCGGGCGCGTCCGCCGCCGCGTGGGCTGGATCTGCCCCGCCTTCCACAGGCGGGACATCCGCCGGGACACAGGAAGGGTCATTCGGGCCCGCCGCCGGTTCGAACAAGCTGGCCTGGGTTGGACTTGGAGGACGGTTGGGCATCCCTGCCATTATGGCGAAGCCGGCTTTGTGGTGCCTGCGTCGTTGCCTGCGGGCGTGCCCGTCCCGGTCCCCAGCGATGCTTCGGCGCGCGCCACGAAATCGGCGAGATACCAGTGCCCGTCAATGCGCACGGCGGGCACGATCGCGTCGATGTCGCGATTGGCCAACCGGTAGCGCAGGCGCAGGCGTGCGCTGTCACCGGTCTGTTCCAGCAGTTGTACGTTCAGCCCACGCAGGCTGGCATCCAGGTCCAGGCCGTACTGGGTCCGCAGCTGGGCCAGCAGGGTGGCGATGAAGGGCGACATCCGGTCCAGGCTGGACGGCATTCCCAGTTTGGCGAATGCCGCATTGCCCGCCTTGCCGTCGATCCCGCTGCGCTGGGCGGCGGCGGTCAGCGCAGTGAAAAACCGGTCGGCGCGGGCGGTGTCCGCCAACGGTGCGGCCAGCGCCCAGTTGCTGAGCGCGGCGATCGCCTGCAGGACATGGTCGCGCTCGTCCTTGCTGTAGTCGGCTTCCTTCTGCACGTACTGGCCGCCGAACTGGGCCAGGGTACGGATCGCCATATCGATGTCACGGTCGGCGCCAGCAAACTGGGTGCGGAATGTCGCCTTGAACTTGGCCAGCGCATCTTTTTCCTGCAGGGATGCCAGCATCCCCGGCAACCGCCCGTCCAGCGGCAGCTCGTCCAGCGGCCAGCGGCTGTCGCCTTCGCCCCAGCTGGTTTGCAGACGTTGGTGGAGTTCCGGCGGCACCGCCAGCTTGGCGAAACCGGCGCCATCGCGGGCCAGCAGACGGGCCGCCAGCACATTGACCGCATCCACCGGGCGGGTCGCCGGCATGGGCTTGGCCTGCGCGGCCATTGCAGCGGGATTGGTGGCGGGGGGCGCTGGATCGGGTTGGCAGCCAGGCAACAGCGCCAGGCACAGCGCCAACGCGACAGCGCGCGATGCTGCGCCCCAGTGATGCGTCACCAGGGGCTCCATGGATCGCATTGGCGGCAGTGTCCTTGCGTTGATCGGGGAGATGCCCATGGTTTCAGTACGCGCAGCGCCCTGCCTTGAAGGCTTCCAACCGTTGCGGATAGGTCGCGGCGAGTAGTGTTTTCCACGCCTGCCAGGCGTGCAGGCCAGCCTTCGTGTCGGTATCGGAAACGGTCTTGTCGATGCGGGTGTAGTGCAGGCCGTGGTAGTCGATGCCGGCACCGCGCAGGGCCGCCTGCATGTTGCGGATGTTGGCATCACCATCGTCCACCAGCACAACGCGGTCATAGCGCAATTGCAGACGGCGCAGCAGGTCCAGCAGGACCAGGCCCTTGTCTTGCCCGGCAGTCATGAAGATGCCCTGGTCGTAGCCCACTTCAGACTCCCGAGCATCGGGCGCCTTTCGCCAGCGCCAACTGCGGCCTTCGGATTGCCCGGCCAAGGGCGTTGGCAGCGCATAGCCGGCATCGTGCAGGGTACGCAGGGTGCCGCCGCGATACAGCAGGTTGCGCGAGGTCAGCATCAACTTGTCCCCGGGCAGGGCATTGATCAACGCCGGCCCATCCGCCTGGGTCAGCTGCTGGGTGCCGGCTTCGTAATTGAGCGAGATCACATCGAACAGGCATGGCACCTTGGCCGGGTCGGTGGCAGGCAAGTGCTTCTGCCATTCGTACCATTTGTCGCTTCCGAAGAAACCCTGCGAGGTCAGCAGGGTGTCGTCGATGTCGAGGACCAGCAGGGTGCGGCGCGCGCCATTTGCAGCCAACGCGGTGGCGACCTCAGCAAGATCCTTGATGTCGCTGACCTGCGATTCGCGTGCATGTGACGCGGGCGGATGTGCGACCGGTGTGCCCGCGCACGCGGTCAGCAGGGCAAGCACAAGCAGGATCGGGCCGGTCCGACGCATCACGCACTCCTTGATCGATTGTGGCCGAGTTTACCCGTGCCTCTCTGTAGGAGCGGGCTGGACTGCGACCGCTCCACCGCGAATGTTCGGGTCGCGGTCCAGCCCGCTCGTGCAAAAAACCGGGGCCACGGCTGCCGGCTTCAGTCCGCCAGCATCGCCCGGATGTTGGCCAGGCCAGCGCTGGCGCGTTCGGCCCGGAGGGCGGCATCGGCGACAGGATCGACGCCGTCGCGTTGCAGTTCGGCGGCGGGCAGTTCGTCCAGGAAGCGGCTCGGCGACAGCCGCAGCTTGTCCCCCCAGCGCTGCGCGGAGCTGGCATGCGACAGCCACAGCTGCTGCTTGGCGCGCGTGATGCCGACATAAAACAATCGCCGTTCCTCATCCAGGCGGCCTTCCTCGATGCTGGCCTCGTGCGGGAGGTTGCCGTCTTCCACGCCGATGATGAACACGAAGCGGAACTCCAGGCCTTTGGCCGCGTGCAGGCTCATCAGCCGAACCTGGTTGCCGGCATCGCCCTTGTCGGCATGCGACAGCAAGGCAAGCGCGGCAGCCAGTTCGCCCGGGCCCGAGGTCTTCGGTCCATCGAACCAATCGGCCAGTTCATCCAGGTTGCGCCGGCGCGCCTGGAACTGGGCTTCGTTCTTGCATAGCGCGCGCAGCGCGGCCAGCAGGCCGGAACGCTCGTTGAGCTGGCGGACCAGCTGCGCCGGCGGCAGGTGATGGGCATTGCCGCGCAGGCTGCGGACGATGTCGGAAAAGCCCTGCAGTGCGTTTGCTGCGCGTGCCGGCAATTGCTTGCCCACCGCCACCGATTCCGCCGCGCGCGATAGCGGCATCTGCGACTGCGCCGCAAGTTCGGCGAGCTTGGCAAGCGTGGTCGCGCCTACTCCGCGTTGCGGCGATGCGACCGCGCGCAGGAACGCGGCATCGTCCTCGGGGTTGGCCAGCAGGCGCAGCCAGGCCAGCGCGTCCTTGACCTCGCCCCGATCCAGGAACGCGGTGCCGCCGCTCAGGTGATACGGAATGCGCAGCAGCTGCAGCGCTTTTTCCAGCGCGCGGCTTTGGTGGTTGCCGCGGAACAGGATGCAGAACTCGCTCCACGGGGCCTGATGTTTCTGCGCAACGAACTGGATTTCCGCGGCGACCTTTTCGGCTTCGTGCGCCGCGTCCTTGCATTCCCAGACGCGGATGCGCTCGCCGTCGGCCGCTTCGCTCCAGAGTGCTTTCGGGTGTTCGTGTGGATTGTTGGCGATCAATGCATTGGCAGCGCGCAGCACACGGTTGGAGCAGCGGTAATTCTGTTCCAGCTTGACGATCTTCAACTCAGGGTAATCAGTCCCCAGCTGCAGCAGGTTGTCCGGGTTGGCGCCGCGCCAGGCGTAGATGCTCTGGTCATCGTCGCCCACACAGGTGAACTGGCCGCCATTACCGGCCAGTGCACGCAGCAGCCGGTACTGCGCGTCGTTGGTGTCCTGGCATTCGTCGACCAGCAGATATCCGATGCGTTCGCGCCAGCCGCTCACGCAGTCGGGGTTGGCTTCCAGCAACTCCACCGGCAAGCGGATCAGGTCGTCGAAATCCACCGCGTTGAAGGCATTCAATCGCTTCTGGTAGCGCGCATACAAGGACGCGGCTTCGTGTTCGCGTCCAGTGCGTGCGGCATGCGCGGCCTGATCCGGCGAGAGTCCGGCGTTCTTCGCGCGCGAAACCAGTTGCTTCATCGCCTCGACCGCATCCGGCTTGCTTCCCGGCGGCAGCAGGTCCTTGATTTGCCCGGCGCTGTCGTCGGCATCGAAGATCGAAAACCCGCGGCGCAAGCCAATGCTGGCGTGTTCAATCTGCAGGATGCGCAGCCCCAGCGAATGGAAGGTGGAGACTGTCAGCTCCTCCGCCGCCTCGCCCGTGACCCGCCGACCCACGCGTTCGCGCATTTCGCGTGCCGACTTGTTGGTGAAGGTGATCGCGGCGATGCGCTTGGCCGGGTAGCGCTTGCTGGCGACCAGGTGCGCGATCTTCTCGACGATGACGCGGGTCTTGCCGCTGCCGGCACCGGCAAGCACCAGCAACGGGCCTTCGGTGTGCAGGACGGCGTCGCGCTGTGGTTGATTGAGGCCTTGCATCTGGCGACCATTGTCGAAGTTACAGGGGAGACTGGCCAGCCTTGTGCGCCGGTAGAATCCGTGCATGGCCAAGCTCTATTTCTATTTTTCGGCGATGAACGCCGGCAAGACCACGACCCTGCTGCAATCGGCGCACAACTATCGCGAGCGCGGCATGCGGGTGGCGATCATGACGCCATGGCTGGACTATCGCGCGGGTAGTGGCACGGTTGCCTCGCGGATCGGATTGAAGGCCGATGGCATCGCCTTCCGGCCCGATGCCGACCTCCAAACCATGATCGATGCAGATATCGCCACACACGGGCCCCTTCATTGCGTGCTGGTGGACGAAGCGCAATTCCTCACCAGATCGCAGGTCTGGCAATTGAGCGAAGTGGTGGATCAGTTGCGCATCCCGGTGCTGTGCTACGGCCTGCGCACCGATTTCCGTGGCGAGCTGTTCGAGGGCAGCCAATACCTGCTGGCCTGGGCCGACGAACTGCAGGAGATCAAGACCATTTGCCACAGCGGCAAGAAAGCGACCATGAACCTGCGCGTGGACGCTGGCGGGCGCGCGGTGCAGGACGGCCCGCAGGTCGAGATCGGAGGCAACGAACGCTATGTGTCTGTCAGCCGCGCCGAGTTCAAGAAGGTCATGCGTGGCGATGGCAGCATCGAACCCATGCAGGCACCGCTGTTGTAGGGCAGGCCCAGGCGCGCATTTCGCCTAGCGCCGCGCAGTACAGCCGGCGCGGATCTGTTCGATCTCGCGCGGAATGGCGCCGCCTTCCGGCAAGACCAGCTGCATCTGCGCCAGCACCGTGCCGAGTTTTGCAGACGCTTGCGCTGGTTGGGTGGCGCACTCAAGTTGCGCCGCGTAGGCGCTCGCCAGCCATGAAGTCTTGCGTTGTTCGATATCACCAGAATCCTGCTCGCCCAGCGCATGCAGGCGCTGCAAGGCCGCATGATCACCGCCGGAGGCCTCGAAACTTGCCAATGAAATCTCGGCCCGGCGGGTATGCGAATGGGTCCGTCCAAAGCCGGCGCGGGTCGCCTGCACCGCGTTTCGCAACGCCGCATGTGCAGGCTCGGTGTGGCCGAGTGCAGCGAGGACTTCACCCAGCAAGCGGTCGCTGTCGCCGACCAGTTCATGGCGTGAGCCGAAGCGCTGCGCGCGCAGCTGGCGCGATTCACGGATCAGCGGCAAGGCCTTTGAGTCGTCCCCGGCGCTGTGCAGGATCATCGCCAGGTTGAACAGGCCTGCCGCGATCAGACTTTCATTGCCTGCGTTGCGCCATGTCGCGACCGCCTGCTCCTGGTACATGGTGGCCTGGCCCACATCGCCTCGCTCCCAGGCCACGATCGCCAGGCTGTTGTAGGTCCGCGCCAGGTCGGGATGGTTGGCGTCCAGGCGCGTGCGCATCCATTTGTAAGTGTCCAGGAACTCGGTTTCGGCCTCGCTGAAACGGCCCAGGTCCACGTACAGCGCGGCCAATTGCCGGCGCGCGTCAATCGTGGCGCGGAACTCGTTGCCATGCAGCTCGCGGGCGAGCTGCAAGGAGCTGCGGCAATCACGTTCGGCGGCGATGATCTCGTCGTTGCTGCGCTCCAGCGAGCACAGGGCGCGCAGCATGTCGATCGCCAGTGGATGCCGGTCGCCGACCTTCTGCTGCAGCTGCACCAGCGCATCACGCAGGATGCGGATGGCCTGCTTCGGATCGCCGTCGTCGGCCCGCAGCGCGGACATGTCGAGCAGGCTTTCGGCGACGCCGACATCGTCCTGGTGGTCGCGGCGCAGTTCCAGCGAGCGATTCAGCAACCGGCTGGCCAGGTTGCGTTCGCCCAGGTCGCGATGGCAGCGCGCAAGTTGCGAGAAAAAAGCGGCGGCTTGCGCCGGCAACTGTTCCTGCTCACGCGCCGCCACCTCGTGGAGCGGCTGCATCTGGGCCAGGCAGCCCTTCGCATCGCTCATCTGCCGGCGCGTATTGCCACGCAAGGTGGCCGCCTCCAGGCGCAGGCTGGCAGGCGCGTCGGGCAGTTCCCCGAGCAGCTGGGCCTGCTGGTCAAGCAATGCGTTGGCTTCGCGATAGTCGCCCAGGCCCAGCCGCAAGCGCGCGACCACGCCGTAGAGTTCCGCGCGCGCCTGCGGTTGCCGGGCCAGGCTGCGTTCGCCGCGCATGATGCCAAGGTCCAGCAGGGCGCGCAGGTCCATCGGGGTGTCATGCGGCGCCGAGCCGGCGCTTTCGAACAGGCCGGCCACAAAGTTCTGCATGGCTTGTGCGCGGCCGGCTTCGCGCAGTGCTTGGCGTGCTTGCCAGCCCACCACGGCCAGCGCGGTCAACATCACCGCCAACACCATGCTTGCCGCGGCGACCGGCCAGCGATGGCGATACAGGTACTTGCGGACGCGATAACCCATGCGTTCGCCGCGGGCCTGGATCGGCCGCCCGCGCAGGTAGCACAACAGGTCCTGCGAAAGCGCTTCTGCAGAGACGTAACGCTGTTCCGGGCGCTTGCCCAGCGCCTTGTTGACGATCTTGTCGAGGTCGCCCGCCAGCTCACGCGACAGCCGCTTGGGCGAGTACGGTCTGGTTGCATCAGGTTCGCAACGCAGCGCTGCCTGGGATGCGCGCAGCGGATCGCCAACCAGGATCGCTTCTTCCCATTCGGCGTCTGTCTGGCGCTTGAGCCGATACGGTTTGCTGCCGACGAACAACTCGTAAAGCACCACGCCGAGCGAGTAGACATCGGTCATGGTGGTGACCGGTTCGCCGCGGATCTGTTCGGGCGCCGCATAGTGCAGGGTGAAGGTGCGCACGCCGGTGCGGGTTTGTTCCAGCGGCAGCAGTTCGACGTCCAGCAATTTTGCGATGCCGAAGTCGAGCAGGCGCACATGCCCGGCCGGAGTGACCAGGATGTTGGAGGGCTTGAGGTCGCGATGCACGATCAGGTTGGCGTGTGCGTGGCTGACGGCTTCGCAGACCTGCCGGAACAGGTCGATGCGCGCGGCCAGGTCCAGCTTCCGCGTCTGGCAGTAATTGGTGATCGCCTCGCCATCGACAAATTCCAGGGCAAGGTATGGCTGGCCATCGCGGTCGATGCCCGCATCCAGCAGGCGTGCGATATATGGATGGGCGAAGCGGGCCAGGATCTCGCGTTCGCGGTCGAAGCGTTGGCGCATGCGCGGGTCGACAAGGCCGGCGCGCAGCAGTTTGAGCGCGACCTTGCGCTCATACAGGCCGTCGGCACGCATCGCCAGCCATACTTGGCCCATGCCGCCTTCGCCGATCATCCTGTCCAGTCGGTACGGACCAATACGTGCGCCTGGGCGGGCACCGTTCGGCAGTTCCACCACGGGCTCGGCCAGGAATCCCGTGTCGTCTTCCTCCAGCGTGAGCAGGTGTTGCAGCTCGTCCGCCAGCGCGCTGTCTTCGCGGCGCAGCGCTGCCAGGTGTTCGCTGCGCTGTGAGGCGCTCAGTTCAAGCAGCGCATCCAGCAGCGGGGACAGCCGTTGCCAGCGTTCGGCGTCCATCGGTCAGCGCCGAATCAGGCGACCACGAGGTCAGCTGACCTCGGGATCTTTGAGGGACGCCAGCAGGAACATCCGCGCCTTCTGCCAGTCGCGGCGCACGCTGCGTTCCGAGCGCTTCATCAGCGCGGCGATCTCAAGTTCGGACAGACCCGTGAAATAGCGCAGTTCCACCACCTGGGTCAGGCGCGGATCCACGGCGGTGAGCCGGGTCAGGGCAGCGTCCAGGCCTAGCATGTCCTCGTCCAGGCGCACGCCGCCTTCCATGTCCTCGGGTAGATCGGTGACCCGGTGCTGGTCACCGCCGCGCTTCTGCGCCAGTCGCTGGCGCGCATAGTCCACCACCACGCTGCGCATCGCCGAGGCCGCATAGGCGAAGAAATGCGCACGGTCATCGAATTGCGCCGCGCCTTGGCCACGACCGATCAGCTTCAGGTAGGCCTCGTGCACCAGTGCGGTGGCATCCAGCGTATGCCCGTGCTGGCCGGCCAGCTGGCGGCGTGCCATCGAGTGCAATTCCTGATACAGCGTGGCCAGCACGCGGTCCATCGCACTCCGGTCGCCCTTGTGGGCGGCATCCAGCAATACGGTGATTTCACCGGGTTCTGTCATGACAACGCGCTGAATCGGGGGAAGCGGCACTATAGCCGGAGCACAGGTAGGGCGGAAACCGGGCGGCGTTTCCTGTACGCGCTTCAGCGCTGGCAATGCGTGCACCACACGCTGGCGCGCTGGCCGATGCTGGCTTGCTTCAATACGCGTCCGCAGCGCCCGCACGGCAAGCCGCCGCGGCCGTAAACGAATAGCTCCTGTTCGAAATAACCTGGCGCGCCATCAGGACTGATGAAGTCGCGCAAGGTGGTGCCGCCGCGCTGAATCGCGTGGGCCAAAATTGCCTTTACTGCGTCCGCGAGTGCCTGGTAGCGACGACGGCTGATGGACCCCGCCGCGCGCAACGGCGAGATGCCGGCCATGAACAGCGCTTCGGCGGCATAGATGTTGCCCACCCCGACCACCACCGCCTGGTCCATCAGGAAGGCCTTGACCGGCGCCCTGCGGCCGCGGCTGCGCGCGAACAGCCCGTCGCCGTCGAACTCGTCCGACAGCGGTTCCGGCCCAAGCCCGGCAAGCAGCGGATGCGTTTCGCCAGGCGCCTGCCACAGCAGGCAGCCGAAACGGCGCGGATCGTTGAAGCGCAGTACCCGTTGGGGGCCCAGGTCGATGTCGACGTGGTCATGTGCGCGCACCGGCGTGGTGGCTGGCAATACCCGCAAGCTGCCGGACATGCCCAGATGCAGCAATGCGCTGCCGGCAGCGGTGTCCAGCAGCAAGTATTTGGCACGGCGGCGGATGCCGTCGATGCGTTGCCCCGGCAGCAGCTCGACGACCTCGCGCGGGATCGGCCAACGCAGGTCGGGCCGGCGGAGCAGTACGGCAGTGACCCGCTGGTCCTGGAGATGGGGCAGCAGGCCGCGGCGGGTGGTCTCGACTTCGGGCAGCTCGGGCATTTCGTGATTGTCGCCCACGGCGCTTGTTCAGGTTGGCGCAACCTCCGTTCCGCGCCCGTTCCCATACTGCATGGCATCATGGTCCAGCGTCGCCGTGACGCTTTCCCAGAGCCCGCAATGCCCGCTTTCCTGCCCCTCACTTTGCCGACACAAGCCGTCATCCTGGAGTTCCTGGCCGCTGGCCTGCTGCAATTTTCATTCTGGGAACTCGCGCTGTACTTTTTGGCGGCAACCCAGCTGACGATTTTCTCGGTGACGTTGTATCTGCACCGCAGCCAGGCACACCGAGGCGTGGACTTCCACCCGGCCATCGCCCACGTGTTCCGTTTCTGGATCTGGCTGACCACCTCGATGATCACGAAAGAGTGGGCGGCAATCCATCGCAAGCACCATGCCAAGTGCGAGACCGCTGAAGATCCGCACAGCCCGATGCACAAAGGCATCGGCAACGTGTTGTGGCGCGGCGCCGACATGTACCGCGAATCCCGCCTGGACCGCGCCAGCATCGAGCAATACGGCAAGGGTTGCCCGGACGACTGGATCGAGCGGCATCTGTACACGCCATACGCCAACGCGGGCCCGGTCGTGTTCCTGTTGGCAAGTTTTGCGCTGTTTGGGTTCGCCGGTGTTGGAATGTGGGCGCTGCACATGGCATGGATCCCGTTCTGGGCGGCCGGCGTCATCAATGGCCTCGGCCATTGGTGGGGTTATCGCAACTTCGAGACGACCGACACCGCCACCAATCTCACCCCGTGGGCGGTTTGGATTGGCGGCGAGGAACTGCACAACAACCACCACGCGTTTCCCAGTTCGGCCAAATTTGCCCTGCGCCGCTTCGAGTTCGACATTGGGTGGGCTGCGATCAAGCTGCTTGAGGCGGTGCGCCTGGCCAAGGTGTTGCGCGTCGCGCCGAGCCTGAATGTGCGGCCCAACATCAGCATGCCCGACACCGAAACCGTCAAGGCATTGGTGGCGCATCGCTTCCAGGCCATGACCGACTACCAGCGCAAGGTGCTCAAGCCCGCGTTGCGCGAGGAGGCCGCAGCGGCCGGTGCCAAGTTGCGTTCAATGCTGCCGCGCCGGTTGCGCAAGGGCATTGCAGATGACGGACGCTGGCTGAAGCCCGAGGCGCGCCGGCAGTTGCACGAGTTCGTCGAGGCGCATCCGCGCATCCGCACGCTGGTGGAATACCGCGCGCGCCTGGCCGACGTTCTGGAAAGCCGCGGGCATGATGCCTCCGAGCGCTTGCAGGGCCTGCAGGCCTGGTGCGTAGAGGCGGAAGCCTCCGGCGTGCGTGCGCTGCAGGAGTACTCGGCGCGGCTCAAGGGTTACGCGCTGCAGCCGGCATGAAGTCGGGCATTGCCATCGGGTCGCTGGCGTTCGCGCTGGTTGCATGCATGCAGCCAGGCTTTGTGCTGACGGCGTCAGCGCAGGTGCAACGCACGAGTGAATATTTGTCGAAAATGGATGCCGACGGCGATGGCAAGGTGTCGCTGGCTGAATACCAGGACTGGATGAGCTATGCCTTCGATGCAATGGACCGCAATCGCGACGGCGTCCTGACCGCCGGCGAACAGCCCGGCGGCCGCGGCAAGCCCGTGAGCCGCAGCGAGCATCGCACGCGGCTGGCCGAGCGCTTCGCCAAGCAGGACCTCAACCGCGACGGATTCCTGAGTGCGCGGGAGTTGGCTGCGCCGCCGCAATAACCTCGTGGTGGGACTGGTTGCGATGGGCGATACACTCCGTTCAACGCAGCAGGAAGGTCCGCCCATGACCGCCGACGTGTATCCGGTACCTGAAGACTTCGCCGCCAAGGCACGGATCAGGCGTGACCACTACCCGTGCATGTACGCGCAGTCCCTGCAGGATCCGGACGCGTTCTGGGCCGATGCCGCCAAGCGATTGGACTGGATGCGGGAACCCACCGAGATCCGTGACGTCAGCTTCGACGTGGATGATTTCCGCATCCGCTGGTTTGCCAATGGAGAGCTGAATGCAAGCGTCAATTGCCTGGACCGGCATCTCCACGCGCGTGGTGACAAGACCGCGCTGATCTTCGAGCCTGACGATCCCGACGGGAAGACGCAACGCATCAGTTACAGGCAATTGCACGCACGGGTGTGCCGGCTGGCGAATGCCATGCGCAACCTGGGCGTGGCCAAGGGCGACCGCGTCACAATCTACCTGCCGATGATTCCCGAAGCGCTGGTGGCGATGCTCGCCTGCGCCCGTATTGGCGCGGTGCACATGGTGGTGTTCGGCGGGTTCGCGCCGCAGTCGATCGCCGACCGCGTGAGTGATTGCGCCAGCAAGCTCATCATCACTGCGGATGAAGGCCTGCGCGGCGGCAAGCGTGTGCCGCTGAAGGCCAACGTGGACGCAGCGCTGGCGCTGCCCGGGACCAACAGCGTCGAGACGGTGCTGGTGGTGCGGCACACCGGCGGCGCGGTGGACATGCAGATGCCGCGCGACCGCTGGTACCACGCAATGGTCGAGGGTCAGCCGGATACGTGCCAGCCCGAGCGGATGAATGCCGAGGATCCGCTGTTCATCCTCTACACCTCCGGCAGCACCGGCAAGCCCAAGGGTGTGCTGCACACCACCGGCGGCTATCTGCTGTGGGCCGCATACACACATGAGGCTGTATTCGACCTGCGCGAGGACGACGTGTTCTGGTGCACCGCCGATGTCGGCTGGGTCACCGGCCACAGCTACATCGTCTATGGCCCGCTGGCCAATGGGGCGACGGAAGTCATTTTCGAAGGCGTGCCGAACTACCCGGACGCCTCGCGCTTCTGGCAGGTGATCGACAAGCACCAGGTCAGCCTGTTCTACACCGCGCCGACCGCGATCCGCTCACTGATGCGCGAAGGAGACGGCCCGGTCAAGGCGACTTCGCGCGCATCACTGCGCCTGCTCGGAAGCGTCGGCGAGCCGATCAACCAGGAAGCCTGGCGTTGGTATCACGAGGTTGTCGGCGACAGTCGCTGCCCGATCGTGGATACCTGGTGGCAAACAGAGACCGGCGGCATCCTGATCTCGCCGTTACCGGGCGCGATCGATGCGAAGCCCGGCTCGGCCACCCTGCCGTTCTTCGGCGTGCAACCGGCTCTGGTCGACACCGAAGGCACGCTGCTGGAAGGCGAGGCCGAAGGCAACCTGGTGCTGCTGGAGTCCTGGCCGGGACAGATGCGCAGCGTGTACGGCGACCACCAGCGCTTCATCGACACCTACTTCAGGGCCTACCCGGGCATGTACTTCACCGGCGACGGCTGCCGTCGCGACGCCGACGGCTATTACTGGATCACCGGCCGCGTGGACGACGTGATCAACGTCAGCGGCCATCGTATCGGCACCGCCGAAGTGGAAAGCGCGCTGGTCGCGCATCACCACGTCGCCGAGGCGGCGGTGGTCGGTTTCCCGCACGATCTCAAGGGCCAGGGCATCTATGCCTACGTCACCTTGAACAAGGGCGTGGAAGCCACCGACGAACTGCGCAAGGCGTTGGTCATGCAGGTGCGCAAGGAAATCGGCCCGACTGCGACGCCCGACCATATCCAGTGGGCACCGGGACTGCCGAAGACGCGCAGCGGCAAGATCATGCGCCGCATCCTGCGCAAGATCGCCGAAGCGGGCTCATCAGAGCTGGCGCCGGATCAACTCGGCGATACCAGCACACTGGCCGATCCGTCGGTGGTGGATACGCTGGTGCGCGAACGGCGCGAGGCCTGAGGTCCCATCGCAACGTGCAAAAAGAAACCCGCCAGGAGGCGGGCTTCTTCAAGGCACTGGATCCCGCTGAGAGCATGCGGGCATGACGTTCCGGCAGAGCCATTCGCGCGCCGCGCGAATGGGCTGTCACGTCACTTGATCTTGCCTTCCTTGTACATCACATGCTTGCGCACGACGGGATCGTACTTGCTGATCTCCATCTTGGCTGGCGTGTTCTTCTTGTTCTTGTCGGTGGTGTAGAAATGACCGGTACCGGCCGAGGAAATCAGGCGAATCTTGTCGCGTTTGCTTGCCATGTCGTCCTCCTCAGACCTTTTCGCCGCGGGCGCGGAGGTCGGCCAGAATGGAATCAATCCCATTCTTGTCGATGGTGCGCAACGCGTGCGCGGAAACTTTCAGCTTGATCCAGCGGTTTTCGCTGGCGACCCAGAAACGGCGCTCGTGCAGGTTGGGCAGGAAGCGACGACGGGTTTTGTTGTTGGCGTGCGAGACGTTGTTACCGGTCTGCACGCGCTTGCCGGACACTTGGCATACGCGGGACATTACGCACCTCGATGATGATTGATGACGTGCTTAGCCAGCACGACGTCGGCTTCGATGCATCGCCTTCCGGTGGACCGGCTGGCGCGCATGCGCGATACGGAATCAGGGGTCTCGCGGCCAATGGCAGGTCGGAATCGCGCTTCCTGGACCTGCCCGGCGACGGCGTCGATCCACGAGGAATCGGGCCAACCGGACGCAGCGAGCCGCGTATTATGCGGGGAAATTCCATTGCAGGCAAGCACTTGGGTGACGACGGGCGGCGAGACTGACGGGTATTCGCTACGCGGCTCGAAATGCCGCTGCGCGAATACCCGTCAATCTCGCCCCGGAAAGTTTAGGTGGCGCCGCCGAAGCCCGCGTCTGGGAAAAAGGGGTCAGAGTGAATTTCCTGCCGACCAGAATCGGTTTGGCGACACTCCTGGTCAGGAAACTTCACTCTGACCCCTTTTTGGAGGCCCGCGTCATAGAGCAGTTTCAGCCTTAGCCTTCGCGATATACGCCCGGATCTGGCTCTCCAGCACCGGCAGCGGCACCGAGCCCTGCGCAAGCACCGCGTCGTGGAATGCGCGCACGTCGAACTTCGGGCCCAAGGCGGCTTCCGCCTCTTGCCTGAGCCGCACAATTGTCAGCTCGCCCAGCTTGTAGCTCAGCGCCTGCGCCGGCCAGCTGATGTAGCGGTCCACTTCGGTGACGACCTCATGCTCGGAGAGCGCGGTGTTGTCGCGCAGGTAGGCGATCGCCTGGTCGCGACTCCAGCCCTTGTGGTGCACGCCGGTGTCGATCACCAGCCGGCTGGCACGCCACATCGCGTAGGTCAGCCGCCCGAATTCCTCGTACGGGGTCTGGTAGATCCCCATTTCCTTGCCCAGCCACTCTGAATACAGTCCCCAGCCCTCGCCGTAGGCGCTGATGTAATCCTTGCGGAAATCCGGCACTTCTCCCTGTTCGCGCGCCAGCGATCCCTGCAGCGAGTGGCCGGGTGAGGACTCGTGCAGGGTCAACGCGGCCAGGTTGTACAGCGGGCGAGAGGGCAGGTTGTAGGTATTGAGCCAATAGGTGTCGGCGCCGCCGCGACCGGCGGTCCAGAACGGCGCAATGTCCGGCGGCACTTCGACAATGGTGAAGCGCCCGCGCGGCAGGGTGCCGATGATCTTGCCGATTTCGCCATCGACCCGCTTGGAAATCCAGGCGGCGCGGTCCAGCAGGTCCTGCGGGGTCTTCGCATAGAACTGCGGATCGGTGCGCAGAAAGGTGAGGAATTCCCCGAAGCTGCCCGTGAAACCGACCTGCTTGATGATCGCCTCCATGTCGGCGCGGATCGAGGCGACTTCGGTCAGGCCAATGGCGTGGATCTCATCGGGCGACAGGTCCAGCGTGGTGTATTTGCGGATCTGTTCGCGATACCAGGCCGGCCCATCCGGCATCGCTTCGGCCGCAAGCGTCCTGCGTGCGTTCGGCACGTATTCCTCGCGGAAGAACGTCAGCAGATTGGCGAACCCGGGCACCAGTGCATCGGCAATTGCGGCGCGACCTTCGGCGCGCAATGCGGCCTGTTCGGCGGCCGGAATGCTCGCTGGCATCTTCCGATATGGATCGTAGAAATTGGAGGTTTCCGGATCCTTGAGGGTGGCGATGCCCGCAATTGAAACGTCGCGACCGTCCAGCACCGCGCGTGGCACGCTGAAGCCGCGTGCCAGCCCTGCGCGCATGTTGGCGAGGTGCTGGTCGAAATAGCGCGGTACGTCGCGCAGGCGAGCGGCATAGGCGCGATACGCCGCCGCATCGCGCAGCGGCGCGCGCGCCATGAAACCCAGGTCCGACCAGAACGAACTGTCGGCATTGAACGGCATTTCGAAGTCGTGGAAACGGATCTCCGCGGCCATGTGCCTGATCTGCGGGCGATACACCGCGATGTTGACCTGATTGTCCGGCGACAGCCTTGCGGCATCGATGCCGTCGAGCTGCCTCAGCACGCCATCCAGATACGCCAGCCGGCTCGCCTGCGCCTCAGGGCCCACATCGGCAAGATGATCTGAAGGCGGGCGCCCACTGTTGTCGCTGTCCTCGTCCCAGGACGGGGTTTGCTCGATGCGCCATTTCCATTCGGCCTCATAGATCGCCTTGAAGGCTTTATCGGTGGCGGATTCGACCACTTTCGGTTCGTCCGTCCCGACGACGGTCGAAGCGATAGCCGGAGCTGTCGGCAGCAGGAGGGCGAACGCAAGCAGCAGGGATTTCACGGGTCTGGATTCGGGAGTCAAGTCGCCGGATCGTAGCATCGGCGGTGCACCTGCAAGGGGATCCCGAACGAGTCGCCTGGTGCTGATTCCGATCATGGTTCGACAGGCTCACCATGAACGGAATTAGAGGCCTCACCCGCTCGCCGAATAAGAGCGTCACCCGTTCGTCGAATCAGAGCGTCACCCGTTCACCGAATTAATCACCCGTTTGCCGAGTAATCACCCGTTCGCCGAGTAATCACCCGTTCGCCGAATTGATCATCCGTTCGCCCTGAGCCTGTCGAAGGGTGAATTAGCGCCTGTTCAGAGATTCTCTAGTGCTCGGCGCGGTCACGCCGCCAGCCGCGATGCTTGATGTCCAGGTAGAGGCTGTAGCAGGCGGTGAAGCTGGGGAACAGGTTCTGCAACACGCCAACCGAATCGTTCTTGCCGAACACGAAATAGCTCAACGTCATCAGGCTGCCGACAATGCTCATGTACCAGAATGCGCGCGGGATCACCGGCTTGCCCTGGCGCTTGCTGGCGATGAACTGGATCAGCCAGCGCCCGCCGAACATCAACGCGCCGACCAGTCCAATGAGCTTCCACGGACTCATGTGCAGGCCTGTCCACGCCAGCCACGCGATCGGTGAGTTCATGACGTCGGTGGCGGGCGCGAGGTTCATCGGCCCAGTTCTTCCACCGCCGTGCGCCGGCTGCGCAGGATGAGCCATGCCACCCCGAGCAGGTCGCGGATGCCGACCAGCGCGCGACTGAGGTTGTTGTATTTGGACACGCCGGCGGTGCGATGGCGGTGGTTGACCGGCACGCTCACCGTCTTCCAGCCTGCGCGCTGCATCAGCGCGGGCAGGTAGCGATGCATGTGGTCGAAGTAGGGCAGGTCCAGGAAAGCCTCGCGCTCGAACAGCTTGATCCCGCAGCCGGTGTCGGGGGTGTCGTCGCCCAGCATGCGCGAGCGGATTGCGTTGGCCCACTTGGATGCCCAGCGCTTGCTGCTGGAGTCCTGGCGCTTGACCCGCCATCCGGCGAACAGCTTCACCTTGTCGTCAGCGGCATCGCGTTGCGCCAGCAGCCCGGGAATATCGGCTGGATCATTCTGGCCATCGCCATCGAGGGTCGCGATCCACGCGCCGCGCGCCGCCTTGACCCCGTTGCGCACTGCGGTGCTCTGGCCTGCATTGGTCAGGTGGCGGATGACGCGCAGCTCTGGCGTGGAGGCCTGCAATGCCTGCAGGCGATGCAGGGTGGCATCGCGCGAGGTGTCATCGACGTAAACGATTTCGAAGTCAAGCAATCCGCGCAATGCCAGGAGGATTTCGCCGACCAGGGGTGCCACATTGTCTTCCTCGTCGTGCACCGGGACCACGACCGACAGTTGCGGTGATGCACCCATGCGTCCTGCGCTCACGACTTGTTGCGCAGGCGGTCCAGCACGCCATCGAGTGTTTCAAGGCTGGCGTAATGAATGACCAGCCGGCCCTTGTTTCCGCGGCCGTTCACCACGTCCACGCGGCTGCCAAGGGTTTCCGACAGCTCGCGCTCAAGCGCGGCGATGTCGGCCTGTGGTTTCGGCTTGGCCTTGCCTGATGCGCGTGGCGTCGGCGCCTTGCCGCTCGCGAGTTGCTGCACGCGATGCTCGACCTCGCGCACCGACCAGCCCTGTTCGGCGGCCTGTTTGGCCAGCGAGATCGCCATCGGTGCGGCAAGCGACAGCAATGCGCGCGCATGGCCCATTTCCAACGCGCCGGTCTGCACCAGCACGCGGATATCGGCCGGAAGTTCCAGCAGGCGCAGCAGGTTGGAGACCGCCGCGCGTGAACGGCCGACGGCCTCGGCGGCGGCGGCATGGGTGAGGTCGAATTCGTCGATCAGCCGCTGCAGTGCCTGAGCCTCCTCCAGCGGGTTGAGGTCTTCGCGCTGGATGTTCTCGATCAGCGCCATTGCCACCACGGTGCGGTCGTCGACCACACGCACCACCGCCGGGATCTCCTTCAGTCCGGCGCGTAGCGACGCCCGCCAGCGCCGTTCGCCTGCGATGATTTCAAAGGTGCGGCCACCGCGGCCATCGGCGCCGGTGTGCTCGCGCACCACAATCGGCTGGATCACGCCCTGCGCGCGGATTGATGCGGCCAGCTCGTCCAGCTTCGCTTCGTCCATCGAACGCCGCGGCTGGAACTTGCCAGGCACCATTGCATCGACCGGCAAGGTGCGCAGCTGGTCGCCGGGCAATGCCTGCAACGGCTGTACGTCCGCGGCCTTGGGGCCGAGCAGTGCTTCCAGTCCGCGACCGAGCCCACGCTTCTTGGCTGCGCTCTTTGGTGCGCTGTGGGGCGCGTCCTTGGCGCCGGTCATGCGGCGTTCTCCCTTGTTTTGGCGAGTTCGATCAATGCCTGTTCGCGTTCGCGCTGGCGACGCAGCACTTCGCCGGCCAATCCAAGATACGCCACGCCGCCGCGACTGGTCTTGTCGTAGCCCAGGATGCTCTGGCCGTGGCTGGGCGCTTCGGCCAGGCGCACGTTGCGCGGGACAATCGTGCGGAACACCAGCTCACCGAAATGATTGGTGAGTTCGGACGACACCGCATTGGCCAGGTTGTTGCGTACGTCATACATGGTGCGCAGCACGCCTTCGATCTCGAGCTGCGGATTGAGCCGGCCCTTCAACGCATCAATCGTGCTCAGCAATGAGCTCAGGCCTTCCAGCGCGTAGTATTCACATTGCATCGGCACCAGCACCGAGTCAGCCACTGTCAATGCGTTCAAAGTCAGCAGCGACAGCGAAGGCGGGCAATCGATCAGGACGAAGTCGTAGTCGTCGCGCACCGGTTCCAGTGCCAGCTTGAGCCGCTGTTCGCGGTTGGGAAGATCCATCAGCTGGATCTCGGCGGCGGTCAGGTCGATGTTGCATGGCAGCAGATCGAAGCCGTCTTCGCTGCGGACAATGGTGCTTCGCGCATCGGCTTCGCCGAGCAGGACATTCGTGGTCGACATGTCGAGCTCCCGCTTGTCGATGCCGCTGCCCATGGTCGCGTTACCCTGCGGATCCAGGTCGATCAACAGGACGCGCTTGGGCGTGCGCGCCAATGCGGCGGCAAGGTTGACCGCAGTCGTGGTCTTGCCGACCCCGCCTTTCTGGTTGGCGATGGCGATGATGCGAGCCATGCGGCGTGAAATTCCTTCGCAGATCCGGGATCGACGCGACACCGGGCTGCCGATTATGCCTCAGCGGGTCAAATCCCAGCCCTGTACCTTCGGACTTCGACCAGATGGCGCTCGGCGCCAAGACCGGGCACCTGCAGCGCATGGGTGGCCAGCACATGCCAGCCCGCTGGCAGCGTGGCGATTTCCTCGATGGGCAGCACGCCCTTCATCGCCAGCAGCCGGCCGGCAGGCTTCAGCAGGTGGCTGCCGAGTTCCAGGATCAAAGGCAGGCTGGCCAGCGCGCGCGCGGTGATGACGTCGTATTGGCCCGGTGCATCGAATGCTTCGATCCGCGATTCCGCCATCGTGACGTTGCCCAGCTGCAACTGGCGCACCGCCTCGCGCAGGAAACGCGCCTTCTTGCCATTGCTTTCGACCAGCGTGACCTGCAGTCGCGGCAGCGCAATGGCCAGTGGGATGCCGGGCAGGCCGGCGCCGGTGCCAAGATCGGCCAGCGTGTCGACGCCGGCAAGCTGCGCATGCATCGCCAGCGAGTCCAGCAGATGCTTGACCAGCATCTCGCGCGGGTCACGGATCGCGGTCAGGTTGTAGGTCTGGTTCCAGCGCTGCAGCAGGGCCAAATACGTCAGTAACGGGTCTGCAAGCGCGGTTTCCAGGCCCAGTTCGGACAGGCCGGACTCCAGTTCGGGACGCAGCGCAGTGGTGACGTCGTTCATCCCGGAAGTATGCCGGGATACCACGCCAGGGCCGCACGGTATCCAGCGTGGGGTGTGAGTTCGCGCAGGCGCCAGTGGGTGGCGTTGCCAAGCGCAGCGTCGCAGGCCACCAGCTGCAGGCTGCCATCGACTTCACAGAAACGCAGGCGATCCAGGCCAAACGCCAGGCCGCGCCCGTGGGCCTTGAGCACCGCTTCCTTCGCACACCACAGGCGGATGAACGCCGATTGGGATGCGCGTTCCTCCGGCTTCCCGGCAATCCATGCCGCTTCCGCAGGATGAAAATAGCGCTGGGCCAAGGCCACTACCTGCCTGCGCGGGCGCTCATGTTCAAGGTCGATCCCGACCACGGCGTCGCGCGCATGCGCGAGCAGCAGGCCTTGCCCGCTATGACTCCAGCTGATGTCGTCCGTGGCATGCGGCGCGGTCAACTGCGGGCGGCCATGCGGGGAGCGTCGCAAAGGCACCGCTTCAGGACTGCATTGCAGGCGCGCTGCCAGCCAGGCCCGGGCCTGCTGTTCGGGCATCAGCAACGGGTCGCGGGCGATCCATTTCCACGCAGGCGCATCGTGCGCATCGTGGTTGCTGCCGGTTGCCTGAGAGGAATGTAGGTCAGCCATCGCCCGCCAGCGTAAAGTAAGCGCGGGGACAGGTCGCTGGGGGCGACCGGGACAAGGAATCACGTGGCATGTCGGCAGTAGAAATTTTCCAGGCGGCGGGTTTCCAGGAAGCGTCTGTATTCCGGTTGGTCGCTGGCTCCGGGGATCGCATCATCGCGATCGATCGCGGCGAGGCGGTCTGCGCCGCGCGTTTCGAACGCCACGCGCGCGCGCTGGCGGCCACCCTGCCCAGCGGCAGCCACGCGGTCAATCTGTGCGAAGACCGCTACCGGTTCCTGGTCGCGTCGTGCGCCGTGGCCCTGCGCGGCCAGGTGAACCTGTTGCCGCCGTCGCGCGCCCCCGGCGTGGTGGCGGAGACGCTGGCGCATCATTCCGAAGCCTATGCGCTCGGCGATGGTCCGCTTGAGCCGGGGCGCGAGATCGAGCGGGATATCCGCAGCACCGGCTGGTGCATGCCGGACGTGCTGGAGGAGCGCGAGGGACCACCGCTGTTGGTGGACGCCAATGCGGTGGTGGTGGTCGGTTTCACGTCCGGCAGCACCGGCCGTCCGACCTCCAATGCCAAGACCTGGGGCGCGTTTCGCGTCAGCACCACGCAGAACCTCGCGGCGCTCCGTAGTCTGTGGCCCGTCGGCACGCATGCGAATGTGGTCGCAACCGTCCCGCCGCAGCACATGTACGGGATGGAGCTGTCGATCATGCTGCCGCTGCTTGCGGATGTCGGCGTGCACGGTGGGCGGCCGTTTTTCCCGGAAGACGTGGCGCGCGCGTTGTGCGACACCCCCGCGCCACGCCTGTTGGTGACCACGCCGGTGCATCTGCGCGCGCTGGTCGAATCCGGGGTCAGGCTGCCGCCGCTGGCGGGCATCGTGTCCGCCACTGCGCCGATGCCTGAATCCCTGGCGCGCGAAGCCGAGTCACGCTACGGCTGCGAGCTTCGCGAAATGTTCGGCTCTACCGAGACCTGCATCATTGCGTGCCGGCGCCCGTCGCTCACGCCGGCATGGACGCCGCTGCCCGGCGTCAGCGTGCAGTCGCAACCTGATGGCAGCCTGGTGCACGCGGCGCACTTGCCCTCGCCGGTCGCTCTGGCGGATGTGGTGGAAGTGGCGGGCGATGGCAGCTTCGAGTTGCGCGGGCGCCAGGCTGACGCCCTGGAGATCGCCGGCAAGCGGGGGTCGCTCAACGAGTTGACCCATCGCTTGTTGTCCGTCCCCGGCGTGCTGGATGGCGTGGTGTTGCAGCTTGAACCGACCACAGCCGGTGGCATTGGCCGGATTGCCGCGCTTGCGGTAGCGCCCGGCATCTCCGGCCCGGATATCCTGCACCTGCTGCGGGCGCACGTGGACCCGGTGTTCCTGCCGCGCAAGCTCAGGTGCGTGACGGCGCTGCCGCGTAACGAGACCGGCAAGCTGCCTCGGGCCGAGCTGCTGCGCCTGCTGCAGGGGGGCGGGCGGTAGCCGCGGAACCCTGCGGATCACCACATGATCATCACGCGGCCCACCGCAAAGTTGCCCCGTACCCTACGCAATGAGGCAAGGGGTTTTCACTTTTCCACCAACGAAGGAGCACTCCATGAACTTCCTTATCTACCTGATTGTCGGTGGCATCGCGGGTTGGCTTGCCAGCATCATGATGAAGCGCGATGGATCGCAGGGCCTCATCCTCAACGTGGTCGTCGGCATCATTGGCGGTTTCCTTGGCGGCATCCTGCTGCCGATGGTCGGCCTTGGATTCGGCGGTACGATTGGCTTTCTCATTACGGCCTTCATCGGCGCGGTCGTCCTGCTGCTGATCGTGAACCTGTTTACCCGAGGTCGCGCGCGCTAAGCGCTGCACGATCGATACATGGATGTATCAAGGGCCCGGCATTGCCGGGCCTTTTCTTTGTGCGAGCATCCGCTGGTCCGTAGTTTCAGTCGACGGCCAGTTGCACCCATGCCGGCGTGTGGTCACTGGGACGCTCCCAGGTGCGCGGCGTGCGGTCGATGCCGGCATCGACCACCTTGGCCTTGAGCGCATCGGATACCAGGGTCAGGTCGATGCGCAGGCCCAGGTTGCGGCGGAATGCGGCCTGCCGGTAATCCCACCAGCTGAAGATGCCGGCATCGTCATGATGCAGGCGGAAGGCGTCATGCAGGCCGAGGGCGAGCAGGCGCTTGAGCGCGGCGCGTTCGGCGGTTGAGGTCAGGATGTGGTCGTCGTTCCAGACCGCCGGATCATTCACGTCACGATCGTCCGGGGCGATGTTGAAGTCGCCCATCACCACAAGGTCGGGCTGCGCGCGCAGCTCATCGGCCAGCCAGCCGTGCACGGCATCCAGCCAGCACAGCTTGTACGCATATTTCTCGGTGCCGATATCCTGGCCGTTGACCACGTAGAGATTGACGATGCGGATGCCATTGACCGTCGCCGCGATGGCACGAGCCTGCACGTCGTCGAAGCCAGGGATGCCCATCTGCACATCGCTGATCGGATGCCGGGCCAGGATCGCCACGCCGTTGTAGGTCTTCTGCCCCGCGAACACGTTGCGATAGCCCGCGGCCAGCAGTTCATCCTCGGGGAACTTGTGGTCCTCGAGCTTGGTTTCCTGCAGGCCGACCACGTCGGGACCGGAATCTGCCAGCCACTGCTGCAGGTGCGGCAGACGGACGTTGAGGGAATTGACGTTCCAGCTGGCGATTTTCATCTTGGAGAACCTGTTAACACGTGTTTGTTCACCCTTCGACAGGCTCAGGGCGAACGGTAACGCGCTGATTACGTTCGTGGTGAACCACCAGATTCCGTTCCTGACGCGCCTACTGACTCCGTTCGTGGTGAGCTGACTGAATCGGTTCGTGGTGAGCCGACTGATTCCGTTCGTGGTGAGCTGACTGATTCCGTTCGTGGTGAGCCTGTCGAACCATGATCGGAATCAACGTCCGCAGTGTACAAGCCAGCCCACCCGACTTTCGGCACTTCCCGTGCCGGCCCTGCCGCCTATGCTTGCAAGTCGCATCCCGGTCTTACGTCCCAATGGAGCCCACATGAATCGCACCCTGCTTACCGTGGCGCTGACCAGCGCGCTCGCCGCCTGTGCCAGTACGTCGAACACGCCGATGGCCAGCCAAGCCTCAACGCGGGCGGCATCGATCCAGGCACCGGTTGCGGCGACAACACCGAAGCTGGGCAGCTTCGGAGTGGAACTCGCCTCGCGCGACATGGCGGTCAAGCCCGGCGACGATTTCAATCGCTATGCCAGCGGCCATTGGCTGGACAGCTACCAGCTCAAGGACGACGAAACCAGCTTCGGTTCCTTCCGCGCGCTGCGCGACGAATCCGAGCTGCAGACCCGACAGATCTTCAACGACATCGCCAAGCGCACGGACCTGGTCCCGGGCAGCAATGGGCAGAAAGTGCGCGACTACTACAACAGCTTCATGGATCGCGACGCCCGCAATGCCGCCGGCATCGCCCCGCTCAAGCCGGTGCTGGACAAGATCGCCGCGATCGACGCCATGCCGGCGCTGGTCGCCGCGTTCGCGGAGTCGGTCATCGACGGCACCAACGCGCCGGTGGGTGCGGGCGTGAGCCTGGACCGCAAGAACCCGGATCGCTACCTGATCGGGATTGGCGTGGGCGGCTTCGGCCTGCCGGACAAGGATTACTACATCAACAAGGATGCGCGCTTCGTGGCGATCCGCGCTGCGTATGTCGAACACATCCAGAAGATGCTCGGGTTTGCCGGGGTCACCGAGAGCAAGGCCCGCGCCGAAGCCATCCTCGCGCTTGAAACCAGACTGGCCAAGGCAACCTGGGATCGAGCCGAGTTGCGCAACCGCGACAAGACCTACAACCTGACCAGGTTTGCCGATCTGTCCAGGTTGTATCCGGGTTATGACTGGGCCGCGCACTTCAAGGCACAGGGCCTGCCGATTCCGGAAGACGTGAACGTCAGCACGCCCAGTTCGGTCGGACCGATCATCGCGATCGTCAACAAGACGCCGCTGAGCGTGTGGCGGGACTACCTCACCGTCAGTGCCATCGACAACAACGCCGGCCTGCTCAGCACGCAGATAGATGACGCTGCGTTCGCCTTCAACGGCACCGTGCTGTCCGGCCAGAAGTCGCAGCGCGACGACTGGAAGCGCGCGATCGCGCAGGTCGGAGGCGGCCTGGGCGATGCGATCGGCCAGATCTACGTGGACCGGTTCTTCAAGCCGGAAGCCAAGGCGGCCATGGACGATCTGGTGGCCAACCTGCGCGTGGCAATGCGCGCAAACCTGGAAGCCATCGACTGGATGGGCGATGCGACCAAGGTCGAAGCCTACAAGAAGCTTGATTCGTTCAGGCCGAAGATCGGCTACCCGAACAAGTGGAAGGATTACAGCTCGGTCAACATCGTGCCGGACAACCTGATGGCCAATGCCATTGCGATGCGCCGGTACAACCAGAACGACCAGAACGCGCGCATCGGCAAGAAGACCGACCGCGACGAATGGTTCATGACCCCGCAGACGGTCAATGCCTATTACAACTCCAGCTTCAACGAGATCGTGTTCCCGGCAGCGATCCTGCAGGCACCCTTTTTCGACATCAATGCGGATCCCGCGGTGAACTACGGCGCGATCGGTGCGGTGATCGGCCACGAGATGGGCCACGGCTTCGACGACCAGGGCAGCAAGTCCGACTGGGCAGGCATCCAGCAGAACTGGTGGACGGACGAGGACCGCGCCCGTTTCGAAACCCGGGTCAAGGCGCTTGGCGCGCAGTACGACGCGTTCTGCCCGCTCGACAAAGTCTGCGTGAATGGCGCGTTGACCATGGGCGAGAACATCGGCGACCTTGGCGGCCTGTCGATGGCCTACACCGCCTACAAGCTGAGCCTGGATGGCAAGCAGGCGCCGGTGATCGACGGCCTGACCGGCGACCAGCGATTCTTCCTGGCCTGGGCGCAGGTGTGGAAATCCAAGTATCGAGACGAGACCCTGGTCAACCAGATCAAGTCCGATCCGCATTCACCGGGCATGTACCGCGCCAATGGGCCGTTGCGCAATTTCGATCCGTGGTACGCCGCGTTCGACGTCAAGCCCGGCGACAAGATGTACCTGCCGCCGGACCAGCGCGTGCGGATCTGGTAATCCGTTCGCAGGTTGCTTGACCCCATGCAAAAGGCCGGCACTCGCCGGCCTTTTGTTTGGCCGGTCCCGTCAGCGCAGCAGCAGTTTGAGGAACCGGTCCACGTTGGAATAGGGCGGCTTCAGAAAGTCGCTGCCGGCGAGCCGCGATTGCCAGACAATCGGCAATTGCTTGCTGAAGGCATCAAAACCGGCGCGCCCGTGGTACGCGCCCATGCCGCTGGCGCCAATGCCACCGAATGGCAACGCATTGATGCCGAAATGCAGCAGGGTGTCGTTGACGGTGACGCCGCCGGAGAGGGTCTTGCCAAGGATGCGCTCGACCTGCGCGCGGTCATGGCTGAAGGGGTACAGCGCCAGCGGACGGTCAT